>JAGCGO010000104.1 GCA_017649565.1 Fibrobacter sp. | reverse complement strand
CCATCGCCATCCGTATCGGTGGAGTTCGGGTTTGTATCGTACTTGTAGATTTCCTCGATGTCGGTAAGGCCGTCGTTGTCCTTATCCTTATCGGAATCCGTTTCGACAATCTCGATCTTCTTGATTTCGGAAAGTTTGAACGTATGCTTGCCCGCCATGACGCCTTCACCGACCGTCACGGTCATCGTTTCCTTGCTCTTGTCCTTGAGCGAGAACTTCATTTGGTCAATTTTCGAAAGCTTGATTGACTTTTGTTTTGCCTTGCCCGAGAAATCAATCTCTTTCTTTTCGCCTTTCCCGGAAAAAGTCAGGCTGTCAATGGTCATCAGGTTCAAGCTTGTCGAAGGCTTTTTCTCACCATCGGTATAAAAATCAATGACGCCAGCCATGCTGAGCGAAGCCGAAGCCACAAGAAGAGCAGAAACTTTTTGAATCGTTTTCATATTTTCTCCTACTCCTTCACGTTAATTTTGAGAGTGGAAAGGTGAGCCCCCATCTGGACCTGCACCATGTAGACCCCGGAAGAAAGACCGGGCTGCACAACATTTTCGCCCTTCACGAGGCCAGCGTTACGATAAACGCAATTTCCCAGGGCATCAAAAATCCGGACTGCCGAACGACCATCCGGAACGGTTACCGACAAACTTGATGTATGGCGATTCCAGGACACCGATGCGCCAGGCATCAATTGCGACACGGGGATCGACGTTATGCTAGCCGAATCCTTCTTGTCGGCATCGAACGTTATTTTCGCCACGGTTTCCACCCAGAAACGTTCGGTGGTGCCGTCCGTCTTAGTGATCTTGATAAGATGCGTTTTATCAGCCAGGGCGAAGCCTGCCAAAGCCACCATAAGAAACACTATTTTTTTCATCTTTTTCAATCTCCTTTAAAGATGTCGGCTCTTTGCGTCTTTTACAACTTTGTCCGCATAACATATAAAGCCATGCTATCCATTAATAGCATGGCTTAAATTTTTTACTCGTTATTTTGTATAAAAAAATGTTTACTTGTTTTTCAGTCGCTTAACAAGAAGCGTCACACAAACGCCCAAAACAAAGCCTAAAACGGCCGTCAACATATAACCGCCCGTTTCTGCAGACAAAATAAACGCCCCATAATCAGACTGTGTTTCCGGGATTCTCGCACCCGAAAACTCACCAATCACGGCAAAAAGCACAACCAAAGTAACACCGGCGGTCGTCGCCAGAGCATTCAACATCCTTCTTTCGCGTTTTTTCAGGATTATTCCCGCGCGCCTATTTATTTCTTTTAGGGCCTCTTCCGTTGTGTAATTCACGACTCACCTCACATCTATCCACACCATCACCTTTATACTTTTAATAGCAAAAATACAATTTTTACTCATTGTTCCCGTTGTAAAACATTGTTTACATCGCATCGTGTTAAAATTATTACTATTATTATATATAAGTTAAAGATTGTTGTCGCAAGTGAGTAATTCTAAAAGCAAATGCTATTAAAAGCTATTACGCCCAAAAGAGTATTTCAAGTTTTCTTGGATGGAGTCTATACACATGCCCGATAACGACGGACTATTGTATACCCGTTTTCTGACTTCTGGTGATCAAAGCGCTCTTGAAGCTCTTTTTAACAAATATAGAGAAAGTCTAGTTTTATTTATATATGGGTTTGTCCAAAACGCCGATATCGCCGAAGAACTGATGATGGACACTTTCGCGGTTCTGGTATCTGGAGTTGCCCGCTACAAAGAAAAAGACAATGCCCTGTTCAAAACTTGGCTGTTTGCAGTCGCCAAGAACCAGGCGTTCATCCATTTAAGGAAACAAAGAATTTGGTTCGTCTCGTTGGAGAAGGAATTTTTGGACAATATGGAAGCGGATGCGAGTACCCAACCGATCGCCGTACTTCTAAAAACCGAGCGAGACGCACAACTGTACCGGTCATTGAAGGCCATTGACGCAAACTATAGGCAAGCGTTGTATCTCCAGTATTTTGAAGATATGAAGCCAGAGCAAATCAGCCGAATCATAAAAAAGAACATAAAGCAGACATACAACCTGTTGGCTAGAGGGAAAGAGGCTCTACGCGCCATATACGCAAAGATGGGGCATTCATGGGATATATAACAAGGTTGGACATCATAACAACCATCATCCAATCCAGCATCTTAGTTGTTATTATTGCGAAATCGATCAAGCTGATCTTAGGCACAAAAAAAAGCATTCTTCCGTTCTTCTTTGCCCTGGCGACGAGTAGCTACCTTCTCAGTAACTTTTATTGGATTGCTTACGACCTTCTGGAACCAGACACGCGGATGCCTATGGCATGTAATGAAATCGGTGAATGTGCAATGATCCTGCTTTTCTGCGCAAGCCTGCAAACGATACTAAAAGACAAGAAAATAGTAGCCAATGAAATTGCGTTTGCAATTCTCTTTATCGGTGTGAACATCGCATTTTGGATCGCCTGGTCAAAAGAATGGTTTCAGGACATTCTGTTCGGAATCCCGTACATTTATTTTTTCTGGCTGTTGATTCGTGGCCTAATAAGCAGGAGAAGTTTGAGTAGGAAAGAAATGTGGCTGGCAGTAGCGGCAAGTTTCACCGTTCTCGCGATGCAGATTCCTTTATTGAATATAAAAGGGTTTGTTTTCGAATTTACCAAAATGGCATGCTTAGTGGTAATGGTTGCTTTAACGGTTTGGCTTGGCGTCAAGAGTTTTCGACGCAAGGAATTTTTTCTCGCCACAACGTTCTTTTTGTGGACGGAACTAGCCATGTTCCTGGGTTTTGACTTCTATTATTATTTGTTTTTTTTCGCAAACACGATTGCGCTGATCATTATGTATTCTTCGATGAAAAAGGAACTTGCCTCCGATGGTTAATGCCGAAAACGTCCTGATATGTATTGCAGCTCCATTTGCAATTTCGTTCCTTTTCACTAAAGGAAGCTCACGCCAGCTGATCTCCGCATTCCTAGCCGGTATGATCGTTTGCATTTTTTCTGCCTACATCGCAGGTTTTATCCAGGCGACATCGGGCTACAGTCCCGAAGATACCGCCATTTTCCTTTCCCCGATGATAGAAGAGAGCATGAAGCTCTTGCTAATCTTGTTCTGCATTTACGTGTATGACCCATCGGGCAAAAGAATTGAATTGCTCGCCGTCGGTATCGGTGCCGGTTTTGCGACTTTTGAAAACTGCTGCATCCTTCTTTCGTCGGACACGCAACAGCTGACCTACATGCTGGTTCGCGGATCGGCGGTCGGCGTGTTGCACATCGTGACTCTGGTGGCGCTAGCCAAGGGCTTCCAGCTTTTAAAAATGCACAAGGCATTCTTTCTCGCCGGTATCGCGGGCATATTGTCCATCTCCGTGACCATACATGGGCTCTACAACCTTTTAGTCTCTAAACCAGGCGTGTCTTCGTACATCGGGTACGCAATGCCGATGCTTTGCGTGATATTGCTGTACATGACGAATGTTGCGAAAAAAAGCTAAAAAAGCCAATTTGTCATTAGTTTCTTGACTTACTCCGCTCCAAACTTTGACCATTTGTGCACTAAATGACAAAAAAATCCCGAAAATTTTTCTACATTTACCTTCATGAATCAAAATACCCCAGATACGACCCTCGGGCTTTCCAATGTCAACCATCTCGAAAGACTCTATGATGGTTGGTTCCTCGACTACGCGAGCTACGTCATCCTCGACCGTGCCGTCCCGTACTACGAAGACGGGCTCAAGCCGGTCCAGCGCCGTATCCTGCACTCCCTTTTCGAAAACCACGACGGACGCTACCAGAAGGTAGCCACCATCGTTGGCCGTACCATGGCCTACCACCCACACGGCGACGCCTCCATCGGAGACGCGCTCGTCACTCTCGGCCAGAAAGGCCTGCTTATAGACACCCAGGGTAACTGGGGCAACCCGCTCACCGGTGACGACGCTGCCGCCCCGCGTTACATCGAAGGCCGCCTCACCCAGTTCGCGGTCGACGTCGTTTTCAACCCCGAGACTACGGAATGGATCCCGAGCTACGACGGGCGTAGCGAAGAACCCGTGACCCTCCCGGTCAAGTTCCCGCTCTTACTCGCCCAGGGCGTCGACGGCATCGCCGTGGGCCTTTCCACGAGCATCCTCCCCCACAACTTCCGCGAGCTCTGCGAAGCGAGCATCGCCATCCTCAAGGGCAAAAAGTTCACGCTCTACCCGGACTTCTTCACCGGCGGCATCATCGACGTGAGCGACTACAACGACGGCATGCGCGGCGGCAAGGTCCGCGTCCGCGCCAAGATCGAGAAGGTCGACAACAAGACGCTCGCCATCCGCGAAATTCCCTACGGGACCACGACGACAAGCCTTATCGACAGCATCGTCAAGGCCAACGACAAGGGCAAGATCAAGATCAAGCACGTCGACGACAATACGAGCAAGAACGTCGAGATCCTGATCCACCTGCAGCCGGGTACGGAACCCCAGGTCGCCATCGACGCCCTCTACGCATTTACCGACTGCGAAAAGTCGCTTTCCCCGTGCACCTGCGTCATCGTGAACAAGCACCCGCAATTCCTGGGTGTCTCCGAAATCCTCCGGATGAACACGGAACACACCGTGAAGCTGCTCCAGTGGGAACTCGAGAACGAACGCAAGCACCTCGAAGACAAGTGGCACATGACCAGCCTCGAGAAAATCTTCATCGAGAAGGAAGTCTACGAGGTCATCAAGAAGGCTCGCGACCGCGACGAAATGGTCAACCTCATCGACGAAGGCCTCAAGCCCTACGTCAAGCGCTACCTGCGCCGCAGCGTCACCCGTGAAGAAATCCTGAAGCTCGCCGAAATTCCGGTCCGCCGCATCAGCCGTTTCGACCGCAAGAAGGCCGACGAACTTCTGGCGGAACTCGACGAGAAGCTCGCCCAGAACAAATTCAACCTGGAGCACATCACCGACTACGCCATTGACCACTTCAAGAACATCCTCAAGAAGTACGGCGAAGGTCGCGAACGCAAGACCCAGATTGCCGAGTTCGGCAAGGTGAACGCCGTGCATGTCGCGCTCGCCAACCAGAAGCTCTACGTGAACCGCAAGGAAGGTTTTGTCGGCACCGGCATGAAGAAGGAAGAATACCTCTTCGACGTTTCCGCCTACGACGACCTCATCGTGTTCAAGGCCGACGGCAGTTTCAAGATCGTGAAGGTGAGCGACAAGGACTTTGTCGGAAAGGACATCATCCTCGTCGAGAAGTTCAACAAGGACGACGAGCGCCATATATACAACGTCATACACCAGGACGGCAAGGACGGCACGGCCTACATCAAGCGATTCAACGTGGGCGGCGTGACCCGCGACAAGGACTACTACATGGGCAAGAACAAGCCCGGCAGCAAGATCCTCTACCTGTCCAGCAACCTGAACGGCGAGGCGGAAGTGGTCGAAGTGACCCTCAAGCCGCGCCCGCGCATCAAGCTGAATTTCGAAGTGGACTTCAGCGAGGTCGAGGTCAAGGGCCGTGGCGCCATCGGCAACATCGTCACCAAGTACCCGGTCAAGCACGTGAAGCGCATCCGCAAGGGCGTGAGCACCCTGGGCGCCCGCGTACTGTATTTCGACGCCCCGAGCGGCATCGTATCGACCCAGAGGAAGGGCGACCGTATCGGCGAATTCGACGAGAAGGACAAGCTGCTCATCATCAAGGAGAACGGCACCGCCCGCGTCCACGACATGGCGGACCCCATCCTGGTGGGCACGAACATCAAGTACCTGCACAAGTTCGACCCGACCCAGGTCTTCACCATCCTCTACTTCGAGGGCGGCAACTACAACTACATGGTCAAGCGCTTCAACCTCGAAGGCTGCCCCATGACCACGGAGTTCAGCCTCGTCTCGGACCACAAGGACACGAAGATGATCGAGCTGTTCGCGACAGACGATGCCCGCCAGCTCATGGAATACCAGGTCGGCCGCGAGGTGCAGAAGGAAGAACTGGACCTCACCGAAATCGCCGATGTCAAGGGCTACAAGGCGCTGGGCAGCAAGTTCACCGCCAAGAAGGTCAAGCGCACCAGCCGTATCTCCCCGGCGGACCGTTTCGACGACGGCTCGGGCGACGAGGACGACGAAGGCGACCCGAAACTGTTCTAGCTAAACCAAGGCAGCCGACATACTCAAAAATCAGAACTCCAGGGCTAGCCCTGGAGTTCCTTTTTGTTGGAGTATGTTAAACCGCTACGGGATGGAGATTTGAATTACTTGGACGTCGATACGGTCAGCATCTTGCCGCTACGGACATTCCTGAGCATGTAGATGCCCTTGCTGTAGCCGGCCTGCGAAAGGGCCTGCTGCGGAGCGTAACCAGCGAGGTCGACAGTACCCAGGACCTTGCCGGTCATAGAGTACACGCGGTAGACGCTACCATCGGCCACCGAGAACTTGGCCCCGGTATTCTGGAGAGATGTCGTGGGAGTCGCATCGCCGAAGGAGAACCAGTCCACGTTCACGTTGTCGCCCTGAATAACCAGGCGGATCACGTGTTCGCCGGCAGTAAGATGAGCTGTGCCGCCAGTGAATTCCTTGTAAACGCTCCAGTCATCACCCGTCTTCGGAACGACAACGGTCTCGCCGACATCCTTTTCGTCCACCTGGAACGAAAGGCTCGCGGAATCCATGCCCGTCGACGCGGAAACCTTGATGGCATAGTCGCCCTCGGTAGGAACGTTGACCGTATATTCGATCCATTCGCCAACGCTCGTGTAGCCAATGGCCATGCCCTTGGAAGCATCGGCGGAATCCAGCAGCACAATGTCCACGCCTTCGTCCGCACGGAAACTGGCATCGCCCTGGTTCGCCTTTTCGGCATCGCTGTAAGCCTTGCGTGCACCGCCCAGGTCGAACTTTTCGGCTTCGATGACCGCCGGGAGCGTCACGGCAACGCTGTCATAAGGCACCTGCTGGGCTGCAACGCTCGGGCCGCCCGCACCCACGAAGCTCCATTCGAGGATGCCCATGGTGGAGTCCTTCGAGCCCTTGAACACGAGGAACAGTTCGTCCACGACGCCGGTCAGCCCGGACACTTCGCAAGTGTTTTCGGCATAGTCGTTCCAGCCGCTCGTCTTCTGGATGTCGCAGGTACCCGCAAGAGTGCCGGAAGCGGAACCGCTGTGGATCTCGATCTTGTTGCCGTCGCCAACGCTTGCTGCGACCACGTTGAACGCCGTGGCGCCATCGCCGAAGTCCACCCCGGAAACGCGAATCCAGGATTCCTTGCTCGCATACGGAGTCAGCACATGCTTGGCAGCGACTCCACCGGACCAGTCGGAGTTGTTCCAGTCGGTACGGCTGCGGATGTTCTTCTGCTTGGAGCTCGTGATTGCCGGATAGACCTCGTAGGGGTTGAAGTTCTCGATCTGAGTCGGGCCATTGTCCGTATAGGTCAGCTTGTTCATGTCGTCGCCATTGTAGGTGAACTCGTCGATGCTCACGCTACGGTGATAGGCCGGGTCGGGATTGGGATTGCCCAGAGAAGCCGGATGTTCAGAAGCCTGCACGAGGCGACGGTCATGGTAGACGACATACCACTTGCCCTTGAACTGGGCGATACCGTGGTGGTTATTGTTGTTCGCGTTGATGTTGCGGCCGTTGATGTTCGGGTTATCCATGAAGATGCCCTTGTACGTATAGGGGCCCATCGGATTGCTCGACGTACCGTAAGCAATGCGCAGGTCGGCGGTACTGTACGAAAGGTAGTAGGTGGAGCCCTTCTTGTGGATGTAGGAGGCTTCCATCGCCTTCGGGCCGCCAATCTTCAGCTCGACCTTGGAACTCACGTCAAAGCCGTTGATGTTCTTGTTGAGCTTGTAGATGTTGAAGATGTTATTGTTGTTGTCCCTGGCCGGGCGGGAGTCGCTGTCGCCGCCACCGAAGGTGAAGTAGCCCTGGCCGTCGTCATCGAAGAAGATGGCCGGGTCGAAGCACCAGCCGATGCCGTCGCAGTCCGCGATACCGCCACCCCAGTTGTTGATGAGTTTCTTGTTGTCAGGAACCGGGTTCTTGTAGGGACCCTGAATCTCGTCGGCGCCGACGAGGCCCACGCCACCGCCACCGCCATCGGGATAGACGATATAGAAGCGGCCGTCGGGACCGATATCGATACCCGAAGCCCAGATGTCGCTGATGTTGTCGTATTCGCGCTTGGCCTCGAGGACAATGCCGAAGTCCGTCCAGTTTTTCATGTCGCGGCTACGGAACGCATAGAGCGACTTGATGGTATAGCCATCGCTGCCGGCCGGGTCGTCCGAGTCGGTAATGATGTAAAAGTAATCGTCGTCTGCCGTGGCCGCCGGGTCTGCCAGGTAATGGTAATTAGAAATCGGGTTGTCAGCCAATGCGGAGACAACCATACCGCATGACATCGCCAGCATCAATTTCCCATAGTTTTTGAATTTCATAAAGCACCCTTATATTTTTGACGACCTGAACAGGTCCATATGGTAAAAATATACGGGAAAAACGCGTTTTTTTAGGTCAAAAACGCAAATCCTATGGATTTTTTATCAAAGGAGAAATGCTAATGCCGCTAATGCCGTTTCAGGCGGCGTGACGGGCGTCACACCCCGGCAGGTTTCGAGACGACAGGGCGGATGCGCTTGCCGCAAAGGGTGACAACGATTCCCGCCTGCGCAAACATGTAGTAGGCCGTATCGCGGCTGTTGTTGAGCGTGGACTTGGGATCGTAATCGTCCTTGGTCACAAAGACTTCCGCAACGCCGGAAAGGCTCACGTCCAGGGCGCAGCGCTCGCACGGGAATCCGATCACGTAGAGCTTGGAGCCGGGAGGCACCTTGCCGCGGGCATAGTGCAGAGCGTTGATTTCGGCATGCACCATGAAGGGGTACTTGTTGGCCTCGAACTCGTGGTGGCTCAGCATCTCCCCCGTGTCCGCATCGAGCAAGTCGTAAGCGAGTTTCTGCTTTTCGCGGGTATAGGGGACAGTTTCGTCGTCAAATCCGGCCGGGGCGCCATTGTAGCCCGTACTGATAACGCGCCCGTCGGCGCTTACGAGTACAGCCCCCATCTGTGTATTTTGGTCCTTGGACAGGCGAGCCTGTGCCACCATCATCTGGGTATAGACTTCGTCACGGAGTTTTGTGCGAGTAGGATTCTTGTTCATGCCAAGAAATATAGTCAAAAAGGCCAAGTGCGGACTCAAACCGTATTCAAAACGATGCGGAATTTCTATAATTGGAAATTCGACGAATAACCCCCTAAAAATGGCCCTTATATGGAAAATAGCAACATCACAACAGACCGTTTTCTGTCTATCGACGACACCAGGATAATGAAGGCTATCGCCATCTGCTGCATGCTCATGCACCATCTTTGGAGTTTCCCGATCCGCATCGCAGGTGAACCGCTCAAGAACTTCTTCACGATATTCGGGATGCCTTCGACCCTTTATTTCGGGTTTTTCGGAAAGATCTGTGTTCCCATGTTCTTTTTCTTCGGCGGATATGGCATCTACAAGCGGTCCATCGGCCAAAAGTACGATGTCGTAGGCAGGCTCAAGAAGCTCTACATCGCCTACTGGAAGGTATTCCTTATCTTTATCCCCATCGGATTCATCTTCTTCTCGAACCAGGCGGCCTATTGCAGCGACGCCTTCATGTACACGCGTTTCGCCAAGTTCTCGTCCAAGGAACTGATTTCCAACTTCCTGGGATTTGCCTCAACCTACAGCAGGGAATGGTGGTTCCTCATCAGCTACGCTTTCGCGCTCATCTCGTTCCCGCTCGTACGCGCCGTGATTGACCGCTTCTCCGCCAGGGTGAACATTTTCCTCGCCATCGTCGTCACCATCCTTTTGACAAACGTTTTCCCGGGACTGAGCAAGAACCCGAATCTGGGCGTGCTCGCCACCAACTTCCTGTACCTCAAGTTCTTCTGCCAGATTGCACCGTATGCGGCGTGCTTCTGGATGGGTGCTGTCGTTGCACGGAACGGCCTCCTGGACAGGCTGAACGACTCCATGAAGGCAAACGGCCTCTTGAATCCCCTGGTCGACATTGCCGCCTGGGTGGCCATCATTTTCCTGAGACAGACCGAGATTGGCGACAAGTTCGACATCTTCTACATCCCCGTCCTCACGGTCGCCACAATCGACCTGCTGAACAGGGTGAAACCCATCCGCAAGGGATTCGTCCACCTGGGCAAACAGAGCACGAACATGTGGCTTATCCACCCGTTCTGCTGCTACTATTTCGGAGCACTCGCAAAAATCGTATCTGCCCCCAGATATGCGATACTCTCCCTGCTTGTCCTAATCGCCATGACCTACGTGCTGTCGCTGCTGGTGACCCTATTCTGGGGCGGGCTTGACCTCGCCTACGGGAAAGTTAAGGGGAAGATTGTGGCTAGACGAGAGAAGTAGGCAGTGGTTAGTGGTTAGGGAGTAGCCCGTAAACAGAAGACCAACGACTGTTAGAAAAATGTCATGCCCGCCTCCGAGCGGGCATCTCCTTTTGTTCTGATAAGAAGGAGGTCCCCGACCATGCTTCGGCGCTGCTCACTTCGGCAAAGCTCAGTGCAGGCAGCACAGGCGTCGGGGAAGACATTTAATTTTATCATCTTAAGCTTCGTGCCTCGTACCTGGAGCCTCGAGCCTGAAGCCTCATTCCTCACCGCTCATTGCTCACTGCTGAGCACGGCCTTTTTCGACGGCGTCAGCGAGGGTCATCCCGGTGAAATCCTGGGCGCTGAACCAACGGCCGCTCTTCTTGTCGTCGAGCATCACGGAGACCATGGAGCCCGGAATCACGGTTTCGGGAGCGTTCGGGGCGTTCGGGCCGCCGAGATCGGTGCGGAGCCAACCCGGGTCCATCACGTTCATCATCACGTCGGTACCGTTCAGCTTGCAGGCGAAATCCTTCACGAACTTGGTGAGGGCGGCCTTCGCGCAGGCGTAGCCCATCAGCTCGGGTTCATTGGCGATGCCGCTCGTGGTGAGCTGCATGCGGCCAAAGCCGCGCTTGATCATGCCCGGCAAGAAGTGGTAGGCAATCTTCACGGGGGCGTAGAAGTTCACCGCCATCGCATGGTGGAAATCTTCCATGGTGTTGATGAGGTAGTCGGTAAAGTAGTGGCTCATGAGGCCCGCGTTGTTGAACACGAGGTCCACCTGCACGCCCCAGCTGTCGATTTCCGCAAGGGCGGCGTCTATTTCGGCTTCGCTTTCGAGGTTGCAGCCCACGGCGCGCACTTCCACGCCGTACTTCTTGATTTCTTCCATCACCGGTTCAGCATGGGCCTTGTCGCGGCCCTGCAAGATGATATTCGCGCCCAGCTTGGCCATTTCAATCGCAGTCAGGCGGCCGACTCCTCGGCAACCACCCGTCACAAGGCACCAACGTCCCTTAACATCAATCATAATCTATCCCCTTGGAAAAGGCCGCAAATGCGGCTCTCCGAAAAGATACACTATTCGACGGGGCGAAATGCGGCCCCGGCCGGGGATTTCCGGTTACAAAAGAGAACAACTAAAGTTCCGCGAGGATCGCCTGCGCAAGGCGGATTCCCAAGTCGCGGGCAGCGGCAATGCGAGCTGGCTCGTCGCCCTGCGGGATTTCGCAGGCCGACTCGGCGCGGAGTGACCTAGATCCGGTATCGTCCCAGTAAAAGCCCCGGATAACCATCGTCCGGGATGCCGTCCCTTGCGCGCCCGCAGGCGAAGCGTCTTCGAATTCGGCGAAACTCGCCACGGGGAACTGGCAGCCGGCATTGAGCGCCTTCAGGTACGCCATCTCCGCGACGGCGATGCAGTAGGTGTCCGCATCGTTTATGCGGGCTACGGCGGCGGCAACATCGTCCGGCACGTCCTTGAGCGTTTCGACGGCGAGGATGCCTTGCCCCGAGGCCGGCAAAACCATATCCGTATCAAAATATTCCGTCACGCGGTCGGCAAGTCCCATGCGCTTGAGCCCGGCGGCGGCAAGCACCACGCCGTCCAATTCCTCGAGTTTCGAGATGCGGGTCTGGATGTTGCCGCGGACAGGCACGTATTCCAGGTCGGGGCGGACCGCCTTCAGTTGCGCCACCCGGCGGATACTTCCCGTACCGACACGCGCACCGGCCGGCAATTCCATGAACTTCAGGCCTTCCGCCCCACCCTTGGCCAAAAAGGCGTCGCGGGGGTCCTCGCGCTTCATCACGGCGGCAAGCCTGAATTCCGGCATGACTTCGGAGGGCATGTCCTTCAGGCTGTGGACGGCGATATCGGCGCGGCCTTCGAGCAGGGCGACTTCGAGTTCCTTGATGAACACACCCTTGCCGCCGAAGCTCGCAAGCGTCTTGTCGAGGCGGCGGTCGCCTTCGGTCGTCATCGGGACCAATTCGTACGGTACGCCCATCGCATCGGCGACAAGTTTCGTCTGTGCCAGGGCCAAGGCGCTCTTGCGGGTTGCAACACGGAGTCCCATAATCATTCTCCTCGCCCGCGCAGGCACTTGAGGTAAGTCCGTACATCCTCGAGCGGATTGCAGTCCTTTACCTTGTACAGATAGTCGTTCACCATCTTCTTGGCAAAGCGTACATACATCATCTGGATGCGGCTGCGGTCAACTTCCGACACTTCGGGGAGCGAGCGCAACAGCTTTTCGCATTCCGCATCGGCAGTCTGCACCATCTTCTCGGCGAGCACGTGGATTTCCTTGGCGACATCGTCCATGCGGAACCACTGCAAGAATTCCTCGATGCCTTCCTGCAAGATCTTCTGTGCGGCTTCCAATTCTATCGTACGCAAACGGCGGTTTTCGGACACTACCTTTTCGAGGTCGTCAACGCAAACGTACTGCACGCCGGGAAGCTCGGCAATCGTAGGCTCGGCATTGCGCGGGCTACCGATGTCGATAACTAGGCGGTTGACCTGCGATGCGGTCACTTCGGCTGATTCGACAGGCTTAGCGATTTTCGCTGCGGTCACTTCGGCGAGCTCAGCGACCTTGACTGTCCCGATTGCTTCGGCAAAATCTTTCTTGGTGACGATAGGTTCCTGACACGCACTGCAGAGCACGAGCACGTCGCAATCGCCGATAACGCCATAGCGGTCCTCGAACGGGACAGGCGTCAGCACGTCGGCATACTTCTGCGCATTCGCAAACGTCTTGCTGCTCGCAAAAATCTTCGTCGTATTTTCCTGCACGTACTTGAGCATGAGCGAGCCCATCTCGCCCAGCCCGACAATGTAGACGCTCCGGTTTTCCAGGTCGCCGAAAGTCTTGAGGATCTGCTTCATCGCGAGGAAGGGAATGTTGCAACTCAGCTTGCACAGGTTCGTTTCCGTCTTGATGCGCTTCGTAGTATGGATAGCCCCCTGGAACAGCTTGTTCAGGCTGTTGCCCGTAGCGCCCAGCTTAAGTGCCGTCTCGTACGCACGGTCAATCTGGTGCAGTATATGGTCCTCGCCCACCGCCACGGAATCCAGGCCCGCACAGACGTTCATCACGTGATGCACAACATCCTCGCCTTCCTTCGTGTAGAAAAAGCGGGCAAAGTCATCGAAGTTCTGGTGCGCCAGGCCGCAGACGTAGCGGACCAATTCCTCCGAAGCCAACTCCTTGTCGCTTGCCACGTAGACTTCCGTACGGTTGCACGTCGCAAGAATCAGAAGTTCGTCGAACGGGGAATGCTGCAGGGCCTCGGTCTTCACGTCCATCGGGATATAGAACTTCTCGCGGACCGAGATTTCAGCCACCTTGTGGCTCATACCTGCCATATAAATCTTGCGCATAGTCCAAAAATAGAAAATTAAAGGTTGCCCTCGATCCAGTCGTAACGTTCCCTCATCCACTGGACCATGTATTCCACGGCCTCGTCATAGGAATCGTACGGATCCTTGAGCGCCCAGTTTTCGGTGTTCCGTATAACTGGCCAACGCTTGTATTCGTTCTCGAGCGCCTTCTCGATTATTGCACGGTATACGGGAACACTGTCTATCAGGGCACGGAACGTTTCCTTATGTTCTGTCCAATAGCTCGCCATCCTTTCGCTGATCCCGGGAACCCAGAAAATTCTCGCATTCCAGTTGTACCGTCGAATGTACCAGAACGAAGACGGCTTGACATCATCGCGGGACTCGTTTCCAAAAGCGAGGTCAAAGTCCCAGACCGGCCCGAACTTGATAGGCGATCCTTTTTCCCATGTCATGTAGATGCTTCTCGAAAAATTGGCGTCCTCATTTTTCGAATATTCCTGAATCCAGTAGAAAAGTGCATAGGAATCGAGATCGATCCATTCAGATATATCGGAGGTCCTCCATCCCGAATTTCCCAGATAGGATTCAAAGGCGTTCAGGTGATCCAGAAGCATATTCCTGGATGCGTCAGACAAGTTCTTCGGAGACTTGACGTGGAAGATGTTCTCCCCATCCGTTATGATATAAGGATCGTCGTATTTCTTGTCGCCCTCTTTCTCGAAGAGGAACGTGCTATCGTTTTCAGGAATGTTGACGCGGTGCTTTGCCACCTTTACCGACTCGGTCAAGAGATACAGCCCCTTGTACTCGCGATTCAGGTACAGTTCCACAAAGTGGGCCTTGGGAGTATAGCTGGCGCCGAGCCATTCCGAAAGCCGAAACGCCATGTAGTTCCTGAGATGCGTTTTGTCGCCGAAGTTCGCGATAAGGACCCAATCCCGGTTCTTGGGCATACCGAACAAGGAAACCTTTTCCGAAAACTCGAGTTTCATTCCGAATTTAGGCATCTTGAAGCTAGAATTTCCACGGCCACGAACGGTCAAGTCGAGAACTTCGCTTTCCGGCTCACTTTCACCATAAATCTGGAAATGGGAAGGATGCAGCGTTTCGCGGTCACGGATGCGCGCAAAATCTTCGGTCTCTATGACAACCCTCGGGAGCCCCGCATAAGGATACTCCGAATCGTCCATCGGCAAATAGGCAGGATGGTCTTCCGTTTCAGCCCAAAAGCATCCATTAAGAGTAATGGACACGCAGAACAAAAAAAGCGGAATAAACCAAGTTCGTAGCATCGAGTCAAGAAAATAAAAAATTTTTCCATCTAGGCTTTTTATATTTTGGCATCATGTTCAAGTTTAGCAGTTGTCTCCTAATCCTTTGTCCCGTCGTTATCTGGGCTACGGAAACACTGCATCCTATCCAGCCGCCAAAGACTCACTTGACCGCAGCAGGAATTTTCGAACTGAGCGATGACGTATATAGCACCGACGCAGTGCTCTCGCTGGAAGTCGCCCCCATCGAATGGGTCAGCCTGTACACCGACGCCTCGTTCCGTTTCATGAGCTACAGCTACGAAACCTCCATCAGGGGCTACGAGCACAACTACTGCAACCTGCACGTCAACGGTTTCAACGAAACATATCTGGGCGCAAAGGCAACCCTTCTGAACAACTTCGGGTTAGACATCAACTGGAGATTCCCTCCCGGAGAAGGTTCCCAGAAGAACCGTTTCCACCGCCTGAACGTAGAACCTTTTGCATTCATGAACATCCGAAAGAACCTGTTTGGCGGACTTTCGCTGCGATACAACACATTCCTCGAAGATGCGAACTACAAGCCGGGCGACGAAATCGGAGCAAAAGGCTCGTTTATCTTCAATTTTTTCTGGAACGAATACATGTATACCGGGTGGTCACTCGAAAGCACCTTCCTGTTCCAGGCAAGAGTTATCAGCTCCAAGAACTACAACCTGAAAAAGCCCTATCAGGACATGAAGGACAAGTACCAGGGTACAAAAATGAAGTTTGAGCTGATCCGTCACTTTGAAATGTTCAACAAGCACATCGGTTTCGGCATCAACTACGAAATGCACAACGGGACACTGTTCGGATTCGAAACCGGGCACCGTGTCGGATTGGCAATAACGGCACCGTAGATTATCGCCTAAGCAAAAAATGCAAAGCTAGTCTTCTTGAGTTCCCGAACGGAATAAAGTACGGCATAATCGGGGTTGCCGATGGACTGCGCGGCTTCCTTGACGTAACGATCCAGATCTTCGGCAGATTGCGCATGCATCATAGCGTAAAGCGTGTACGGAAAGCCATCGAATGCAGGACGTTCGTAGCAATGGGACACGTGGGGATTTTTCGCAAGGAGATCTCCAGCGCAAGTCCCTTCGGCAAGCTCAGGGAACTTGACAAAACCAAAACAGACCATTGCATTGTAGGCAAAGCCCGCCTGCTGGTGCCTAAGAATCGCACCAAAACGGCGCATCCTCTTTTGAGCCAGATCTTCACGGAGTTCTTCGATAGAAACGCCCCAGTCCATGAAAGGCGTAAGCGTGTGCGGGATGTCAGTACAAGCAATGCGGATACGGGCCTTGTCGGAAAGGGAAAGTTCCGCTTGCGATTCATCAGCATTGTTCCTGCCTACTGCCAACTGTCTACTGTCTACTGGCGCGCCAGCGCCCCTCATCACCGTATTGATCTTGAACTTTTTCATGACCGAGAGGATATGTACATCATGCAAGGTCGTTTCTGCGCAAAGCCTATCCACGACATTCTGTACTTCCGCTTCGTTTTCGGCGATAACGGTAAACCACACGTTGTATTCGTGTGCACGCACGTAATTGTGTGTAATCGCAGGAACTGCATTTACCGCAGTAGCGAACGATTCAAGAGCGGAATCATCCGTGGCCCCGGTCGCAACCGTCGGCACTTTCCCGGCACACAGCCTTGAAATAAATCCCAGCCTTTTGGAATCGTACACTCCACCGATACGACGGATAACCCCTAAGTTGCGCAGGTTCTCGACCGCTTCAAAGACTTGCTGCTCCGTAACAGGTACACCCTGCGCACTAAACTTGTCCGCAAGCATCTGGTACGGACGTTCTTCCAGCGGGAAGGCGTCCTGGATGGTGTCGAGAAGATGTTGTTCAAGGGCAGTCATATTCAATGTGAAGTGAGAAGTGAAAAACTGATTGATAATTGATGATTGATAATTTCACATCATCCATCATCCATTATCAATTATCCATTAATCTCTTCGTCGGTCAAATAGCAGGCCGGGTCCTGTTCCCAGAAGTCACCGGTCACGGCTTCGGCGCGGGTGCGGAAGTTGCCGTTACAGAGGTTCAGGTAGGCGCACTTGGGGCAGCGTCCCTTCAGAATGGGCTTCCTGTTCTTGAGGCCCGCCATAATCGGGTTGTTCTCATCGCTCCAGATTTCGCCGAAGCTGCGCTCGCGAACATTGCCGAGCGTGATGTACTGCGTAAACTGGTCGGGATGCACGTTACCGATGCTGTCGATGTTGCCGAAAGCCATGCCGCTGCGGTTGCCGCCGTTACGCTGGATGAGTTCCAGCACCTTTTCTGCACGGGCGGGGTCTTCGCGCTTCATGCGCAGGTACAGGTAGACGGCATCGGCATGGTTGTCGACCGTCAAAATTTCTTTGTCGATACCGCGCTTCTTGAAGTCGAGCGTGCGGTCGATAATCAGGTCCATCGCCTTGCGGCTTTCTTCGTGGTTCAGGTCGTTTGCGACCATCGCGGAGCCGCGCCCGCTGTACACCAGATGGTAGAAGCACACGCGGTCGATGTTCTCGCTTTCGAGCAGGTCGAAAATCGCGTTCAGGTCCTGCACGTTGTAGCGCGTAATCGTAAAACGCAGACCCACTTTCTGGCCCGTCGCCACGCAGTTGCGGATGCCGCGGAGTGCAAGCCTGTAGGCGCCGTCCTTGCCGCGGAACTTGTCGTGCGTCGCTTCGCAGCCGTCCAAGCTGATGCCTACATAGCCCACGCCCATGTCCTTGAGCTTTTGGGCGACATCTTCGGTAATGCAGGTGCCGTTCGTGCTGATGGTCGGGCGAATCCCCTTGCTTGCCGCGTAGTTCGCAAGTTCAAAGAAGTCTGGACGCAGCAAAGGTTCTCCACCGCTGAACAAAAGGACCGGCACGTTGAAAGCGGCCAACTGGTCAATGAGGGCAATCCCCTCTTCGTGGGAAAGTTCGTTCTGGTACTTGATGGCCTCGGAACGGGCGTAACAATGTACACAGCTCAGGTTACAGGTCTTGGTGCAGTTCCACACCACCACGGGGCCGCGACCAGGAGCCACGCCATTCTTGCATTCATGGGCACGGGGTTCGTAACGCAGCTGGTCACCGTAATTCGGGGAATCCATCAAAAGCTTGGTAATGCTGATCATAGGCACAAATTTAGATAATTCGAAAAAGGAGGCGCATAAGCGCCTCCTTTTGAGAGAGGTGTTAGGAGATTCTTATTCCGCGCTGTTCTTCAAACAGCGGACATAGCGCAATTCGGCCCCGGTCTTTTGAATGGGCTGCTCAAACGTTGCAGAATTGCCTTTGATCCGGAAAAACATGGGTCTGTCAAAAATTGCATCTGTGCTCTCGGGTTTTACCCAAAATACGCTTTCCACACCAGATGTTTGCTCAACACGGTCCTGACCGTTATAATATTCCCAACCAGCCGAAAGCGCATTGAAACCAAAGCGATCTGTACCGTTATCTTCTTCCTTCGTCCATCCCGTTTTCGACTTCAAGGAAGTAGCCACATTTTCATCACCATTGAACAAATCCACAAAACGGATCAACTCGCTAAATTCTGAACGACTCGGAATATGGAAACCCGTCGGACAAACACCTTGATGTTCTTCTTTCAGCACACACCGGTCGGAAGTTTTTCCACCGCAAGCCCCTGCCGGAGGATTATTGTATTCATCAGTATGAGGAGCGATATAATAACCATCAAGAGCCGATCCGATATCCAGCGATGCGCCATAGATTAAGCAATTGACCGTTTCCTGCAAAAAGCAGAACATGGTCGTGTCAAAATTGTTCTTCACGTTTTCCGCCATCCAAACCTGAGATCCAATACCGACCGTCGCATAGCGATTTGAATCGCGAGTATCGACTACATAACCCTTTTCGGAGCGGCTCGCATCAAATTCCCACAAGCCGTCCCTACAAACGTAGGCAGAATGCTGATAGATGATAGCAGAGTCCATCGAGCTTGTGCATCCCAAATTCAAATAGACCTCACGTTCATTGGCCTTTCTGAAAGCTCCGTTTTCATAGACGTACATGCTGTCCGTATTGACACGGCCCCTACGTAATTGTCCTTCGGATGCACGGCGGCCATATCCCAGCGTATCCATGTCGATTGCATTGGCAACACGCCAGACATTGCCGACAGTAGCGGAATCTACACAAATGTAGCCGACAGAATCGCTTTGCGTACTGTCTTTAGGCAAGAAGCGCAGCGAGCCCAAGGATACATTCTTGCCGCACTCGCCCAAGCCCGAATGTACAGTCCAGAACTTGCGCACAAACTTTTCAAAGTCAGGCACACTCGACCCTATTTTCCAGGAAAGGATATTCTCCCGGACTTTCGGCAAGGAGCCATTCAAATCGAAATCCTGCGTCCATTTAGCAATGGAGTCCAGCGTTCCGTTGTCATCCCAGCTTCCATCTTCGGCCATGTCCTGGCTCAACGCAGTAAGGAGTTCCATAATTTCGCTCACGGAGCGATCGCCCGAAAGCATTATCGAAATAGCAAGCAAGGCGGCATCGGCATCTTCACTACCGAAGATATTCAAGTCTTCCGAATAACCGAACTTGTCCGCGTCAATCAAGAACATGGCGAAAATTTCCTTTTCCGCTTGCCTCTTGGCTTCGGAAAGGTCCATCCTGGAATTCTTTTCGAGGAGGTACGCCACGCGGTCATATTCCAGGTGCGTAAGCAGGTTCACGTTCACGCTGGCACGACTGCCATCCAGTTTCGAAAGAGCCCGTAGCGTAATCGGCGTCGTAGACTTGCCACCGCTAATTTCGTCACGGAAGGTTCCCGTAGCAGTCAAATGCACGTAAGAGGATACAAGGGACACGTTCTTGATCTTGAACGAACCGTTGTCCGCAGAAATCGTACCGTTGAAGGAACGCCCGGTCTGCTTCAGCGCATTCGTGCCGTCCAGTTCAAAGACGGTCACGCTGGAGCCCTTCGTGAAAGGTCCTTTCTGCGAGACGCCGGAAATTGTACCCTTGGTGATGACGTAGGCCGTATCCTTGCGGGAAACCGTATCGTGGACGACAACGGTATCCTTTGTCTTGACCGTATCCTTGACAACGACCGTGTCCTTGAAAACAAGGGTATCCTTGGTATTTACCGTGTCCTTGACAACAACTTCCTTCTTTAAGGTATCCTTGACGACAACGGTGTCCCTTACCTTCACCTTGACCTTTATCGAGTCATGGATATAGACAGTATCCTTATAGGCGACAAGACCGGAATCTTCGACCGCTCCCCCGGCGACCGCATCCGAATCTTCGGAACACGCCATGCACAAAGCACCCGCACATACGGCAACCACTAGAAAATGGCTACGCATCTTTTTCATTTTTCCCCCTATTAATTTTTTCGGACAACGGGAAAAGCTGCAAATTCAGCCTAAACACCTGTTCCGTTTCGTCATTTTCTGTCGCAATCGCCATGATACGGCGACGAAATTCAACGAGTTCCTGTTCAATACGTTCACGGGAACGTTCCGTAAGACCCAAGGTAAGGCCGCTCATGTTGCGCTCGTCCCTAGGCATATTCTTGATGGCATCGACAGCCAGCTCGCCCATCTGCACCTGCAGATCCTGCGCTGCCAGGGCCTTGACATCGAAAGAGTCCATGAAAAGGGTGCGCTGTGTCTGGCGGTACGCACCGTCGGCTCCCTTTTCAAGCAACCCGGACTTGGTGAGGAAATTCAGTATTTCCGTCACCTCGGCAGCCGTTATCGCCGGCTTGCACATCTTCGCCATTTCTAGCGGCTTCGCGCCCGGCATTGCCGGGGCAATTTCGCGGAGAACGATATTCTTCCACGAACTGAAAAACTTGAAGTCGTCCTTACCGACAACCTTTACCCTGTGGCTATCGCCAAGAGCGCATATTTTCGCAAAGGCTTCCCTTTTGGCGGCATCGTTTTTCGCATGTGCGTATTCGACCAGCAAGCCAAAATATTCCTGTTCGAAACCTTCCAGCCCCATCGCACGCGCGGTCTGGACAGCCCCCTCGGCACTCAGGTTCTTTTTCCCCTCGCCGACATACTTAAGATAGACCGCCGAAGCAAAGCCAGCTTTCGCTGCAAAATCGCGCCAGGTGAATGCGGACTCCCTTTTACGGCCCTCGTAATAATCCAAGATAGCCTTCCGGTAATCCGTATATTCAATAATCGGTCTCATGCTCGTAAATATACCCACATCATCCAAATATGTCAATAGATTCAGAATACAATTTTTGCCAATTCGTTAAAAAATTAAGGAATATTGGGCCAAATTGCAAAAAATCAAGGAAAAATACAGAATACACCCATAATCCTAGAAATTCGCCTACCCCTCCGCAAACGGACCACAGAAAAGGCTCTGCCCTTACGGACAGAGCCTTTACCATTACAAGGAGCACACTTATTGGATTATTAAATCTTCGTAAAAACCAAGATCTCTTTTCGTTGAATATAAGCTAAAAAAATAGGGTCAGAAATCGTCCAATGGCAATTAGTCGCAAAAACGTTTTTTTGGTGTTTCAAATCACAAGATATTGAAAACAGGTTATCTATATTTAAGGCATGTTCAAGATAGTTAGGGCATTCTGCCACATCCTTTCTTCTTACGCTTCCCCCTTTGTCATCGCAAGCGCAATCCTCGCCTTCTTCCTCCCCATCGCATTCGGTTGGGTTCACGGCAATGTATCCTCAGTTATCCTCGGCATCATCATGCTGAGCATGGGCCTCACGCTTTCGGTCGACGATTTCCGCATCCTGTTCAAGCGTCCGCTTGACATCTTGCTTGGTGCAGTGGCGCAATACACCATCATGCCGGTCGTCGCATTTACGCTCACTAAGGTGTTCGGGCTCGACCCCTATCTCGCCGTGGGAATCATCCTGGTCGGCTGCTGCCCGGGCGGCGTTTCGAGTAACATTATGAGTTTCCTCGCCAAGGGGGATGTCGCCTACTCCGTGGGCATGACGACAGTTTCCACACTGCTCGCCCCCATCATGACTCCGCTTCTGGTGCTGTGGCTTGCCGACACGAGCATCAACGTGAATGCGCTCGGGATGTTCCTGAACATCCTGTACGTTACGATCCTTCCGGTGACTATCGGCTTCCTACTCAACTACTTTTTGGGTAAGCGTCCCGTGTTCAAGGAAATCCAGGCGAACATGCCCGCAGTGAGCGTTATCGGACTCATGCTGATCGTGGGTGGTGTCGTCGTGACCGTACGTCCGCAGCTCCTGACAAACGGACTCGGGCTCATCTTCCTCGTGCTCGCGGTCGTGTTCTGCCATAATGCACTCGGCTATATTTTGGGCTACAGCGTGGGCAGGGCGTTCAAGTTCAACACCGCCAAAAAGCGCACCATCGCCATCGAGGTGGGCGTGCAGAATGCGGGAATGGCAACGGTACTTGCGGCAGGCTTCTTTGCAAACCCCGAAAATGTCGCCCAGCACCCCGAGGCAGTCCTTTGCGTGGTGCCGTGCGCACTCAGCTGCGCCTACCATTCTATTAGCGGGACGGTTTTGGCCAACTTCTTCGGCTGGCGCGATAGGGTCAAGGCAGGTTAACGCCCTCGAAGACAATCTTGTCTATTTCCAGGTGCGTGCCGCTCGTGATGAATATGCTGAAGAGGCCGATTTCCTTCGAGACTTCGCTCCACGGCACCTGGTAACTGGACTCGTCCAGGATTTCGTTGCCGGGACGCAGCACGACATCGGTCCAGCCGTCGGACGACTTTGCAATCCAAAGGGATTTCCTGAAATTGTTGTCGCCCACATCGAGGTAATGCTCCAGCGCGACACGGAATTCGCAGTCGCCGCGCACGGTGAGGCGGATGGCCGTCAAGCCGCTCAAGTCGTAGTAGGTCGTATCGACGCCTAGACGTGTCCCCATCAGCACGTATCCCGAATCGCCCAGGGCGAAATCCGTGGCAAGGAACTTCCCGTGATCGGAATCTTCCTTGAGCGCAGACGAGAAGCCCGCCGAATCCGGCTTGGTCCACGAGGCACCCTTGAAAGCGGAGAAATACCAACCGTAGTTCAGGTAGCCGCCCGCAATGTTGTTCAGGCTGTCGCCGTCGTCAAAGTCCTCGAACACCAATTCGCGCGTCACGTCGGGCACGCGGACAAGCGTATCCGCGACAACGCCGTCTTCGAGGGATACAGTCGCGACCACCGAATCGCCGGCCACGACGCTGAACACGCCCGCCGGCACATGGGCAAACACGTACTCGCCACCGGCAAGGGCCGCCGCATAGGGTGTCGAATCCAGCGCAAGTATTTCGAACAAGTTCGCAAAGTCCGCCTGGGCAGCGCCAGTACGTACCGTCAGCGAAGCCGAAGGCAAAAGCGTCACCTCGGCCAAGGAATCCGAAGAATTCAGCGAAGACCAGCTCATGAGCGATGAGTCCTCGCCCGCAATTCCCTCGACAAAGCAGCCGGGCCCGACAAGCGTACCCTCGCCCACGCATGTCGCGGAAGAATCTTCGATGGAAGCCACACCCTGCGCATCGGCGCGGGCACTCCCGACAACGGCAAGTCCCTGCTTGGAATACAACGTGACCCTGGCTTGCGGAACCGGCTTGTTCGCGGCATCCAACACCGTGACGGCAATCCCGTTCGTCGTCTCGCTCGTCGCCCCGGCGGTGTCCGGGTCGGAACTGGAACAGGCCCAGAGGCAAGACAGGAGCGAAGCAGCCAAGATCAGTCGTTTCATCATTTTTCCTTTTTCATCATCGGGAACAACTGGAAATTTAGCTGATAAACGCTGTCGCAAATCTCCGACGGCATCTCATTGACCACTTTTACGATAGATTTTCGCGTTTCCGCGAGGATATCTCGGATTTTTTGGATCTGCGTGGAATCCAGGGCCATGGTGAGCGTGCTGATGTCGCGCTCTTCCCGGGGCGTTTCGGCAATCGAGCGGCGTGCCAGGTCGGCAATGCAGCCCTGGTACTCGCTGATAGAGGCGCTGAGCCAGCGCTCCTTTGTCTTGATGTGCGCATCCGTCGGCACGACACGGCCGTCTTCGCGCTGATAGGCTAATCCTAGGTGCAGGAGGGCATCAATAGCCCCCTGCACCTGGGAGGTAGTGAGACTCGGTATGCAGGAGTTCCCGAGAGCGGCAGCGTCCTGCGGCCCCCGGTATTCAAAAACGTCCAATGCGGAGCGAATCATCGGGTAGTACCACTGCTGGAAATAGCGGTAGCGCGCCTCGTCCAGCTCGCGGCAGGCAAGCGGGCGCATCTTCTGCAGGGCCTCGAAATGGTGACGGACCTGCTCGTCGCTTTTTGCCTTGCCGTAGGCGACCATCTCGCGGAAATACTCAGCCTTGCCTTCCTTGAAGCGGAAGAACTCGATGAACGACTCCACACATTTTGGCGAAACGTGGCGCTTGCCTTGCAAAATCTTCAGAAGCAGGCTCGCGTCCATGTCGACCGCCGTGGCGAACACGCGGTAACTGAACGTCGGGTCCAGCGACTTTTCGAGCTCGTAGAACTCCCGCAAGAAGACGCGGTAGTCCGAATAGTCGAAGATATTGATTTTGTTCCTTGCAAACATAAATGGCCCCACCCGTCGCCAAAATTAGTTATTCCTATATCAATATCTATTCTTTTTCGCAAAAAGTCCAAATTTTTTACGGAATCGTGGACATTTTTGTCCACACCCTTTGATATAAATCACGCCACTTCCCGTTTTAAAAACATAGTTTATAGGCATATAAGGAGTGCTTATGTTTACTGCAAAGAACATCGTCATCATCGGTCTCGGCCTGGCTACGGCTGCGTTTGCCACCAAGTACGAAGCAGAGTCCGCAACGCTCACGGACGACGCCAAAAATGTCAACAGCACGGAGACATCCGGCACCGGCTACGTCAACATGCAGGGCGGCAACATCAACTTCGAAAATGTCACCGTCGAGGCAGCCGGCAAGTACCAGGTAACCATCCACTACAAGGCCGCCGAATACAAGGCGAACTACCTCGTGGTCAACGGCGAAACCGCCGCCACGGTCGACTTCAACATCACCGAGGGATGGGGCGACGTATCGGCAGTAGCGAATTTCAAGGCAGGAGCGAACACTGTCTCCATCGAACATTTCTGGGGCTGGATTAGCGTGGACTACATAGATATCGAGCCCTATCAGTCCGCGCCCTTCCAGCTGTCCGGAACCCCTGTCACGCCGGGCGCAACAGGTAGCGCTATCAAGCTCTACAGTTTCCTGCGCGAAAACTTCGGCAAGAGGACCATCAGCGGCATCATGACCGGCGACATGGAAGGCTACACCATCGGCGAAGACTTCAAGACCCACGAAGACATCCAGTACATCTACAAGCGCACCGGCAAGTACCCCGCGCTCGTCGGCGTGGACTTCCTGTTCGCGACAGGCCCCAAGGCCAGCGAATCCTGGTACACCGAAGTCACCGAGAAGGGTGTCGAAATCGCCAAGGAACTCTGGAAGGCCGGCGGCATCCCCGCATTCACCTGGCACTGGAAAGACCCGCTCGACCAGGACGACGCCTTCTACATCCAGGGCGCCGACAACGGACAGGGTTTCACCACGTTCGACTTCAAGACGGCTTTCAAGGAAGGCACGACCGAATGGGACACCGAGAGCGCTGCGTACAAGGGAATCATCGACGACATCGACCATATCGCGGACTACTTCCTCGACTTGCAGAAGGATAGCATCGCGGCCATATTCCGCCCGCTGCACGAAGCCGGCGGCAAGTGGTTCTGGTGGAGCATCAACTCGGGCGAAGAATTCGCCGCGCTGTACCGCCTTGTCTACGACCGCATGGTCAACGTCAAGGGCGTAAAGAACCTCATCTGGGTGTACAACCCCGAAGGGAGTTCCGTCACGGACTGGGATCCGGGTAGCGAATACTACGACGTCATCTCCATCGACATCTACAACAACGACAACGACCATTCCAGCAACTCGGGCGCATTCGAAAAGTACAAGACCGCATCGAAATCTGCGAAGATCATCGCGCTCAGCGAGAACGGCCCCATCCCCGACGTGACCAACATGCACAACGACGAAGCCGTATGGAGCTGGTGGATGCCCTGGTACAGCACCTGGGGCGGCAAATGGCCCGGACAGACGAGCGATGCCGTGTGGAAGACCAACATGGAAGACGAGTACATCATCAGCCTTGAGGACATGCCGGGCTGGGACAAGTACACGCCGCAAACCAGCAGCGATACGTCAACCACCCGCCTCGCCACCACGCCGCGTCTCCAAGGCACACGCGTTCATATGGGATTCTTCGACATGAAGGGCCAATTCATGGGCATGAGCGAGCATGGACTCCCGCAAGGCCGCTACATCATGCGTTCGAAAGTGCAGGGCCATACCGAGAACAGGCTCTACATCAAGAAATAAACAATTAGGCACTCCATCGTCCCCGCGCATCAAGCGGGGACTTTCATTTCAAAAAACGACAAAACCTGGACAGCGCACATGGGAAGCATAAAAAAACTGATTACAGCATCCGTGGCCTTTAGCGTTTTCGGCCTGGGCACGGCAATCGCCATCACTCCGAACAAACTTGTGTCGGAAAGGCTTCCCGCGTACACGGGGACGGCAACGACCGACTACCTGACCGACGGCTACCTCACCAACTGGAAAAGCAGCAATGCGAAGGAAATCGCATTGAACGTAGGAGCAGGGCCGACAAAATTACGAATCAACTGGGAATCGTACGGCGATTGCGCCTGGGCGACCAACTTCACTAGCGGTTGCGGACATACCGGCGTAGCGCTCTCGAATTTCAAAATCTTGACCTCGGCAAATTCTACCGATGGCACTGACGGCGATTGGGAAGAAGCAGCCACCATTACAAACAACCCCGTAATGGCGCGCGGCGTCAATATAGACTTTGCGGGAAAATCTTGGTTCAAGTTCGTAAGCAGTGGCGACGTGGGCCAAATTCTCGAAATCGAGGCTTTCGACATGAGCAACGGAGGTACCGATACCTGGTTCTTCATGGGCACAAGCATCAGCCAAATGGGAATCAAGCAGCAGGACACCGACTCCACCACCGCACAGTTAATCCATGCGAAGTTCCCAAACTACACACCTGCCATGTTGCGCGGCGGCATCGGCTGCATCAACAGCACCGAAGTCGTAGCGCACTTGAAAGAATACTTGGAATACGCGGGAAACGTGAAGTTTTGGGCCATTGAGATGGGCACAAACGACGCCTGGGGCGGCGGCGACTGGAATTTGGACACATTCAAGAAGAACATGCAGACGATTATCGATTCCGCGAAGGCACATGGAATCACCCCGATTATCGCCCGCATCATTGCGACAGATTCCGCAAAAGCGGGCTGGCAGGTGAATCCCGCGTTCCTCGAAACCGTCGACAAGCTGACAGAAGACAACAACTTGCCAAAAGGACCCGATTTCTACACCTACTTCAAGAAACATCCGGAACAGCTCGCAAGCGACGGCGTTCACCCGAATGGCGACAAGAAGGGTGGTCAGGCGATGCACCACCTGTGGGCAGAAGCACTCGCCCCACTCTACGCCGCAGGCGACACTGCAAGCGTTTCTTCCGCAGATAGCGTTGACAGTACAATTACAGATCGCGGAGACAGCACTATTGCAGAAGACAGAACCGGAGCGAATAAAAGTTCCCACATTCTTCATTTTCACCCACCCCGAATCTACACACAAGGGCGAAACATTGCCGTAGAAAACGTCAGTGACGACATCGTCGACATAAGCATTGTTTCGGCGACTGGTCGGGTTTTCGCACAAAAAAGCCCTTGCCAGCAAACCAAGCAAGCGCAGTTCATAAATATTCCCACAGGGAAATACATCATCCTTCTTCGCGACAAGACAAAACAGGTAATTAGCTCTGCAGTTTTAAGTATTTATTGACAAGCTATCAGTATAATTTGTTATAAAAAAATGGCGGCTTATGGCCGCTATTTTTATTTGGAAAGGCACTGGGCCGTTTTCAGGGTAATGTCCGTTTCCAGCATCTTGCGGTTGTCGAAGGCGGCCTTCATGAGCGATCGAACGGTATAGGCGCCCTTGATGGACTTGAGGACACACTCGCAGGTGCCCTTGTCCACGTCGCTCTGCTTGAGGCATTCCTTCACGAAGGCCTTGTCCGCCTCGGGAGGGAATTCCTTGGGCAGGCAGGGCTCGACCATGTCGAAGCCCAGCTTCTCGAAATCTACACCGGCACCGTCCGCAGAGACCGCGCCGGCAATCTTGCCGATAAGGTCGGGATTCTTGGAGACAAGGTCAAATGCGCAACGGCAAGACTTGTCCGCCTGGGCGGTCCCGAGCCATTCCGCGGACTGCGCCGCGCACGACTGCACGAAATTGTCCTGGAACAGGGGGCTCTGCAACAGGGCCACAAGGAGCATCATCTCCTCGGGGGAAACCGAGAGAGCAGGAGCCTTCTGACCGGCCTTGGCCGGAGAGGACGGTTGAGACGCAGTTTGCGCAAAGCAGAAAGATACCGCAAGAAAAAGAATCGTGAGAATGCGAGACATAGGACTCCTTGATTTAAACCATTCCTCGGTAAAATAGCAAATTGTGGCACCCCACTTTTCTATATTTAAGGCCACTATGAGTCTAAAATTTGAAACCCCCATTACCGAAGTTCCGCTGTTCCACCAGGGCAAAGTACGCGACATGTACGACCTGGGCGACAGCTTCCTGATGGTCGCCAGCGACCGTCTTTCCGCTTTTGACGTGGTGCTCCCCACCCCGATCCCTGGTAAGGGCAAAATCCTCAACCAGCTTTCGCTGTTCTGGTTCCAGCACCTCGGCATGAAGAACCACCTCATCACCGCCGACGTGAACGAAT
>JAGCGO010000103.1 GCA_017649565.1 Fibrobacter sp. | reverse complement strand
AGGACGCCTACAGCTTCCACACCAGCCAGGAAGACCTGGACCGTCACTACCAGGAAGAATACGATGCTTACCTCCGCATCTACCGTCGCGTGGGCATTGAACCGGTGGTGGTGCAAAGCGATACGGGTATCATGGGCGGTAAGGTCGCTCACGAATTCATGCTCGACACTCCGAACGGCGAAGACTACTTGATCCTTTGTAAGAAGTGCGGCTACCAGGCCAACCGCGAAATCGCTAAGTTCCAGCGCGTGCCGTTCAAGGGCGACGAAAATGCAGCCCTCGAAAAGGTCGCCACGCCGAACAGCGAAAGCATTGACGAACTCACCAAGTTCCTGAACGTTCCGGCTGAATCTACCGCCAAGTGCGTGTTCTTCGACTTCGAAGGCAAGCTCATCACGGTCGTGGTTCCGGGCAACCTCGACGTTTCCGAAATCAAGCTCCACAACTTGCTCAAGGCCAAGGAACTCTACCCCGCCGAAGACAGCCTCATCCAGGCTTGCGGCATGGTTCCGGGCTTTGCTTCCCCGATTAATTCCCACGACACCCGCGTCATTGTGGACGAAGCTATCGCTGATTCCTTCGACCTCGTCACGGGCGCCAACGAAGAAGGCTTCCACTTCAAGCATTGCAACCCGAAGCGCGACTTCCCGAAGTTCGAAGTGGCCGACATCGCCGAAGCTTCCGAAGTCTGCAAGTGCCCCTGCTGCGGAGAACTCCTCACGGAAACCCGCGGTATCGAAATGGGCAACATCTTCAAGCTGGGCACCAAGTTCTCTGAATCGATGGGCGCCAAGTTCCTCACCGCCGAAAAGACCTCCGCTCCCGCCATTATGGGTTGCTACGGCATCGGCGTGGGCCGCCTGATGGCCTCCGTCGTCGAGAACAGCCACGATGACTTCGGACCGATTTGGCCCAAGTCCATCGCCCCGTTCCAGGTGGAAATCGTCCCGATCGGCAAGGAAGCCGAACTCGTCGAGCTCGCCGAAAAGTTCGAGAAGGAACTCGAAGCCGCCGGTATCGACGTGCTCGTGGACGACCGCGACGAACGTCCGGGCGTGAAGTTCAAGGACGCCGACCTGTGGGGCTCTCCGGTGCGTATCGCTATCGGCAAGAAGGGCCTCGCGAACGGCGAAGTCGAATGGAAGTTCCGCAACGAGAAGGAATTCACCATGGTCAAGGTCGAAGACGTTGTCGCCAAGGCGAAGGAGTTTTTTAGGGACTAGGATCTAGAGGCTAGAATCTAGGGAAGGTACGTTATGAGCAAGATTAAAGTAGCCACGCTGCAAGGCAAGTGGACAGGCGATTTCGATAGCAACAACGCCTGGTACGTGGAACAGGCCCGCGCCCTCAAGGGCAAGGGCTACGACCTGGTCGTGTTGCCGGAACTGTTCCACACGCCGTACTTCCCGTTCGAGGAGAACGCGGACTTCTTTGACCTCGCCATCGAAAAAGACCACCCGATTGTGGGCCAGTGGCAGTCCATCGCGAAGGAACTGAACGCCGTCGTGGTGTTCCCCTTCTTCGAGAAGCGCGCCCGCGGCATCTACCACAATTCCGCATTCGTGTTCGAGCGCGACGGCAGCATCGCGGGGCTCTACCGCAAGAGCCACATTCCCGACGATCCCGCCTTCTACGAGAAGTACTACTTCATCCCGGGCGATACGGGCTTCGAGCCCATCAAGACTTCCGTAGGCAAGCTCGGCGTACTCATCTGCTGGGACCAGTGGTTCCCGGAAGCCGCCCGCATCATGAGCCTCAAGGGTGCCGACGTGCTCATCTACCCCACCGCCATCGGCTGGATGGACAGTGAGCCCAAGGAAATCTACCCGCGCCAGCAGGACAGCTGGATGACCGTCATGCGCGGGCACGCCATTGCGAACCGCACCTTCGTGATTGCGGCGAACCGTGGCGGCACCGAAGGCCACCTCACATTCTGGGGCACGAGCTTCGCCGCCGCACCCGACGGCTACATTCTCGAAAAGTGCTCCCCCGAATTCCTCGGGGTCTCCACCGTCGAAATTGACCTCGCCGAAACCGAAGAAAACCGTCGCTGGTGGCCGCACTTCCGCGACCGCCGCATCGACCTGTACGGGGACATCCTGAAGATCTGGGGCGACTGAGCCTAAAGACAATACAATTTTCGGCCGTAAAAGTGACATAATACCACCTTTACGGCCATTTTTCATATACAAAACGAATAAAAATACACTAAAAAGGTGGTATAACACCACTTTTATCACATTTTTTTATTATATTAAGGTCATGAAGTCGAAAAATCTCGAAGAAGCCCTGGAATCATGGAATTCGCTGCAGCCCCTCAGCGAGTACGACAAGCATCGCCTGAACAGACGGTTTACAATCGATTTCAACTACAATAGCAACCACATCGAGGGCAACACCCTCACTTACGGGCAGACGGAACTTCTGCTCTTCTTCGGAAAGGTAAGCGGGACCGCCAAGTTAAAAGATTGCGAAGAGATGAAGGCAAGCGACGTCTGTCTAAAGCTATCTCTGGCAGAGTCGCAAGAAAAAGGTTTTCCCCTTACCCAGCACTTTATACGGCAGTTGCACAGGACCCTTCTTCGAGAAGATTACCAAGTCCACTACGTTCGTCCCGACGGAAACGCTTCATCCTACACAATTCACGCTGGCCAGTACAAGACAAGGCCGAACAGCGTCGTCACCCGCTATGGGGACATATTCACTTACGCATCGCCCGAGGAAACGCCCTCGCTGATGAGCGATCTAGTAGACTGGTACAACCTGAACGAGAGCGAAGGAAAGCTATCGCCGGTAGACCTTGCCGCCCTATTCCATTATCGATATATTCGAATACATCCATTTGAAGACGGAAACGGAAGAATAGCCCGACTGATGGTCAACTATATCCTTGCAAGGCATGGTTACCCGTTACTCGTAGTGCGCAGCCGCCAAAAGAACGATTATCTCGAAGCACTTCACGAAACGGATCTAAATGTGGGGCCCGCTCCATCCGACGGAGCACGGGCGACACTAACGCAAATCCGCCCCTTCCGGAACTATTTCCGAAAAATGTACGCCAACGAAATTATGTTCAACGTGCGATTTGTCAAGGAGCAAGGCCCCGGAGTCTGGTGGTTTGATGGTGAACAAGTGCAGTTCCGCACTGAAAATTCCAGCAAAATTCTGGAACTACTCTCTGATTATCCGGACATAACCTACGCCGAACTTAGAGAGAATATCGGCATAAACATGTCCGCCATACAAAAACAGCTAAAATCAATGATGGATAAGGGCTACATAGTCCGAACAGAAAACAGGGAATGGCGCGTGATCATAACCCGGTAAATGTGCCTAAGGCGAGTCCTTGAGACAACGGACCGAGAAGGATCCACTTTTACCACAATCGACCACTTCTGCTAACTTCATGGAATAGAACAAATGAAAACAGTCGGCCGAATAATAATTGCGATAATCGAATACAGAAGCGCTCCAAAAGTGCGCCATCTCTCCTTCACCCCCGAGAGGCTTCACAGAAAAGCCCACGCCATCCGTTCCATTGCCATCATCTTTCCACCCCGTCCGCGATTTCAGTATTTTTTCAGCGATTACATATCCGCCCACTGCCTTAAACAACGTTAGCCATTCGACACGTGTCGGCAAGTGCCAGCCAGACGGGCAAATTCCATACACTGTATCAGGCAGCGAACAAGTTTTGCCGCATCCGCAATCCTGAGGATTATCGACATCAGTTGCGAGTTTCACAGAATCAATCGCAGCCGCCCAAGTATATAAGCGGCCATATTCGGAACAATTACTAGGCTCATTATTATAGCACCCGGTACGTTCCAACAGGCTCGGGGTCATTATACTATCGGCATAGTTCAGATTCTCTGCCATCCACCACTGTCCGTCAATATTCACAGTCTTGTAGATCTTACCATCACGGTCGTCCACCAACACACCATACTCGCAAGTATCCGTGCTATCAGTCTTACAAATCACCTGACCAGATGACTTCCTCGAACTGCTACTAGAGATAGCATCGTTCTTCGAGTCCGTGACGCTGTTGTCATCTCCGCCGCATGCCGCGAGAAGGAATGCCGCCATTGCAGGAATACATATTTTCAAAGACATAACAACCAACTCCATTTCCTAGGGCAAAAGTTCTCTTCGCAACATAATATAAGCTAAATCATACGGAAATCCATCATCTTTACCTATATTTTAGAGCAATAAAAGGATTTTTACCATGAAAAAAGCTCTTTACCGCTACCCCGCAGAGTGGGAACCTCAAGAAGCCAGCTGGCTCGCCTTCCCGCACAACAAGCAGAACTGGCACGGCGAACGCGGCGTCAAGATCCGCAAGTTCTATATCGACCTTATCCGTACCATTAGCGAGTTCCAGCCGGTAAACGTCCTCGTCCCGAAAAAGAACTTCCTCACGACCGAAGAGAAATTCGCCGTCGCCGACAGGCCCTTCCCCGCCAGCTTTTACACCGTCAAGACCGATGACATCTGGATTCGCGACTACGGGCCGTTCTTCGTGAAGAAGGGCAAAAAGACCGCCGTCGCCCAATCGGCCTTCAACGCCTGGGGCGCAAAGTTCCCGCCCTGGAAAAACGACAACCTGGTTCCGGAACGCATTGCCGACATGCTGGAATACAAGATGTCCGAAAGCATCCCCTACATCTTCGAGGGCGGCGCAATCGAGGTCAACGGCGATGGGCTCGGCATGACGACCCTGGATTGCCTCGTGGGTAAGAACCGTAACAAGGTGGACGACCTGAGCGCCGTCATCAAGGCCATCTGCAAGATGCTCGGGCTCAAGGCCCTGCTCGTGCTCCCCAAGGGACTCGAGGGCGACCACACCGACGGTCATATCGACAACGTGGCGAGATTCGTCGCGAAGGACCGCGTGGTCATCGCGAGCGCCTCGCCGCGCAGCGCGAACGGAAAGTTCCTGGAAGAGGCCCGTGCCGCCATCCTGGAATTCCTGCAGATCCACTACGGGAAAACCGCCCAGGTCGACACCCTCCCGCTCCCCCCGCAGCGCAAGCTCGACGACGGGCAGATCCTCCCAGCCAGCTACATGAACTACATCTACGTGAACGGCGGGCTGATTTACCCGAAGTACAAGTGCGCAAACGACGCCGTGGCACAGAAGTATTTCGAGAGCGTTTACCCCGACAGGTTCGTCATCGGCATCGACTGCCGTACCGTCATCGAGGAAGGCGGCAGCCTGCACTGCATGAGCAAGCACGAATCCAGGTAAAACGGGAAGTCCGCATGAACTTTGTCCGCAAACTCGACAAGCTCGCATTTGGCCTCTGCGCTTTCAGTGCCGGGCTTGCGGGTGCGACGGAGTTGGACATTTGCACATTCGACGAGCGACTTGTCGATGCGTTAACCGAATGCAGCCAGACCCATTCCGGCTACACCGCGGTTCTCGACTTCATCCGGCAAGACAGCCTCCCCTCGAACAACGAGATTTGCCCCGACGAGGAAAAGTTCCAGAACATCTCGAAAAAAGTGACGGAACTTTTCCGCACGAGCAATACCGGTCAAAGCACAATCGAATACAAGAGCACATTTACAATACACAACAGGGACACAGTAATGAGCGTCCAGGACGCTATCCCTTACGATATCGCCTACACAAAATACGAGCACTTTAGCGGAATCGAAGAAAACGAAAGGAAACTTTCCGACGAAGACAATGCCGTTTACAACATCGTACTCGATTACATCATTGCAAAATACGACAAGCGGTTCGCCAACGTAAAGCACAGCATGATATCTGCAGCCATGAGCGGCGACATGGGCAAATACGGATACACTTCGAAAATCGACGCATTGATCGAAGACCTGGAAATATCCAAGCTGTCCATGATTGAAGGCAAGTCCACAGACGAGGTAAAAAAGGAACGGGAGGACTCCTGGGCCGGTTTATGGATCACGAAGAACTCTTCAAAAAAAGTCGAGGCAAGCAAATATAGCTGGCTACAAAGACCGATTCAAAACTTCGCCCAAAAATATCCTGCAAGCCCTTATACCGCAGCCATTTCTTCGATGTCCGACGAAAAGCTCATACAGGATCTCGTCCAGGCCGAAGAAGAAGGCGAAATCCGCACCTACAAGAAAGACGACCGACGCGTCGGTTTCGGCCTTGGCGTCATGGTAGGGAAGACTCTGCTCGGTTCGGACATGGATCCCGTGAAAGAAAAGATTTCCGTTTCCGTACCCCACTTCCGACTCCAGATAATCCATGCAGTAGCGCAGCTGCAGGGAGACATGTACATCGACGGCAGCACTACCGCCATGGGGCTGGAAGGGCTGTTCGGCTATAACCTTGAATACAAGACCTTCGGAGCAGATTTATTGGTCGGCATCGGGTTCGACCAGTTTTTCATGGGCGAAGACACCACATCAAGTCGTGCGCTGCTGGCGGGAATCCAGGGATACAAGCATTTTTACTTTGGCGTAATCGGCGCCTTCACTCCTAAATTGCAATGGACGCTAAAAACTCTTGAATTTGATTCTCCAATCGCAAAACGCAAGCGCCGGGTCTATATCAACCAGTTCTACTTCGGCGTAACGCTCGACTTTCTCGTTCCGCTCTCTGAAATCTAGGATGTATCCGGCATGAAGCGTTTGTTCCTCATCCTGATTCTGCTTAGTACGACGATTTCTTTCTCCGCAGAAATCGACGCCTGCACATTCGACGAATACGTTCTTGGAATGTTCAACGAAATTTCCGTTTCGCAAGACACCACGAGGCATCTGGAACTTTTGGACTTTGTCGCAGAATACGGGCACAAGGCAGATCCGGAGATATGCGCGATTGAATCCCGACGGGAAAAACTGGTGCGAATAGCCTACACGCTCTACACCGAAAAAAAGGGCAAAGGCGAATATAGTGACGTCTATACCAAGTACGCCTTTATCGCGAATCGGGAAATTAATGGCCGCACGATAACGGAAGAAGACAACGCGATGTACAACATGCTCCTGGACTACATGATAGCCAAGTACGACAGCTGGTTCGCCTACGAAAAGAAGGAAATGCTGGAGAATGCGCCATACAGTTCTACCGTTCTTGCGGAACTTTTCTTAAGCAAGCTTATTTCAGCAGACCAAATTGCAGGATTCGCCCACAAGATAGGAAAGCCCCCTTCCGATGCCGCAATCGACTTGACACAATCCTGGGCGGGGCTCTGGTTCAAGGACGAAAGTCCACTTGGACGCCATACCAAGTTCGACAACGACTACACCTGGATACTGCAAGCCAGGAACAACTTCTTGAACAAATATCCCGAAAGCCGGTACAAGGCGGCAATAGAGACCATCATGGACGACGATGTCTGCAACAAATTGCGGGATTACGACAAGAACGACGGCGTGTTCGGTTTTGGCGTGACCCTAGCCTTCGGCAAGGGCCTAATGACATCCGCCTTCGACAACGTAGACGAAACCTTCTCTATCGGGTTTCCTCAAGGGCGCCTCCAAATCTACCATTGGGTGTTCCAAATCCAGTTAGACGCAATATTCAACGGCTCAAGAAACACCCAAATCGCCTTTGACGGGCTCTTTGGATACGCCTTTGAATTCGGCAATTACGGCATCGATGTCATGGGCGGTCTTGGATATGCGCAGTTCTTATTCGAAAGCGACTCCTCCGACAACCTGGCCTACCTGGGAAGCATCCAGTTCACAAAACGGCTCCCCGCGGGGGACCTCCTCTACATTTCTCCAAAATTCCAGTGGCTTGCCAAGGTAATCCATTTTGACGACCCCATCGACGATCGAAAAAAATGGGGCATGGTCAATCAGTTCCTGATAGGATTCACCTTCGAAGCAAGGCAACCGCTGTCCCGGTTAAACGTCAAGGATTACGGCAAAAAACATAGAAGCGTCCGGAGATCAAATCTCGGCGACTAAGCGCGGCGCTAGTCTTTTTTCTCCGATTTTTCAGAAGCCTTTTTTGCTTTCTCGATAGCCTCTTTAGCTAGTTTGTCTACAAGTTCGTTCCACTTGACGCCCGTGTGCGCGGCGACCTTCTCGAACTTTGCACGGTGCACGTAGGGCCTGATGGCGTTCACGTACTGCTTCGCGACGTTGCTCTTGGCCTGCCATTCACCCTTTGCCCAGCGGGCGACACCCTCGTAGTCATGACAGATCACGCCTTCCATGTCGTGAGCGTCGAGCCAGCGCATTGCCTGGTAGCTCGCCATGACTTCACCGTCGATATTGCGGCTTTCGGCAGGGAACGCCGTGATTCCCGAACCGCGTGCCAGTTCCTTGTCCCCGTCCACGACAACATAAGCCCAACCGGCCGGAGCGAAAGTCGGCGAAAAGGAGCCATCGACAAAAACGCGGATTCCGGCCGGGACAGGAGCCTCGATTCCGGCAATCCAAGCCTCGGCTTCGGCCCTCGTTGCGAAAGATTTGAACAAAACTCCCTTAATCCCGTGCGTCAGAGATTCGCATTCGGCCCAAGAATCCACAATTTGACTTTTTTCGGGGGCCTTTATGGCATAGAACTTAACTTTAGGCATGGCGTAAATTTAGTATATTATCCAATGGTTATTTGACTTGGAGCAATCGTGACACCTTCACCCTATTTTACAGACACCTTTCGCTACTTTTTCAAGCGATTCTATTCCAGCACCAAGCTGTTCCAGTGGTTTCTAAAACAGGCTGGTGAAGACTCCGCTGCTTTCGAGTTTCCGGAAATTCTGAAGAACCATCCGAAGACGATTACGTTCCTGCCCAAGGACCTGGAACGCGCCAACAAGTTCATGCGCGCGATGCCCGATGCTTGGTTCAAGAACATGCTGTTCTGCACCCACGAGTCGCAGCACTCCCTGATATCTTCCAGGCGTTCCCATGCCGTATATTACAGCGACAAGGAATGCCGATTCGGCGAGCCCGTGTTCAGCGAGATCCAGCGCAAGATCCAGGAGTTCGCTCCGCAGGTCTGCCTGTACCTTGATGACCCGTTCCTCCCCCGCCTGTTCCTCGCCAAGACAAGTAACGCCCCCTGCCGCATTGGATTTGCTATCGAAAGTTATTACCCATTCCTTAACCTGAGCCTCCACAGGGACAACAAGTCCGAAGCCCAAACAATCTCCGAGTATTACGGAGTTGGCTAATGCAAAAGGGATCCACCATCATCACCGAGAGCGGTGGGTTCGCCGACTTGCACCTACACACGAAGCTCTCCGACGGAAATCTAGAAGTCGAAGAGCTACTCAGGCTTTGCAAGCGCAAGGGACTGCGCTGCATTTCTATCACTGACCACGACAACCTCGACTCGTTCAAGCTGGCCGAAGAACCCGCCAAGGAAATCGGCCTCGAAATTATTCCCGGCATCGAGATATCCGCCGTCTGGCAGAGCAAAGACATCCATATCCTGGGATATTTCTGCGACCCGACGAACCTCGCCCTGAACATGGAACTGGAAGAATTTGCAAAGCAGAGGATTAGCCGAGTCAAGGCAATCATCAAGAAGCTGAACGCGTTGGGCATCGACATCTCCTTCGAGAAGGTGCATTCCTACTGCAAGGGGAAAGTCATCGGGCGCCCTCACATTGCCATGTCCCTGGTCGACGAAGAATACATTTCCAACTTTTCCGAGGCGTTCACCAAGTACCTCGGCGACGGCTGCGTCGCCTTCGTCGAGAAAAAGGGACTCAACCCGCAACAGACCATCCGCCTCATCGAAAACGCAGGCGGAATTGCCGTGCTCGCCCATCCGTACAAGTCCGGCGTAAGCGACGAGTTCATCGAGAACATGGTGGAATGGGGCATCCAGGGCATCGAGGTCTACAGCCCCGCACAGAAGGGCGCCGTCGCGCGCAAGTACAAGGACATGGCCCATCGGTTCGGCCTCATCGGCACGGGCGGATCCGACTTCCACACCGAAGGCGGCACCTATCCTCCCGGCTGCATGAAAATGCCCTACAGCGTGGTCCAGGCTCTCCGCGAACGCCGTGAAAAATCCCGCGCGGAATGGTACTGATGAAATTTCCAGTCGTAAACATAGCAGCACTTGTCATGGCGCTTACCGCAAGCGCCCTCGCCGATGTCATCCCGGCAATGCAGTACAAGATTCCCGCACCGCAGGATTCCTCGTGGGAATCCCCGGATAGGCCGGACCCGGCGGTCCGGGAGACCGATGCAGGACGGTGGGTCATTCCCCTGAGGGAAGTCATGCAGCGCACCTACGACGTGTCGGGCCAGAAATCCGAATGGGTCCTCGGGACATCTATACTCGGGCACCCTGAACTCGACCCCATGACGTTAGGCATATCCTCGCTTTCCAGACGCTACCCGAGCAAGTTGGCCGGCCTGTACACGACGCGGCTGGGTTACGATGCGACAACGCTTACCCTGAACGGCGAGAACGGCATCCTTTTCGAGGAGAGGCACGGCATCCCGCTGGACACCCCCATCACCGACCTGAACTGGGAGCGTTCCTCGTTCGACGGCAACGCCCTCCGGCTTGACTTCCGCAGGCTCGTCACCGACTCCGTGATGTTGGATTTCGGCATACAGAGCCACTCGAACCACGACTCCAAGGATTACGCCTACCAGAACGTGACCCACTCGCCCTACTTCGCGCTGGGCCGCGACTCCACGCAAATCCCGTTCGGCGGCAGGAACATCGCCATGAACAGCATGCACGTACAGCCCATGCTCACCTGGCGTTTCGGTCTCGGCAAGGCCTACCTCAAGATGAACTACCTGAGCCTGGAAAATGCGGACAACACGAACCACAAGGTGTTGCTCGACACCTTGGACCATTCCATACGCACGTTCCAGACCGACCCCTACACCATCGACATCAAGGCCGTCACCTACGGTGCGGGCTTTGAGCTCTACCCCACCTCCAAGCTGACGTTCTCTACGGACTTCCAGTACGGCACTCACGAGATAGAGGAGGATTCCCTCCCGGCAATTCTCAAGGACACGGCGACCGTTGTCGCAAGCAACGGGATCACAAGTTTAAACAAGATTTACTACGACACGACCACCACGCTCGAATACGAGACCATCCTCGGCAACTTCGGGCTCGGCTACAAGACCCTGCTCAACCCCACGATCAAGTTCAGCTACGAATTCCTGAACGCCGACGACGAACGCGGAGACAAGAAGAAGGAATACTTCCAGGACCGCGAAGTAGGTTACCTGCAGCTTTCCGACACTATCGCCTTTACGATGTTCCGCGTACAGGCGGGTATGCAGCGCAACAGTTCCCTGCTCGACGAACAGGACTATGCCCCGGCCTATTCTACCGACGCGACCGTTCTTCTGCCCTACCACTTCAGGCTGAACGGGAACACGCGACACGACAACAGGTTCCCCGACATCAACCAGATCAAGCTCAACGAAACAGGACGTCTCTCGTTCGCGAACAAGGACTTGAAATACGAAAAGCGCGACCGCTACGCCACGCACATCGGTTGGCATTCGCGCGAAGTGTTCTACGGGCTCGGTTTCCGCTACGAGAAAGTCGAGAACCTGATGAGACCCTACTGGGTCAAGAAGGGAAGCGTCGACAGTACAGTCTCTTACAACGAGCGGCAGTACGAACGGTACAACGGGAATGAAACCGTAATCGAGACTATCGTTGACACTATCGTCACGGCGGATTCGATCGAAACGCTTTACCGTTGGGCAAATATCGACGAAGCGAACACGCTCGACTGGATTCTGCAGGTGGGATTCCGTCTTGGCAACTGGAAGTTCTACCTGGAGCGCGGACAGGTCCTGGACCGTTCGAGGAAACTCATCGACACGCCGGAGCTCTACTACAAGGGCAGCATCCACTGGCAAAACCGTTTTGTCAAGGACAGGCTGGGCGTCAGCGTGCGCGTGGACTGGCAATGGTTCAACAACAGGATGGACTGCACCATCAACGAGCGTGGCAATCCCGAGATGGTTGAGTTGAGCCACTACCTGGCCCTGGATTTCGAAGCCCGCATGCAAATTCAATCCTTCGAGCTCTACACGAGAATCGAGAATTTCAACCACAGCATCTACATGCCCGAAGCAGGATACACTCCGGAAGGTCTGCGATTCGCCTACGGCATCGTCTGGACATTCAGCAACTAACAACTTAACCATTTTTTCTATTTTCATTTTATGAAATTCGAAGAACTCATCAAGGAAATCAAGTTTGAAGTGGAATTCGGCGGTGTAAAGCTCGCGCCGGCTATCGTACAGGATGCAGACAAGGGCGACGTGCTGATGATGGCATGGATGGACGAGGAAGCCCTGCGCCGCACGCACGAATGCGGCGAGATGGTTTTCTGGAGCCGCAGCCGCAAGGAATACTGGCACAAGGGCGACACGAGCGGCAACGTGATGACCGTCGTGGAATGGGCCGCCGACTGCGACAGCGACGCGCTGCTCTTCAAGGTCCGCATGCAGGGCCCGCAAGTGGCATGCCATACGGGCGCGAGAAGCTGCTTCTTCAAGGTAGTGGATAAGTAGGAAGTGGTATATGAAACCAGTTCTCGCATTATTGTTCACGACGACAATTGCCTGCTTCGCACAGACTGATTCCGTCAAGACCGAAATCATCAAGGACTTCCACAAGATGGGGAGCAACTACTATGCCTACCCCACGCCCGATGCCAAGTACACCAAGGCCCCCGCAGGGTACAAGCCCTTCTACCTGACCCATTACGGCAGGCACGGCAGCCGTTTCCACCAGCCCGCCGACCACTATCACGAACTGTATAAAACACTGGCCAAGGCAGATTCCCTCGGTAAGCTCACCGAGCTCGGCAAGAACCTTCTTGAACGCGCCAAGTACCTGGACGAATACGCCGCCCCGCGTGCAGGAGACCTCACGCAACTGGGTGTCGCGCAGCACCAGGGAATCGCAAAGCGCATGGTCAAGAACTTCCCGGAACTGTTCAAGAACGATGCCTACGTAGAAGCCTACGCAAGCACCTCTACCCGCTGCGTCGTGAGCATGGCCGCATTCCTCGAGGAACTGCGCGCCCAAAAGCCCAAGCTCGACATCCACCAGGAATCGGGCAAGTACCTGATGGCATTCATCAGCCCGCTCGACTTCGGAAAAATCATCGGGGAATCGAATACGCCCGCCTGGCAAAAGGAAAACGAAAAGCTTTACAGTCACGTGGATCCCACGCGCATGATGCGCACAATCTTTAGCGACACCAATTACATCAAGAAGAGCGTAAACGCCGGCGAACTCTACAGCCGCATCTACGAGATTGGCAACAGCCTGCAGGGCAGCCCCGAAATCGAATTCAGCTTCGATGACCTGTGGACCGCCGACGAAATCTACGAACGCTGGCGCGCCCAGAATGCCTGGTGGTACAGCGTTCTCGGCAATAACCCCTTCGCGAAAAAGCAGGGTCTCGAAAATGCAAGGCCGCTCTTGAAGAATGTATTGGAAGTCGCCGACAAGGTAATTGCCGTGGACACGACCAAGGCCGACAAGACCTCCGGCACGGCCAAGACCGCAAAAAAAGCCACAGCGACGCTCCGCTTCGGTCACGACACGGTAATTTTCCCGTTCGTCGCGCTGTTGCAACTGGGTAGCGCCGGAACCGAAACGGCCGACATGGAAAACCTGCACAAGGTCTACCGCGATTACGAAATCAGCCCCATGGCCGCCAATGTGCAGATAGCCTTCTACAAATCCACAAAAAAAGGCGCCCCGATTCTCGTGAAAGTCTTGCTCAACGAAAAGGAGCAAACATTGCCCGTCACGTGCAAGACAGACGATTCCACAGGTTCCCTGAGCCTGCCGAAGGGAGCCCCCGCGAAATGCCCTGCAGCGCCATACTACCGCTGGGACGACTTCAGGGAATTCTACGGAAAGGCCGCTGCAGGGAAGAACTAATTAATACTTGCTCGACCAGCGAAAACCCTGGCGTTTCATGCAGTTCGTAACAAAATCACCCTGTTCTACGTGATCCTTGCCCTTTTCGTATTCGCACTGAGCAATTGCGTTTTCTGTTTCGTATTGTGATACACCCGGCTTATACCAGCGAGGTGCAGTAGCACAGGCACATAAAGCACCTGCAATAAAAAGGCCTCCCAGCCATACTATTTTCTGCTTCATAGTTTTTTCCTTTGTTCTAGCCTCCTAAATGTAAACAAAAAAAAACAAAGTCAAGTTTTTTTTTGACTTTGCTTCTTTTTTTACAAAAAAACATGAAAAACAGAAATCCCCCGCAATGATGCGAGGGATTCCTTTTTCAAGATTTTCGCTTGATAATTAGCGGACGGACACGCGCTTCATGGCAATGAGCTTGTTGCCAGAAGTGATGCGGACCAGGCGCACGCCCTTGCCAGCGAACTTGGCGAAGTCAACATCCTTGACCATGCCAGTGAAGGTTTCGCTGTGGAGGAGCTTGCCGTTCATGTCGAACACGCGGAGCGTCTTGACATCGGCAGCAGCAGACACGACGCTGAGCGAGGAGTTGTCAGCGGCGATGCTCTTAACCTTCGGTTCCGGTGCGGACGGATTAGCCGGCTGGTCGAGGAGGACGGTGTCCTGGCAGAGAGTTTCCTGCCACCAGTACGGATCCGTAACGGTCGGGTTGATGTACTGAGCGTTGACCTGATCAGCCTTGCGAGCCGGGATCAGTTCATAGCACTTGCCGCTAACCATGTTGGTCAGGCCAGCATTGTAGCAGTTCTTGGTGTAGTTGCCAGCACCATGTTCGTAGGCAATGCAACCCTTGTCTTCGAGCCTGTAAGTGTTCGGATCACGCGGCGGAATAACCTCAACCTGAGCGCATTCCGTTTCTTCCCACCAGTAGGTGTCGTAAGCGGTGCCGTTGATGTACAGGGAGTTGCCGTATTCAGCAACGCGGGCCGGATTCAGCTTGTAGCAGACGCCTTCCTTCATGCCAGTCAGGCCAGCTTTGTAGCAGTTGTCAGCATAGCCACCAGCGCCATGGACGTAGGTGATGCAAGCATCCTGGTATTCAACAGAGCTGCTGGAAACGACAGTTTCGGAGCTGGTCGGAGCAACAGAGCTGCTGGAAACGACAGTTTCGGAGCTGGTCGGAGCAACAGAGCTGCTGGATTCGTCAGCGGAGCTGGCCGGTTCAACAGAGGAGCTGGATGCACCGCAACCGCGATCCTGATATTCCTGATCGGTCGGGTCGAGCTGGCTGCAGTCGACATCGGCAGAAGAGACCGGAGTAACAGAAGAGCTAGAGCTCGTCGGTTCAACAGAGGAGCTGCTAACCGGGATTGCGTTGAAGCATTCGGTTTCAACCCACCACCAAGTTTCGGTAGCGATGTTGTTGATCCACGTCGGGACAGTGGCACCGGGGTAATCAGAGAGGCGGTCCGTGTTGAACACATAGCACTTGCCTTCGGCCATGTTCAGGAGGCCTTCGCTGTAGCAGTGCTGATCGTAGTCACCCGTGCCGTTTTCGAACGCAATGCAGCCCTTGGGCTCATAGGTATATTCAATGATCGGCTGAGGAGGAACTTCGTGCTTCGTGCAAGCAACCGGAGTCCACCACCAGGTCTGGCTGGCATCGTTGTTGATCCACTTCGGATTTTCAGCGCTGCGGTCAGCATTCATGGTATAGCAGGTGTTTTCTGCCATATGGAGAAGGCCGGACTTGATGCAGGTTTCGCCATAGTTGCCAAGACCGTTCACAAAAGCGACACAATCATCTTCGTAGATTGCTTCCGGTTCCGTTGATTCCTGAGCAACTGCAGCTGCTGCAAGCAGGGCCACAGCCATAGATGAATACATAAATTTCTTCATACTACCTTCTTTTACCTTGGTTGTGAAATGTTATTTTACAAGGCAGAGACAATATAGCATTTTTTTAAGTCTGTCAACCAAGTACAAATTAGTTAATTAGTTTTTATGTAACTAAATTTATACTTATTTTTGTATATAAATATATATAGGGACCTTTGTAAGACCGCGCCCTATAAGGGATTGGGGGGCAAAAAGGGTTATGTAGAGCCCCCCAAAAACGGTCATTTTTTTTAAACAACGTTTACAAAGTTTTACAAAAATCAGTCAAAAAAAAGCCGTTTTAGACAAATTTTAGTGGGTTTCGTTGGCCGACGGGTCCAAATTTCTGAAAAATTTCAGCCCGACAAAGTCGTCCTTAAGAATCTGCACAACCGAACCGACCATGTAGAGGCTTCCGGTAATCAAAACAGGCCCTTCGGAAGCCCCCAAAACGCCTTGTACATAATCACGGGAAAGCTCCTGCGCCCCCGAAACGCACCCTCCGAGTCCTTCAATTTCGGAACGCAGGTCGTCCAGTTCGCGGAAACGCGGATACGGGGTCCTCGTAACATGCCACTCGCTCACAAACGGCATCATCAGCCGCAGCATTTCATGGAGATCCTTGTCCTTGAGCGCACCGAACAGGCAATGGAATTTTTGGCCAGGATAATACTCGTCCAGCGCCTGCACAAGCCGCCGGACCGCATGGGAATTGTGCGCCCCGTCCAGGATGACCTTCACAGTCCCATCCGGACCGGCCAGGGCCTGCATTCGTCCCGCCCAGGAGCGCGTCGCGAGCATCTTTACAGACAGGGCGTCATCAAAGCGTTCCCCGGCACCATCGGGCGCGTTCAGGAACAATTCGGCGGCCTTGAGCGAAAGGCTTGCGTTTTCGACGTAATGGCGGCCGAGATTCGGCAAATTGACATCGCTGCGAACCCCAGGAACGACAACGGAAGCCCCGAGAAAAGCAGCATATTCGCGCGCCTCCCCGAGCAAATCCGGCCCAAGCCCGCCGAGCACGAAGGTCTTGCCCTCGCCGTCGCCCGCGGCATCACCGACAACAGCCATTTTTTCCCTGAGAATCGCGCTTTCCGTAGCCCCGAGCACTTCGGTATGTTCCAGCCCGATGCCCGTCACGACGGCCATCTCGCCGCCGGCGACCGCGGTGCTGTCGAGACGCCCGCCCATGCCCGCCTCGAGCACGGCCACATCGACGCCCTTTTCCGCATAATAGAGGAACGCGGCGACGGTCAGCACCTCGAAAAACGTGGGTTCCAGGGCAGGCATGCCTAGCGCAACCAGCGACGACGATACGGACTCGGCAGCCCCTTTCACCTGCAGCAGGAGCCGGTCGAGATCCGCATCCGAAATGGGTTCATCGTCGACGCGGATGCGCTCCCGCAGGCTGACCAGGTGCGGGCTCGTGTAAAGCCCCGCCTTGAGCCCGTGCGCCTGCAAGACACCCGCCAAATAGAAGCTCGTGGAGCCCTTGCCGTTGGTGCCCACGACATGGATAGACCGGAATTTTCGCTCGGGATTGCCGAGAGCCTCGCAGATTCTGCGCGTAGAATCGAGCCCGGGGACCATCCCGAACATCAGCCGAGTTTGAAGGTATTCCATGCCGTTATTTTGCATGCGCACAAATATAGTTAAGGGGTTGGGATCTAGGGGCTAGGGGATAAGGGGTAATTATGTATATTCTTTCAATAACTTCACCACAGGTTTATTGCATTTATGAGTAACGCTGCGAGGCATAGTCGTTTTTCCGTATTTTTTGCGCTTTCCCTGATTGCGCTTTTCGCGACACTCTCCGAGGCGCGGGTCGACCCGACGGCTGCACCGCAGCACTACAACTACCGCGATGCGAGCAAGCAGATGCGTCGCGTGTACTACGGCGAGCTGCAGGAGACGCTCTACTGCGGCTGCAAATACGACGACAAGAAGAATGTCGACTTTTCAAGCTGCGACTTCAAGCCGCGCGACAACCCCAAGCGCAAGAGCACCAAGCGCGCCGAACGCATCGAATGGGAACACATGGTCACCGCCCACAACATGGGACACTTCCGCCCCTGCTGGAAGGACGGAGGACGCAAGAACTGCAGCGCAAACGACACAACATTCAAGTTGATGGAAGGCGACATGCACAACCTCTACCCCGCCATCGGCGAGGTGAACGGGGACCGCAGCAACTTCATGTACAGCCAGTGGACAAACGATCCTATGCCCATGTACGGCGGATGCAAAACGATCGTCGACTTCAAGGACAAGAAAGTCCAGCCCCGCGAGGAGGCCCGCGGCATCGTCGCCAGAGCTAGCTTTTATATGGAAAAGACCTACGGCGTTAGTTTGTCCAAACAGGACCGGAAATTGTTCGAGGCCTGGGACAAGATGTACCCCGTTACAGAGAAGGAATGTGAGCGGGATCGCCGCATTTTCAAGGTACAGGGAGACCATAACCCCTTCGTTTACGAGAAATGCGCCAAATAACGTAACCGCATCCCGCCACCCCCTGCCCACTTTGTGAGTATCCGCACTTTTTTGCGGAGAATGGTGTTTTTTTTGCGTTTTCTGCATTTTTTCGAAGCGCACGGCGACAAATAATCATATATATTTGTAAAGAATTATAATACGATACGAGGTTTTTATGCGTCGTGTATTTTTGGCGTTTATTTTCTGCTTTTTTGGAACAAGCCTAGCGCAGGTGGAATTTCCCATAGGTTCCACGGTAATTAACGTCACCAAACCGCCCTACAAGGCCAAGGGCGATGGCAAGACCGACGATACGCAGGCCATCCAGCAAGCCCTGGACGACCATCCCAACGGCGACTACATCATCTACCTCCCCCACGGTATCTACAGGATTACCGGGCGTCTTGTCTGGCCGCAGTCGGACAAGCCCGCCGACGCCTACAACCGTACCATTCTCCAGGGACAGAGCATGGGCGGAACCATCTTGCAGCTGGACAACCACTGCGAAGGCTTTGACAATCCGGACGCCCCGCGCGCCATGATCTACACCGGCATGGGCCCTGAACCCAGACGCCGCAACGCCATCCGCGACATGACCATCCGTACCGGTAAGGGGAACCCCGGTGCCATCGGCATCCGTTTCCTCGCTAACGAGCAGGGCACCATCAAGAACGTCAAGGTCTATTCCAACGACAGTGCCGGCGTGTACGGCATCGACATGGGATACGCCGAGACCATGGGTCCGCTCATGGTCAAGAACGTGGAAGTCCGCGGATTTAACGTGGGTACCTATATCGCAGGCAAGGCCAATGGCGTCACCCTCGAGCATGTCACGCTGGGTGGACAAAAGAAATTCGGTCTCGAAGTCAACGACCAGGCCGTGGCCGCCCGCGGTCTGCGTTTCAGGGGCTCCGTCCCCGCCGTTTACAGCCACGGCAAGTCGGCCGCGCTCACGCTCGTCGACGCGACTCTGGAATTTTTTAAGGAAAAGAACGCCAAGCAAGCGACGGCCATCGTGAACGAAAGCCAGCTGTTCGCCCGTTCCGTCATGATCAGCAAGTTCCACACCAAGATCCGCAGCACGCACAAAGGCTACGGCGAAGGCATCATCGGCAACGAAATCATCGAGTTCTACACTCAGCCTGTCAAGAAGCTCTGTTCCAGTCCGAACCAGTCCATGCGCATCCCCGTGGCGGAAACCCCGGATTACGCAGAACAGAAGGCCGACTCCTGGATTACCATCGCGGGTGACTACGGCGGAAAGATGAACAGCGGTTCCGACGACGCCAAGGCCATTCAGGAAGCCATCGACGACGGTGCGGAAACCATCTACTTCCCGCCCGGTGGACGCTGGACCATCAACCGCGACATTTACATCCGCAAGCGCGTCCGCCGCATACTCGGCACCGAAGCCCGTATTGACGGCAGGGGCAAGTTCATCATCGAGGACGGCGCGTTCAACGAAATCACCATCGAACGTTTCTCCGAATTCGGTAGCGGCATCATCCACAAGAGCAAGCGTGCCGTGCTCCTCAAAGACATTACCCTCAAGTCCTACGAGTCCACCGAGACCGGCGCAGGGGAAGTCTTCCTGGAAGACGTCTCTATCGGGACCATCCAGCTGAACTACCAGAAGCTGTGGGGCCGCCAGGTCACGATGACCGGCGACACGAAGGGTCCCAAGATCCAGAACAACGGCGGCACCATCTGGATTCTCGGCCTGACCGCGAAGGACGGTAACACCGTCCTGCAGAACTTCAACAAGGCATCGGCGGAACTCGTCGGCGTGCATGTCATTGCAAGCGACAAGGCGAAGAACCGCCCGATGTTCATCAACGACAACTCGAACCTCTCCATCGAAGGGCTCCGCGAAACGCTCGTCAAGGGCAACCCCTACCTGAAAATCGTGGAAGAATCGCGCCAGGGTTCCGCCATCTACTCGCTTACGGGCAAGGAACTGCAGCACAACCCGACCGGCGGTGCGATGCTTCCGCTATACGTAGGCTATGCGCCCAAGAGCGGCGCTAACGAGAAACCCCGCGTCAAGATCGACAAGGAAATCATCCTGTTGCAGCAGAACCAGCTCCACATGAAGGGTTCCGTCGAGGATGACGGACGTGGCGACGGTCTTTGCCGCGTACCTGTGGTCTGGCGCAAGGCGACCGGACCGGGCAAGGCGACATTCTCCGACAGTACCGAATACGAGACCGACATCTCGTTCACGGCTAGCGGACGATACAACGTGACGCTCACGGCAAACGACGGATACCAGGACGGCGCGGACACCAGCAAGATCTACGTGTTCGACAGGAAATATACCACGCTCGACAACAGCGGCGACGGCATCCCGAGCGGACGCGGCCAGGACGCCTGGATTTCGGAGTTCGACAACTACAGCCCGCACAACTACGACACGACGCTCTGCGCATCCACCCTCCCCGGCAAGGCTGGCAAGATCTACCTCAAGTTCGACCTCTCCGCACTGCCCGGCCCTCTCTTTGACGCGGGCCTCAAGCTGGACTTCATTGCGGATTCTATCAAGAAGCCCATTTCGTTCAATATCTTCGGCCTCAAGGAAACATCCAAGGACATGGACTTCGGCGAAAGCAAGCTCGGCCTGGACTGGAGCGAGGCGGACATCACGTGGGACAACGCTCCGGCCAACGATCCCAAGAAGGCTGGCGGCCAGTTCAACATCCGCAAGAACTCCGGAGGTGGCGTGGACACGAAGTTCGCGGACTACCTGGGCACAATCACTATCAACCCGAAGTCCCCGCTGGGAGCGTTCCTCCGCACCCCGAACTTCACGGAATTCTTCAAGCGCAAGCATGCCTCGGGACTCTACACGATTATCCTCACGAGCGTCGACGCCGGTGAATATTTCATCAAGTCGAAATCGGCCAACAAGGCCTCCGCGCCCGCGCTCTACGTGAGCTACTTCGACAATACGCGTTCTATCGGCGGCGAAGCCATGGACGGAGGCTACCAGCTTTCCAAGGTGAACATCGACATCTACAACCTGGATTGCGATTTCGACCTGACCGTGGGTTACCCGCAGTTCGTACAGATCGAAATCCTCAACGAGTTCGGCAAGAGGATGCTCACCGTAGCCGCCCGAGAACTCGCGGGAGAAAAGAAGACCAACTTTAAGTTCAAGGCCAAGGCGTTCCCCACCGGAAGGTACACGCTCAAAGTTATCGGGGAAGCGTTCACCGCCGAACAGAAATTTTACATTCTGAACTAAGGAGATCAACATGAAGATCTACAAGTTCCTATTTGCACTTTCCTTCGTCGCTTTCTGCGCCGGATGCGGAGACGACGACAGTTCATCCGCACCGCAGGAAGAAGAAAGCAGTTCGTCCAGAATCGCTTCCTATAAGTCGAGTTCCTCGCTCAGCACCCGTGCGGACATCGTCTACAACGACACGCTGGATCTGGGAGACACCGTTTCCTTGGACCTGGAAATTCCGGACAAGGGTGAGGAAATCGATGAAGAGAGCGGCTATCTCTACATTAGCGACACGACGAAATCCCTTACGCTTTTCCTCGGCGAATTCGTCAAGGGAACGCGAATCAATGTCCAGGTCGTCACTTCGGGCATGTCCAAGGATACGATCCGCATCCGTAGCGAAATCGGCGACGACCTGAATACGCTCCAGCCGATATGGGACGCATCGAAAGAAGATTCCATATTCGGCAACTACATGATTGCCGGACACGAAGGCAAGATGCAGAGCAACTCCTTCGTCGTATTTAACGACGGGTTCTACTACATGAACGTAAAGGCCAAGTTCGACAAGTCCTCCCGAATCCGCGCATATGTCCATGCGGATTCAGCCTACTTTGTCTACACCGGCACAGAGGACACCATCAACATGGACCTGACCGACACCCTCCGAGGGATCTTCACCATCGGTGAGGGACCGAGCGTCGTAGACGTACGCATGTCGGGCAACGAAGGCATCAGCATCGCCCTGAACGCGGCCGGCAACTCCATCAGCAAGTTTGAGCTGTACGAGCAGGACACGAACCTCGTCAACAAGAGCGACTCGGTCATCGACGCCTTGCTTCTCCCCCACGACACTACCGACTGGTCGCTCAAGATCTACCCGACAAAGGTCATCAGCTACATCACCGGTCCCTATGCGACATTCGAAATCGAATCCGTGAGCAGACCGCTCGAGAAAGGCGAATACTTCACGAACCCCGACTCCATCGCCGTCCCGGGCGACACGCTAGTTGTCGTCCGTCCGCGCAACGACCAGGCCAAGTACTACCTGTACCAGGAACAGTACATCTGGCTTGCCGACCTCGAAGCAGGCGACTCCATCGATGTTTACCACTTCATGGAAGGCTACTGCGACAACCAGGTCTCTTGCCCGGCCACCTGCGAAATCCTGGACAGCAAGCGAAAGACCGTGCAGGAAATCAGCTGCCTCTACGGAGGAAGCCTCAAGGTATCCGACAAGATGAAGAAGGGCGCCTACTACCTGCACTATGTGCGCACCGGCGATATCTACCCGACCGACGAGAGCCAGACACTCACGCTCAAGGCTTACATCCAGCACCCGGGCCTCTTCAAGGAATTTGCCTTCTTCGACGAAGAGGAAGACGAAATATACGGCGAAAGGTCCTTCCGCGCCAAAGTGGGCGACACGCTCCGCTTCGAAACCTTCAAGTTCAGGACGATGCCCAAGGTGGCAAGCACCAATGTCCGCTGGTTCCTCCCCTGCGAAGACGTCCCCTACATAGCCACTGCTGCCTACATAGCCAACATGGACAAGTGCAAGGACGAACAGGAGATCTACGCATCGTACCTGGTCGTACAGGACAGCGCCTTCGGAAAGGCTCCGCACATCATCGCGCAGAGCCTCGCCGACCCGACCGCCCGAGACACCCTGAACCTCTCCATCACCGAGAAATAGCCCCCTGGGAACACGAAATTACCCCCAAAAAGGCGCCAAACGGCGCCTTTTTTTGATCCGAAAAGCCGAAAAACATTGAAATAAAAAAAAATTAAGCTATCTTTGTGGCCTATCTTGCAAGTCGTGCCAAGCTCTACCAACTTGCAAGCAAAACCAAAGAGCTTCCTCTAAGAGGTATATATGTCCTCCTTCCGTGGACCAAAAGGTAAAGTAGCACGCTCTCTCGGCGTTGCCGTTTCTCAGAAGACTCAAAAGGCTCTCGACCGCCGCAACTTCGCTCCTGGCCAGCATGGTCAGAACCGCAAGAAGTCCGCTTCCGTGTACAAGCAGCAGCTCGTCGAAAAGCAGCGTCTTCGCTTCACCTACAACATTTCCGAAGCTCAGCTGGCCAAGGCTTACAAGGAAGCCAACCGCCGCGAAGGTTCTGCCGGTGATAACCTGATGATCCTGCTCGAAACCCGCCTGGACGCCCTCGTCTACCGCATGGGTTTTGCTCGCACCATCTTCGCCGCTCGCCAGTACGTCGCACACGGCCACTTCGCCGTGAACGGTGTCCGCAGCTTCTCCCCCAGCCGTCTCGTCAAGGCCGGCGACGTCATCAGCCTGCGCGAACGTTCCAAGGAACACGTGCAGATCAAGGAAGCCTTCGCAAATGCTCCCGAAGCTCCGGAATACCTGACCGTCGACAAGACCAAGATGGAAGGCACGCTCGTGAAGCTCCCGCTCCGCGAACAGATTCCGGTCAAGCTCGAAGAACAGCTCGTCGTGGAATACTACTCCAGGTAAGCAATTCTTTAAGGTTTGCAGAAAGCGGAGCGTCATTGCTCCGCTTTTTCTATTTCCATTTTTGGGCAAGCCCCAACGAAAAACCCACCTGCATCGAATTTGCAGGTGGGTCATTTTTCAATATCCCATTGCGGAGAGTCCGTAGAGCACGTCAAACGGGCACTAGCGGTCCTCCCAGATGGCGTTCGGCAACTTGCCGATATCGCGGAAGTCGAGACGGCCCGTGGTGGATGCGTTCACGCCCACGACGCGGGCAAGCGGTTTGCCGGCACGCTCGATGACGACTTCCTCGTCACGGAGCGCCACCTGGTCCAGCAGAGAACCGAAGTTCTGCCGAGCTTCCATCGCTGTCACGACTTTGGCCATACTTATTCCTTGGCGCCTTCGGCCTTGCCCTGCAGAGCCTTGTCCTGGATGACGAGGTCCACGCGGCGGTTCTTCTGGCGGCCTTCCTTGGTGCTGTTGTCAGCAATCGGCATGGTCATACCGAGGCCCTTCGCGGTGAGACGGCCAGCGTCGATGCCCTGTTCCACGAGGAAGTTCATTACGTTGTCCGCACGCTGCTGGGAGAGCTTCATGTTGAACTCTTCGGAGCCCGTATTGTCGGTGTTACCTTCGATGGACACGTTGAACTGCTGGTACACGGAAAGGATACCGGCGACCTTGGCAAGGCTCGTCTTGAGGTCAGCCTTGAGGGTAGCCTGGTTCACGTCGAACAAGATATCGCTCATAGAGAGGATAATACCGCGAGCATCCTTGGACACCTGGATCAGCTTGGACTGGAGCTCGTTCAGCTTGTTCATCGCGTCCTTCTGGCGCTGTTCGGCCTTGGCGCGTTCTTCGGCAAGAGCCTTCTGCAAGTCGGCCTCGCGCTCGCCTGCGGCCTTGAGCGCAGCCTCGTTGGCTGCGGCTTCGGCGGCGAACTTTTCCTGGTTCTGCTGCATTTCGGCCTGGAGTTTTGCCTCGTGGTCCTTGAGGTCGCTCACCTTGCCAGTGTGGATCTGATGCTGGATGGATTCAATGTCACGGGCAGTGGCTGCGCGCTTGGCCCAGTTTTCATCCATGTGGTTGCGAATAGTCTGGGTTTCGCCCTGGACCTTGACAATGTTCACGTAAAGGGAGCAGGCGGTCGAGAGCTGGATTGTCTTCTCGGAAGTCGCATCGTCCTCTTCGGCGGACTTGAGCGCCTTGGAAACGCCCATCGCCTCGGCAAGGGAAATCTTTGCGGAAGTTGCGTTCGCCGGAAGCGTGGCCTTGACGGAATTCAGGGCTTCTTCACAAACGCTGGAAAGGGACGTGCTCGTACCTTCGGCGGCAACGGCAAGGCCGGCAGAAACAGCAATCGCGGCAAAATACTTGAAGTTTTTCATTATTACTTGCCTCCCTTGACTTCGTTGTCCAGGATACCCTGGTACTTGGCCTTGCGTTCGTTATCTTCGCGGAGTTCCTTCTCAAGGGCTTCGTCTTTCTTCTTCAGGTCTTCGCGTTCTGCGGTATAGATGGCGAGCTTGTATTCGAGAGTACTCATGTCGGCCATCACGACAGCTTCTTCCTCGTCGCCATTTGCGGCGAGAGCCTGAGCGGAATCGAGATCGGCCTTGGCCTTTGCGGCAGCGGCGGCATCGACATTCGATTCGGCGGCAACAGCCTGGGTCATTTCCGCCTGTCCCAAGGAACGGTCAACAGCTTGCTGATTGGAGGCGCAACCGAACATAAGCAATGCGGCGCACCCCAGAGCGAGAGTACGAATATTCATAAGTGTCTCCTATTGGTAATTTTCGTCACTTAAAATAGTTATTATTGAATAGGATAGCCCACCAAATCAAAGCAAAATTTTTTTTAAAAGAGCCATGCCCCAGGAAAACCGCTCATACTCCGTAAAACAGTACATGACCGCCCTCAAACAGAAGGTGGAAGACACCCCTGCTGTGTGGGTTCATGGAGTCATCACGCAGATTTCCGAAAAGCCGAAAATCGTCTACATGAGCATCGCGGACTTCGAGGAAGGAAGCGTCATCCCGCAGGCGACGGTTTCCCTCACCTGCTTCGGGGCAAAATTCGCGGCCATCAAGGCGAAGGTGGCAAGTTTTGACAATCCCTTCGAAATCAAGCCGCAACTCAAGGTGCAGCTACTCATCAAGGCGGAACTCTACGTTCCCTACGGTAAGCTGCAGGCACAGATTCTCGACATTGATCCGGTGTACACGCTGGGCGAACTTGCGCTGACAAAAAGCGCCATCCTGAAAAAGCTCGCCGTGGAAGGACTCCTCGACAAGAACAAGTCCGTCGAGTTCGCGGGAATGCCCCTGCGCGTGGGTCTCATCACCGGCGAAGGGACCGCCGCCTACCAGGACTTTTCCACCAAGCTTGCCGAGTCGCCATTTGCATTCCATATCGTCCCCGCCTTCGCAAAGATGCAGGGCAACGAGACAGAATCCAGCGTCATCGAGGCTCTAGAAGCACTCCGCGCCGACAGCGAAATCGACGTCGTCTGCATTGTCCGCGGCGGCGGATCCAAGACGGACCTTACCTTTTTCGACAGTGAGGCCCTGTGCCGTGCCGTGGCGAACTACCCCGTCCCCGTGTTCACGGGAATCGGGCACGAGATCGACAGGAGCCTCCTCGACGAGGTTGCCTACCAGGCCTGCATCACCCCCACCGACTGCGCGAAACGCCTCATCGAAAGGGCAAGCGAAAGCTGGGATGCCATGGTACGCGCTGCACGGAACATCGCCGAAGGTGCAAGGGACTGCCTGGGCGCATACTCGACCGGACTGACCTCCGCTGGGCACCGGTTGCAGCAGATCCTGGGCAAGCGTTTCCTACAAGAGAAGACCTCGCTCGCCCAAATTGCCGTCTCGCTCAGGAAAGACATGCAGTTCCTGCTCCGGAACGAAAGCGAACGCCTGTCACGCAACGCGGAAGGTCTAAAGCAGGGATCGCGAAAGATTATCGAGTTCGAGAAGGCGCGGTTCGAACTGAGCGAACAGAAGGTCAAGTCGGCAGACCCCAAGCAGGTCCTCGCGAAGGGATATACGCTGACCTTGGATGCAAACGGGAAATTTATTCGAAACGCAAGCGAGCTCAAGCCGGGCGACCGCATCACCACGCGCTTCCGCGGCGGCGACGTCACATCGCAAGTACTCTAGCTACTTGGCCTGGGGCTTGATCATCAGCACCTTTTCCATGCGGGTGCCGTCCATCTTGAGCACGCGGAACTTGTATCCGTCGATCTCGACTTCGGCGCCCGGCGAAGGAATAATGCCGAGTGTCGCCTGGATAAGGCCCGAAAGTGTCTCCACGTGGGAATTTTCCGGAGCTTCCAGTTCCACACCCAATTCGTCTTCCATGTCGGAGAGCGTCATGAGCGGGTCCAAGATGTAACGGCCGTCCTTGAGCTTTTGCACATCGCCTTCGTCCTCGTCGTCCTCGTCGCGAATTTCGCCGACGATTTCCTCGAGGATATCCTCGAGGGTGACGAGTCCGGCGGTTCCGCCGTACTCGTCGACGACGATGGCGAGCTGGTTGCCGTTCTTGCGCAGCTCGGTCAGCAGGTCGTCAATCTTCTTGTGGTAGGGCACGAACACAGGCGGCATCACGATCTTCATCAGGTCGAAAGGTTCGTCGCGGTGCTCGGTGTACCATTCCAGAAAATCTCGGTTCGAAAGCACGCCCACGATATTGTCGACCGTATCCTTGTACACCGGCAGGCGGGAATGGCGCTCGTTGTTCAGCACCTGCACGAGTTCTTCGAGCTTGGTGTCCACGTCAATGGCGCACATGTCCACGCGGGGCGTCATGATTTCGCGCACCGGAGTCTCGACAAAGTCAAAGATGTTCAGGATCATCTGGCGCTCTTCTTTCTCGAGGCCTTCGCCCTCGCCCGCCTTCAAGTCGGACAGGTCGGCCTGGACAGCGTCGCGCCGCTCTTCGGGCAAGAAACTCAGTTTGGCGTCGTAGCCGAACAGCTGGAGCATCTTCACGAACAGCCAGTGGCAGAACATTGCCGCCGGAGCAAACGGGATGCGGATAATCCGGTACAGCGGGACCAGCACGACAGCAATCGTGTCGGGCTTGAGGCTACCGAGCAGGTTCGCGCAGAACACCGTGAGCATGTAGATTCCGGCACAGGCGACAATCAAGTAGGCAGCGCTGCCGAGTTCCCAGTAATTCTTGATCCAGGCGTACGGCAGAGACTGGAACAGGTAGTAGCCCAGCAGGCCACTCCCGATGTTGCAGAAAATTCGCCCGATGGAAATGGTCTCGTTGAAACCGCCTTTTTCGACAAGGCCGGCGATGACTTCTTCGCGGTCATCCCTGTCCTTGGCATCGCGCTTCGCGTAGATACCGCTGAACACGGTCTTGATCAGCGAGAACGAGAACGACACAAACAGGAAAACAATCAAAAAAGCGAAAACCCAACTGTCGGAGTTTTCCATCAGTCTTTCTCCTTGTAGGGGTCAAGCCCCAAAAATTCGCATTCGCGGGCACGCATGACCTTGCGGTCCGCAGGCTTGATGTGGTCGTAACCGCAGAGGTGCAGCAACCCGTGCACAATGACTCGCTTCATTTCGGCGTAGAACGTATTCCCGTATTCCGGGGCCTGGCGTTTCACCTGGTCGCGGGCAATGTAGATTTCACCGAGGAAGGCTTCGTCGTGCCATTCGTAAGAAAGCACATCGGTCACCTTGTCGAGTCCGCGATAATCCCGATTCATTTCGCGGACGAACTCGTCGGTGCAGAGGACGATGTTCACGTTGCGCTCGCAACCCTCTTCGCAGAGGAGCTTTCGAGCCATGACATCAAAACGGTCTTTCCACGGAAAGACGCCGATATTCCCCTCGCACAAAAATTCAATATCGTACTTTGCGTACTTCTTTTTACTGGCAGGGTCAGGCATTAGATGTTATACCATTTCTTGAGAGTCGCAATAATGGCTTCGGCCTGGGTTTTCCCGCTGATATTGAACTTGCTGCGGGCCTTGAAAGCCCCCTGAACCTTCTGGTAACGACGGAGCGACACCTTCGGTTCGCCGAACTCGCCCGTTTTCGCGTCGCGGTCCTGGTACAGGAACATCATGCTCTGCCAAGCGCCCTTGGTCAGGACTTCCTTGTCCAGTTGCTTGACAATCGGCATTCCAGTTTCGGTATCGCAAACTTCAATGGTCAATTCGTCGGCATCCACGCTCATTTTTTGTTCCTCTGTTTTTCAATGTGATATAAATAACTAATTGATGCAATTCACATGCAGAACATAATAATAATACATATATTTAATAAAGTTAACAACAGGAAACGCGGGGCAACATGTATTTTTCGACATATTCCAAGCTTTTAGCCATTTTTACGGCACTGCTCCTTGCAATGCCCGCCATCGCAGCCAAGCCGACAAACGGCAAGGTTCGCTCCGTGCTGGGTGATGTAGCCCGCCAGAAGGCCAACAAGACCAACTGGGCGGCACTGCGCGTAGGTGCGACAGTCGAACAGGCAGACAAGATCCGAACCGAGATCGAATCCCAGGCCATCATCAGCCTGCCGGACGGAAGTAGCATTTCCATCGAAGAAAACACCCTCGTCGTTTTCGAGCAACTGGTCGCCAACGACGGCAACCAAAAGCTGACGGCCGACGTGCAGCATGGCAAGGTCCGCTTCGACGTCCAAAAGCAGAAGGGCAAGGAAAGCTCGTTCCAGTTCCGCACCGGAACTGCAACCGCAGCCGTCCGCGGTACAGCGGGCGTCATCGGCCAGACCAGCCGTGGCAAGCCGATTGCCGCTCTGCGCGAAGGCAAGCTGGAAATCAGCACCGGCAGCAACACGGTAAACATCAATGGCGGCGAAACAGCCGTTCCGGACGGAGATTCCTTTGCCGTGCTCCAGTTGGCCTCTTCCGGCGACCTCGACTTCCTCAACAAGATCGATTCCCTCCTGAGCGACACGACAAAATCGCTTGACGATCTCAAGAAAACCATCCTGGCGCTCGATTCCGTCTATGCCGCGAACCTGAAACACGCCGCCGACACCCTGGGCTGCGCGTTTGAATCCATTCCGGACACGGTGACCACCCCGTTCCTCACCGTCCGCGGAACCTGCAAGCCGGGCATTTTCGTCGAAATCGGTGCAGAACGCATCGAGACGACCGACGAACCGTTCCAGTTCACCCCGACCTGGGACGCAAACGCCTTCGGAGCGAAAAAATATCCCGTATCCTGCTTTGTCGGAAAGATCAGCCTTCCCTGCGGCTACATCACGACCAACTACGTAAAGCCGGCCAAGCCCGTCAAGAAAATCGAAAAGCAGGAAGCGAAGGTGGAAAAGGTTGAATTCAAGCTCACGACGCCTTCCCCGGCCAAGGTCTGCAACACCGGTTCCGTGACCCTCGAAGGTACGTTCGATACGACAGCCGCCAACGCGACCCTGTTCGTGAAGCTCGGCAACTACACATCCCCGAACCTGATTCCGTTTAGCCAGGGCAGCAAGTTTACGCACACCATCGCCGTGAGCGACCGCATCGGCAACTGGGAAGAGAAAAAGGCCTACGCCGAATTCCATACCAGCGAAGGCGTGCAGGTCGAAAGCGTGGACCTGCAGATAGACAAGGCCTGCGCCAAGGTAAACCAGGAAAAGCCGATTATCAATTTCCAGCGCTACGACTCCACCCGCTGCGAAGCCAGCCTGTCGGTCTCCAACATCAAGGGCGACGTGGTCCTGCTTTCCACCTTGATCGACGGAGCCCTTTCCAGGGAAACCAGCCTGGACAAGGATATCTTCACGACGTTCAAACTCAAGGCAGGCTCACATAAGTACACCTTCAAGGCAGAAGACCGTGCCGGCAACAAGGCCGAACTCTCCAAGACGCTCGGCTGCTTCCCCAAGGTCAACACGAGCCTTGCCGTGCAGGGCGGAAACTACGAGCTCATCCGTGCCCCGCTATCCCCGAATGGAGCAAAAACCGGGATTTCAAGGAACGTAAAATTCAAGATTTCCAACGTTCCGCAGCAGGATCCGAGCCAAATCAAGAGAATTACCATCAAACAGAACGGCAAAAACGTCGTTCAACTACAAAATAAGCAGATTACAGACCTCAATTTCGACATACCCGTAGAATTGGTGCGTGACAAAAAGACTATCATTAAGATAGAGGTGGTCATGAAAAATGGCCGTGTCCTGAACGCATCCAAAACTTACGAGGTCCGCTGATGGGGATTCAGAGCCAGATTACAATCTGGATGCTGGCAATAGCATCGACCATTTCTGTCGCCCAGACGGATTCCGCCGCGGTTGATTCCGCGGCGTTTGCCGTTGTTGTTCCACCCAGCGATTCCTCGAAAAACTGGGATGTTTCGGGGAGAGTCTCCTACAAGGGGGCCTATCACTACGTCCGTACCCGCACGAACCACGGCGAGGAATTCGTCTCCGGGCAGGACACGATCAAGCGCGGCAAGCGCTACCGCAACTATTTCCAGGTCCCGGGATTCATGACCGAAGGAAACGCATACGTACGCGCGGAATCCCCGGACGGACGCATTTTTGAATTCGACGCCGACGTCACCAGCGACAACTGGAACAAGTTCTACCCGAATCCGGTATCGCTGAGTTACACCGACAAGTACAGCCACCTAACGCTAGGCGATTTCCACAAGTCCGAAGGCGAGCTCTACATGGGCGGACTTCCGCTGTTCGGCGTGGACTATACGCTATCTATCTTGAGGGACGAATCCGGCACGGCCACATGGCAGGTCAACGGGTTCTTTGGCGAGGCGCAGCGGCCCCTTCTTCCCGAGGACCGTCACCCTTACCTCTACCACGAATGGATTGACGACGGCGAAGCCGCGGCACAGCGTCTCGCTTACGGCGGGTCCATCAAGTTGACTCCAAATAAAATAAGCAGCATCGCTGTCGGCGGCATTTACTCAAACGACGAAATCGAGGACCCGCTGCTCAGGGATGGAACCAAGGCGTCCACGATTACCAGCGAACCGATGCAGGAGACCTTCACGCTGTTCACCGACATGGGTATCGCCACGACCACCAAGGACGCATCGCTCAACTTCCAGGCCGCCGTCGGGCGAGCCGACACCGCGGACGTACTCCGCGAAAGGGCTATCAACAACGTATTCTCCAGAGCTGGCCTGAACACATCGAGCTACAGCACGCTACGCAAGCTGATGCGCAACGAAAGTGTTGTCCGGACGCTTTCCAAGAGCGAACTCGAAAGCATTTTCGGCGACAATACAACCCTTACCAAGCAGCAAATGCAGGACTCCTTGCTTACCTTGGTCAAGAAAGCCAAGGAAATCCAGAAAAGCTATGAAAGGACCCGGGATGACGACCGCGCACTCGGAATGAGCTGGAGAAACCAGAATTTCGCATTCGGCCTTTTCGGGAACTGGAGCTACAAGGCAACCACCATCCGGGGACATGCCAAATACATCGGCGAGGATTTCTACAGTGTCGGTTCCTCGGACCAGCTTTCGGACACGCGCGAATTCGGTATCGACATTGAGCAAGGCTTATTTGACGTGTGGGACGTGAACCTGAGCTACAACGTGCTCGTCGAGAACGCGGCGAAAGGCAGCAAGATGAACATGCTCGGCTTCGGTGAAGGAACCGTACATGGCATTGCACCCGACATGGATTCCCAGTGGTTCAAGGAACATGAACTTGACATCGACCGCACCCGTTACACTCACAACGCAGGCGTCGAGAACGCCTTCCGCATCACGGACGCCTTCAGCCTCCGAGCCGGCTACGGGTTCGAATACAAGACGCAATACCGTCCGTTCCAGCTGCATGCCGTGTATACCGAGGAATCCAAGGTTTACGCCGACGACTGGTTCGCCCCGCGCGAAGGCAAGGCCACCACGAAGTACGACACCGGAGACTCTACCGTAGAAATCGACAAGGAACGCTGGAGCGCCTACAGGACACTGGACGGAGAAGACAACATCGCCTCCAAGTTCGAGGAACGCCTCCTCAAGCACACCTGGAGCGCCGGGATGACACTCCGCAAGGGTCCCACCACGGTCAACGTGGACGCAAAATTCGCACTGAGGATCGACGATTCCAAGTTCCACAACGACGAACTCGTAAAGGACTTCGACTTCAGCGACGAAACATGGGGAACGCTGGGCTACTACTATGGAGGAACCGACTTCTTCGAGCACTCCTACCCCATTGTCGCAACGACAACATTCGAGCCCTTCCAGAACCATTTCTCCATCACGCCTCGATTCAAGAAATACAACCGCGACGACATGGACGAAGCGGAACTTACCATAAACGACGAGCTTGAAATTCCCTTCCTGCGCGAATTCCTCATCTTAGGCATCAACGGAGAATTCCGCTACCTGGCAACGACCTGGGACGAAGACGGCAAGGAAGAAAGCGAGAAAGAAACCGACTTTATCGGCAACACAAGCCTCCGCATCAACCATACGAAGCACTTCTATAGCGAATGGCTGTTCGGAGCCGGCATTTTCTACCGTCCGGACAATCTGAACAACGAATACAAAGACATCTACGGCGGAATCAACCTGAACTATACGTTCTAGCAACGGACGCACCTCACCTTTTCTAAATTTGCGCCGATGTTTACCTATCGCTTCAGAGAACTGGCCGTCGCCCTGAATAAGAAGGGCGAAGTCCGTTCGACATTGGCGAAGGAAATCCGCGTACATCCGGAACAGATTTTCAACCTCGAAGTCGAGAGGTTTTCTCTGGACAGCCGCCGCAAAGGCGATCCGCACTGGTCCTACAATGTCGTATTCGACCTCGAGAAGCCGGTACGCGCATCGGGGAACAGCGCACGAGGACTCATCGAATCAAAGCGAGAAGAACGCGGTCTCGAAACGGAGCCGCTCGGGAATTCCATGGCGATGCCCGGCCACGTCGACATCATCGGCGCAGGTCCTAGCGGACTCTGGGCGGCACTGCACCTGTTGCGCAAGGGATTTTCCGTCGACATCTATGAACAGGGAAAGTGCGTCGAGGAACGTTTCCGCGACATCCGGCATTTCTTTGTCGACCGCAAGTTCAACGCATACAGCAACGTGCTCTTTGGCGAAGGCGGCGCCGGAGCCTTCAGCGACGGGAAACTGAACACGCGCACCCGGAACACCTTCAGCGAAGCGGTCCTCAAGGACATGGTCGGTTTCGGCGTCGACGAGAATGTCGTCACCTTCGCGAAACCGCATATCGGCACCGACAGGCTCGTACTGATGCTGCGCGAGATCCGGTCCGAAATCGTAAGGCTTGGCGGGCACATCCATTTTAGCACGGCACTTGAGGACATCGAGATCAAGGACGGGCGGATTGCGGCGATAAAGTTGAAGGAGGTTCGAGGCTCGGGAGACGATGTCTCGTTGCCGTTCTGGAAACCTTGCGAGGCGCTGGTGCTCGCCGTCGGGCATTCTGCCCGCAGCGTCTACACGCTGCTGCACGCCCGTGGCGTCGCGCTCGAAAGCAAGGCTTTCGCCATGGGCGTGCGCGTCGAGCACCCGCAAATGCTCATCAACCTGCGACAACTCGGCAAGGGCGTGGACACGCGCCTCACCGGAGCCGCGGAATACTTCCTCGCCACGCCGACACTGGGCAAGACAAGCAGCGCTTACAGCTTTTGCATGTGCCCCGGTGGCATCCTGGTGCCCTGTGCATCGGAACCCGGCACCCTCGCGACAAACGGCATGAGCTACAGCCGCCGCAACGGCCCCTTCGCCAACGGTGCCATCGCCGTCCCCATTGCCGCAAGCGAAAAACTGTTCGGTGGTCTCGATCTCCAGCGCCAAATAGAGAGCGACGCCTACCGCGTCGGCGGCAACAACTACGCCGCCCCCGCACAGACCATCAAGTCGTTCCTCGCGCACAAGGAAGACGCAAGACTCCCCAAGTCCACTTTCCCCTGCGGCCTCGCGCCGAGCAATCTGTGGGACTGGATGGACAAAACCATTTGCAAGAGCCTCGCCGAAGGCTTCCAGAACTTCGACCGGAAAATCTCCGGGTTCATCGAAGAAGGCCTGATTGTCGCCCCCGAGACGCGCACCAGCAGCCCACTACGCATGAGCCGCAACAACGAAACGCTCGAAAGCACAAATACCAAGGGGCTCTTCGTCCTGGGAGAAGGAGCCGGATACGCCGGCGGAATCGTCACCAGCGCCGCCGACGGAGTACGCCTCGCCCACTACGCAAAAAAGGCGTAGACCTACCGCCACTTACTCCGAAGCCATTCTTGCAATTCAAGAACTACCGGATAAAAGTCATTGTCCATTCTGTGCGTTGGAATAATACGAACCGTTTTACTTCTCTTAATTCTGGATATACTTGGCATAAGCCACGAAACGCTCTTCAAATCTTTCATGAACACTTTTGACTTTTCTTTCCCATCTTCTTCCCTAAAAGCAGTCCATTGCACTCGGATTCTTCCAGATGTTGAATCCAATGACTTTTGCAATCTTAAAAAAGTTTGAACATCCGTATCATGGAGTGTGTCGGCAAAAACTTCAGCTTCATTCCTCCACACTTTCGTATACATCACGGTCGAATCTTGGTATAAAGACGCTTGATACAGCACCGAGTCCGTTTTTTGGATAACCTCGACTATTTTTACAAAATCACTCCGAGGCGGCGTGTATGGCACGCCACCCACCGTTGTATAATACGCCGAAGCCATTATCAAAAGCCAGGAAAGCATTTATTTACCCAACCCCATCAACTCTTCATACCTGGAAAACAAATCTAGCACCACCTTGTATGACTGTCCGTACACCTCTTTTTCCACGTCTGTTTTTTTGTAAAGCGAAATTTCCTTACATTCCGATTCAGACATAATAAAAAATGCGCGAGAATCGTACAATTCTCCTGGACGACGGTGTTTCCATGACATCAGCGGGAAACTGCCTTCTAGATTCAACAATTCGCGATATAGCGATTTATAAGCATCCGTTCCGCCGAGAACAACACTATCAAGCAGTACCTCAGTTTCGACAAAAGAAGTATCTCTGACATCATCTTTAAGGTGAGTCCGCTCCATATATATTCTTAGAGAATCCCCGACAGGCGTAATAATTCGAACGAGTTCAAAACCTTCTACAGGGCCTTCCCCATACAAATGCCAGTTAGAAGAATCCCGCTCCATCCCAACCATAACAATAGAATTGGGGATGCAATAACTTGATTCCATTTCCAATTCAACAGCCAAATATTCCTGACCTGAGTATATCTGCGATATTTTCTCATTATGACAGCCAAACAAAAAAAAGACCATCAGGGTCAACAACTGAATCCGCATTCCTTTTATCAAACACTTCATGAGCACCGGTCTACGCGGGAATCTGTAACATCTTGTCATAAATATATACAAAATCGTTTGAAAGCATACATTTGTATGCATTAAGAGCTACAGTTTGGCAATCTCTTCCATGGAAAGGCCGGATATTGCAGCAATCTTTTCAACAGGATCACCGTAATCACGCATAGCCTTCGCCATTTCGCGTTCACGTTCGACATGGCGTTATGATCCCATTCCTTGTGGTACATTTTCTGATATGCCTCGAATTCTTCTTTGCTGAAATTAGATACTTTCGAACTCTCTGTCAAATGTTCGAACAATTCCGTTTAGAACGTCATTTAAAAACGTTTCTAGGAAAACTATTTGATGTCAATTAAGTCAAAATACATCAAACGGGTGTGCAATGGTTTACTTGCCAGCAATTTTATGTTAACGCCTAGAGCTCTTGCCTCATTGATTTCTGAGCTATACAGAAACTTGAATTGATTCTTCTGATAGTAATGGATGACACCGGGCTCATTAATTGCATCGACAATGATAAAACGGCATCCAGTCTTGTTTTCATCGCTACGGAACCAAGCTTTTATAAAATCCATTACCGCAGAGCCAATGCCCTGCTTTGCAAAATCAGCATTCGTTCCCAATCGTCCAACTAAAACGCCTGGATAACGTCGAAGATTCTTTTCGCCATTTTCCGTGACGTATTCTATTTTGGCTTTGTCTTCTGGAGCGAGTTGCTTTATTCGAATGGAGTCATTTGAAATTGTAAACGCAGCAATAATACAATCCGGTTTTTCTTTTAGGCGAAAAACATAGGTTTTGCCGAGAAGTTTTTTCCCATATAAAAGAAAATCCTCAGTGAAGAATTCATCGAGATCCGAATTACCGCATTTGAATGGTTGGCAGCTTTGTAACAGTTCAGGCGTGAGCCTCGCGAACGAGCCGCGATTTAAAAAATAGGCAAGATTCATGCCTAGAAACCTTGCTCACGAAGGAAATTCCTGACCAACAGAATTTTTTCGCCAAAATCCTGTTTCTGGTCGTTTTTCTCAGCAAAATCGGCTTCCTTGAGAAAACGTTCAGCGTCTTCTCCCTGAAGGGTCGGTATAGATCTTATTGCTACGGCCATAGGATTGTTCCTCTATTTACAAAATACGTTTTTGAGTTGCTGTTGTCAATCAATATTTCAAACACGGACAATATAAACCGGCAAAAAGCACTAGTCAAGACAAAATAATTTTGCAAAAAAAGATGGACAAAAATTCCGTTTTGAACGTCTAAAAAAGCAAGGAATGAGGAAAAAACACAGCCTTAAAAATTCATCCATACACCTTGAATGCCTGACGACGCGGCTTTTACTCTTCTTTCCCCCAAATAAGCATGATCCCCATCATGCGATAATGCACGCCCTATTTGAACATCTCCCCGCAATTTCTATATTTGTCCGACAAATCTCCCCCAGCCGGAACAGATGATTACAAGACTTATCGACCGTAACTTTGCCAACATGAGGTTGGACCGTTTCCTTCGCAAGGCCTTCCCGGAGGAATCCCTTTCTGTATTTTTCGCCGTCATCCGTAAAAAGAAAGTCCGTGTCAACGGGGTTATCGGCAAGGCAAACCAGATGCTCTCCGAAGGAGACGTCGTCTGCATTTATGAAAATTTCAAATCGGTGGATAGTTCAGACGAGAGACGTGGTTCGACTGATTCGGCAGGCTCATCAACTGGCTCACCAACCGAGACGAGAGACGAGAGACAAGGCTCGGGGCGCGAGGCACAGGATTCGGGTGACAAGTGGGGTGCATCAAAAACGGGGTTTGCAAAAAGCAAGTCCACCTGGGGCAAGGACTCCTCCGTCGGAAAACAAGCACGATGGGGCGCACGCGAGCTCGATATCGTCATCCAGACCGAAGACTATGTCATCGTGAACAAGCCCTCGGGACTCGCGAGCCAACCCGGCAGCGGCACCCGCCCGGGCGAAAGCCTCGTGGAATACCTCTGGGAATGGGGTAAAAGCGAAGGGCTCGATTTCAAGCCCACCATCGCGCACCGCCTGGACCAAGAAACGTCCGGCATGCTCATCGCGGCACTCCACGGCGACACGCTCCGCGACTTCACCCGCATGATTCGCGAACACGAAGTGGAAAAGTTCTATTTCGCGCTCGTCAAGGGCAACCTGAAAAAGGAAAAAGGCACCATCGACGAAAGCCTCACCCGCACCGACGCGGCCAAGGGATCCAAGATGAAGGTCGGCGAAACCGGCAAGGACGCGCAGAAGGCCATCACGCACTACCGCGTCAAGCAGCACTACGAAGGCTACGACCTCGTGAAAATCAAGCTCGAGACCGGACGCATGCACCAAATCCGCGCCCACTTCGCAAGCATCGGTCACCCGCTCCTGGGCGACACCCGCTACGGCGATTTCGCGCTCAACCGCGAGGCAAAGAAAACACTCGGGCTGCACAGGCTCTTCTTGCACAGTTGCCGGCTAGAATTTACCTGGAAGGGAGAAAAGAAGGTGTTTGACAGTCCGCTTCCCAAGGAACTGCAGGACGTCATCAAGCAACTGAAGCCCATCAAGATAGAACGCTGAATTTCATATTGATCGGCGAAAACGTGCCGCACCGATTCATTTTTTGCGACAACGCACCAGGATGCCGAAGGCCTTTTTGACCGACCCTGCAAATCCCAGGTTCTGCAAGTTTGTCCATACAGACAGAATGCGCGCCAGGCAATGCGCCAGCGGGCGCGGGAAGACCTCGTAAAGTTTCTGGCGGCGGGCAATTCCGCGGCGGACGCTCTCCGGCCTCCACGAACTGGAAAAATGATGGATGCACAAGGTTCCCGGATTCAAGCGGACCTTGCCATCGATGTAGCTTTTCGGGGAAAACACATGTTCCGGGAAAATTTCCAGGTCAGGCATGTCCTCGAAAGCACGAGCAAGGATGTTGGGCAACACTAGGTCATCCACCTCGCTTTCCTTGTAGCCAAACGGATGTGTCCGGTAGAACTCCAAAGCCTTGGCGACGGCAGGAGAATTCGGAGCCGCCCCCATGACCGCACCCTCGATGCGTTTGGAACCATTCTCGTAGCCAAAGAAATATTCGCGTTCCAGCAGGTCGTCAAAACTTTTCAGCACCTCGACATCGGTGTCAAGATAAATACCGCCCTGGGAATAGAGGGCGTAAAGACGCACGGCGTCACTTGCAAAGGCCCAGCGCCGCTGTTCCAGAGCGTCACGCACCCAGGGAATGCCCGTGGAATAAGCCTTCTCCGCGTCCCAAAGGACAAGTTCATAATCGGGCAGCATACGCGCCCAACTTTCCATGCATTTCCGAATCTCTTCAGGAAAGTCCTCGCCCGAAAACCAACAGTAGTGGATTTTTTTCGGGATCATCCGAACCTCTTCATGACAAGCTCCAGGAATTTCATGCCGCCAAAGGAGCACAGCGAGGCGACCTTGTTGCGGACCCTGGATTTCCCGTCCAGCAGACACTGCATGCGAAACGCGTTGATCCAATGCCAGGCACGGTCCCTGTATCCGGCAAACTCTTTGGTATCCGGAGTGCGCATCAATATGCTGAACCCGGCGCTCAACAGGGAATTCTCCGCCGCCTTCAAAATGCGGCTGGCCGTTTTCTCGTCCATCGCGCCCTTGTTCTCACTCGCCTTGTCACGAAGGTCTTCGCATATGTCAAGGAGGACCGCCGTTTTCATGCCGCCCTGATTGGCAAGCGCACTTTCGGAATGTTTACGGTAGTAGTACAGCGTCCTGTTGACAAGAGCAATCCGGTCCACCTCATTGAAGATGGAAATCACGGCAATCAAATCCTCGAACAGCGTGCCTTCCTTAAGTTCGCGGCCGTTCCAGAGTTCCACGCGGAATATCTTGTTCCAAAGGGAATAATCCGGGAAGCTTTTCTGGTACAGGCACCGTTCGACAGCCTTTGGCGCAGGAATGGATCGCGGGCGCGTCTTGCTCGTGGGAAGAATGTCCCCGTGATGCAATTCCCCGTGGAACGAACGTTTCTTTCCGCAGGCGATTTTCGTCTTGCACGCCTTTGCCGCAAAGAGGAGATCGTGCAGCATGGAAGGCGCGGCGACATCGTCGCTGTCCACAAACACGATCCACTTGCCCGAAGCATGCCTCAAGCCATTGTTGCGGGCGCTTGAAGGACCTCCGTTCTTTTGCGAAAGCACCTTGAAGCGGGAATCGCTTTCCGCGAAGGTCTGTGCGATGGAGAGACTGTTGTCGGTAGAGCCGTCGTCAATGACCACTGCCTCAAAATTCCCGAACGTCTGCGTTGCGATGCTCCGCAGGCACTGTTCCAAATACTTGGCCGTGTTGTACACGGGAACAATGACACTAATCTCCGGCATACCAACCTCAAAAAAATTAGGCGTTCTTCTTGGCAAGGACGATTTCGCCCCAGCCCATCTGAACAAACGCCCCGGCCCTTACGAGATCGCCTTGAGCTTTCTCGTAATCTTTCAGCAAGGCGTTATACTCCGAAACATCCTTGCGAAGCCTAGCTCCCCCCTTGGCTTTGCGTTCCAACCAGTCCTGTTTCCACTGCGCCGCAGCAGAAAGTTTGTCGCAAGAGACCTCCAATGCGTCGAGATAAGCAGGGACAGCATTCAAGAACGTCGTCTCGAATGATTTTGATTTCCCCTTCGCTTCGTCAACAAGGTCTTTCTGCTTCCTGCAATTTGTCGCGATTTCACCCATGAAGCGGACAATCCTGTTGAAGTCCACCTGCGGCCAAATCAGATTGAACGGCCAGATCTTTTTCCAGTGGAACTTGAACATGGACTCGTGGGCTGTATTCTTCGCCTTCACGAGTTCCTTCAGGTTATTGAAAATGATTTCGGACGGGAGCATATCCCGGTCGACTGCATTTTCGGCAGGTTTCTCTACATCTATATTCATATATAAATTAATATACATATGGAACTGGTGCTTGCGAAGCGTCGCTTCGTAAAGTTTCGTTAACCATTCGCTTTTTTGTTCGGTTTTGGGCTAATTTTTACCTTCTTTTGCTTGCTTTTTATATATTAGGATATAAATTCATAAAACGAACACCTTACTTAAGGAACCTTTATGGACAAGAAAAAACTCAGAATTTTGATGATTGCCGACATCGTCGTCATCGTGGCACTTGCTGTCGTCATGATGATCCTCAAGGGGCAATACAACGACCAGGCCCAGAAGTCCGTCAAGGATCAAGTGGACGCCTACCTCACAGTCACCAACGGGGTTCTCCAGGAACAGTGGAAGTCCATCGACCAGTACGGCATGGCCTTCAAGCTGCTCTACGCAACGCTCGCCGGTAACAAGACCGAAGCCGCGTTCAAGAGTGCCGTTACCGCCATCGAGGGCGACAAGGACGCACGCATCAGGCAGATTGCCTACATGTACTCCGCCGCTGGCGTGAATGACAAGGCACAGAGCCTGATCAGCGAAAAGGCCGGCCTCGCCGACAAGTTCCTCCTCAAGTCCGAGGGTGGCGTCTACGAAGTCGCTTGCGGAAAGGACTGCTCGATTAGCTTCACCTTCGCAAAGGGCAAGCTCAAGTCCACTGACTACAAGGCTCTCGCCGAATACAAGATGGCCGACCACTTCAAGCTCGAAGCTCCGGCTCCGTTCCGTTTCGAATAAGGAGAATCACGATGAATTTGAAGACTATTACCATCGCTCTCACGGTTCTCGTTTTCGCGGTCCTCGCCACGGTCGTCATGCAGAAGGGCAGCTATGTCTCCCAGGCAACCGAGCATTACGAAAAGACCACCGGCAACTCCTTCAACGGCACGTCCAGAATTCTCAAGTTCGTGAACGAGTCCATCGAAACCAACAAGACGCTCTGGCTCATGACCTGCGACGCCATCCAGAACGTGAAGACGGCTAAGCAGATGGCCGAACTGGAATCCAAGTACTTCCCGGGAATCAAGGGCAACATGAGTATCGCCCAGAAGAACCGCAAGTTCGAGGCAACCATGGCCTACTACATCGTCTCCTACTACGACAAGGTCGAAGTGGACAAGAAGACGGACGTCAAGACCCTCACCGGGCTCACCGCCATCGACGTGAACGCGTTGCTCGGCAACGTCGCTATCGCCAAGGCCGCCGACGAGGAAGGCGAAGAAGGCGGTGAAGAAGGTGGTGAAGAAGAAGCCGCCGAAGAATAATCCGGTCAACGATATTCAAAAGAGGCTCCGCTCATGCGGAGTCTTTTTTATTGTTTCAGCAGGAACTTGGGAATGAAGAGTTTCGGGAAGCGCTTGATAAAGGCCGCCGAGAACGAGGCGAGCTGGGGCAACTTGCGCAACGCTTCCTTCTTGTCGGAATAGCAAAGCGCCGAGAACCAGTGGGATTTCCAGATACGGACGGCCTTCGGGTAGAGCGGATGGTTCCTATAGCGTTCAAGCACCTTCAGGAACGTACCGTACATCAGCGCACGGTCAGACGACATATTGTTCCCGTGGACGCGATAATAGCAGCACAATGTCGGAAGTACCGGCAACGAGCCGTACTTGTGCAGGAACTTGAGCCACTGCGGGAAATCCTCAAAGGGATATTCAGGATCGTAGCCGCCCATTTCCCGGAAGACATCCAGGCGAATCATCTCGGAACAGCCATGCACCTCGCGCTTGCCGAGGAAGAACTGTTCGAAGGTAAGCCTCGGGATGGAACGCGTGTACCGCGGATCGGGCGTATTGCCGTAATTGCCCTCGGCATCCATGAGAATAATTTGTCCAAAACAGATCGGGTCCTGGGGATGCGATTCCAGATAGTTGGCCTGAGCCTCCAGCCTCCCCGCAGGCATCATGTCATCGGAAGCAAACGAGCTAAAGTATTTCCCGCGCGCGAGCGAAAGGAGCTCGCTCATGGTCGCCATGAGGCCCTTGTTTTCGCGATGGATGTAAGTAAAGCCAAGTTCCGCCTGCAATTTTTCGAGGATCTCCGGCGATGAATCCGTACTGCCGTCGTCAATGACAATCAGTTCGAACGACACGCCCTTTTGCGCCATCACGGAACGCACCGCCGCTTCGACATACTTTTCGTGGTTATAGCTCGCCAAAAGCACCGACACAAGAGGGGGAAGTTCCCGCTGCTCGGTTTCAACGCCCTGCGCAAAAGCCTTCACGTAAACGTTTTCCGTCATCTTCTCGGCAAACATGTTCGTTATCGAATATTCCACTTGAGCCTCCCGACGCAAATGGCAAGGGCAATAGCCGTCACGAAGTTTTCAAGGGCGTAGGCAAGCATGGGTCCGTGCATTTCGAATAAGCGGAGTCCCACAAACGTGGCGACGGCAAACAGGAGGTTCGCGCCCACCTCGACAACCAGGAACGCCGTAGTCTCCCGACGGGCAATCAGCACCATCCCGAAGCACCAGCCGCCGGAACGGAAAAAGTCTCCGAGGAGCTGGATGGGCATATAGTCCGCCGCAGGGGCGTAGCTTCCCGAAAGGAGAATTGCCACGACGATATCGCGACCAAAGAAGAGCGCTACGCAGAACAAGAGCGTAAAGCCCATCATCCTCGCAAAGATCGGATAGAATTCCTTGCGGAAACTTTCCCGGGTCATCTCGCGGCTAATCCGCGGCAAGATAAGTACGCCAAGCACTGCAGAGAATATGGATGCAAAGAAATCCGAAATCTTGTAGACGCCCTGCCAGATTCCCGCCGCATTCCAACCCAGTTCCGCACCCACGAGCGAACGGACAAACATGAGAACAAGCGGAGCGACAATCATCGGGACAAGTCCCATGACGGCAAACGACACCCATGGTCCGCGAACGTCCTGGACCGCCGTCCTGAACGTCTTGAGGTTAAAGCCGGCGCGCGCCGCCACGCGGGCGGCAAAAAATCCGGCGACAACGGACTGCGTCGCGATAATGCTCAATACAGAAAGGCGCCCCGTGTACAGGAAGAACGCCACCCAGATTATCTGGAACATCGAAGAGACAATTTGAATAAGTGCCCAGCGACGCACCAACCCTAACCCGTTCATCACCGAAGAACAGATCGTGACGATGTTGGTCGCCAGGATGCCCGGGAGCGCAAAGAGGATCGCCGCCTGAGCCAGCCGGGGATGTACGCCCGGCAACATCTTTTCAAGAGGGGCAGCAAAGCAGAAGATGGCAGCCGCAATGCAAGTAGCGACTGTAGCAAAAGTCGTAAGGCGGAAACCGCCTCGCCACACTCCGTAAAGCTTTTTCAGGTCATCCTTGTTCTGTGCGGTCAGGCTGACCCAACCGTTCTGCATCGCAAGGCTCGACGTTGCCTGTCCGACACTCATCCAGTTCATGAACTGGCCTACACATGCGAACGCGGCAGGCGGCAAGAATACGGCAAGCAGCTTGTTGATGACAAAGGCACGGAGCGTGTTGAACAGCGTCACCGAACCCGAGCCGAAAAACAGCTTCCAGATTTTCGAAGAACCGTCCACCATCAACCGCCTATTTCCCGGATGACCTTCGCCGGGACGCCGCCGATGACGACATTGGCAGGGAACTCGCCCGAGACGACAGCACCTGCTGCAACGACGGAATTCTTGCCGACAGTCGTGCCCTTCAGAATTGTCACGCGGTCACCAATCCATACATTATCGGCAATGACGACCTTTCCCGTCTTCGGGGTTCCGCCAATGCGCTTTTCCGGAGAAATGTCGTGGAAGTCGCTATCCAAGACAGTCACCGAAGAGCCGACGAGAACCTTGTCGCCGATCTCGATGCCGGGACCTTCCGAAACGGCAGTAAAGTGATTGCATATCTGGCAATCCTTGCCGATAGAAATTTTCGAGTCCTTGTTGCGCGGGTTCAAGAAAACATAGGATGTCCAGAAATCCGCATCCTCGATAAAGCCGAACGTGGTTCCTTCTCCCACGACGATACTGCCCCTGCCTTCACAAAGCACGGGAGCAACGGAGCAGAACTTGCCCTGGACCTTTGCAGTCGAGATGCACTTGTAAAAGCGCACGCGCGACATACGGACGAGTTTCCGTAGGATTCTAGCACACAAACTCATTCAGCGCTCCAATGATTTCTGAAACTTGGTCATCCGTAAGTACCTGCGACACGGGAATGCTGATGACGGTTTCCGCCATCGACTCCGCAATCGGGAAATCAGGGTTTACAGGCAAAAGCGTTCCCTCGGCGGCTTCCGCGTAGGCTTCCTGCAAATGCGGGGGAATCGGGTAAAAGACAAGCGTCCCGATGCCACGGGATTCAAGATGCTTCTGCAACGCATCGCGAGTAGCACGGTCAGGCACACGTACCGTAAACACATGCCACACATGCTCCCTGGGGTCTGCAGGAATTTCAGGAAGCCTGACCACCGGGTTCTTCACCTCGCTACAGTAGCGTGCGGCAATTTCACGACGGCGTGCATTCCAGGAATCGAGATGCGGAAGTTTCGCAAGCAGGAAAGCCGCCTGGATTTCGTCAAGCCGGGAGTTCACGCCACGATAACGGTTCACGTACTTCTGCTCGGAACCGTAATTGCCGAGCATCCGCACCACACGGGCAAGTTCAGCATCGTCGGTCACGACCATGCCCGCATCGCCCAGCGCACCCAGGTTCTTTGTCGGGTAGAAACTGTAGGCGACCGCATTAGACGAGAGACGAGAGACGAGAGACGAGAGATGTGGCCGGTCGAATCTGGCGCCATGAGACTGCGCGGCATCCTCGAACACCAACAGTCCACGGTCTTTCGCAAAATTCCATATCGCGGGCATATCCGCAAGCCGCCCGTACAAATGCACGGCCAGAATCCCGCGCGTCTTTTCTGTACACGCATCCGCAAGTTTCGTCGGATCGATGTTGAAAGTCCTCTCGTCGGGTTCCACCAGCACGGGAACAAGGCCAGCCGCATTCACAGCAAGCACCGTCGCGATGTAGGTATTCGCCGGAACAAGGATTTCGTCACCGGGGGCAAGGCGCCCAAGCTCAATTTCGGCACGGAGCATGAGCGACAAAGCATCAAGACCGTTCCCGACACCCACGCCATAAGCATAACCGGAGTATGCGGCAAATTCCTTCTCGAACTTTTCGGAATAGGAACCGCGGATGTACCAGCCGGACTCCACGACAGCCGAGGCGGCATCCTTCAAGGCATCCATGTAAGGCGCGTTCACCTGTTTCAAGTCGAGGAAGGGAATCTTCATCAGCACTCCCCCGCGCCGGCGCACGCACCGTCATACTCAAAAGCGTACTTCAGGTCCACAAAGCAGCCGATAGTCTCCTTGAACGAGCAGAGGCCCGTATTGGGCACGCCCTCGACAGAAGACGGTCCGACATCCAGGAAATCAAAACCCGCTTCGCGATAGAACTCGAACGTCTTGTAGGCGACCATGTTCATCGGTTTCGACTTGCCGTCGTTCGGGACATCGCCCCAATAAATGACCTGCGCAATTTTCGAGGAAACGCGATACACGACTGCAGCAGCCAGCGGAACGCCCGCCTGATAGAGCGTGAAGTAATCTACATCCACGACAGCCGAAGTCTTTTCGAGTGCATCGAGGCTCATTTTCAAATCGTAGTTCTTGCTTTCTCGATTCTTGCGGATAACCTCGTACGCCACGGCACGGCCTTCGGCGGAGTCTTCCTTGCGGAAATCGAACCCTGCAGCCAGCGCCGTTTTCAAGTTCCTGCGCGCCATACGCTTTGCAAGCAGGCTTTCGTAAGGCTTGCTCAGGTCAAAAGCAAAATCCAGATCGGTGTAAGACAGCGAAAACCCGTTGCGGAACATCGACGATACCGTCTTCGACAACAGGGACTTCGCATAGAGCGATGGCGGGAGTACAATCCTTACCTTCTTGCGTTTCTCGCGGGCAAAAGAGGCAAGGTGTGCCAGAGCCGCATCGATCTGCTCGACAGGAATTTCATCGTCCTTGTATGTAAAGCCGCCAAACGGAGCCGAGAAAGGCGAAAGCCATTCGTCGCCACGCTCGCCAAGAACGATTCCCATACGGAATCCGTCATCGTCAAAGGCGAGGAAATGCACGGCATCGACCTTTGGTGCGTTCAGCAAATTGAAATCCTTGCCAAGATACACCGCCAAAGGAGCCGCAAAGGTGCGACCGTATTCTTCCGCTGTCATCTCGACCCAAGCCATCTAGCCTCTCTTGAAAGCAACGTAATCGCCGTATTCGCGCCAGTAGTCTTCTTCGTCGAACTCGTGCGAGGTCAGCACCAGGCAAATGGAGCCCGAAGAAAAATTCAATTCTTCCGCCCAGACTCCGGGCGGGACATGCAGACCGTAGTATGGACGGTCCAGCCTGTAAATCTTTTCATTCTTGCCGTCGGAAACCTTCACATCGAAAGCGCCGCTTGCCGCCACGAGCATCTGGTGACATTCCTTGTGGGCATGCCCCCCGCGGTTCTCGCCGCCGGGGATATCGTACAGGTAAAAGATGCGCTTCACGTCGAAGGGGATATCCTTCGAGTTTTCGAGCGAGGTTAGGCTGCCCGAACGTTCGCTGTGGCGCGGGAGAGTCAGAAGCGAACAATCATCTATCGTCGCGGCCTTCACGGATGCAAGATCCGATTTCTTCGCGCAACCATCGACAGACGCATTGTCCAGCGGAGCCGGAGTCCATGAAGATTTCATCCGGCAAAATTCGTCGCGTTCCCAGATGTAGTCATCTTCCTCATAGGGCGTCGAAGAAATCACGAGCGCCAAGGAATTCGTCGAAAAGTTGTCGAGCGTACGGTAATGCATGGGCGGCAAGTAGAGTCCGTAATAGGAGCGGGAAAGCGAGTAGCGCTTCTCTTCCACACCGTCATGGATGACCGCATCGAAACTCCCAGAAAGGGCGACAATGACCTCGTGCTGATTCTTGAAGGCGTGGCTCCCGCGGAGTTCACCGCCGGGAACGTCGTAAATCCAGTAGCAGCGACGGAACCGGAAAGGCACCTGCTTCTGCGATTCCACGACACTCAGGTTCCCACGTTCGTCAAGGAACTTGGGAAACTGGACAATTTGCGCTTTTTCTTCAAAAATCGGCATGCAACCATAATAATAACAATTTTAGTCCTTCACGCAACGAACAGACATACCCATACTCTTCTGCTCACTGACAATCTGCGCTTTATCTGGGCCCCTTCCTTCTTCGTCGTCTCCAATACCATAAATAACCATGTTGAAGGCATAAAGGCTATCGTTCCCCTCTGTAGACGTCCAAAAGTTCGCATCCTCTTCCCAGCCGTAGATCCTTGGATTCTGCGGATGTTCCATATAAAGAACGCCACCAGGAAGCGCGGAAAAACCGAACGAATCGGTGCCGTTGCCATCATAAATGCCCGGAGGAAGCATCGGGACGCCAAACTCGTCTAAGCAGACCCCCTCCTCGTTCATATCGAACTCACATTCCGGGAAATCAAAAATAATCCAACCGGAAGTGGCTTTTAGAGACAATCCCCCCTTTTGAGTATCGCAATAACACTTTTCTTCTCGTTCGTATTCATCATCAATTGCACCAAACAGAGTTTGCCAGTCATCTACACTGGGCAAGTGCCAGCCGCTAGGACATACTCCTTGAATATCGCCCGACGGCAGCGGACACCGATGACGATAGCCGCATAGGCTATCTGGCATGCCCAATGCAGCCGCCCATTTATAAAGACGTCCATACTTGGCACAATATTCAGAGGAGTCATTGTAGCAGAAACTTTCGTCAACCTCGTAGTTGAGATTTTCCGCCATCCACAATTGTTCTCCAATCTCTACCGTCTTGTAGACCTGGCCGTCGCGGGAATCCGTCATTTCTCCATAGCTGATATCCGGATTCAAATATTTCCAGTTTTCCTTGAAATGACTCGAAGAAGATTTCTTCGTTTCACTGCTAGATGATTTCGCCGTGCTACTCGACGATTTTTTGCTTGACGAGGATTTGGCTTTCTGAATACTGCTAGACGAAGAAGCCCTGCTAGAAGAGCTCTTTTTCGTACTGCTTGAACTGTTTTTATTCTCGCTACTTAAACAATTTCGGTCTATCTCGTGGCTAGAACTGCTCAACGTTTCGTCCTCGCTAACATACGAGTCATCCTCGTCCGGTAAAAGCAATTCTTTAGAATGATCGCCGCTACATGCGGCAAGCATTGCAAATGCAAACAAAATTAAAAGAACTTTTAGGGAAATACTCATAACCGCCCCTTTGTGTTTCTATCAATATATATATTAATAAGCCCATTAGTATTATTTTATTATATCCCTATACCAAAACACAAGTTTTTCTTTGCGAATTGAAATTCTATCAAGGTTCTAGACTTAAAACATTAATACATTGGTAGACATAGGCAAAAACAATAACTAGCAAATGGTTTCTTTTACTATATTTATGCATATGAGTGAATATTTGCATAAATCCAGCATCGGCCCCGTTGAGCCGAAGGACTTCGTCAAGGACTATGGCGAGGCCGGTTTTGTGCTGGAAAACGGAAGCACGCTCCCTGCGCTGACTATCCGTTACGAGACATACGGCAAGTTGAACGCCTCTGCCGACAACGCGGTGTGGATTTGCTCGCCGCTCACCGCCGATGCGCACGCCGCCGGCTGGTATACTGAAAACGACAAGAAGCCCGGCTGGTGGGATGAACTCATCGGACCCGGCAAGGCCATCGACACAGACCGCTTCTTCGTAGTCTGCAGCAACATCTTGGGCGGCTGCAAGGGCACCACGGGCCCCGCGACAATCAACCCGCGCACAGGCAAGCCTTACGGCAGCACCTTCCCCATCATCACCATCGGCGACATGGTGCATGCGCAGAAGGAACTCGCCGACGGCCTCGGCATCAAGGAATTCTACTGCGTCCTGGGCGGCTCCATGGGCGGTTTCCAGGCCATGAAGTGGGCCATCTACTATCCTGAACAAGTGAAGCGCATCGTGATCATCGCAAGTTCGCCACGATTCTCGAGCCAGGCGCTCGGATTCGAAGTGGTGGCCCGCGACGTGATTACGCAGGACCCGGACTTCAACGGCGGCGACTACTACGACAAGGCGCAAAAGCCCGACGTGGGCCTCGCAAACGCCCGCAAGCTCGCGCACATCACCTACCTTTCGGCCATCGGCATGGAACAGAAGTTCAAGCGCGCACAGGCGCAAGAGAACAAGAGCCACGCCGTCACGTATTCTACGCCGTTCGACCTGCAACTGCCCATCGAAAGCTATCTGCGCTACCAAGGCAAAAAGTTCGTGGACCGTTTTGACGCGAACAGTTATTTGCATATCGCGCACGCGACCGACGCCTTTGATTTGGAAACGGAATACGGCAGCATCGAAAACGCCTTCAAGGACATTGGCGCCGAAGTGCTGAACGTGAACCTCTCCACCGACTGGCTGTTCCCGCCGCACGAGAGCCGTCGCATCACTAGCGCGCTCCTCAACGTAGGCAAATCAGTCACGAGCCTTGAACTCGACACGCAGTTCGGTCACGATGGATTCCTCATCGAAGTGGGCGAACTCGGAAAGGCTGTGGGGCGTTTCCTGGATTCGAAGATTATCCCACAGCAAGGCACGCAGGCAGTCCCCGTATTCCACGAGGAGAGCGACTTCAAGCTGCTCGGCAAACTCGTGAAGGAAGGCAGCCATGTGCTCGATCTCGGTTGCGGCAGCGGCGACTTGCTCGACTACCTCGCCAAGAAGAAGAAAGTCACCGGTTTCGGCATCGAGAAGAACATCACCGGCATTTTGGACTGTCTCGAAAAAGACGTGCAGGTCATCCAGCGCGACCTGGACGACCGAGGCATCTCGGACCTCAAGGACGGCAGCTTCGACTACGCGATTATCAACCGCACCATCCAGGAAATCCGCGACCCCGTGGCACTCCTGAACGAACTTTTACGCGTCGCGAAGAAGGCCATCGTCACGTTCCCGAATTTCGGGCACTGGACTACCCGCGGAAGCCTCATGCTCCACGGTCGCATGCCCAAGTCCAAGGAACTGCCGTACGAGTGGTACGACACGCCGAACATTCGCCTCTTGACGGTAAAGGACTTCTACACGCTCTGCAAAAAGGAAGGGTTCCGCATCGAGAACATCAATTTCCAGAGCGAGCACACGCTGAGCAAGTTCCTCACCGCCATCGGCATCCCGAACTTCGGCGCCGAACATGTCATCGCGACGATCAGCAAGAAGGTTTGATATGTCCATCATTTCCATGACCGGGTTCGGCAAGAGCGAATCCACCCTGAACGGAACGAGCTGCGTTATCGAAGTGCGCAGCGTGAACAGCCGCTTCCTCGAAATTTCAAGCAAGATCCCGAAGAACTTCGCCTACCTGGAAAACGACCTGAAGGCACTTGTCAAGGACAAGCTCGCGCGCGGGTCGGTGAACATGAGCATCACCCTCGGCGAAGGCAATGTCGGGAACATCCCCGTCTGCTACAACGAAGCCGCCATCTCCAAGTTTGTCGAGATCACGAAGGCCATGCAGGCCAAGTACGGCATCGCCGGCGACATCAAGCTGGAGCACGTACTTTCTATCCCCGAGGTGCTGCAGTTTACCGACGCAGGCGCCGACAACGAGGCATGGGAAAAGCACCTGAAGGCGGAACTTTCAAAAGCTCTGGACGGAGTCATCGCCATGCGTGAAAAGGAAGGCGCGAACCTTGCCGCCGACCTGGAAAAGCGAGTCAACCACCTAAACGCAGTGCTCGACAAGGTCGAAGTGCTCGACCCGCAACGCATCGAGGCATGGAAAGTCAAGTTCCGCGAACGCATCAATGCGCTCATGAAGGACAGTGAAATCGACGACGTGCGCCTGCTGCAGGAAGCCTGCATCATGGCAGACAAACTCGACATCCACGAAGAGATTACACGTTTCCGCAGCCACAACAAGCTGTTCCTTGACGCACTCAAGAAGGGCGGTGCCCAGGGCAAGAACCTCGGATTCATCCTCCAGGAAATGGGCCGCGAGGCAAACACGCTTGGGACCAAGTGCCAGAGCGCAGAGATTGCAGCGCTTGCCATCGAGCTCAAGAACGAGATCGAGTGCATCCGCGAACAGTCTCTTAATATCGCATAAGGCGAACGCCGCAACACACGAACAACCGACTTGTGATCCCCGCCTCCGGGCGGGGAATACATTTATAAAGGAGATGCCCGCCTTAGTTCGACAAGCACACTACGGGTCGCGGGGATGACAATCGCAATACAGCGCGCGTTATTAGCGCGCTTTATTTCTTGGATTTTTTCTTCTTGTCCTTCATCTGCACGCGACGGGTTCCTGCACGCAGGCGTTCCCACGGGGCAAACGACGTGATCGGGAAGAAGAACACGAAGAACCAGGCCACCAGAACCACGTAGCGGAGCACCGCATTCGGCCAGGACGTTCCCGCAGCCCCATCCGCACGCGATTGAACGACAGCCACGACAAGCAGCAGGGCACCGACCAGCACAGGCACGAGCATCTGCCTGGCCGACTTCACCAGGGCACCCGCCTGCGGGACTCCGGCACCGAGATGTTTCCCGGCCACAAGCGCGAACGCCATGGAGTTGGCAAACGCGAATACCGCAAACGCGGCCCACCAGAGCTCCATCGGGGACTCGCTGAGGCCCCAGGGGCACACATGCAGCAGTCCCGTAAGGAACAGGCTGCACAGGACAAACGGGAATAGCGCACAGGCAACGGAGTTCTTGACGAACAGGAACAGCGCAAGGGCGACAAGCGCAAGGATTCCAAACATCGGAAGCACGATGCCTTCCCCGCCGTCCAGCACGTACAGGGCGGCAAAGCAGGCCAGCGTCGTCACCATCGACGCAATCCCCGCACGGACTCCGCCAAAGACAAATAGCAGCACCACACAGGCAACGCCTGCGACAAACAAGTACTGCGCAGAGGACCACAGGCTCTGTACCGACTCAACTTCCGCAAACCACATTCCGAACGATTCAGACGCCCCGAGCGGGAAACCCACAAATTCCGAAAAAGCTGTCGCAACAAAAGTAACAGACGCAACAACCATCACCACTAGGGCAATCAACCTAAAGCGAAGCATCAGCTCCAAAAATTTCTGAACCTTGCCAGGCTTTTCACGCAAATCCATTTTTTACCTCGAAATCAATAGTTTCTGTTTTTTCTTCCAAGTCTTGCCAGGGTGTTCCTCGGTCGCCGAGACGACACTCTTGACAACATAGTGATAAAGGCCGTTCGCAAGCATATTGCCATGGTTATCGCGACCGTCCCAAGTTGTCAGGCCGGAAACGGCATTCTTGAGAACCTTCACCAAACGACCGTTCTGGTTATAGATAAAGATGTTCACGGACGATGTACGCTCGTTGCCTGCCAAATTCTTGAAGTAGAAAGTCGTCCCCTTCTTGCCCATCGGATTGGGGACGTTGAACACGTCAGCAAGTCCCGACTCCATTTCTTCCGTAATATTCACGGTAACCGTTTTTTCGCCGCGGTTGCCCATCACGTCGTAAGCAGCGGCCTTGAACACATACTGGTCGGGCGGATACAATTCGGACGTAAAGTTCATACGGACAACGGCCCGCTTAGACGTTTGTTCCAAATAAGGGTACGGATGGAACGGAGTTTGCCACCCCTCGATTTCAAAGGAAATGCCCTCGTCCGCCTGTTCGCGATAGTCAAGCGCCGTGGAGTCCTCGAAAACGACCTGGAGGCATGCCGGAGACTGCAATTCGATAATCTGCCCGTCCGCATAATCCGAAGACCGTCCCTCGTTAAAGCAGGACTGTATACGGACCGTCGGAGGCGTTTCGTCGTGGATAGAATCCGCATACGACGACATTCCCGCAATAATGATGCCCTCTTTCCAATGGCGGAAAATGGGTTTCACATCGTTGGAATAAGCCCAGGCCTGGAATTCAGCGGAAGTATCGCCAAACGCAAGTTTACGCGGAGTCACAAACTCAACACTAAACCGACCGCCGGCAACTTGCACGTCTTCGGAATAGATCAACGCGCCATCAAAGGACACATCGAGCGAATCCTTTGCCGTGGGAGTTTCTTTTTCCGTATAACCGGCATACAGCCTTTTGCCATAGCGACCTTCACGAAGGGACAGATGAATCATCCCGTGATCCAGCCCCTGCACCGAGCCACTCAGCGTAACCTTGTCCAGGGCCTTCAATGTATCGATATTCTGGTCGAGCACAATTTCGCCCCGGCTGTAGGGCATCATCAGGACCGGTTCCCCGAACAGGACGTAATGCCCCGTATTGTAACGGAATCTCGAGTTCGAAGCGATGGGTCCCATATTCTTAGCAACAAGGAAAGCATCGCCAAGCGTAACCGCCGAATCAAACAACGCACTTTCCATGAGCATCTTGGCAAACATCTCGTTCTCGTTCGCGAAGGTTTCTCTCAACGCACCGATAGCGGCAATAGCACCGACATTGGGACTCATGACAAAAGAATGTGTCAGCGAGATCGGCTTTCCATTGTCGAACCTCGATGTCGAACACGAGAAGGAATTCAAGATGGTATACAATTTCGTTTTTGTCAAACGCGATACGTAGGAGTTCTTCAGCAAGCCTTCGGAAGCCCAGTCCGTAACCGAGGCATGGCCGAAATAAGTCGTCATCAAGGCGCCCTGGTTCAAAGCATCCAGCATTTGCTGGGCGGCGTCCTTCTTCTGGCCAGAAGCATCTTCCTTATAGTTGAGCAGATAAATCTTTTTCTGGTTCCAACGGTACTTCTTCTGCCTAGACAGGGAGTCAATCAACGCGGCAACCCTTTCTTGCCCGTGCGTATGCTTCGTTTTGTCTACCGCATTTCCATTCTTGGCATCGTCGGCAGCTGCGATAAGGGTCGACCGCCAGAAGGAATGGTCGTACAGTCCGACCTTTTCGTACTCCTGGGCCTTTTTCAGATAGCTATTCAGTTCATCCTCGCTCAACACCGTCAAGCGGCCGACAGCCAGATCGACCCCTTCGCTGCCATATATGGCAACCCGGCCGGAATCCGTAACGCCAAAGAAATCTTCCGAGGCCGCGGCCTCCTTTTCAAACGGGGGGATAAAGTTCGTCGGAAGGCGCAGCTGGGATACTCCGCGGTAGTCGAAATGACCATACCCCACCAAGAGTACATACTTGAGATTGGGGCAGATACCCTTTGCATAAGCGATATAGTTACGAATGGCAACAGGAGAAGGAGAGCCGCCCTTGTAATAGCGGTAAATGTCTTCGGCCAGCACAAGCGTTGTCTGGAAAGTCGCTATCGCAGAGCCTTCGGAACGGAACTTTGCCAGTTCATAGGATTTCTGGCCAAAGACCGTCGGCGCAATAATCAAATATTCCGTTTTGTTGTTGATTGCCGCGAGGTCGTTCAGCGCTCCCGGCGTGTGCTCCGGGATGGCGGTCACCGAGATATTGTTGCGGTACACTCCGTTCCGGTACAACAAATAGCGAACATCCTCGCCGCTTGCGATACTGTCCTTTGCAACACCATTTTCAATCTTTAGCAGACCTAGCGGTTCGTAGTCCCTAAACTTCATCAGGCGCAGGTTTGCATCTTTTCCCACCGGAATCTGGATTACGCCGCTAACCGCGCCGGGCAAGATCCACTCCGCGGTATCCGCGACGGGCTTCCACTCGTAAGCCACCGTATAGCCATCAAACCTGTCGTACTGGACTTCGTTGGGCAAAAGCGTCAGCGTGAACAAATTGCCCTTCGGCTTAAGGCTCACATCGTCTATACGGAAGTTCCCTCCGGGAACCAGGGTGCTGCTGCTGTAAGTTTTCCCATTGACTTCCAAGGAGAAATTAATCCCGTTCATCCTTTTGGTATAAGTGGATTCAGAAAGGCCCTCGTTCTTCGGCTGGTCGAACGTGCGTTCCGCATTGGAATCATAAACCGAACGGTACGGGAAAAAACTCACCGCGACATAACTTGCACCCCCATCGACATACCCGAGCAAATCGGAAGTCTGCGGGAACTTCAGTTTTGCGCTAGAAAGAGTCGTCGTGTCAAACCGGCAATGCCAGGTCCAGAACCATTCCTTACCTGTCCTGGTGTCCCACTCCAAGTCCTTGCCATGATAAGAGTCTATAAGACGTTCGTCCTTTTCGCCGCGGACATAGCGCAGGAACTTTATCGACTTGCCAGCGCCAGCCGGAGCGGGCAAAACGGAAAGGCGCAACCCGTTACCGGACGTCTTGTAGCCAAACGAAAAAGACTGGTAAAAGGAATACGGCGAATACGAATGGAAGTAATCCATCGAGCCGTTCTCGTAAGTGGAATCCTCGCTGTCCATACGTTTCCACATGGAAGTCCCGTACCCGACAAAGACGATCGAATCGCCCGGGCCGAAGGTTCCGTCGGGAGTCAGATTGCTCTTGGAAGTATGGTCATGAATCTCTATCGGGATTTCAAAGATCTGATTCGGAGTCAGCAGGGCCGAGCCAGGAACTCTCTCGGAAAGCGAATCCGGATTCGCACCGAAGAGACAGATCTTGTTTATAGGAATGCCCTTGATGCTGTCCTGCCTGTCGGTCGGCAACGCACGGCGCAGAGCATCAAAATCAATAGCGTACAGCCCGTCCTCGTTAAACGAGGCAACATCGCGGTCACCCACGTTAAGCGTGATCAGAAAACGGACATCGCTGAGGGAGCTCTGGGCGGTGCGGCGTAGAGCCTTGCGGGCCTTGCCCTGCTCTACGCCGAAACGTGCGGCGGACTTGCGGTTCAAAACGCGACTTACCGCACGTTTGCCGGGGTAAACCCCGGACACCGCCCCACCGGCATACTCGACCGTAAGTTCAAACTCCTTGCGGAGCGCAATAGATTTTCCCTTTTTTTCAAAAAGCGGTACGACAATCTCGGAAATCCACAGGCCGTCGCGCATGAAGGGTTCGCTCACCGAAAGCGGGTAGGACTTTTGCGAGGTCGCATCGCAGAACGGAGCCCCGAGCGGGACCAGTTTAACCTTTCCTATGCGGACAGAAGGTTTCTCCTTGGACGGAAGCGCAACGCGGTACGTGCGGTACGCGACACCGTCATGTTCCGAGACAACAGCATTCTCCGGAACAAAGCGGGAACCCTTGCCATTCTCGCAGGTATAGGCAGAAGACTCATAAACCATGTCCTTCAGGACGAACCGAGAACGGGAATCTTCGACAACCGTAGACGCAAGGCAGCAAGCGACAAGGGACAATACAACAAAGACTGAATTTTTGAACTTAAAGATCACGAAACATAAAATAGAAAATCGCTCCATTCAAGAAAAGGAGCGACAGAGGCAAAAGGCATCCCCCAAACGGAATTTTACGGCTTTGATATCACCAGTTCGGCGAATCCGTTTCCGTTCGCCCTAAACTCGACCATTTCCCCGCCAACCGTCTTGGCTCGGAACACGGAAAAATAAGCCGGAGCCTTTCCGGCGGCAAGGACCGCTTCGAGTTCATTCGCCTTGATAAAGGACTTCGAGTTCCACTCGGTCATGTACCAGTGCCACGGCTGCCAGTTGAATACCCCGTGCGTCGACTGCACAAAGGCGCGCAGCATCAACGAATACTCGTACTTGAGGAAATCCATGTATTCACGGACCAGGGCCTTCTTTTCAACGATTGTCTTCGTCGAGAAATCCGGGTCGAACTTGAGCGGTTCCTTGTCCGGGTTCACGTAGGCAAATCGGATGCGCTGTTCCGACACGACCACCCTCAAGTTGTCCTTGTCGCGGTGAACGAACTCGTTTGCAGAAATTTGTCTGTAATCACGGAACACGACGTTGGGATCCATCACCTCGGTAAGCTTGAGCGGTTCGGGTTTTGCATCCAGTGCAGAAAGTTCGTAGAACACGAGCGACTCGCCTGCACCCTTGGCGACAAGGGCCGCGAGGAGCGGCTTTTTCCTTTCGCTCAGGACCCAGACCATCTCGGGTTTTGCCCCCAGAGAAGTAATCGCCTTGTCCACGGAAGGATCCTGGATGCCATGGGCATCCCATTCCATCCAATTGCCTTCCCCGCCCAGCGAGTCAAGCACAAAGAACAGGCGTTCTCCCGAAAAAGGCTTCGGGGAATCAAACTTGGCCAAAACGGGAACGGGCTTTGCCGAAGCAGCGAAACCCGCGCTCACAAGGAGCAGCAGAGCAAGGGCAAAAATGCTGGATTTCATCGATTTCAAGCTATAGTCCGGCAAAAACTAGTAGATCGGTTGATAAAGGGAATCGTCAAGGCGGGAATACGTCAGGTGGTATTCCTTGTCAAGCCAGTAAAGCGCAAGCTTCTTGCTCGACCAGTTCTTCTTCACGGCAATGGACTCGATACCCTTCGTAATCAACGGGAGCGTCTGCGGCAAGTTCAGTTTCCAGGCAGAATCGTCCCATTCGAAAATCATGATGGGCACCTTGGGGCTCGACGCAAGACCGATACTGCCACGGTCGTTCTTCACTTCCATCGGGCCGAGTTTCAGGTTCGTAAGACGGTTGACCATACCGCTCTTGGACAGTAGCAGGTAGACCATCTTGTCGTCGGGGCTTACAAACAGGTGCTCGCGTTCATAAAGGCGGTACAGCAGGATAGCGTAGACCTCGTAGAACTGGCAGGTGTCCAGGTTCTCCTCGGTATAGGTCCGGGCATGCAGTTCGAGCGAGTCAATCCAGTATTCCGAAGTATCCGTCATCATGGCAAGCAGGGTATCGGCATCGACATTCATGCGGATGGCATTCTGGAAATTCACGAACATCTGTTCGAGCATGGCCTTCTTGTCCTGTTCGCGTTCCTGGTGCTTCGCATCCTTTACCGAAGCGGATTCCTTGGACTCGACCGAGGCAGCCTCCCCGTTAGAAGATCCGGCACAGGAAACCATAACCGACAAAAGAGCCACGGAAAGGGCATAAAGAATTGTATTTTTTAAAGCATGCATCGCGATACCTATCTTAGAATGACGCTGGACGAACTGCTCGGGGCATGTACGCTCAAGGGGTTCCAGGGCAGCGGCCCGGGAGGGCAGCACCGGAACAAGACCAACACGGGCGTCATGCTCACCTTGCGGCAATACAATTTAGAAATCAAATCGTGCGAAGGCAGGAGCGCAAAGGAAAATAAGACTCACGCTTTGCGCAAAATGCAGATGGCGCTGGCCCTAAGGGTCAGGGAAACACCTCCCGCGGTCGAAATTCCCTTCCCCGGCAGCAACGGCCACATCCAGCCCTCGAACGCCCTGTTCCCCCTGTTCATCGCCCACGTGTTCGACAGGATGGCGCAAAAGAACGGCGACACGAAGGAAGCCGCCCAGGCATTCGGCCTCACCCCGAGCGCCCTGGTCAAGATTATCCGGCAAGACAAGGCATGCGCCGAGAAGCTCCAGAACAGCCGCCAGACGGCAGGAAAGAGCAAGTTGCACCTTTAACTGGAATTTTTTCAAAAAAATTTGGACAAAAAGCCTCCTTAAAAAGTCTATAGACTTCGGACCATTCCACAAGGAGGTAATATGAGTCCAAAAAAGAACAAGAAAAACACCGCCAGGGCCACGTTCATAGCCACGGCGACGGCATCCCTTATTGCCCTGGGAGCCCTTGCCGGCTGCAGCGACGACTCCAGCAGTACAAAGGAGAACGCGGTCGACCTCTCGAAAGTCTCCGTCGAGCTCGCCTACACAGCCGCTCCGCGCCTTGACAGCATCGTACTCGACTGTATCGGGACCGACACACTGCACATCGTGCACGACAACAAGGACAGCAGCTTCGAACTCGACCTGTTCCCGCACGACAGGTGGGTCCTTTCCGCCAAGCTCTACGCCAACGGCGGGCTCATGCAGGAAGGCGAAATCGTGACCAAGATCGAGGCAGGCAGTTCCGTCGACGTGACCATCCCGCTGCATGCCATCGTCGGGTTCGTGTACGTGGAAATCCCCCTGGGATTCGGCAACCCGGCCGGAGTCGCCAGCGGCTCGCTCACGCTCAAGACAAGCGACACGACCTACACCTACAAAATGACGATGGACGGAATCAACGCAGTCTTTGCGAGCGGGATGCTCCCCCTCGGCGAGACCTACGAAATCAAGCTGCTTCTGAAGGACTCTGCGGGCAAGACCATCTACAGCCTGCAGGACAGTTTCCTGCTCACCGAGGACTCCCCCGTTCCCGAATTCACGGTAAAGTCGATCCGCTCCAAGGTGCAGCTCGCCGTATCCACGGCAGACGAGGTGAACAAGGACGTTTCGCTCAGGTTGCCCGGATACTTCCGCTACCCCTCCGTCGGCGATATCGTCGTGACCGAGGTGTTCACCGCAATCAACACCAAGGACTCCTCGCAGTACGAGTTCATCGAGCTGTACAACGGCAGCCTCGACACGCTGAACCTGGAGGGGTGCACGATCGGGACCAGTTCCGTGGCAAGCAGTTCCTGCGCCATCGTGCCGGGGCGCATCAACCCGGGAGACATCCTCGTGCTGGCAGAACTCAGCGCCAAGGCCCCAAGCGAATACCAGAATACCGACAAATGGAAGGCAATGGGCAACTCCAAGGGTTCGGTCGTCTTGCAGTGCATGGGGACAGTCCTTGATTCCCTGTACTATGCCGACAAGCCCGACTCCCTGCACCTGGAAGTCATCCCGGCCATGGGTTCAAGCAAGTACGGTCAGAGTTCCCAGCTGAACATCCGCAAGTGGCAAAAGCGCGACAAGAGCGACTCCTGGTGCCTGAGCGAACCTACGCCCGGCAAGCTGGACTACTGCGAATAGGAGGTGCCTAGAGTACATACAAACTAACAACACCGTCAAGCGAGCCCTATTCCGCCACCGGAAGCCCCAGAAGGGCTTTTTATCAACGCCGTCCACCCGTTTTTTTACAAAAAAATGGAAAAACGGCACTAACCCACCCTTTTTTAACGGAAGGCAGAAATTGACACTCTATTTTTGTTATTTTTGCCCACGCAAAAGCAAATTATTATAGGATAAAAATATGGCTTATTTGAATAAAGTGATGCTTATTGGAAACATTGGCAAGGACCCCGAAATTCGTGCAAACCCCGCTGGACGCAAGCGCGTTTCTTTCTCCCTCGCCACATCCCGCCGCTACCGTGACAACAACGGAGAAACCAAGGAACAGACCGACTGGCACAATATCGTCGGCTGGGGCAAGATTGCAGACATCATCGAACAGCTCGGTGTCCGCAAGGGAATGAGCCTCTATGTCGAAGGCACGCTCACCAACCGCAGCTGGACCGACCAGACCACGGGCCAGAAGCGCTACGCCACCGAAGTCAACATGGACACGTTCCAGTTGCTCACCCCGCGTGGCCAGGGTGGCCCGAACGCAGGCGGTTTCAGCCAGGGTAACGGCTATAACCAGTCCAACAGCTACAGCCAGTCCTCCGCTCCGGCATACGACGCCCAGATGCCGGAAGGTGACGACGACCTCCCGTTCTAAGGCCTATGAATACGCAGGTTGCCGAAATTGCCTTGATGTTCGTTCTCCCGCTCGGGATTACGTTCGTCACGATTCTCATGTCCGCATCGGCCGAGACCCGCAACCAGAAGCTCCTGGGGACTTTGCTCTCGCTTCTCCTTGTGGCAATCGACTGCATCTTCTATTTCATGAAGAACACCATTGTCACCTACAATACTGACGGTGGTGTGCTTCTCGCATTCGCGAGCATGTTCCTTTTCGGCATCCTGTACGTCATCCGCAGCGAAGACAGCGCGGCCAAGACAGGCAACGCCATCTTTGCAGCCCTGATGCTTGTCGGCTTCATCGGCATTGCCTACTGGGAACGCCCGACGTTGATTATCGCCTCCGACCATTCGCCCTCGGAAATCGCCGAGATCAACGCGAGGTACCAGGACTACATCCAGTCCTTCAACAATGGCTCCCCTGCAGACGAAGTGGTCCGGACCGGGTCGTATATCTCAACCGGCCCCGCCAGTGCACCGGAGACCTACGAAAATGCCAAGCCCGGGTCGCCCGAAGCGGCAAGGGGACGCCTGAACAGCTATATCGCCGAGACCGACAAGGTCATCGAGCGCATGCGGTCTATCGCCGCATCTATTGACGATTACGATCTCATCCCGCCCAACATCAGCGAAGCGGACCGCGAGGCGCGCAGCCAGCAGGCACTCGCCATCAACAACAACGCGACCGCACTCAACCGCAAGACGCTCGGGCTTTTCCATCCGCATAGCGCTAGCGAGGCCCACTCCGAACTCATCCAGGCTACGGAATGCCTCAGGCTCGCCGCCTACTCGCTGTACACCTATTCCCTGCAGGACAACTCCGAGGAACAGGTCAAGCAGTTCCAGCAGGCCCGCGACCAGCTCAGCCAAACAAAAGTTTATCTGGGACGCTTCCAGAACAACATCAAAAACCTGATTTCAAACTACCAACCTCAACAAGAAGATAATTAAAGGTTAATTATGATTCGCAACGTAGCCATCATGGGCGCTACCGGCGCCGTCGGCCAAGAAATCCTTTCCATCCTCGAGGAACGCAACTTCCCGCTGCAGAGCCTGAAGCTCCTCGCCTCCGAACGTAGCGCGGGCAAGGAATTCAAGTTCAAGGGCGAAACGCTCAAGTGCGAAGTTCTGAACAAGGATTCCTTCAAGGGTATCGACCTGGTGCTCAGCTCCGCTGGTGCCGCGATTTCCCAGGAATTCGCCCCCATCGCCGTCGAAAACGGTGCCGTGGTGGTCGACAACACGAGCTTCTTCCGCATGGACCCGACCGTCCCGCTGGTCGTTCCCGAAGTGAACCCCGAAGACATCAAGCTCTACAAGGCTGAACTCGGCGGCAAGGGCATCATCGCGAACCCGAACTGCACGACCATCATGATGGTTGTGGTCTTGAACCCGATCGAAAAGATTTCCCACATCAAGAAGATCCACATTTCTTCTTACCAGAGCGCTAGCGGCGCAGGCGCCGTCGCCATGGAAGAACTCAAGCAGCAGTACAAGGACATT
>JAGCGO010000102.1 GCA_017649565.1 Fibrobacter sp. | reverse complement strand
CGAAGCGCGTGCTGGCGTTCACCATCACGCTGCTGCTGTCCACGTTGGCCACAAAGTAATCCTGCACGCTTGCGTCTTCGGCGACCACGGCTTCGGTGTGGCGGCTGCTGTTCTTTTCGATGTGGTCGCAGGCTTCGGCGACGTTATCGACGAACTTGACGCTTGCCTTGAGGGCGAGGTATTCGTGGTGGTAGTTAGAGTCGTCGCCGATGTCTGCGATGCGGCTGTCGTGGCTCTGGGCATCCTTGTTGCCGAAGAGTTCCACGCCACGGTCGGCGAGGCAATCCAGGAGTTTCTTGACGTTGGCGTCATCGATATGGCGGTCGATAATCACGCATTCCATGGCATTGCACACGCCGGTGCGCTGCGTCTTGGCGTTGATGAGGATGTTCACCGCCTTGTCGATGTCGGCGGACTTGTCCACGTACACGTGGCAGATGCCGTTGAAGTGCTTGATTACGGGAATCTTGCTCTGGTCGACCACGGCGCGGATCAGGCGTTCGCCGCCGCGGGGAATCACGAGGTCGATGCAGTCGTTGCGCTGCAAAAGCATGCCCACTAGGTCGTGGCTCGTTTCGGTCACAAGCTGCACGGCGTCTTCGTTGACGCCGTTTGCGGCAAGCGCTTCGTGGAAAATCCCGGCGAGGCACTTCGCAGAGTTGAGCGATTCCTTGCCACCGCGCAAAATCACGGCATTACCCGCCTTGAAGCAGAGGCATGCGCCGTCAATCGTCACGTTCGGGCGGCTTTCGAAAATAAAGAATACGGCGCCGATAGGCACGGCCACGCGGCTAATCTTGATGCCGTTTTTGAGTTCGCGGCTTTCGAGCACGCGGTTCAGCGGGTCGGCAAAGGAGGCAATTTCTTCGGCACCCTTGGCCATGGCCTCGATGCGGGCGTCATTCAGGGTCAAACGGTCCATCTTCGAGTCGTCGAGTTTCCCGGCGGCGGCTTCGAGGTCAATCTTGTTGGCGGCCAAAATCTCCGGTTTTTTCTCGCGGATGAGTTTTGCCACGAGGTTTAACACGGCGCTCCTCTTCTCGGCGGTCAGCGTGCGGAGATTCTTGCTTGCGTTTTTGGCGTTATTTGCCAAAATATCAGAGTATTGGTCCAAATTGGAATATGTTTGTGTCATATTTTCTAATATAGAAATTTGGATTTTTTCCCGTTTGGAGTTATTTTAAAATTTACAGGTTTGTTTTTATTTGCGACGAGGGTGAATAGTTGCGAATATCGGACTTGGGTGATTAGGGCCCGGCGCTCTCTCTCTGCGCTGGGTCCTTTTTTTGTGCTCAAAAAGCGGTTTTCCTGGATGAAAACTTTTTTTTCGATGCCAGAAATCCATATTATGCTACATTTCATTTTCCTTTTTGTGTTTGGACTCGCTTTCCGTATGCATCTGTAGTGGGGGATTGTGAAGAACGTTTCTGTAAAGGACCTCTCCGTTAATTTCATGCTGGGCGCAGCGTTTCTGGCGGTCCTCGTTTGGGCGTGTACCGACGCGGAATCCGATGCGCCCGCAGAACCGGCGGTAGAAAGTCTAGTACAGGAAGGAACTCCTTTTACCGATCCTCGCGATAATCGCGTTTACAAGACTGTGAAGGTGGGCGAGCAAGTCTGGATGGCCGAGAACATGAAGTTCTACGATGCCGACAAGAAAGGTGGCTTTTACGGCAAATCCTGGTGCTATGGTGGCTTAGAAGAAAACTGCGAAACCTATGGAAGGCTTTACCACTGGAACGCTGCGGTCAAGGCCTGTCCGGAAGGTTGGCACCTCCCTTCGAAGGATGAATTTACGACGCTTTTCGAGGATGTCGGCGGTGTCGATGTGGCTGGTAGAATGCTCAAGGCCAAGGAATTCTGGCCTGAATCCGACAAGAACGACGATTCTTACGGGATGCGCATCGTGCCGGGCGGTTATTACTATATGAAGAATTTCTTTTACGGAGGCGAGAACGCCTACCTGTGGACTTCTACCGAAGTGCGCGCCAACAACATGAACAGTGCGGGCTTCGTCGCCGGCCGGGCTTCGGGCTCCATTGACGAAACTTATGTCGAGTTCGGGCTGTCCGTCCGCTGCGTCCAGGATTCGTCCGCAAACGAATAAAATAAAACAAAAAAAATCGGCCCGACGGATCGGACCGATTTCAAATTAACCGTATAACCAATTAAAGCAAGTCGACGATGGCCTTGAAGAGCCTGTCGGCCAGCGCGTTCGTTTCGAGACCTTCGATAACGCTGAACTGGTTGAACATGATGCGTCCCTTGCCGAACGGGTAGAGCTGCAGGTCGACGCCTGTCTTGACTTCGCCGTCCTTGATGCTGACGGAACGTGCGTAGACGGTCGCGTTCGGGAGCTCGTTCAGCGAGATGCCCGGCATGGCCGCTGCCGAGTTGTGATCGAGAACCTTCTTGTTGCCGAACACGTGCAGGAGCGGGGATCCTTCGGGGAGGTAGTGGACGCTGATTTCCTTTGCGCCGGTAGACCACTGGGCTTCGATAGTCGAATCGAAGTGGTGGCTCTGGTTCAGGAAGTCGATATCTTCGGTCGTGAGGTCGGAGAGCAGGAGCGTCTTGCCGCCGTTCTTCGTGACGTCGATAATCTTGTACAGGATTTCGTCGGGCCAGGAACTCAGGTTGGCCGTGAAGATAATCTGTTCCGGGCCGGAGAGTGCGGCGAGGGCGTCGCTCGATTCCTCGTTTTCGTCGAGGAAACAGACCTTCTTCATCGCGCTCTTCACGTCGGATTGCTCGATGACAATCAGGTCTTCGAAGGAGGAATGGATTTCCTTGCCGTTGTCCTTGAGCGTGAGCTTGATCTGGTAGAAGCCCAGGTTGCGCGGGGCGACCATCGTGCAGATGCCCAACTGGGTAAGGCTCGTCTTGCCGGCGGGTTCTTCCGGGGTGATGGTCTGGGTAGAAAGCACCTTGTCGTTTTCCAGCAGCGAGACTTCGACTTCGACGTTTTCGCAGCGGCTGTTGTTGAGCAGCGTGAGCTGGAAGTTGATTTCGCTCTGCGGAGTGACCACGTGTTCCAGTTCGCTGATGAGCACGCGGCTCGGCGCGGTGATTTCGCGGGTGAACTTCTCGAGGCCCTTGCTTTCGCGGTTCTCGTTGCAGATGCCGCTGAAGTCGGTGCCGTAGTCGGCCCACTGGTCGAGGAAGAAGCCGGCGACCTGCGGGTTGCTCTGGAGAGCGGTAATCTGGTCAAGCTTGCTCTTGGTCGCGATGGCGCGGAGGTCCTTGTTAAAGTCTTCGAAAGAGGCCCAGACGGACTTGCCGCTTTCGCTCAGGAAGGTCTCGACGGCCTTGTAGAGGTTCTTGATTTCCTTCTGGCTCTTGATGCAGCGCGGACCGTTGATGTTGGTCGGCTTGTTCGGGAGCAAGGTGTGGTTCTTGAGCGTGACCAGCAGCTTGTTCTCGATGTCGGCCGCGAAGTTTTCTTCGCCTTCCTGGAAGTTCGAGTCGCCGAGGCCGGTGTCCGGGATGTCGAGTTCGTCGTTTTCCTTGTCGAAGCAGTGGGCGAGGTAATGCGTGTAGGCGGCACTCGGGTTCAGGCGCGGGTTGATGCGCAACGTGGCGTACTGGAAAATCCTGTCGTTCGAGACGGGCAGGAGCTTGCCGGTATCCTTGTAGAAGGCGCCTTCGTTGTCGAGGTAGATACTGTCGAGGTTGCTGATGGCCGGGCGGCACATGTCGAGCGGGCTAATCATGTTCAGGAGCTTGTTGCCGTTCTGGAGCATGAAGGTGCCGTTCTCGGAGCCGAGGACCCATACGGCGATACACGGATGGTGCTGCTGTTCCTTGACGATATCGTTGATGAGTTTCTTCGCGATTTCGAGGCCCTGCGGGGTAGAGCGCATCGTGTGGAACGGGAATTCCTGGAACACCAGGAGGCCGATGCGGTCGCAGATGTCCAGAGCGTCGGTGCTGAGCGGAGCGCCGCAGCTGCGGATGGCGTTGAATCCCGCCGCCTTCACGGCGCGGAGGTCCTTTTCGAGCTTGGGGTTGTCGGTGGTCCAGAGGCCGCCTTCGCTCCATTGCTGGTTGTAGCTGACACCCTGGATCTTGAGGATCTGGTCGTTCAGGTAGTAGTCGCCCTTGAGGCAGTCAAACTTGCGGAAGCTGAACGTCTTGACGACGGGGAAGGAGTACTCGGGGGCCTTGCCCTTGTTGCCCTTGATTTCGAGCTGGAGCTCGATGGCGAACAGGTTGGGCTTGTCCGGGCTCCACACGCACTTGTCCTTTTTCCAGTCCTTGATGCCGAGGACCATCTTGGTCGTTGCGTTTTCGCGGTCGAGCTTGAGCGTCTTGTAGCTTTCGTACACGTCGCCGCTCGGGCTCTTCATGAGGATGCGCAGGCGGGTCTGGAAACCGCGCGGGTTGTTGAACGTCGTCTCGACGGTGACCCTTTCCTGGTCCATGTCCGGTTCGAGGTGCACATCGGAAATGAATGCCGCGTTACCGAGGATGAGGTCCACGTGGCCGTAGATACCGCCGAAGGGGTACTGGTTCCACGGGAGGCCAACCGGCATTTCGCTCGGGTGGGCGTAACGGTCGTCGGCGCCTTCGCGGCTTTCGCGACCGAAGTCGATGCGGCTGTTGGCGGCACCCATGTTGGCCACGCGCACGCAGAGAATGTTTTCTTCGCCAATCTTGAGCGCCTTCTGGGTTTCCAGGATGAAGGAGGTGTAGGCGCCAAAGTGCGTTCCCAGGAACTTACCGTTGAGCCAAATGGAGGCGTGGGTCGAAATGCGCTCGAAACGCAGGAAAACGCGTTTGGCGACCAGCTTTTCGTCGTCCAGGGTGAACCGCTTGAAGTAGTATGCGCAATCCTGGGACATCAGGAGCTTGCTGAACGCGCGTTCCCAGATGTGGGGGACAGTAACGGTTTCGGTGTTTTCGGGGTATGTCGCATACCAGCGATTGGAGATGCCGGAATCTTCAGTGTCCCATTTCATCTGCCAGTCGCCGTCAAGGCTCATGATCTTGTTCATTCAGGTGTCCTTTTATGGAAAATTTGAGTGTAAAGATAGAATTTTAGACGGGAGACGAGAGTGGAGTGACGTGAGAATACGGAAAAAAACGCCTTTTTCACGTTTTTTGCTTTCAATCCCCTTTGATTTTCTGAGCAGTATTACTAAATTTGAGGCCCCAATAGCAACCAAAAAAGGATTACAAAAATGTATTCTATTGTTGAAACAGGTGGTTTCCAGTATAAAGTCGAGCTGGGCAAGGCCTACAAGGTCCCCACTCTTGACGCCGCTGTTGGTTCCGAACTGGAGCTCAAGTCCGTCCTTCTTTTCGCAGGAAAAGATGTACAGGTCGGCACCCCTGTCCTGAACGACGCCTCCGTGAAGGTCGAAGTTCTTGCCCACGGCAAGTACGACACCATCATCGTGTTCAAGAAGAAGCGTCGCACCCGGT
>JAGCGO010000101.1 GCA_017649565.1 Fibrobacter sp. | reverse complement strand
TCCATGGCTGTTTGCTGCGCCGCCGCTAACGACGCCAAGATGCCGCTCTACCAGTACATCGCCAAGCTCCATGGCACCAAGAAGCTCACGCTCCCCTGCCCGATGTGCAACGTGATCAACGGCGGTGCTCACTCCTCCGCCCCGATCGACTTCCAGGAATTCATGATCGCCCCGGTTGGCGCAAAGACGTTCTCCAAGGGCCTCCAGATGGTCACCGAAATCTTCCACGCCCTCAAGGCTGTGCTGAAGAAGGGTGGCTTCGACACGACCGTCGGTGACGAAGGTGGCTTCGCTCCTGGCGTCAGCATCAAGCCGGCCAAGAACAAGTTCGGTTACGAAATCACTGGCGTGATGACCCTCGAAAAGGCTCTCGACGCTTTGAAGGCTGCAACCACCAATGCCGGTTACAAGTTCGGCACTGACATCAAGATCGCTCTCGACGTTGCTTCCTCTGAATTCTGCGACAAGAACACCAAGAAGGGCAAGCCGGAAACTTACACCTTCAAGAAGAGCACCAAGAAGACTGTCAAGTCTGCCGACATGGTCAAGCTCTACGAAAAGCTCATCGACAAGTACTCCATCTTCTCCATTGAAGACGGTCTCGATGAAGCTGACTGGGCTGGCTGGAAGGTCATGACCGACAAGCTCGGTGGCAAGATCAACCTCGTCGGTGACGACCTGTTCGTTACCAACCCGACCATCTTCGACGAAGGCATCAAGGCTGGCATCGCCAACGCTATCCTCATCAAGGTGAACCAGGTCGGTTCCGTGTCCGAAACTCTCGCCGCCATCAAGCGCGCCCAGAACGAAGGCTACGCTCCGATCGTTTCTCACCGCTCTGGCGAAACCGAAGACACCTTCATCGCTGACCTCGCCGTCGGTACTGCCGCTGGCCAGATCAAGACGGGTTCCCTCTCTCGTACGGACCGCGTGTGCAAGTACAACCGCCTCCTCCGCATCGAAGAAGAACTCGGCAAGGCTGCTGTCTACGCCGGTGACCCGCGCAAGGCTTGCAAGGCCGCTAAGAAGCCCGCTTGCAAGAAGTGCGGTTGCAAGAAGGCCAAGTAAGGCGAACGTCGCGACGGCAAGCTTGCTTGCCGGCATGACTGAGCCGCTTGGACTGCGTCACGAAGTGACGCCAGTCCTGCAAGAAGTAATCTAGGTCCCTGAGCCTGTCGAAGGGCTAAACCATTAGAATTACTAAGAGAAACCGTCCCCACTCGGGACGGTTTCTTTTGTATGGAGATCCCCGCCTGCGCGGGGATGACAAGAAGAGGTACGGTTTCTTTTGTATGTAAAATTTTTAGAATTACTTTTTTCGTAATTCCTAGAACCTTCTCACGGCGAGCGTTTGAATCGCGCTCACGTATTTCCGTTCGCTGTAGTCTCCGTACAGGACTATCGAGTATCCCGATTTGAGCACGATGTTCCACGACCATTTGTCTCCAAGATACCCGAATGCGCTGCGTATGTCGAATTCGGGAAGCAAAACGTTGTCGTCGTTGTCGTTGTCGTCGTCGGTGACGATGCGGCCGTAGGCGAGCCCGAGGACTCCCCACAGGTTCACGAAATAGCCCCTCCTGAAAATAAAGCTGTAGGTGTATCCCACGTCGCCCCAGGTCGTGGTGATGTCGCGGCGGTTGTTCTCGTAAAGGAGTATCCCGTCGTTGTCCTTGGCGATGTTGCGCTGTAGCCTTCCGCCGACAATGATGCTTCCTGCGGAACGCTTTTGTAGCCGTTCCAGAAAGTAGGCGCTCCGAGGGGTGAATTTCCCGTTGGCGCTCGCCATCCACAGGGCCGAAAAGTACATGTCGTAGACGGAGAGGTCCACGAACTTGATTCTGTCCCTGGGCTCATCCTTGATCTTTGTCGTGAAGCCGCTGTAAAGGCGCAGGTTTCCCGAAAGCCACCAGTCGTCCGGGAAAAAATTGATTCCCGTCTCGAAAGCGCGGAAATTGGAATGCCCGTTGGATGTCGTGAACGGGAGGTTGTACTGGATGTCGAGCGACAGGTCCCAGGACTTGTTAAACAGGGTAAACAGGCTGTCGTATCCGAATCCGATACCCAGGTTTAGGGGCCGGTTGGATTCCAGCGGTTCTTCGCCGTAGGCCGAGTTTTGGATCGACATGTAGTTGTAGGAGCCTAGGAACCGGAGCGAAAACCGATCGCGAAACGTGGAAATTTCGGGATCCTGATCGGGTTGCTGGTCGTTGATTGGCGCCGGGTCGCTGGCGAGGCATGCCCCCGCAAGCGCCAAAACCGTCAGCATGGTTTTCGTTATGGGTCTCATGGTGATACGCCAAAAAAATATAGAAAGGCCCCCCGATTCTCGCGGTGCGGCGAAATCGCGATTGTCACCGTAAGGAAAAACAGGACAGTAGAGGCACTGTTTTGTAAAATTTGGGATACATTGTAGCCGATTTGCCGTATTTACGCGGTTCTGGCACATTCTTTCGGGGTACAGAAAACAGTTTTTTTTCAGTCCTTAAAAACAAGGAAATATTTTAAATCTATATTACGAAAGAATTTTTAATCACAAGCATATCAATGCTTTATAAAAGAGGACACAATGATTGGATTGAAATCGATTGCCAGAATGGCTTTAGTGCTTTCGGCAAGTGGAGCAGTTTTTTCAGGGTGCGGTGGCAGTGATCAGGCTGAAGGGGCTTTGCCTCGTCAGGAAACCCTGTACCTGTCTGGCCAGCAGTGGGGCGCCCCTGCGACATTTAATCCGCTTGCAGAAAGCTGGATGGCCGCATGGCCTGTCGGCGGACGCTTCAACCTGGTTTACGAACCGCTCGTTACTTATAACACTTTGAACGGTCAGATTGAGGACCTCCTTGGCCACCTGGTCGAGGAACTCTCCAACAACGACAGCATCGTGGTCGACCTCAACCCGGCTGCGACCTGGAGCGACGGCAAGCAGGTGAACTCGAACGACGTGAAGTTCATGTTCACGAAGGGTTCCATCAACACCTCCGAACAGATTTCCGCAATCCATGTGGACACGCTTTATGCCGAACCGGCAGCCGAGGACACGGCTGGCGAACGCAAGATGATTGGCGAACGCCTCGCCTTCATCGTGAACAAGGCCCAGAGGAACAACCCGCTTTCTGTGCGCGACTTGCTCCAGGCTATCCGTATCGCCCCGGCCCACATTTTCGAACCGCTTATTGCCGAAAAGGGCCTCGACGAAGTCAAGAAGCTGATGATGGACAAGAACCCGGTGGTTTCGGGTCCGTACAACATCAAGGACTATTCTGCAAACAAGATTATTCTTGAACGCCGCGACGACTACTGGGGCAACGCTGCCCTGCACAACGGCCAGCTCCCGGCTCCCAAGTATATCGTCCACCCGATCTACAAGAGCAACGACCACAGCACCATCGCGCTCCGCGAAGGGAACCTCGACGCTTCTATGAGCTTCGTCCCGCGCATCTGGCGCAAGCGTGGCGTGCACACCTGGTTCAACGAAGCCCCGTACTTCGCTCCGGGCGCCATGCCGATGATGATGATCAACACGATGAAGGAACCGCTTAACGACAAGCGCTTCCGCCGCGCTCTTGCTACGGCCATCGACTATACGGCTATCCGCATGTTCGCCGTGTCCAACTACACGACACCGCTCCAGCCGGGCCTCATCATGCCGACGAACCTCGAAGGCAAGTACATCAACGCCGAAGACCAGAAGCTGGGCGTGAACCTCGGTATCACCGACGAGGCCCAGCGCATCAACCAGGTCAAGTCGATGCTCGCCGAAGCCGGCTATTCGTCCAAGTTCACCGATGGTGGCGAACTTATCGGTACCTACAACGCCAAGGGCGAGAAGATCCCGACCCTGTTCATCACGTCTCCGGCCGGCTGGACCGACTGGGAATCCATCGTGACCATCGCCGTCGAAGGCATGCGTAAGGCCGGCATCGACGTCCGTGAAGGTTTCGTGGACGGTGGCCAGTACTGGCCCGCGATGGGCACCGGCAACTTCGACCTCATCATGCACAAGCCGACGGCCGACGTTTCCCCGTCTCTCCCGTGGAGCCGCTTCAACGAAGTCATGGCTAGCCGCGACTGGCAGCCGCTGGGCGCCTGGGCCGGTACCAACATCGGCCGCTACAACCAGCCGGGCACTCCGGAATTCCGTCCGGAAGTGGACAGCCTCCTGGGCCTCATCCCGCTCATGACGGACGAAGCCAAGAAGGCTGAAGCCTACCGCGAACTGAACAAGATCTTCATGGAGGACCAGCCGTCCATTCCGCTGACCTACCTCCCGGAACAGTACTACGAATTCAGCGACCGCGTGTGGACCAACTGGCCCACTGCAGAAAACCCCTACGCTCCGCCGCAGCTGCCGTGGATCGCCTCGGGTACGAAGGTCCTGTGGAACTTAAAGCTTGCTAAATAGAAGGACGAGAAATGCTTAAACAATATCCTATGCTACGCTATGTCCTGCAGAAGGCGTTCTGGTATCTCCTGACGTTTGTTGTCGCTGTTGCGATTAACTTTACTCTGCCGCGTATGGGTGAAAACAACCCGGTGGACATTATCATGGGTAAGGCCGCACAGGGTCTTTCTCCCGAAGAAGCCAAGCTCAAGAAGGAAGGCCTGCTCAAGGCTTTCGGTATGGCCGAACTCGATGACCAGGGCAACGTTGTCTATGAACCTGAAGTCGACGAAAAGGGCCAGATGAAGACTATCAAGGTGCCGAAGCTCGACGAGAACGGCGCTCCGGTGCTCAAGACCGTCAAGGTGACCGATGCCGATGGCAACCCGGTCATGGAAGAACGCCAGGCCGTCGATGCCGAAGGCAATCCGGTGTTCGAAGAAAAGCCCGTCCTCGACAAGAAGGGCAATCCGGTTATGGTCAAGGACCCGAAGACCAAGAAGAAGGTCGAGAAGATCGAGAAGGTCGCCGTCATGGAACAGTTCCAGGTCGAACGCCAGGACACGGTCATGATCGACCAGGTCGTCGTGAAGGACGACCCGAAGCTCGCCTCCGGCATCTCCCAGTTCTTTGTCTACATTGGCAACGTGTTCAAGGGTGACCTCGGTCTGTCTTACAGCCAGTACCCGAAGCCGGTCGCCGACATCATCAAGGAATCCGTGCCTTGGACGCTCGCCATCCAGGCCCCGACGATTCTCCTTGGCTGGATTATCGGTAACCTCCTCGGTGCCTTCGCTGCCTACAAGCGCGGCATCTTCGACAAGGTGTTCTTCCCGCTCGCCATGTTCCTGAACGGCATCCCGTTCTTCGTGTTCGGTATGCTTTTGGTGGCTCTGTTCTCCATCACGCTGGGCTGGTTCCCCGCGATGGGCGCTTACAGCCCCGACATCCCGGAACTCTCGTTCAACTGGAACTGCATCAAGAGCGTCGGGTTCTACTACGTGCTCCCGTTCTTCTCCGTGTTTCCGATCCTGCTTTCCGGCCAGGCAACGGGTATGCGCTCCATGTCTATCTATGAACTCGGTACCGACTACATGAAGTACGCCAAGTGGCTCGGTCTCCGCGAAGGCAAGATTATTAGCTACGTGTTCCGCAACGCTATGCTCCCGCAGCTCACTGGTCTCGCCCAGTCGCTCGGTACCATGGTGGGCGGCGCCCTCATTACCGAGATGATCTTCTCCTACCCGGGTCTCGGTATGGCCATGCTTACCGCAATCCAGCAGAACGACTACGCGACCATCCAGGGATGCACCTTGATGATCTCGACCTGCGTGCTCGTTGCGAACTTTGCAGTTGACGTTTTGATCGCTATCTTTGACCCGCGTGTCAAGGCCGGTCTCCAGATGGGAGGTAAGTAACCATGGGTAAGCTTTTAAGAAATCTTCTCAAGTCCCCGATGTTCGTCGTGGGTATCTCGATTTTCATTCTCACGCTGTTGATCGCGATTTTCGGACCGTTGTTCTACCATGTGGACATCAACGCCCGTGATATCGTGGCTGGCCCGTACGCGGGCTCCAGTGGCGACCACCTGCTGGGTACCGACCACCTGGGCCGCGACTACGTGTCGCTCCTGATTGCCGGTCTCCGCTCCTCGCTCTACGTGGGCCTCGTCGCCGGTGTCATCGCGACGACCATCGGCGTGCTCATCGGTCTGTTCGGCGGTTTCCGCGGCGGCTGGATCGACGAAGTGCTGAACATGCTCACGAACATCTTCATCGTGATTCCGCAGTTCGTGATTCTCGTGCTTATCAGCTCCGCTGTGAAGGACGGTCGTTCTCTCACGCTCATCGGCCTCATCATCGGCCTTACGGCGTGGAGCTGGTCGGCCCGTGCAGTGCGTGCCCAGGCATCTTCGCTGCGTAGCCGCGACCACATCGCGCTCGCCCGCATCAACGGTGCCTCCACGCTCACCATCGTGCTGAAGCATGTTCTCCCGTATTTGCTCTCGTACGTGTTCATGGTGTTCATCATGCAGGTGTCTTCCGGCATCCTTTCCGAAGCCTCCATCTCCATGATCGGCCTCGGACCTTTGGATTCCACGTCCCTCGGCATCATCCTGAACCAGGCCAAGGACCAGGGCGCCCTTTCGGACGGCATTTGGATTGCCTTCCTCCCGGCGACCATCATCATCACCCTTACGGTGTTTGCCCTTTACCTGATCAATACTTCCATGGAAGGCGTCTTTAACCCGCGCCTGCGCAAGTAAGAGGTAACGAAATGTCTGAAAATGTTTTTGAAGTAGAAAACCTCAGCCTCTATTACCTTGGACGCTTCGGCGACAAGACGCACGCCGTGACGGACGTGTCCTTCACCATGAAGCAGGGCGAAATCCTGGGTATCGCCGGTGAATCCGGCTGCGGCAAGTCCACCCTCGTTTCCGGCCTCATGGGCATGTGCATCCCGCCTCTCTATCCCGAGAACGGCGATGTCCGTGTCAAGAACGGCAACAAGATGGAATCGCTCATGAACCGTTCCATCGAGGATGTCCGCGCCAACGTGCTCGCCCAGAAGGTCTCCATGATTCCGCAGGGCGCCTTCAACGCGCTGAACCCTGTCCGCAAGATCAAGGACATCGCAGCCGACGTGATCGCCGCCCACCAGCAGCCGGGCAAGAAGCTCGACCACAAGGAAATCTACGACCGCCTTTGCGAACGCTTCGACCTGTTCGGCATGGACACGAAGCGCGTGCTTGACTCCTATCCGATTCAGCTCACCGCCGGTGAACGCCAGCGTTCCGTGATCGGTATTTCCACCCTGCTCAACCCGCAGATGGTGATTGCCGACGAACCGACTTCCGCTTTGGACGTTTCGACCCAGAAGGAAGTGATCAAGCTGATCTTCGACCTTTTGGACAAGGGCATCTTCAGCACCATGATCTTCATTACCCACGAACTCCCGCTCCTGTACCACGTGGCCGACAACATCGCCATCATGTACGCCGGCGAGATCGTCGAGAAGGGTACTGCAGAACAGGTCGTGAAGGATCCGCGCCACCCGTACACGCAGGCCCTGATGGGCGCCATGCTCAGTACGGAAGCCAGCCAGCGTACCCGCCATCCGGTGGCTATCGAAGGCGCTCCCCCGAGCCTCAAGAACAAGATTGTGGGTTGCCGCTTCGCCCCGCGTTGCAAGAAGGCATGCCCCGACTGTAAGAAGAATACCCAGAATCTCCGCATTGTCGGCGATCGTGACGTGAGGTGCGATTATGCTCAGTAATAAGCCAGTTGTATTTTCTGCCAAGCGCATCAGCAAGGACTTCGGTGCCGGCAAGACTTTGAAGACGGCCGTCCGCGACGTGTCCTTTGATATCTACGACGAAGAATTCATCTCCATCGTGGGTGGCTCGGGCTGCGGCAAGTCCGTGCTCGCGAAGATCATGCTGGGCCTGTACCAGCCGACCCGCGGTCAGTTCCTTTACCGTGACCACAAGATTACGAACCTGAAGGCACACTGGAACGAAGTGCAGTCCGTGTTCCAGGACCCGTTCGGATGCTTCAACCAGTTCTTTACCATCCGTAGCCAGCTGGAAGATTCCCTGAACATCCTGAAGGACAAGCCGAGCAAGGACGAAGTCCGCCGCCGCGTGGACGAAGGCCTGCTGGCAGTGAACGTGACGCCCGCCGATATCGAGGGCAAGTACCCGTTCGAACTTTCCGGTGGTCAGATGCAGCGTATGTTGCTGGCCCGTATCTTCGCGCTCCGCCCGAAGGTGCTGATTGCCGACGAAGCCACCTCCATGGTGGACGCCTGCGTGCGCGCTAACATCCTCGATTACCTGCGCAAGTTGAAAGACGAGCTCAAGATGACCGTGGTGTTCGTGACCCACGACATCGGCCTTGCCAACTACGTGAGTGACCGTATCTTCATCATGCACGACGGCAAGATCGTGAACCAGGGTACCCCTGCCGAGGTGCTCGACAACACGGATGAACCGCATACGCTCCGCCTGCTCGACGACATCCCCGAAGTCCACAAGACCGAGTGGATCAAGAACAGCCACCGCAGCAAGAAGTAATCTTCCTGAAGTACACTGAGCCCGCCGAAGTGTACTTGTTGAAGGATCTAGAAAACCCGACTCTCCAGAGCCGGGTTTTCTTGTTGGTGTATATTTGCCGCAAAAGAATTTGTCGAGATAAAAAAAGAACCCGCATGCGCGGGTTCCTTTTAAGTTCGTAGAACTTCAGGTTCGATTACATGAACCAGTAGGTTGCGCCCAACTGGAACTGCATGTTCTTGATGGACTGTTCGTCGGCTTCCGGGAAGACCTTCTTGGAGTCGATCACGGAGGTGAGACCGAAGACAGCGCGGAAGTTCACGTCCAAGTTCGGGATGACCGTGGCGCCAACGCCAGCTGCCAGACCGAATTCGAAGGTGTTAAGAGCGTCAATTTTGTCGTCGCCGTAGTCCACGGTGACCTTGCCCATGCCGAAGTCCTGTTCAACTTCAGAGCTCAGGAGGAAGGCCAGCTGCGGACCAGCTTCGATGAAGAGGATCGGCAGGACGTTGATGCGGGCGAGGATAGGAATTTCGATTGCCCAGGTGCTCCAAGTTACGTCGTCATCAGATTGACGGCGCAAACCAACGTCGACTTCCGGTGCGACAGCGAACAGACCGAGGCTAATCTTTGTGGCAACACCGGCGTTGAAACCGAGGCCCCAAGGAACATCGTCGGTTTCGTCACCCCACATGGTGCTGTAGTTGACAGCGGCGTGACCACCGAGGCTGAACTGAGCAAAAGCAGAGCTGGCTGCGAAAAGCATAACAGCTACGAGGAAGAAAAGTTTTTTCATGTGTACTGTACTCCTATGGTTAAGTTACTAAGCTAAATATAGTAACGAAACGTAAAAAAGAATCAACAAAAAATAATTTTTTTAAAAAAAAGTTCAAATGCTTTTATTTCGTCAAAAAAAAAGCTTATTTACGGAAAAAAAGTGCAGAATCTATGTTTTTTCGGATTTTTTGTGCAAATGTATGCGGTCGGTGTATTATATCGTATGCGATCGGCGTATTATATCTGACTAAAACTGCTTTTTTTGTCGATTTAGGGGTAAAAGAGATTTTTATTTCGGTTGTTTCTGATAACAAATTAAATTTGTACAAGAGAAAATAATATATATTATACTTTGTTTAGAAAGGGAAAATTGCATGAGGCCAGAGACCATCAAAAAACGTGAAGATGAATTTTTTTCGAACCTGACAAATTCGTCTGGAGTCAAGTACAAACTGACTGCGACGACCGATATCGGGAATGATGTAAAGATCTATTCTATCCGGCCGGACTTCAACAGCTACTATTACAATGCCAAGACAGCCAAGAAAAGCATCTGTCTGCACTTTACCGTCGGTTATATAAAGTCCGACACGACATCCCTCTCCACGAAGGACAACCACGTATCCGTATCGTACGTTGTCGACAGATCGGGAAGAATCTACGAGATGTTCCCCGACACCGAATGGAGCTATCATCTCGGGAGCGGTGCTGTTGGCGGAAATGGCGCAATGTCGAAACAGTCTATCGGTATCGAGATTTCGAACTATGGCCCGCTGAAACTTTCCGATGACAAGCTGCTCGATGCCTACAAGAACGAATACTGCAAGGTGTCCGAGACGGAATTCTATTCCAAGCATACTTACAGGGGTTACGACTACTACGCCTCCATGACGGATGTCCAGATCGATGCCGTTGTCGCGCTCGTCAAGTACTTGGGACGCAAGCACGACATCCCGATGAACTTCAAGTCGGACGATTCCCCGTTTGCAAGCGATGCGGATGCACTGGCGTTCAAGGGCGTGTTCTACCATACCAACGTGCGCAAGGACAAGTTTGACTGGCCGTTCACGCCGTCGCTGAAGGCGATTATCTCCAAGTGCACCGACGTGCTTCCCGAAGTACCCGAAAGCAAGCCGGATGCCACGGCAACGGAATCGCAGCCTGCAAGCGTTGCTCCCGTAGAAGAAAAGAAACCGGTCGAGACCGAACCTACGCCGGAACCGGCTCCCAGCCCGGAACCGGTGAAACCGGCTGAGCCAGCGCCGCAACCCGCACCGGCTCCCGCTCCGGCACCAGCGCCCCAGCCTCAAGCTGCTCCTACGCAGAAGCCTGCTCAGGCCAGTACTGCAAAGTCGGTGGAGAGCAAGCCCACATCATTGTTCGATATGATTATTTCTTTGATTCTCCAGCTGCTGGGCTTGAAGAAATAATTCTCTTTAGGAAGTTTAAACAAAAACCATCAAGGAAGGCAAAGGTAATATAATGGCAGAACAGGTAAAAACCGATTCCACTGCAACGGAAGCACCCGTGGCATTTAAGAAGGGCGACTTCAAGAACATGGAAATGTTCAAGAAGGCGAAGCAACATGCGGATAGCGTCCACAACGTCATCATTCAGCTCCAGAAGGATTCGCTCGTTCTTGCGAAGGATGTCGATGTGCTGAAGGCTGAGAATGCCCAGTTGCATGCAAAAGTCAACCAGCTGGAAGCTGCCAAAGATTCTCTGACAATCCAGCTCCAACAAGCGAAAGCCAACCAGTCTCCGGTTGCAGCTCTTACCTCGCCGAGCGGCTGCGCAGTGCTGATTGTGCTTATCATTGCGATAATGGTTATCGCCCTCAAGAAGGGATTCTCTTTCTCGAAGAATGGGACCGTTGTTGCTATCGGTGAAAATAAGAAAGAAGAACAGAAATAAGTTCTTTTTTTGAAGACCTTCCGCCATCTTCGCCGTGCTGGTTGAAGATGGCGCTGAATCGCTTTTTTGATCCCGGGACTTGCAGGTTTACCTGTAAGGATATGTTGCGTAAATATTAATCCTCCACATACACCAAAAAAGGTACAGGTAAAAAAATGGGTGAATCTGTAGACTCTGTTGCTATTGCAGGAAACACATTTTGTTTCTCTTATGTTGTACGAGATTTGTCGACAATGCATTTGATAGATTCCCTAAATTGTCGAACAGCTATCCTAGAATGTCAAAATGATATTTCGTCTTATAAGGAGCAACTTGAAACTTGTGAAAAATTAAATCCGGTATTAAAAGAGAATGATAAATTTATATCGTTGTCGGACCAAATTAGGGATCTGAGAAAAGAAAAAAAAGAATATAAACATGATCTTGACAGTTTAAAGGATAGGCTTGATCATTATACGAAAATAAATAAGAAAACGATAGATTTGAATGACAGCATAGGCAAATTAAATAAAAAAATTGACGATTTAAGGAAAGATTCAATAGGTCTGTTATCAAAAAAAATTGACAGTTTAAGAAAGGATTCAATAGAACCGCTGCTAGAAGAGAATGAAAATTTTAAAACGAATGTTATCCCCCCTCTAAAGAAGGCAAAAACGGATTGCGACAATAATCATGCTTTCGAAAAGATGGTGGACAATTTCCTCGCAAAAGATGAATATGTATATGGCTGTTTCGGTGTGTTATCCGTCCTTATCATTGCAATAACCATCATTTCCCTCAAGAGAGGCTTATCATTCACAAAAGGCAACACGAGTATTTGCCTTGGTGAGAAAAAGAAAACAAGGGCGAAAAAAGCAGACTAGTCTACAACGCAGCGGACACTGCCGTATTTCGTGTCGTTAATCTCGCGCTCTCCATGCGGGTACGAACTAAGGTTCCTGCTAATCCAGTCGCGCGTATATATATGCGTATAGTCGGAACCGATGTAGTAAGCATCGTAGTTCAGGTTGTCCCATTCGAGCTCATAGGTCGAATAGCTGGGCGGGTAGATTCCGGGGAATGTGATGCTTAGTCCGGTTTCGTTCGTGTTGTGGGCGTAGTTGTCGTAGAAATCGTCGAATTTATAGGTGGTTGTCAGATCGTTATAGGAGTACGCTTGGTAAACCGTGTAGTACTCGTCGTAGGTTGATACATGCGAGCCCGGCGGGCAGATGCCCTGCCAATATCCGGTGGGAATGGAATCTCCCTCGTCAAGCACCTGCTTTTGTGTGTAAAGTCTTCCGTATATATCGCAGTAGTATTGGTTGTTCTCGAAGCAGAGTGAACCTTCGAGTGCGTAGTTGAGGTTCTCGGCAAACCAGACGACTCCATCAATGTCTATGGTCTTGTAGAATTGACCATCGCGGGTGTCCAGGAATAGGCCGTATTCCTTTTCCGAGTTCAGGAGCATCCAAGAAGGCTTGTAGACGGAATCGGTGGAGCGGTCGCGGATAACCCCGTTCACGCAGTTGTACTTTTGGCCGTCGTACTGGTGTCCGTAGCAGACGTCGTAGGCAACGTCATCCTGGCAGAATTGTTGGGTGTAGTCGATGTATTTGTTGCCGCACTTGAGCACGTTGCTGAGGCAGCGTATGGAGAGTCTTGTGTCGGGTTCGCCGTTGACGAAGCATGTCCTCGTGGGCGACGTGTTTTGTTCGCCTATGCAGAATGGGATTGTGCTCCCGAATTCGGATTGGGGTGCGGACGAGTCCACTTTCGAGGTAGGGTGCGGGTCAAACTTGAAGAAGACAATCGTGCTGTAGTTGGCGAAGTCGTGCGTGGATGTCCAGAAGTTTTCGTCGGTTCCTGTACCGTTGCCGCTTTCGACAGGCTTGGCATTGAAGCCGAATTCGTCGGTGCCGTTCCAGTTGTCGTATTCAGGCATGTTCGGCCAGCCGGTAGTGCTCTTGAGTTTCTGGCCGGCGACATCTTCACCACCGACGTAGGCGACAAGCGTCTTGAATTCCTTGGAGGAGGGGAGGTGGAATCCTTCGGGGCAAACGGTTTCTGCGTCCGCAAATACATAAAGGCTGGAATCCCCGTATTTCAGGTCTTCCGCCATCCAGATTTGGGTGCCAATCTCGGTGAGCTTATAGGTTTTGCCATCGCGGGAGTCGGTGAAGGATTCTGAATTGAAGGTTTCTTCGCTGGAAGAGGATTCTGGGGAGTCGACTGCGCTTGAGGAGGAATCCTGTGAGGAGGAATCCTGTGAGGTCGAATCCTGTGAAGATGGAGTAGTATCTTTATCGGCGCTGGAGGAGTTCCCTTCTTTGGAGGAGGAAGAGCCTTCCGCTTCGGAATTGGACAGGGCGGCATCTTCTACGATTTCCGGATCGTCTGTCGATGTGGAATCGCCGCAGGCGGTAAACGCGAATGGCAGGGCGCAACAGGCGAGAGAAAAGGCAATTTTGTTTAGGTCTATGTTCATGGGGCATATTCCTCCTGCGTTCAAATATAAAAAAGGGCTTGCAGATGGCTTTTGTTTCCCGTTGAAAACGGAATGTGATGTGCATTATGCTCGAACTCGGCTGTTTTAAAGTATATTCTAGGCATGAATATGTCATGGAATGTTTGTTTTTGTACGGCCGCTTTTGTGGCGGTCTCCTTATCTGCCTCTTCGGCTTTTGCTGGCCCCCTCGTGAACCAGCTGGGTTATTATCCCGATGCCGAAAAGACGGTCGTTTTCCCCGGTAACGATGCGAATGGGCTCGAAGTCCGTGACCTGAAGGGAAAAACGGTCCTGAAACTCAAGGCTCCCCTGGTGTACGACTGGGATTACAGCGGCGAGGAAGTGCAGACCTTTGATATTTCTTCTGTAAAGACTCCTGGAACTTATCGGCTTTTCCGTGGTGGCGAATATGTGGGTACACCCGTTGTCGTCGGGAAAAATGTTTACGGCGATTTGGTGAAGGCGAGTCTCAAGTGGTTTTACTACCAGCGTGCGAGCATGGCGCTGGAGCCGCAGTATGCGGGCAAGTGGGCGCGCGCCGCGGGCCACAAGGATGACAAGGTAATCGTCTACGGCTCCGACAAGGCGACGGGCGGCAAGGGTGCCGGCAAGACCATCAAGTCCCAGCGCGGCTGGTACGATGCGGGCGATTACGGCAAGTACATCGTGAACTCCGGTATCACCGTGTTCACCCTGCTCGAGATTTACGAACATTTCCCCAAGTACGCGGATTCGCTCACCTGGAACATCCCGCGCGAGTTCCCGAAGTATCCGGAGCTTCTGGAAGAGGTGCGCTATAACCTCGACTGGATGCTGACCATGCAGGACAAGGATGGCGGCGTGTACCACAAGGTGACTACGCTGAAGTTCGGCGGAAGCGTGCTGCCCGAAAACGATATCGCTCCGCGTTACGCGATTATCAAGAACGTGACGGCCTCGCTGGACTTTGCTGCCGTGATGGCGCAGGCGAGCGTGGTGTACAGGAATATCGACAAGGCTTATGCCGACAAGATGCTCAAGGCTGCCGAGAGTGCGTATGCCTGGGCCAAGAAGAATCCGGAAGCTTTCTACAAGCAGCCCGACGACGTGCAGACGGGTAGCTATATGCCCGGCGACGAGAACGGCAAGGACGAATTCCGCTGGGCTGCTGCTGAGCTCTTCCGTGCGTCTAAGAAAGCGGAATATCAGGAAGACCTCAAGACGAATGCGTTTACGCCTGATGGTGCCTGGTGGGGTAATGTGAATATGCTTTCCGCTTTCCGTGTGGCGCTGGATTCCGCAGATTTTGAAAAAGAACTCGTCGATGCCGCAAAGAAGGTCGTGCTGAATGAGGCGAACAACCTCCGTGCTGTGGGCGATACGAGTGCTTACCGCTTGCCTGCATTCCCGTGGAGCTGGAACTGGGGCAGCAATAGCGCGATGGCGAACAACGGCATTGTGCTGGTGCATGCTTACTTGCTTACCAAGGACAAGAGCTACCTGGATGGCGCGCAGCAGTGCCTAGACTACTTGCTCGGCAAGAATCCGCATGACATTACGTATGTGACTGGATTTGGTTACAGGAGTCCGCGCAATCCGCATCACCGTCCGAGCGAATCCGACCTGGTCGACGATCCGGTGCCCGGCATGCTCGTGGGTGGCCCGCACCTGGGCAAGCAGGATATCAACCTGGATGGCAAGGAAAACTGGAAATGTCCGAACTATGCTGCTGCCGACAAGCCTGCACTTGCCTATATTGATGATCGCTGCAGCTATGCGACCAACGAAGTGGCTATCAACTGGAACGCTCCGCTGGCATACCTTGCCGCAGCACTCGAGGCGATATATAATAAGTAGATAGTGGCTGGTGATTAGTGGTTAGGAAATGCCTGGATTTTGTAATTTAAGAACCTTGATTTTTGGCTTGGGTATAGTATTCATTGCTTGCGGTGATGATGCAAGTTCCCCGAATTCCTCCGAAGGGGGCGAAAAAACAAGTTCCAGTTCCCTGAGCCCTGCCGAAGGGAACAGCGATGCCTCCGAACCTTCCAGTTCCCTGAGTTCTGCCGAAGAGAATGGCGGTGTTGCGGAATCTTCCAGCCCTGCCGAAGGGAAAAGCAATGCCTCCGAATCTTCCAATTCCTTGAGTTCTGCCGAAGGAAACGAAACGACCAGTAGCTCGAATGCCCCGGATTCTTCTGAAGGGAACAGTGAGGCTGCCGAGACTTCCAGTTCTGCAGTCCCTGCTTCTAGTGACGAATCTGACCCGGACGATTCCGGCGACGACGGCAAGTGTACCGACTGCGACAGCTTTACCGCTGCAGACCCCGAGCTTACCGAAAAGGGCGGCAAGGGTTCCGTGACTACTTACGGTAGCGTCACGGCAAAAGAAACGAGCTTGGGAGGCGCCTGCAATTACGGGCAGACCAATATCCAGTATTATGCCGCGATTCACGTGAATGTCTCTCCCGGGGACGATAAGGGTCCGTGGGATGGCGGTGCCGCGTGTGGTGGCTGCGTGCGTGTAAAGGCGAGAACTCCCGATGGATGGAAGCGCGTGACTGTGCGTATCACCGACCGCTGTCCCGATGCCAACTGCGGCGTGGACTTGGGCGGCGCTCCGGCCTCTGACATCATGGGCAATCGCGTGGGCCGCTATTCCGGCGAATGGGAGTTCGTGAGCTGCGAAGGCGTCGAGGGCGTGTGGGGAGATTCCACCTCGCTCTGGGTCAAGGAAGGCGCAAGCAAATTCTGGAGCATTGTCCATGTGCGTAACCCGAAGGACATGGTAAAGTCCATCGCGATTTACGGTACCGATACCGACGAATCCTATGAACTTGAAATGGTTGTCGGTACGGAAAATTTCTGGACGGTCCCTCCAGAAGTCCTGCAGGACGACAAAAAATACCGCGTCGTCGTAAAATACCGCACCGGAACTGACGACGAATGGCATATCAAGGGCTCTGAACTCGCCGTGGGCGAGGCGAACTTGTACCTGTACGAACACAGGGAATAATTCATCGGGACACTTGTACTATCTATTTTTTAAATTTAGATGTACAAGTTTTTTTATGGGGGCAAGATGAATTTTAAATCTGTAAACATAGTTTCTTTCGCTTCGACGGCTGCTTTTTGTTTTATGCTGGCCGCGTGCGGTTCCGATTCTTCTTCTGCCGATATCGATGCGATTTCGTCTTCTGCCGATGTCGAGGAATCTTCGTCTTCCACCGATATCGATGAGCTTTCGTCTTCTGCACAGGACGATATCGAAGACGTTTCTTCGGATGCGTCCGACAAGCCCGCGAGTTCTTCGGAAAAAGCTTCGCAGGATTCCCTTTCAAGTTCTTCGACGCAGAGCAGCTCGTCGAGTGCCTTGCCTGACTCGCTGGAGGCCGATCCCGATTCTACAGTGAATGTCTCCAGCAGCAGTGCCGTTGTGCAGAGCTTCAATTACGGTACGTTCGTGGATGCGCGAGATTCCCGCACTTACAAGTACATAACGATTGGCGAGGGAGATAAGGCGCAGATCTGGATGGCAGAAAACCTGAACTACCAGGAAAATGGCTATGGAATCTGCTTTGCAGAATTGTCGGAAAATTGCGACAAGCAGGGAGCCCTGTACAGCTGGGCTTCGGCAATCGATTCCATCAGCCTTTCCACGGACAAGGATAACCCGATAGATTGCGGGCTCAACAAGGATTGTAAAATGCCCGATGTGGTCCAGGGTGTGTGTCCTAAAGGCTGGCACTTGCCGAACAAGGATGAATGGGCGACCTTGTTTGAAAATGTTGGTGGTAGGAACAAGGCGGGAATTGCCCTGAAGTCGACGTCGGGTTGGGAAGGGAATGGTAACGGCATGGACGAGTACGGCTTTACGGCGCTGGCTGCCGGCTCTGCCATGCAGGCTTTCGGCATGGGACTCATGTTTGGCGATATTGGCGCGGCAACCTATTATTGGGCGAGTTCTCCCTATAGTATCGATCTGAGCCAGGCTTATTGTATGTCCTTGAAGGCGGAATACGATTTTGCGCAGCTTTCGTGGTGCAACAAGATTGAGTCGTTCTCTGTGCGTTGCGTTACTGATTCTCTAACTCTGGCCACGGGAATTTAATCTACAAGTGTTTTATAGGGACGAAATGAATTTTAAATCTGCAAGTATAGTTTCTTTTGCTTCGGCGGTTGCTTTTTGTTTTACGCTAGTCGCATGCGGTTCCGATTCGTCTTCCGGGCCGCAGGATGATCCCATGCCGACTAGTTCGCAAGAGAACTCGACGCAAGAGGATTCGCCTGCAAGTTCCAGCGATGTTGCTGATTCGCTTTCGTCTTCTTCGGAAAATCCACTTTCCAGTGCTACAGCGAAGTCGAGCAGTAGCAAGAAAAGTGTGTCCAGTAGTGATGAGTCCGGTGACAACGAGCCCAGCGGTAATGAGCCCGATAGTGGAACGTCTAGTAGTAGCACGGAATGTTTCAAGGAAGGCATGGCAAATATTACCATGCGCAGCATGGAGAAAACGAATATCGCATGCCCGAACGCCATGACCGTTTACGATTACGACCGCCAGATATTCTACAAGTGCGAAGGCTCTACGCTTGTTGAAACCCAAATGGCTCCCTGCGGGAGCGGACAGTCCGAATCTAGTTCATCTGCCGTTGCTGTCTCGAATGTGGAATACGGTACATTGCAGGATCCGCGTGACGGCAAGAGTTACAAGACTGTTGTTATCGGCGGCAAGACATGGATGGCCGAGAACCTGAACTTCTCCAAGAGCACCGACGGTTCGATTTCTCTCGACTCTACGTTCTGCCTGGACGACGATCCTGCAAATTGCGACAAGTACGGGCGCTTTTATCAGGAATTCGATGCCGAGGACGCCTGCCCTGAAGGTTGGGCAATCCCGCAGGCTTCCGATTGGCGCGACCTGAGCAATGCCGTGAAGGAACAGCTTGGCGACAATAACGGTTCCTTGCGTGCCGTGGGCGAATGGGAAGATACGATTTTCGGTGACAACGTCACGGCGACAAACGCGAGTGGCTTTTCTGCATTGCCGGCCGGTTACCGTGCCAGTACGGGCCAGTACGACGGCGAAGGCACTAAGGCCTATTTCTGGGGCGAAGACAACATGAATCACTATGCCTGGATTCTTTCGAACCAGTATGACCTGGACAAGGAATCGCTGATTCGCGGTTACTTCGCCTATTCCATCCGTTGCATTAAAGATTAAGATCCGCGCTTCATCTCGGCGACAACCATGCCGGTGACAGTCGCTATCGCACCTGCGATGGCGACAATCGTGATGCGTTCGCCCAGGGCGATGACTGCCGTAATGATGGTGACCATCGGAATGGCATAGAGGTAGTTGCTGGCAAGTACCGTGCCGAGCTGCTTCATCACTTTATTCCATACAAGGTAACCGAACAGCGTCGAGAAAACCGTGAGGCAGAGGAAATTGAGCGTCACGACGGGTTCCGCGAAATTTTGCCACGGGATGCCGGCCGCTTTCGAAACGCTGCCGCCCGCCTCGATGAACAGTGCGGGGATGGCCGTGAGCGACCCGTAGAAGAACATCCTGCGCGTGATGAACAGCGTGGAATACTCGCCATTGAGCTTGCGGACGACTAGCGAATAGATGGTCCACACCAGTGCAGCACTGATGGCGAGGAAGTCGCCGAGCGGGGAGAGCTTCAGGATGAATTTTCCGTTCAGCACCACAAGCACCATCCCGACGAACGTGATGAGGCACCCGAGGATCTGCCGTCTGCCGAGCCGTTCGCTCTTGTAGAACAGCCCGCCAAAAATCATGATGAGTAATGGCGTGATGCAGACGATGAGCGAAACGTTGCTCGACGGTGCGAGCGAAAGTGCGGTATTCTCGGTCCAGAAGTAAAGTGTGCAGCCGGTGATGCCGCTGATGAAAAGGGTCAGTTCGTGCTTCCAGTTCTTGCTACGGATCTGCTTGTGGGATGCCGCGAGCAACAGCAGGTACGTGACCACGAAACGCATCGTAAAAATCTGTACGGCAGAAAAGCCGTGGTTCAGGAGCACCTTCGTGCTCACGAAGCTCGTGCCCCAGAAGGCGACCGTCACGACGGCGAGCAGGTGCCAGAGGGCCATGTTGTTGCGCGTGGGTATCATCGGGGGCAAAGATAAAATTTTTTTATCATACTTTGATATTTTTTTGTTATTGTCAATGATTTCTTGGGGTTTGGGGCCCAAGATTCCATAAAAAAAAATATATTGGTCGTGTGAAGAATTTATTGACTTTACTGGTGTTTGTCGCTTTTGTTGCGGTCGTCCCTTTTTCGCATGCGATCACGTCTATTCCCATTAACGGCGTCAAGGCTTCGTCGACCTCGCTGGATAAGGACTACAGGCCCGAAAACCTGATCATGAAGAAGAATCTGTCCCCGTTTTACCAGGTCTGGGGAGCTCCGTATAACGACAATACGATTACCCTCGAATTTACGGTAGGGGCGCAACAGGTCGATGTGATCACGCTGTTTAACGGGAACACGCGCGACTCGGCTTCCTACGAGAATAACGGCCTTGCAAAGACGATCAAGATTTACGCGAACACGAAGAGCAACCTGGTGAAGAAGGTTACGCTTGCCAAGCCGAAATGGTTTGGGCGCGGGAAATCCCATCCTGACGTTATTGTATTTGACCCGCCCATCGAAAACGTACGCAAGATAATCATTGAAATTGAGAGTGTTTATCCGGGAAGGAAATGGCCCGACGTGTGTATCGCCATGGTCAAGTTCTGGGGATTTGTCAAGCTGCCGCGCAAGATGAAGCTCGGCAAGATGACGGATGCCCGCGACGGGAAGACCTACAATACGGTCAAGGTCGGTGACCAGGTATGGATGGCCCAGGATTTGCAGTACAGGACTCCGGGGAGCCGCCCGTTCACAGACCCCCACAAGAAAAAGATGAGGGAACTGCCTGCGGATGCCGGCCTCGAATACCCGGAATCGGAAATCGGTGGCAGTATCTGTCCCCAGGGCTGGCGCCTGCCCAAGGCGGCCGAGTTTGCTGGTCTCAGGGCGCAATTCCCTGAAACGGCTTCTTTCGATGATTTTTTTGCGACCTCGAAGCTGAAACCTTTCTATGCCGTATACGGCAGCCTCCGGGGCGAGTCGCCGATTCCGCCGAACGGTGAAATCTTCTTCTATCCGACTGATGTGTACGGGCTGAATTTCTCCACGCTGACACGCCGTTATTACGAGGGTGAATGTTCCGAGGACCATGGGGAATATCTGGCATTTTCGTCTTACTGGACGCTGGATTCGAAAAACATTTCCTTGTGGCCGGACGACGAAGGCAATGTCGAGGTGAAGTCGCTGAAGCATTACCGCTTTGGCGGCAGCGATTACTGCGAAGCGATGCTGAGTCCCGACAACTACCACTTTGTCCGCTGTGTCCAGGGCGATGCCATGAAGGATCCGCGCGACGGCCAGATGTACAAGGCGGTCAAGCTCGCGGACCGGACGTGGATGGAAGAGAACCTGCGTTTCGAAACGGGCGAGAGCAGTTGCTACAACGGATTGAACGAGTATTGTACCGAATATGGGCGGATGTATTCCTGGAATGCTGCCCAGACGGTGTGTCCCGAGGGCTGGCACCTGCCGAGCGACATGGAATTCCGTTCGCTGGGCGAATCGGTAGAGGAGTGGAAAACCTCGAACGAAGTCGACGAACTCGGTTTTTGGGCGATTTTACGCCCCGAATGCGAGACCGACGATTGCGCTACGCCGAAGCCCGCCCGTTTTGATGGACCCAGCGCGCAGATCAGCGAGGTGCCGGATTCTGACGGCTCCCAGGCTCTGCCGGTCCGCTGCATCAAGGACTAGCTATAATAGTTATAGTAAAAAGTTATAACTAGATATCGGAATTGTTTATGCAAATATTTGCATAAATGCATTGACGGGATATAGAGTTTTTCTATATTTGCCTATCAAAGAAATAGGGTGGGCGCTCCGGGGGCGCCTGCTATCTATATTTGAAACGTATTTAACAAGAGGCTAAAAATGGCTAAACCAGAAACTATATGCATCCAGGGCGGTTGGCAGCCGAAGAACGGCGAACCGCGCGTCCTCCCCATTTACCAGAGCACCACTTTCAAGTACGAATCCACCAACGCCATGGCGGACTTGTTCGACTTGAAGGCTACGGGTTACTTCTACACCCGCTTGCAGAACCCGACGAACGACGCCGTGGCTGCAAAGATCGCTGCTCTCGAAGGCGGTGTCGCTGCGATGCTCACGAGCTCCGGTCAGGCTGCTAGCTTCTACTCCGTGTTCAACATTTGCGAAGCGGGCGACCACTTCATCAGCACGAGTGCCATCTACGGCGGTACGAGCAACCTCTTCTGCGTTACCATGAAGAAGCTCGGCATCGATTGCACGTTCGTGGACCAGGATGCGAGCGATGAAGAAATCGAAAAGGCTTTCCGCCCGAACACCAAGTGCGTTTTCGGCGAAACGGTTGCAAACCCGGCCGGCAAGGTTCTGGATCTCAAGCGTTTTGCTGACCTTGCTCACAAGCACGGCGTCCCGATGATCGTGGACAACACGTTCCCGACTCCGATTATCTGCCGCCCGTTCGAATTCGGCGTGGATATCGTGACGCACGCAACCACCAAGTACATGGACGGCCATGCCACTTGCGTCGGCGGCTGCATTGTGGATAGCGGCAACTTCGACTGGGAAGCCCATCACGACAAGTTCAAGGGCCTCACCGAACCGGATCCGAGCTACCACGGTCTTGCCTACACGAAGGCTTTCGGCAAGGGCGCCTACATCACGAAGGCTACCGCCCAGCTCATGCGCGACCTCGGTTCCATTCAGGCTCCGCAGAATGCGTTCCTCCTGAACATCGGCTTGGAAACGCTTCACCTCCGCATGCCGCGCCACTGCGAAAACGCTCTCGCCTGCGCCAAGTTCCTCAAGAACCACCCGAAGGTGGCTTGGGTCAACTACGCCGGCCTCGAAGACAGCCCGTACTACGCTCTCGCCCAGAAGCAGTTCAAGGGCGGCCTCCCGTGCGGCGTGCTCACGTTCGGCATCAAGGGCGGTCGTGAAAAGTCCATCCAGTTCATGGACAGCCTCAAGATGATCTGCATCGTGACCCACGTGGCCGACGCCCGCAGCTGCGTGCTGCACCCGGCTAGCCACACGCACCGTCAGCTCACCGACGAACAGCTCATCGAAGCCGGTGTCGCCCCTGACCTGATCCGTTTCAGCGTGGGTATCGAGAACATCGACGACATCATCGAAGACTTGACTCAGGCCCTCGACAAGGTGTAATGGAGATTCCCTGGTCTAGCCGGGGATGACATCGTTGGTCTTAAAAGATCCCGTGGCAGAGATGCTGCGGGATATTTTTTTCCTCGCACCCTGACCCCCGTGCCTCATAGTCCCTAGATTCTAGCCTCTATTCCCTAATCTCTTTTTACGGTGACATTTTTGCCTTGTTCGGGTGTTTAACGGAAAAAGGAATGTACGATGAACGTTTTAGTTTTGAATGCGAGTCCGCGTAGGCGCGGCATTACCGCACAGGCGGCGGAGCGTTTTGTCGAGGGCGTAAAGGCTTCGGGTGCCGATGACTTTTCCAGGGAATCGATACATATCGATGTCATGAACGTGAACGACCTGGATGTCGCTCCCTGCAAGGCGTGCCTCTTTTGCCGCAAGCACGGCAACTGTTGCCAACCAGTCGACGATGCACACCGGATCGCGGAAATGATACGCTCCTGCGACGTGCTCCTGGTGGCAGCCCCCGTTTACTGGGGCAACATCCCCGGCACGCTCAAGACGCTTTTCGACCGCCTGGTGTACGTGCTGATGGGCGAGACCAAGGTCGGCATCCCCATTCCCAAGCACAAGGGCAAATATGCCTATTTCATTACCGCCTGCACGACTCCTTTCCCCTTCAACGTTCTTTGCGGGCAGTCCACGGGCGTGTTCAAGGCGCTCAAGGAAATTTTCGGGACGGCCGGTTTCAAAATTCGCGGAAAATTGGCGATTCCCGGGACGCGAAAAATGCAGGGACTGCCGGAACGTTACGGCTCCAAGGCGTACAGGATGGGTTTGCATTGCAAGGCATGGTAAATTTCTAAATTTGTGGTGACACTTTTAACCGACTCAAGTGTTACACTGGTATGAAAGTCGATAATCAGGCAGAACAGAAGGCTTTTTCGGAACTGTACGGGACGTACGCTCCTATGGTATATAGGCGCTGCCTGTCCCTGCTCGGGGACGATGCCGAGGCGAAGGACATGATGCAGGATGTTTTCCTGCGCATTTACGACCGCAAGGATTCTCTGGACCTTTCGCAGCCGAGCAGCCTTCTGTGGAATACGGCGACGAGGCTTTGCCTAAACCGTATCCGCGACAAGAAACGTCGCGGCCTGGATGTCGATTCGAGCGATACGCTCCTGAACATCGCCTGTGCAGACGACGAAATGGACGGCTACGAGGCCCGGGGCCTTCTGGCAAAAATCTTTTCGAAGGAACAGGAATCGACGCGGACTATCGCAGTGTTGCATTATGTAGACGGCATGACGCTCGAGGAGACCGCCGGGATGGTGGGGCTTTCGATGAGCGGCGTGCGCAAGCGTTTGCGCACCTTGCAGGCAAGGATAAAAGATCTGGAGGTTAAAAGATGACGACCATCAGGAAAATTTCCGATTTCGAGATGGAACGCTACTTGCTCGGGGAACTTCCCGACGCAGAAATGCGCGAACTCAGGGAACGCGAGATGAGCGACGAGATTTTCGCCGCCCGCGTGAAAAAAATGCGCGAGGAGAACGACCGCATCCTCGCTGAATGCCCGTTCGAGATGCTGGAGGCTAGGCTGGAAACGGCTGGGAAGTCTTCGAGTTCTGCGGTGGGAACGGCATTCTGGCTCAAGGTGGCTGCTGCCCTGGTGGTTGCGCTTGGTATTTTCTCGGCGGTGTTCATGGGCCGCAACGAAGTGACGATGCAAAGCGATGAAACTTCGATGGAAGTTGCCATGGCCGACGCCGGAGACACGCGCATTAAGGGAATGGACGCCCGCATGGAAGTCTGGAAAAAGACGGGCGACAGTGCCGTGCAGCTGGCGAACGGCGACGAAGTCCGCGAAGGCGATGAAATACAGCTCCGCTATTCGGTGCCGGAAAAGTGCTACGGCATGCTTGTGAGCCTCGATGGAAACGGAATGTTCACGATGCACATGGCCGAAGGAAAGAGCCCGATTATGCTCGAGCCCGGGAAGATGACGACGCTTCCGTATGCGTACAGGCTTGACAATGCTCCCCGACATGAGACGTTCTTCCTGTTTACTTCGCATGACCGTTTTAATTTCGACGAAAGCAACTTGAAAGCCTTGCTCATGAATAAGGAAGTGAGCAATGTGATCGTTGAACTGCGTAAGCCCGGGAGATAGTATGATGAAAAAAGTGATTGAAAAAATAGATGCGTCGACTACGATTATGGTGTTGTCCCTTATTGCTTTGTTCATTTTTGCCGCGGCTTCGAATGCGTCTGCGGCGCAGGGAAGTGACAACCGTATCAACCGCTATGTGGTTGCGGTGAGTGCGAATTACGGTGGCGAAGGTCGCCCCAAGCTCCGTTATGCCGAATCGGATGCGAAGGCTTTCGCGAATGTGCTTCGCGAGATGGGCGGCGTGCAGGCGCAGAATGTGATTGTCGTGAAGGAACCGGGCGTGTCCGCACTCCAGAAACAGCTTGACGGTCTTGACAGTAGGGTTTCGCAGAACAAGAATTCGGGCGGACGTAACGAGGTGCTCTTTTACTATAGCGGCCATGCCGACGAGAAGGGACTGCGCCTGGGCAATGAAGTTTATGCATGGAAGGAATTGCGCAAGCGCATTGACGCCTTGAATGCCGACGTGAAAATCGCCGTCATCGATGCCTGCGGTTCCGGAGCGATTACGCGCCTCAAGGGCGGTGTGGCTGTGCCTGCATTCATGGTGGACCAGAGCAGCGACATGAAGGGCTATGCCTTTATCACAAGCAGCACGCAGGACGAGTCCAGTCAGGAAAGCGACAAGCTGAGGGGTTCCTTCTTTACGCACTCCCTGGTGAGCGGCATGCGCGGCGGCGGCGACCTGAGCGGCGACGGCAAGGTGACCTTGTCCGAGGCCTACCAGTTCGCCTTCAACGAGACTTTGCAGAAGACCGAAACGACGATTGGCGGTGCGCAGCATCCGAGCCGTGACATGAATCTTGCAGGAACGGGTGACGTGGTGATGACGGATTTGCGCAGCACGAGCGCCGGTCTTGAACTGGACGAAGACGTGGACGGCCGCCTTTTCATTCGCGACGAGAAGGGCGTGTTGGTTGCAGAGCTTTACAAGAAGGGCGGGCGCTCCATGAGTCTCGGGTTCCCTGCCGGCAAGTACAGCGTTCGCCTGGAACGCCCTGCCGAGTACAAGGAAGCGACTGTTACCCTCCAGGACAACTACCGTGCCCATCTTACACAGAAACAGTTCGCAGCGGTTTCTGCCGAAAAGACGACCCTCCGTGGCGAAATCGGGGACGCGAACCGTGCTGATTCCGTGAAAAAATCATTGGATTCTCTTGATCACAATGGAACGTATCGTATGACGTTCAATCTTGTAGATACAGACAAGGAACCCCGTAAGGGAATACAGTTCGGGCTCTTTGTTACCGGTGCACATGATTACATGTTGGGTTCGCAGATAAGTTTGTTTGCAAACGCCGCAAAAAAGGAAATTCATGGCATGCAGTTGACCTTCGGCATGAACTTTGCCCGAGATAGGATTGAGGGGGCGCAGGTGTCTTCGTTCGTCAATATTGCGGGTGAGTTCGAAGGTGTCCAGGCGAGTTTTGTCAATCTTACTCGTAGGGCCTCTCATGGTATGCAACTGGGTTACGTGAACATTGGTGCTGATACCGTGAGCTTTATGCAGGCGGGATTCGTGAACTACATGAAGTATGGTCGCTTTGGTTTTGGGTTTGCCAACATAGCTGTCGCCTCGTCGACTTTGCAGGCGGGCTTCCTCAATGTGACCAAGGATTCTTCGGATATGCAAATCGGCTTTACGAACGTGAACGGCGGTGATGGCGGACTGCAGGTTGGCTTCTTTAACTACGAGACGCTTGCCAAGGGCCACCAGATCGGTTTCATGAACGTCTGTGCGAAATGCGAAAAGACACCAATCGGTTTCTTGAGTATCGTTGGCAATGGCGTGTGGTCCGCGACGACGTCCCTGAACGAGATGGGTGCGCTCGATCTTGCACTTCGTTTCGGAACGGCATATTTCTTCACCTCCTTTGAAGGTGGACGCCTTATCGAGAAGGGCACGGGTTTCAAGCACTTTAGCGATGTCTACGAATTCGGCGTCGGTCTTGGTACACAGTTCGGCAAATACGGGAGCCACTTTGACCTGGAATACATGTTCCTGACGGCAGAAACGCCTGATGTTGAATTCGGAGAAGATTGTGAAAGTATGAGTGTATCTTTTGATGATGATTACGACGGACCTAATTTCCACCATCGTTTGCGCTTTGGCTACACGAGCCAGCTGGTTCCGTTCCTCGGACTTTCTGTGGGCGGAACGCTAAACTGGGCCCACGTTGGTTATGGAGATAAACTGATGGTGAAACCCTTGGCCGAATATCACGATGACTTTGGTAGCAAAAATCATCAGGCGCGCTGGTGGCCCGGATTCTACGCTGGCGTGACCGTCGGAAGGTTCTAGGCGGTAGCGCTCCCCATTGAGAATGTTCTCCTTAGTTGAGTTCCTCCGCGTGAGCCGCGGGGGAATTTTTCGTTGAAAAAGATTGTTTCATGGTGACACTTTCTGTGCGCTTGTGTGTTTAAGGGGTACATGGGACTTGTGCCCGTGATGGAATTTCTAAATTTTACAGATAAGAAAGAGAACGCCGTTGATAGAGAGGATTTTCATTTTTTGCTTGTTGGTGGTTGCCGCTGTTGCAGCCCAGGAAAGTGCGTCTACAGCGGATTCGGCAGCCGTTGATTCGACGCGTGCTCAGGGAATCGTCTTTAATGGCGTGGTGCAGGATTCTTCCTTTGCTCCGGGCGAAAAGCTCAATGTTGAAATTTTGGAATCGGGCGAGGCGCTGCAGACGACAGTTGGCTCGCCCTTTAGCGTTGTGCTCCCCGAGGACACCCTTTGGAACGTTTGTGTCACCAATTCCGACACGGCGGGCGCCGAAAAGGAAAAATGCTACGAACTTGTGTATACGGGGAACGAAGGCAGTTTTTCGCAGGCACTGGGCGAGGCTTTTGTAGCCGAACCGACCGCTGCCAAGGATGAACACTCGAAGGATTCTGCGACCGCAGATCAGGCCCTTCGGCAAGCTCAGGGGCCTGATTCCGCTGCTGAATCTAAAAAGCCTGCCGACGACGTGGATGTGGACGCACTCCTTGCCGGGGGCGACAACACCAAGGTTACCGAGCTCAAGAAAGTCGTGGTGCAGTTGCGCCGCCGTCCCAAGCGCAAGCCGGGCGAATCTGTCGTGACCGCGAAATCCATCAAGCGCATGCCGGGTCTTGCCGAGGCGGACGTCATCAAGAGCGTGCAGGCGCTCCCGGGTGTGGTCGCGAGTTCCGATTTCAGTTCCAAGATTTACGTGCGTGGCGGTGCCGCCGACCAAAACCTTTTCTTGTTCGACAATGCGGTGGTGTACTCGCCGGTACACTTCTTTGGTCTGTTCAGTACCTTCCTCGTGGAAGGTATTGACGATGTGCAGTTCTACAAGAGCGGCTTCCCGGCGCAGTATGGTAACCGCCTGAGTTCCGTGCTCAAGATGGACGGCCGTGCAGGTGGCCAGGACACGGTCAACGAGTGGTTCAGCAAGTCGAGTCTCAAGATAAGCACGTTTGCCGCGCAAGCCCACACCGAAGGACACCAGGGCCCGGCCCGCTGGGTGTTTGCCGGACGTACCACCTACATCGGCTACATGCTGGACCTCTGCAATGCCATCGGCATTCTGGACCTTGATCTGGATTATGAATTTACGGACTTGCAGGGCACGTTCATGTACAACTTTACTGACGATACGCGCATCAAGTTCAGTTATTACGTGGGTAAGGACCGCCTGAGCTTTGACCCGCTCTACATGGACTGGGGAAACATCGCTATCCCGTTGAATATCTATCACCGCTTTAACGGGAACTGGGACTACAATGCGACTCTTGCATTCAGCGAGTTCTACCAGACCATGAAAATCAGCGATCTCATGTCCATCGAGATGTACCTCTACACCTTTGCCGGCAAGCAGTGGCTGAACTACCGTGGCATCGAGAACCATACGTTTACTGTGGGCTACGAACTGGAATACGATTACGAACGCTACCAGGAAGCGATGGCCACGATAAGCATCACCGACATCCAGAAGCCGTTCCATCATGTGGCCTACTTGCAGGATGCTTGGAAGTTTGCTCCGGATTACCTGTTGCAATATGGCATGCGCTTCAATTACCAGACAGCGGCCGAACACTTTGGCGTAGAACCCCGTGCCTCATTCACTGTCAACCTGGACGATTCCAAGACGGTCGAACTGTATGGCGGATACTACTTGCAGTACCTGAATTCCATTGTCTATACTGACCAGGAAACGTTGAACGAGTTCTATTACCCGGCAACGACGACTACCAAGGGCAAGCATATCAAGCCGGCATCTTCGTGGTTGTTTGCTGCGGAGTACAGCCAGCGCGGCATTTTCGAGGATTACGATGCGACGGTGGGCGTTTACTACAAGACGCAGGACAACCTGAACACGTTCGTGGCGGTGCTGGACAGCAACGAGGAAACGGCTTCGGACGACTTCGTGATTGCGGACGGGTTTGGCACTGCAGAAGCCTATTCTTTCGGTTACGAATTGTCGCTGCGCAAGGATAGGGGCTGGTGGTTTGGCGGCATCAACTGGAGCCAGAGTATCAGCGTTGCCCGTACCAACGATGGCACCAAGGCGTATTTCCCTAGCTGGCATCAGCCCTACGCACTGAAGATGGATGCCGGCATCAACTGGAAGGGTGACGAGAATTCTCTCAGGAAGCACAGGAAACAGGGCCGCTATTTCCGCTCGTCCGTGATCCTCAAGTATTCTGCGGGAATGCCCATCAGCGAATACCTGGGTTACTACTATCCCGAAGAAATCGGGGGCCAGCGGTATTCAGACGATATTACCGTCTTGCCGGGTAACCGCAATGCGGGTCGCCAGACGGACTACTTCCGCATCGACGTGAAACCGATTGACATTGGAAAAGAAGGCAAGTGGAACTTCAGCTGGACTATCATCAACTTGACCGACCACGAGAACATGTTCTATACATTCTACGACACGAGCAAGAACCCTCCCGAGAAGACTTCCATTGCGCAGTTCCCCTATTTACCGATAATGGTTAGCTATGAGTATTATTTCTAGACGAGAGACGAGAAAACTGGTGCTGTTGCTGCTTTTGTCGTTCTTGTTCTGTGCGTGTGATTTCCACGGGCCGTGGGACTACTATCCCGAAGAGCGTGATGTCTACTTGGGCATCTATACCTACGGCTATATCATATCCGGAGACCATCCACGCATCTGTTTTTCGAAGGTATATGAACTGGACGAATCGGCGGCGGAAGATTTCGCATTCTACGATAGCGCTTATGTAACGGTAAGTGGGCGTTTTGCAATCGGTGAAGAAGTCGTTGACACTACTATGGTTTTGCATCCAAATGGTTCGCCAAATTGTTTTGACAACGAATGGAGTTCTTATGGTAAAGGAGTTGTGGGCGAATCGTATACGATGGAAGCTTTCTTCAGATGGGATAGTGCGGGGCATACGGCAAAGTCCAGGTACAAGGCGGTGGCAACGATTCCCGATTCCGTGAAGGCGACTGGCTTTAATGTGCCCAAGCAGGACGGAAGTTATGAGTGGATAGAATACGATCCCGACAAACGTATCGAGGTGGAATTTCTTGAGTTCCCGATGGATATGGAATTCATAAAGTGCGCCATGGATTACGACCATTCTGTGCGCGGCGTTATTTCTGTGCTGAATTACGATATAGAGAATGCCGAATCCCAGGAAACAACCATCAATAAAATGTTCAAGGGATTTACAGAAGAAGACTCGACGGGGTACAGGGGCATCGCCATGCACGACCCGTTGGAGAAATCGCAAAATTTGGGTTTCACGATGAACGCCAGGGTGGGAAACTACTATGCGCTCGATACGCTTTATCTGATGAACATGATGCTCCCCCTGGGATCTGTTTCGGTTGACTTTTATGCGACGGACGCTGCCTACATTGACTACGAAAACAAGGTGAAAGGGTCGGTAAGCGACTCTAGGGTTGTCCCGGAATCGAACATCGAGAACGGGATGGGTGTCTTTTCTGGAATGTCGAAGTCAACTATATACTTTACCGTCAAGGGGGATGGTGTCAGTCTCGGACATATAGCCTGGAGAAATTGCGAAAATGAGGATGGAGAAAATTCGGATAGCTGGGATTCTAGAGGTTGCAGACTTTACCAGGATATTGCATGTTCGGGATGGGATCCTTCGGATGAGTATTTGTCTTATGATTGGGAAAGCGTAAACAAATGGGCGTACGAAAAATATAGGGATACGGTCATTAACCGCGATGTAGAGACTTGCTATGCTTCCCACGTGAAGGCGGCGATGATGCTCGATACCACGAAATGGTCGATTTTCTTGCCGGACTCCATTGACGAGGAAGATAAGGCCGAAGCTTATGGAGATGGACTCAAGCGTTACTGCGTCGCCTCCAATTTCAAGAGCAACCACATTGCTGATTGTTCGGAATTGGAAAAACAGTGCCTTGAAAACTCCGAAAAGAACAATTGCAAGGAGTACCTGTGGAATTGGTGCGCTGACCGGAATTGGGACTTGTCCCATGAACAGTGCGCATCTGCGCTCGTGAGCCGTTACTATATTGAAGAAGTGAAGTCTACCATCATTCATGGTATGGTTGAGAATGAGTGTAGCCTTTATATCACTCATTCTGAAGATAAAGGCGAAAGATACGAATTTGTCTATCCTATATGTGAAAATTGGTGCAAGGTCAGTAAGGGGGGTAAGGTGGAATGCGAATGATCTTTTTCGTTTGTCGTGCCGACGGGGTGACACTTTTTTAAGGTTCGTGTGTTACAATAATGTAATTTTGAAATTAAACCATTGCGGAAAAATATGAAACGATTGAAAATATTGCTGGTTGCGTTTGTGGTCCTAGTTCTTTCAGGGATGGCGTTTGCCGACCGTGCCTCGGAAATTCAGGATCTCAAACTCGAAAAGGAAAAGCTGAATTCCGAAATCCAGAAACTGAATCGGCAGATTGCCGCGACGGATTCGATGCTCAAGGCAGACGATTCCCGCTACAAGACTCTGCAGCAGCGCTACAAGGCCGACACGGAACGCCGCCGTGCCGAAATCGACAGCCTGAACGCGAAGATTCGCGGGGTGGCCGAGCAGCTGCAGGATGAACGCGGCAAGCAGGCGCGTGCAAAGAACCGCAGCGAAAACGTTGCGGCAAAGCGCAAGGCCTTGCGCTCGGCGCTTTCCGCCGTCAGCCGCCAGCTGGAATCCCAAGTGGCCCAGACGCTCCCCTGGGAACGCGATACGAGACTTGACCGCGTAAAATCGCTCACCCGTGATATCGAAAGCGGTAACGCCAGCGAAGAAGAAGCCTTTTCGCGCCTCAAGTCGCTCATCGCCGAGGAAACCCGGTTCGGTGACGAAGTGGCAATCATTAACAGCCCGCTCACGCGCAAGAACGGCGAACTCATCAACGCCTCGATTCTGCGCATCGGTAACCAGTGGATGGTCTACAGCGACGATAACGGGACCGTGTTCGGCTGTCTTGTGCGCCGCATGGAAAACGGGAACGTCGTTTACGAATGGAACGAAGATTTGAACTTGGAAGAACGCAGCGCCGTGAAACTCGCGATCGACGTGAAGCAGGCGAAGAAACCGCCCCAGGTCGTGAAACTGCCTGTGAGCCTTTCCGTGGTGGGAGGTGGAAAATGATTTTAGACGAGAGACGAGAGACGAGAGACGAGAGATTAGAGACGAGAGACGAGAGGGCTCTGAAATTGAACAAGTTGGTTTTGGTTTTTGCGGTGCTTTTCTTGGCATCGTCGGCGTTTGCTTGGCCGTGGTCGTCGAAGGAGAAGACCCCGACTGCCGAAGACCAGGAACGCATCAAGGATTCCCTGCAGCTCGAAGAAGTCCGCTCGTTGCAGCGCGAAGTCGAGACGCTGACCCGCATCCGCCTGCAGAAGGCCGACTCGCTCGAGAAGCTGGAAGCAGAACATTGGAAAAAACGCTACGCCGAATCGCAGCTGACCGAGGAACACCAGGCGGAAACGCGTGAACTCGACGGACGCTATTCCAAGCTCTCGACGGACTTGGGCCGTGTCAACGAAGAAGTCATGGCGAGTAAGAATGTGACGGGCGAGGCCGAAGAAAATGCAAAGGCCGAAGAGTCCGCTTACGATGCGCTGAACACGCAGGTGAAACTTTCTATCGACAAGACGCTCGACGAAGTCACGGGTGACTATCCCGTGGGCATGAACGGGCGCCTGCTGCGCCTGAAGCAAGCCGCCGCCGAGGCCGATGCGTCGACCCCGAACACGCTGGGTGCTGCCCGCGGCTACCTGACAGACTTGCTTTTGCGTCAGGAACTGACCTACACGCAGTCCTACGGCCGCGAGGTTTCGCAGGTCGGCAACCGTCCCGACGTGAACGTGAACCGTCTGCGTCTCGGTACGGTGTTCCTGGGCGAAGTCGCCATCGACAACGGCGAGGTACAGGCTCTACTGCGCTCCGGCGCCCTGCAGGGAAAGGTGTTCGAATGGAATGCGAATCTTCCTGCCGAGATGGCCGCCAACGTGAAGCAGGCCGTGAGCCAGGCTCCGGAACACACTGTCGTGAGCATCCCGCTCGACGTGCTGCAGAACAAGGCCGTCAAGAATGCCATCACTGACACGAAGGAACTCACCTGGACCGAGGAACTTTACGCATTCTTCAAGAAGGGCGGCATCGTGATGTACCCGCTCGCCCTTGTCGCGATATTTGCATTGCTGCTTTGCCTGGAACGCTTCCTGGTGCTTTCTTACCGTGGACATCTCAGCCGTCGCTTCATCAAAAAGCTGAACGGTATGGTCAAGGATTCCCGCTACGAAGACGCTGCCGGCCTTTGCCTCAAGAAGGAAACGAGCCTTTCGATGGTCCTGTTCGCCGTGCTGAACCGCGCCCGCGAAACCCGCGAGGATGCCGAACGATCCCTGCAGGAAGCCCTGCTCCGCGAACAGCCGAAACTCGAACGCCGCATGGGCCTGCTCGCCGCCATGGGGACGATTGCTCCGCTGCTTGGCTTGCTCGGTACGGTGACGGGTATCATCACGTTGTTTACCGTGATTACCGAGGTGGGTACGAACGATGCGCGTGTGTTGGCTGGCGGTATTTCCGAAGCCCTCGTGACGACCGAGACCGGCCTTGTCATCGCGATTCCCGTGATGATCCTGCATGGCCTCTTGAGCGAGAAGATCGAAAAAGTCACCAGCGAAATGTACGTCCAGAGCACAGCATTACTCAATAGGATCTTTGGGAAGGAGACCGTTTAAGTTCCCTGAGCCTGCCGAAGGGAACTGAGCATGAAAGGAATACAATAAATGAGTAGCTACATGTACATATTAAAGTGTTCTGACGGCTCTTACTACACAGGTAGTACAAGAGACTTGGAAAAGCGTGTTATGGAACATAACATGGGCATGGGAGCAAATTATACTCGAAAGAAACTTCCTGTGGAATTAGTTTACTTTGAGGAATTCCAAAGAGTAGATGACGCCTTTGCAAGAGAAAAGCAGGTTCAAGGTTGGTCTCATTTAAAGAAAGATGCTTTGATCCAGGGTCAGTTCGGCAAGCTTACTTCGATTAAACTCAGCACAGGCACTGACCTTTCCAAAAGTACCGCCTCTAAACACCCTGTCGTGGAAGAAAGAAATTGAACAACTCCTTCTACATATTCATCGAATCTTTGAGGAACACGTACGAGGCGGGTGGCGTGGTGATGCTCCCCATCCTCCTGGCGGGTGTCATCGGGTTCTATTTCCTGTTCTCGAGCTGGTTCCGCATCGGTAGCGACTTTTTCCGCAAGGACATCCACAAGGTCATCAAGCGCATGCGCCTCGACCTGAACGGCGGAATCGAGGAGTACGAGAAGAATGGCGAGCCGCCGAGTGTCGAGAAGGCCCTGCGTCGCTTGCGCAAGCGTGGCGGGCTCCTGTCGCATGAACTTTGTTACGCGATCGATGTCGCGAGGGAAAATCCGGAAGGCTTCCGTGACTATATGCAGGTGCGCCTCGCCAAGACGGTGCGCTACATGGAACAGGGAAACCACGTGATTTCCGTGATGGCCTCTGCCGCGCCGCTGCTCGGTTTGCTCGGCACGGTGACAGGCATGGTCTCCACCTTCGAGGTGATTACCCTGTACGGCAACCAGAACCCGGTGCTTATGGCCGACGGCATTTCCGAAGCGTTGATATCGACGCAGAGCGGGCTTTTGGTGGCTTTCCCGCTTACGCTCCTGAAACAGCGTCTGGACGAGCGAGTAGAAATTCTGCGCCAGAAAATGGAACTGGGCGCAACCGTGATTGAAAATTATTTTGTCGAGAGGAAGGCATAGGGATATGGAATTCAACTTGCCGAGAAAAAAACAGAAGGATATGGGCATCGAGATGGGCCCGCTGATGGACATCGTGTTCATCCTGCTCATCTTTTTCGTGGTGACGTCCTCGTTTACCCGCGAGACGGGTGTCGACGTGACCAAACCGCAGGCGCAGTCCGCAAGCCAACTCGAGAAGGAGAACCTGCTCATCGCCATCACGCGTGAGGGAACCATCCACATGAACGAACGTCAGGTGGACCTTGCGAGCTTGCAGGATATCTTGAAACAGTCGCTGGCGAAGGCCCCGGACCGCGAGGCTGTAGTGATTGCCGACAAGGGATCCGAAACGGGAGTGCTCGTGCAGGTGATTGACATGTGCAACCTGGCCGGAGTGAAGAAAGTGTCGATTGCGGCGCAGGCAGAGTAGACGAAAGAACGGGCTTCTCCCTCGAACCTGATGGATTTTGTGTAATGCTTAGATGGATTAAAAAACTGGTAAAGCGTTTCAGCATCTTGCTTGCGGCGATTCTCGCGAGCGCTTTGCTCGTGTTCTCCGTGACGATGGCGAACCTGTTCTTGACGGGCAAGGTCTTCCACGAAAAGAAGTATGTGAAGACCGAAGTCGCCGTGAAGAAGGTCGAGGAAGTCGAGAAGAAGATAGAGAAGAAGAAACCTGCACGCAAGCCGAACCGCCAGCGTTCCAATTCCCGCTCGCCCAAGGCGGGCCCACGCCTCGCGATGAATCTGGGGGCTGTCTCGGGTACGGCCGGTGCCGCCATCAGTGACGAACTGGTTGCCGATTTCCGCGGGGGCGCGCTGTCGACCGAGAAGGGCGACGTGGACAAGAAACCCGAAAGCCGCGCGATGCCGAATTTCCAGGTGCCGCCGCAGATTCGCGATCGCGAAGTCGATGCGATGCTGCGGCTGAGTTTCTGCGTGGATGTGAGCGGCAAGGCATACGACATCAAGGTCATCGAGGAATCCCCGGCGGGTTCGGGACTTGCCCAGGCCGGCCGGGAGGCTCTTGGCCGCATGACGTTCAGCCCGGCGGAAAAGGGCGGCAAGGCCGTGCCCTTCTGCGGAATGGAACAACCGTTCGAAGTGAAGTTTAGAGATTAGACGAGAGAACGCCCCTGCGGGGCTACAGACGAAAGACGAGAGATAACAGGTATGAAAAGAAATAAGGCGAATATGTTGGAAGTTGATAGTTCTTTTGACTCCATAGAGGAAAAGCAAACTTTCCCTCTGTTTTCTTTCCTCTCGTCTCTCGTCTCTCGTCTCTCGTCTGTCCTTCTCCTCCTCGTGACATTCTCCTTCGCCGCCCAGTCCTCGTACGACCTGATGGAACGTGCGAACGCCCTCTACCGCGAAGGCAAATTCAAGCAGGCCATCACGCTTTACCGCAAGGCGGAATCTCGTGGGGCCGACCCCATCGCCACCAGTTTCAACATCGCGAACAGCTATTACCAGAGCGGCATGTATCCTGAGGCCGCCGCCACCTACCGCAAGGCGGTCGAATATTCGTCAGGCAAGTTCTCGCCCGCGCTCTTCAACATGGCGAGCGTCTATTTCCGTTTGCGCCAGTATCCCGAATGCGTGGCGGCGTACCACCGCGCGTTGAAACTGGAGCCGGAAAACGTTTCCGGCTGGCTTTACTTAGGCGAAGCCTACAGTAAAACCGGCGACGCGGTCGGCGCACTCCGTGCCATCGAAAAAGCCTACCAGTTCGACAAGGACGATATCAGCATCGTCTACCAGCTTTCCGAGGCGAACATCGCGCTGAACGATTTCGACCGTGCCGTGGCCGTCATCCGCGAGGGCTATGCGGCCCATCCCGACGAGGTCGACTTCCTCGTGTATCTGGGCGATGTCTACCGACTGAACAAGCAGTACGAAGAAAGTGCCGGCGCATACCGCGAGGCCCTGGGCGTCCGTCCCGACGATACCGCCACCATGTATAAACTGGCCGACGTGCTTGCCGAGGACAACAAGCCCTTTGTTGCGATGGACGTGCTCAACAACATCACGCAAATCAAGCCCGACTTTACCGATGCCGCGATTTTCCTCGGAAACCTTGCCTACGATGCGAAGTTCTACGACCGCGCCGAGGCCGCCTACGAACTGGCTGCCAAGCAGGGCAATGCAGAATCTGTTTTTGGCTTCAAGAACATGGCCTACGACGCCCATGCCGAAAAGCGTGACGACGAAGCCCTCCGCCTGCTGCGCATCGCGCAGAAATACTTCCCCGACGATGTCACCGTTCAGGCGGACATAATGGAATTCGAGAAAAATTAAAAAAGTCCGGCGTGTATGCCGGACTGGATTCTTTTAATAGTTTTTTACGCAGCGTACGGGGACCCAAACTTCATCGTAGTCATAATTATGGAGAAAGATTTTCTTCTGCGGCCCCTGTAACAAAAGGTAATTTTGTCTGGAAGCATTGTTGTAGACCCATAGGGTTGTGTTGAGACCATGGTCCTGGAATGTCCATTTAGTCTCGCCAAAGAAACCGCTCCCCACAAAGGAGAAACCGTATTCATCTGTGCCGCCAACAAAGTATGATTTCCAACCCTGAGGCGACATCAGCGGCATCGCGTTCCCGTCAACAAGCGCTACAAGGTCGTTCACTTCGGCCACTGTCGGGATATGCCACCCCTGCGGGCAGATCCCCTGTATGGGATCTTCGCCCAAATTACATGGACCGTGGAAGGCGCACCTGGAGTCATTCATCGCCGCATCGCGGCTGTATAAGCGCCCGTAAAGTTTGCAGAAACGGTTCTCCTCGTTGAAACAGAAGGATTCTCCTACTGTGTTGCCTCTGTATTTCAGGTTTTCGGCCATCCAGGTTACGCCATGGATCGTTGTGGTCCTGTATATCGTTTCGTCACGATTGTCGTACATGTAGCCATATTCGAAATCCGGATTGAACTGCTCGCCAGCAGTCTTTAAGATGGGCTCCATATCTTCGTAATTTTTCGGGGGAAGGATGCGCGGCGTAACGATGTTCGAGACAACTTCACTTGAAGAACTTACGCTTGACGAACTTTCGATTGAAGAACTGCTTATTGCGCTACTGCTTGCGGGGATGATACTCGAAGAACTTAAGCTTGACGAGCTAGAAGATTCGCTGTTTGAGGATATGCTGCTAGAAGATACGCTGCTCGAAGTGCTTACACTCGAAGAGCTCTTGATAGAAGAACTGCTCTTGGCGTTTTCGCTCGATGCCTCGCTGCTCGAAGACACCGCGCTCGAAGACTCCACGCTCGAAGATGTGGCGCTGCTGCTCGCGGGGGTACTGCTCGAGGAACCTACGCTTGAAGAGCTTTTGCTAGAAGCAACGCTGCTGGAAGAGGATTTGCTTGAGGCTTTGCTGCTTGACGATTGTTTGCTTGAGGAACTTTTGTCCGAGGAATGGCTGCTCGACGACTTGGATTTGGAAGACCGCGAACTGCTGGACTTGTCCTCTTCGCTGGAACAGCTTGACTTGTCCTCTTCGTCGGAACTGCTGGAACTTTTACCTCGTATGAAATTTTCGCCGTCGGCCGTGAGCGTGTCATTTTCGCTCGCCCAGATATACACGGTGTCGCTCTCGTCGTAGACGCAAACGTAGCTGACCTTGTCGTCTTCAATAAAGGCTTCGCGCCCTTCGCGTTTTCTATTGCAATGAACGTCCTCAAATTCCGAGATGGTCGTGAAGGAGTAATCGTACACGTGAGGGGCGAATTCGCTTTCGTCGTCCTCGCCGCATGCAGTGAAAAGGATTGCGCTCAAAGATAGGCATGTAAGGTATTGACTGGCTCTGGATGTGTGGAGACTCATGTTCCGCTCTCAAATGTTGAAGGGACAAGTTGAAGAATGCAAATATAACAAGATGAAGCGCGCAAATATATAAATTTTTTGTTGTAAGTTTTTTGTACAAATTAAAACAACTTCCGTGCAATGACGGGTGCGTGAATGGTTTGAAAATGAGTTTCCAGTTAACGCAAAAAATGCGGTAGGGAGTTCATCTTTTTACGTTGTTGAAACGGTAATGTCCCGATTGCGCCATCGGAATTGTGGGTGCGTTTTAGGGGAATACGGATAAGAGCAAGGCAGGCTATTCGAACCGGTTTCCTATGATTCCTGCTTCTGAGGCCTGGGCGCACGGGCGGATTATTATGAAAATGCTATTGTTTTGCGCCTGAAAGCCGAGTTTTTTCAAAATTCCTCCTCGTTTGGGAGGGGCTTTTTTTTGTAAATTTTTCAAGTATTTCCTTATTGGCGACATTTTAGGAGGAGTCATGGGAAGGAAGAAGTTTTTTTTAGCAACGGGGCTCCTGGTTACGGCAGCTTTTGCACTTGTCTCGTGTGGTGACGAGGTAACGGAGGTTACCGAAAATTACACAACGGGACTCAAGGTTGTTGAAGCTAAGCAGAAAATGCCCAGTTGCGACAAGAATGCTCTTGGTGATATCTTGTATGTGACCGATTCCAGTGCGGTCTTCTATTGCAATGGCAAGAAATGGGTCAACATGAAAAGCCATGACGGCAAGGATGGCGTCAACGGCCAGGACGGGATTGATGGCGAAAAGGGCGCGAAGGGCGACCGCGGTGATGACGGCACCAGTTGCACGGCACAGACAGTATCGAACAAGTCCAAGAGCCGTAAGGGAATCGAGGTTCGCTGCGACGAGAAGGTCGTGGATACGCTCTGGAGCGCCGATACCCCCAATTTGGATCTCGGTTGCAATACGAAGGTCGTTGTGAACAAGGACAGCACCGATTACGGGATCGAGATGGAGTGTGACGGCTATGTCATAGATACCCTTTGGGGCTTTATCCCGATTCCGTCGGATCCCGAAGCGAAGAGTTCGTCGTCGAAATCGAGCAAGAGTTCTTCTAGCAAGAAGAAATAATTTTTCCCGCATCCATTAATCGGGGCGGATAGGATGGATTGTATGATTAGGAAATGGCACGGCATTGCAGTGCTCGTCGTGTTGCTCCTGCTTGTAGGATGCAGCGTGAATCGAGGCAATACTGCCCTGCTCAGGGGCAAGCTTGTTGTCCCGGAAGAGGGCACGTATTACAAGAAACAGCTCGAGGCTATCGAGCGCGATTCCCTGTCCGCAATTCCGTTCACGAACTGGCGACAGTTCCGTACGGCTTTTTTCAAGTGCCGCCTTGCCAACCCGTCGAACCTCGGCGTCCCTATCAAGACAACGCTTGAACTGACAAAGGCTGCAAACGGCAGCTATGAGGCGGATGTCGCAAAATTGGCGTACGATATTTTGGAGCGCGACTATACGAGCGTTGCTGCACATTCCGCCCTATCGAAAAACTTATCCATTCATCCGAAAGTGCGTGAATTCCATGCCGCTGTCCGTGAAGCGCTGGTAAAGTCCATCGTCAATAGCGGGGACGGCAAGTCTACCGAGACGGCCATGTATGTAATCGGTGTTGCGGAGGAATATGCGACCCTGGAGGAACTTGGTTTGATTCAGGAATCCCAGAGACTCGAACAGAAGGGCAACCGCCATTACGACGTGTTTGTCGCTAAGGATTCTACGGGCGAAAAACGTGATGTCTATTTTGCCGTGGACGAGTTCTACGGCATGTTCTACTAGGGTTGGCGAAGCGTTACTTGATCTGCTTGCCGCGTCCGTTTTCCCACTTGAATATCGAGAAGGGTAGCCCGTTGGGTAGATAGATGGTCTGTGTACCGTCGATGTAGTAAATCTTCTTGCCTTCCGAACGGCTGGTGCCGTGGAATTCGTGCATCATATTCCCCTTATCGTTGTAGATAAAGTAAAATTCCGACTTGTTGTACTCGGTGGACAGGTTCCCGTTGTCGTCAAAGAACTTGTACGAAATTGTCTCGCCGTTGACCGTGTGCAGTTCAAATTCCAGCGAGGTGCCGTTCCTGTAGGATTTGCTCATGACCTTGTCCTGCGTTACGCCTGCGGAGTCGCTGATTTCCTGCCAGTACTCGATGTATTTCTGCCCTTTCTCGTTGAACGAGGTCACGTGGCACTTGCCGGAGCATGCCGCCTTGTCTACGTTGATAATCACGTCTCCCTCGTGGTCTTCCTTGGGGGTTCCGTTTGCATAGTAGGACTTGTAGTGGTCGGCCTTCTTGAAGTCCTTGACGAGCAAGTCGCCTTCGTAGCCCTTTTCTTCGGCTATGATTCCGTCGTTTACGACAAAGTAGTTCTTTCCTGTCTGTACGCGGTAGTTCTTGTCGGGGACGTCCTTCCCGTATTCGATGTCAAAGAAGATATAGTTGACCTCGTTGCGTTTTTCCCCGGCTTTCGTAATCCTGCCGTCGCGGGTCTCGGTGAAGGTCTCCGAGGAATCGTTCGCAAGCGAAGCCTGCAACGCTGCGGAGAACCTCTTGACGACGAGGTCGGGCAACTTGGGTTGGATCATTGCCATCGAAAGGGCGCTCCCTTTCAGGTAGTCGGCGGTGACGGAATCCTTGACGACTCCGTTCTCGTAGGTGTACTCCTTGCCTGCCTTGTGGTTGTCGACAAAGTGGGCCAGACGGACAAGCTTGCCATTGTCGAACTCCCTCTGTTCCCCGTTGTATTTTTTCCCCTGCACAGCCGTTTCCTGCACGTGCCCATTTTCTAGGGTGTCCCGGTGGATGTACTTGCATTCTCCGCACGGTGTCCCGTCGGAAAACTGGGGTAAGCCTGGATCGGACTGAAAAAGTGCGCAGGAGGCAAACAGGATCGGAAAGAGCGAAATCGGTAACCAGTAGTGCATAGCTATATCTTAAAAGTCTTATAGAGTTGTTTTCCCTGTAACCATAGCATTTTTGGCAGCATTTTGTATTGTCGTTTTGCAGAAAATAACGGAAGAGCGGTTCTTTTTTGAAAGAGAACCGCTCTTATGAGTTGTCTGCAGGAGTATATTGGAAAACAATGGGTTGTTATAATGGACATAACAACCTCTTGAGGTGACACACAAAATAACTTCTTTTACTCCCAAAATCCAATAGATTATAAATATTAAATCAATAAGAAAAAATGATAGGTTGACGACCAAGAGTGAATAAATTAATTATTATTGTGAACAATCTGTGATTATGGGTTGAATGTAATATGGAATTGACTCACCTGAAATATTTTTTGGAAGTGGCGAAGAACGAGCACGTCACCAAGAGCGCGCGTAACCTGTGTATCGTACAGCCGGCCCTCACCCAGGCTATCCACAAGTTGGAAGCCGAACTGGGTGTGTCGCTTTTCAAGGTGCACGGCCGCAATATCCGTCTTACGGAGTGCGGACAATTCTTTTACAGGCGCTTAAAGCCACTCTACGACGATATCGAGGCGCTTCCCGATAGACTGCGGGCGATGGCGAACGAACTGAACCAGACAGTAAACTTGAACGTGCTTGCGGCATCGTCTCTTGTGACCAATGCGGTGATCAAGTACAAGCAAACTGATCCTGCGTTGAGGATAAACTTGATTCAGAACGAATCGACAACTCTTTACGATGTCTGCGTGAATACTTATGAAAAGTACGAGCCGATACAGGACTCCGACGAAGAGACGTTCGTCTGTTCGGAAAAGATTTTCCTTGCCGTGCCGACCACGCCGCAATACAAGCGTCGGAAGAGCATATCGCTCAAGGATTTGAAGGATGAGAACTTTATTGGCCTTTATGGTTCGAAACAGTTGAGCTCTATCTGTGCCGAGTTCTGTAACCGAGTCGGTTTCCATACGAACGTGTCGTTTGTGAGCGACAACGCGACTGCGGTCAAGGATGCCATTGCCGGTGGTGTCGGAGTCGGTTTTTGGCCCGAGTTTTCGTGGGGGAGAATGGATCATCGCAAAGTGCGCCTCCTCGAAATAACCGATGGCGAACTCAAGCGCGATATCGTTGTCAGGCTGCGCAAGAATAAGCAGGACAATGCGCATGTCGAACAGTTTTTCTCGTTCCTGTGCGGGTTCATCAAGAAGGAAGCCCAGAAACACAGGCAAACGTTGAAATAGTTTTTGAAGGGATGTTATGAATTTGGACCAGGATAAGTTGCGTGAAGTGTTGTGTGAAATGATTAGGAAGCGGTTGAAGACAGCTTTGCTTTCCCTTGCGTTGATTCCCGTGCTCGTATTGGTTTTGTTTTTTGCGAGAAGTTATGGAGATCGTGAGGCCGCCATGGAACCCAGACCGTCTCACCATGTAGACCTCCAGCTGCTTTATTCGTTCCTTGTCCGCAGTACGGATGATTCAGCACTTGGTGCGCCGTTCAAGGTGTATCCGATCGATGTGGACAAACATCACGCGACCTTGGTGGAATACCCGTTCGGGAGCTCCCCACGCCGCACGGATACAGCGTCGGTTCCCAAGGGGATTGCCCTGTATATACACGGGTTCAACGACTACTATTTCCAGAAGGAGATGGCCGAAAAGATGGACTCCGCAGGGTATGCGTTCTTTGCCGTGGACTTGCATGGTTACGGACGCTCCATTCGCCCCGGAGAGCCGCGTAGCGACATGCGCTTTGCTTCGGAGTTCTTCACGGAAATCGACTATGCCGTAGAGATGGGCTGGCATATGGTCAAGTCCAACCTGGAACACAAGGTTTACGATACGGTGCGCGATTCCTCGAACGAGGTCATTACGAAGGCGTTGCTGTCGATAAAGCGCCCTCCGAGCGTTCTCGTGGCGCATTCACAGGGTGGTCTGATTGCATCGCTCTACATGGAAGATGGTCGACAGGACAAGTTCGGCGCGGTTGTGATGAACAGTCCCTTCCTGGAGATGAATTTCGGCTATGCGGTGCGCAAACTTGTTTACCCGCTGATTGCCTCGGTGGCCCTCTATTTCCCGGAATTCTCGGTCGGTTCCACCGGAAATCCGAATTACGCGAATTCCTTGTACAGGGGGGAGAAGGGCGAGTGGGACTACAATACGGATTGGAAGCCATTCCAGCGCCCGGAAACGTACCTGCACTGGGTCCGTGCCGTATACAAGGCGCAGAGCAAGGTGCATAGTGGCCTGCATATCGCATCCCCGATCTTGGTGATGCATAGTGGCTGTAGCGTGAAGGGTAAGGAATGGGTGGACGAATACACCCGCTGTGACGGAATCCTTGATGCGCGCCTTATCCGTGATGCCGCACCGGAGCTAGGGCCGCATGTAAAGACGCTCCAGGTGGACGGGGCTCTGCACGATGTGTTCCTTTCGAAAAAGGAAGTCCGCGACGGTGCCTACGATTCGGCTTTGCGGTTCATTGATGAATCCCTTGCAGGCTCGCAGGCGCGCTAGCCCTTTTCTATATTGTAGCCAAACGAGGCAAACCACTATGATTATTGATTTGAATGGCATGGAAACGACAGTTCTCCCGAACTTCAAGGGCGGCGAGAAGGAATTCAAGGCGAAGATGTATTTCGACGGGACAACCCGTATAATGCGTGGAACTCTTGAACAGGGCGCTTCCATCGGTTACCACAAGCACGAGACGAACAGCGAAATCATGTTCTTCCTGAGCGGCGAGGGCAAGGTGCTCTTTGACGACGGCGTGGAATACGTGAAGGCCGGACAGTGCCATTTCTGCCCTAAGGGACATTCCCACAGTTTGATTAACGAGAACGCGGAACCGCTCGTGTTCTGTGCCACCGTTCCTGAACTGGGATAATCGCTAGGCCATGCCGATCCTTTCCGCCCAGAACTTGCTCTTGCGCATCGGTGCGAACGCGCCGTTGTTGGACAACGTGTCGTTCGATATCGAGGCGGGTGACCGGATTTGCCTTGTCGGCCGCAATGGCGAAGGCAAGAGCACGCTGCTGAAGGTGCTTTCCGGCGAGATGGAGACGCAGTCGGGCGAGATTGTGAAAAAGTCGGGGCTCCGCGTGAGCCGCATGATCCAGGAAATTCCTGCGCACATCGAGGGGACAGTCCGCGATGTGGTGATGTCGGGTGTAAAGGCTGCGGGTGGTGCGCATGATGGCGAATCTGCGCACAACAGTCATGCCGAGGCTATCCTCGGGAAGACGGGTATTGCGGGCGATGCTCTGTACGACAGCCTGAGTGGTGGACAGAAGCGCCGTGTGCTCTTTGCCCGTGCTGTCGCGCAGGATCCGGACTTGCTGTTGCTGGACGAACCGACAAACCATCTGGACATTCCCGCAATCCAGTGGCTCGAAGGAATCGTGACGCGGCTGGAATGTGCCGTGATGTTCGTGAGCCACGACCGCGCCTTTGTGCGTCGCGTGGCGAGCCGCATCTTCGAACTGGACCGTGGCCGCGTGCGCGGTTGGGATTTCCCCTACGACAAGTTTGTGCAGTTCCGCGACCAGGCGCTCGCCGAAGAGGACAAGGCGAATGCGCTTTTTGACAAGCGACTTGCCGAAGAAGAAGTCTGGATCCGCAAGGGAATCCAGGCGAGGCGCACCCGCAACGAGGGGCGCGTCCGGGCGCTCATCAAGATGCGCGAGGAACGTGCCGCCCGTCGTACCCGCACGGGTACCGTGAACATGCAGATTACCGAGGCGGAGCGCTCCGGACGCCTGGTCGCGCGCCTTACCGACGTTTGCTATACCTATGACGGAGCTCCGCTGATCAATCACCTTTCCACCGAAGTTTCCCGTGGTGACCGAATTGGCATTGTGGGTCCGAACGGTTCCGGGAAAACAACTCTCTTGCGCCTGATTCTGGGTGAACTCAAACCCGACGAGGGTGACGTACGGCTGGGCACGAATTTGCAGATTGCCTACTTTGACCAGATGCGTACGCGACTGCGCGAAGACAAGTCGCTAGTCGAGAATATCGGTGACGGCCAGGCTTACATTACGCTTAACGGCGTCAAACGCCATGTGTTAAGTTATTTGCAAGACTTTCTTTTCTCGGCGGATCGTGCGCGCGGCCCCATCAGTGCCTTGAGCGGCGGCGAACGCAACCGCCTGCTGCTCGCCTGCCTCTTTAGCCACCCGAGCAATGTGCTCGTGCTCGATGAGCCTACGAACGACCTGGACATGGAAACGCTCGACCTGCTGGCGGAACTGCTGGCCGACTACAAGGGAACTGTACTGACGGTGAGTCATGACCGTGCCTTCCTGGATTCGTTTGCGACGAGCATCCTCGCCATCGAGGATAACGGAAATGTTTTTGAGTCGGTAGGCGGTTACAGCGACTACGAGGCGAAGAAAAAAATCCGCGACAAGGAAGCCGCGAATGCGGCCCGCATCGCTGCCGAAAAGGAAGCCGAAAAAGCGGCAAGAGTATCCCAGAATTCTTCGACGGCAAATGCCGTACCTGCCAAAAAGAAAAAGCGCAGCTACAACGAAGAACGCGAGTATGCCGCCCTGCCTGACAAGATCGAGACGCTGGAGGCGGAAATCGCCGACCGCCAGGCGGAGCTTTCGAAACCCGAGGTTTTTACCAATGCCGCCCGTATTGTCGAGCTTCAGAAGGAAATCGCCGATCGGGAACAGGAACTGGAAAAGGCCTACGAGCGCTACGAGTACCTAGATTCCCTCTAAAAAGTGCCTTTTTTTGCCTAAAAATGGCGTTGTAAATAATCCAAACTATATTTTGGGTTCCCCCTGTGACAAAAAGCACATTTTGATATAATTTTATAGTAATGTAATTGAAAGTTAACAAGGGAGACTCCTATGGCTTCTTTTGGGAAAAATTATTCTTCCATACTGCCTCTCTGTATGGTTATGTGCTTGTCTTTGATAGCACAGGTTGGCGCTGCCGAACGCGTTATTTGGAATGAAGAGGGTATAAACGAAAGCTTCCCCCCGCGGAATATCTATGACTACGAATATAAGGGGGGCAATAAGTTCGACGTGTCCATTTCGCTGGATACTGCCGAAATTGATGCGGTGCCCTATTACATCGCGGCCACGTTTACTGCTGAAGAGGGCGCTAAGGGTGGCGCCGGTTTCGGCTTCTATTGGAACGTGGATGAAGATTACGAACCCAGAATTACAAACCTTTCGTCTTATGGCGGTGTCTGCTTGAACTACTCGGCGACAAATCCGGTCCGTATGGATTTCAAGCAGGACAACATTGACGACGATAACTATTTCGGTATATTGCTCCCTAAAACTGACGGCAATAGGGTGAACAAGTTTGTTTCTTTCGACGAATTGAAAATGGGTTGGAAAGGGAAAACGACGTGGAAGTGGAATGCTAAGAATCAGCTTGGGCTTCAGTTTAGCTACAAGAGTGATCAGGTCAAGAAGTACGGCACGGAGAACGAGGTGGGAATTTATATGATGATGCTCGCCGACGAATGCCCGCAGCATGCACCGGAAGTAATCCCTGGCCTTGAAACAGATTACGAATTGAACGAGGGTGAAAAACTGGTTTTCCGCATGTCTGATGTCTTCAGAGATGAGGATGGCGACTCCCTGTCTATCTCGGGTTCTTTCTCGGGAAATGGCGATGTGGTTTCTTTGTACGATGACACGCAGCATATCACCTTGAAGGACTCCATCAGCTTTACGGTAAACCCGAATCCGAGCACGGATCTCTATACCGTGGTACTGGTCGCTACCGACCCCACGGGCAGGAAGGCTACTTGGACGTTCACTATCACGCCTGTCGATATCCCGCATGTGCCGACCCTCAAGGATTCCATATTCAAGGTTACTCAGGGAGATACGCTGAAGTTCTCCAAGAAGTTCAAATTCGTCGGGATCCTGGCAGAAGACCTTGACGGTGATTCCATTGCCTTTACGCTTGTCAAAGAACCGGAAGAAGGCGAACTCCTTAACTTTGATGAAGTCAGTGGTGTGTTTACCTATGTGGCGCCCACGGGCTATCAAAAGGACGTAGATGTGTTCATCTCGATATATGCCTATGAAGTGAAGAATCCGGAAAGCAAGAGCGAAACGAAGCAGTACACGATTCGCGTCCTGGACATCAACGATCCTCCGACCGTGGAAGTTATTGATGAGGAATTTGACTATTATGTTGCCGATATCGATGGCGCTGCCCAGCAAGGAACGCTCAACGATTCCAAGAAGACTATAGATGTAGACGAGGACTTCACGGATACCATATGGGTTGAAATGAATCCCGATAAGATGGCATTCTCGGATGTGGACGATCTAGAACTTACCATGAAGGCTAAGACGAATGGTAAGGTAAACGCGAAGGTTGTGAACTTCCAAGGCGTGAATTACGTAGAAGTTACCGCCAAGAAGGATGCCAACGGCTTGGCCAAGGTGACGTACTATGCCGATGACGGAGAATTCCAGGCAGGTGTAGACTTCTACCTGAAGATCAATCCTGTCGATGATCCTCCCATTGCCAAGGATGACACGTACGAAGCTGTCCAGGATTCGACCATCAAGATCAATGCGAAGAAGGGCGTGCTTGCGAATGACGTGAATCCCGATGATGTTGAGGCTGAATTGACGGCCAAGCTGGAGGATGATGTCGAACACGGCAAGCTGACTTTGAGCGCGGACGGCTCGTTCAAGTATGAAGCCGATCCTTCGTTCAGGGGCAAGGTCACGTTCACCTACATTTGCGAGAACGAGGCTGGAGAAAAGTCTGCGCCGGCGACGGTGACAATCAATGTGATTGGCAGGAACATGGCTCCTGTTGTCCGCGAAGGGATTGCTGATTCTCTCGAGGCTCTGTTTGCCGCTCTCGAAGAAGATAAGATTTCTTCGGCGAAGTCGTTCAGTTTCAAGGATCTGAAAACTTGGTTTGAAGATCCGGACGGCGATGAGGTGACTGTCGATATTGTCAATGAGGACGGCAAACTTAGGGTTTCCTCTTCCAAGACGGCTTTCTCCGTTGCTCCGGCTAAGGACTCTTGTGGCGAATCCGAAATTACGTTCATCGCTGCCGATAGCCTTGGTGCAGAGACCAAGCTGGTTGTGCCGGTGCATATTAAGCCCGTCAACGACGTTCCCGTTGCTGTCACTTCCGACAAGATTCGGTTCAGCGTCGCTACTAGCGATTGGAAAATGGAGTTCGATTTGGATACTATCATGACCGATATCGACGATACCCTGACATTTGCGCTTGCCAAGGGCAGTGGCAAGGTGTCTGAAGCTTTGGAAGTGAAGATCAAGGGAAGCAAGCTGACTATCAAGCCGAAAGAAAAACTGCTCCCGTATAAGGAATATGTCGTTACGATCGATGCCAAGGATTCCGAAACAAGCGTTCCTTTGACGTTCACCTTCTTGACCGATAACAACGGCTCCAGTAACCTCAGGACTATTGCTCAGCCCAAGATGAACTGGCAGGGCGCAATTGCCGCAAGCCGCGGTATGGTTGTCATGATGGACATGCAGGGTCGTGTGATGTGGAAGGCCAAGCTCCCGGCCGCCGAGGCGGATGTCCGCAGTGCCGCCGCTGCCGTACAGGGCCGCAAGATTCTCCGCGTCAACAACCAGACATGGACGATTAAATAGGGACTAGGATCTAGAGACTAGAATCTATAGAGTAAAAAAAGAGGCTCCGCGATGCGGAGCCTTTTAATTGTTATTTAGTCGACAGAAGGGCTTGTAGGAAACAAACTTCCTACTGTCTACCGTCTACTTCCTACTTCACCAGCGCTTCGGTGTCAAGCGCGATAAGCAGCTCTTCGTTGGTAGCGACCACCATCGCGGTCGGCGTGCCGTCCTTGCTGATGATGTGGCCGGAGTTCTTGCCGTTGTCCTCGTTGCGGGCATCGTCGATCTGGTAGCCGAGCAGGGCGAGGTTTTCCATCACGGTCTTGCGGACCACGCGGCTGTTCTCGCCGATACCGCCGGTGAACACGAGCGCGTCGATGCGCGGGAGTGCCATGGCGATGCCGCCGATTTCACGGGTCAGCTT
>JAGCGO010000100.1 GCA_017649565.1 Fibrobacter sp. | reverse complement strand
TTTTTTAAAAGTTCTCATATGCTTGCACCTCCCTGTACGATATGCCCGAGTTTTTCAAGGACATCTTTATGGTAGGCTTCTTCAATGGCAACGATAGTCTGTTGAACTTTTTCGTCGCGGAACCAATCACTGCGATTTTTCTTTACCGGGAAATCCAGAGGAATGTCTGCAATGATACGGCCTGGTGTCGATCCCAATACGACAATTCGGCTTCCCAAATAAACGGCTTCTCGAATATCATGAGTTACAAATAACGTTGTAATTGGTCGGTCTTTTACGCCACGGCAAAGTTCCAAGACCAAATCCTGAAGGCTTGCACGGTTTACGGGATCAAGCGCTCCGAAGGGTTCGTCTAAAAGAAGGGCGTCGGCACCAACGCTCAGGGCTCTCGCAATAGCCCCGCGCTGGCGCATTCCGCCCGATAGTTCAAAGGGATATTTGTTGAGGCTTCTCGAAAGTCCCACCAAGTTCAGGTATTCTTCGGCCAAATGTTTCGCATCGCCACTCTTGACTTTTTTAGTCTTCTTGATGGCGAGCGTGACGTTCTGGAGAAGGGTGAGCCAAGGGAAAAGAGAGTAGTCTTGGAAGACGACACTCCTTTCGGCGGAAGGTTTCTCGATTTCCTTTCCGTTCCAATAAATATGGCCCTCGTCCGGCTTGGTGAGGCCTGCGAAAAGATTCAGCAAGGTAGTTTTACCGCTGCCGCTTTCGCCCAGCAGACACACGAATTCACCTTGATTTATTTTCAAGTTGATGTCTTTCAGGATGGCCTTGCCATCGTAAGAAAAACCGAGATTCGTCGCTTCAAAACCACTTTGCTTTTGACTCATGTTGTCTCACCTCTAGTTTCTGGACTTGAATATTTTTTCAGCGTTCGCGTAAAACTCGGAATTCGGCTTTTGCTTGCGGAGTTCTGCGATGGCTTTCTGGTAGAAGTCGGTACGCACATATTCAGCGACCTTCTTGTCGGACTTGATGAATTCAGCATCCTTCAAGAAATCCCAGAAGAATTCGACGCCCTTCACGTTCGGATCGGTATCTTGCGTGACATGACCGCTGTAGAACGCCTTGTTTACAAGGGCCGTGTCGAGCTTGATCCACTTGGCGATAATTTCCACGCTCTTCTTGTGGTCATTCTGTACAAGTTCTTCGGCTTCGATCAGCGATTTGACCAGGCGCTTGTAAACGTCGTCTCGGCCTTCGATTTTTCGGAGCGATGCGATAAGCCTGCAGCAGATATGCCCGGGGTTGATGTCCTTACTGCGGAGCACCACAGAAAGCCCGGCTTCTTCGGCGCGGAGGTCGTGAGGGCCCCAAGTGACGCCTGCATAAACGCTTCCGTTCTTGACGGCTTCGATGACGGCAGGCGGGTTCTTGAGTTCAACGATGGTGACATCTTTGTGCCAGTCGACACCTTCTTTCTTGAGGCCGCCGCGGACGATTGCGTCTGCGGTGCCTAATCGGATGGTGGCCACCCTCTTTCCCTTGAGGTCGCTCAGCTTCTTGACGGCCCCGGCGTTTTCTTTGCGGGTAATGACTGCCTGGTCGCCACCCATGATACCGCCAATGACGCGGATGTCTGCGCCCTGGGCAATATGGATGAGAGGAGCGAGTGAACCGAATGCACCGGCGTCGAGTTTGCCCGCGCGGACCGCGGCGATGCCGTCACCGGAATTCGAGAATTCCACTAGGGTCACGTCAAGTCCGTTCTTCTCGAAGATGCCGGCATCTTTAGCGATGAAGAATTTTCCCTGACCCGTAGAAGAGAGGTAACCGATGGAAATCTTGTCTGCGGCAAAAGCAGATGCGGCACAGACGAGAGTGAAAAGGAATGCCAAAGCAATCCGAGAATGCTTTTTATGAAGATTATGATTCATTGTCAAACCTCCTTATTAGAATCCGTATGTTGCGGAAAGTTGATAACGGTTCAGGTCGGCTTCCTTTACTTTCTGGGTGCCGGCAGTCAGGTAATCCGTTTGGATGTGAAGGTATTCAAACCCGAGCGAGAAGGCGTCGGTCAGGTTGTAGGTCGCGTTTGCGAAAACGGAAATGTTCTGTTCGCGGCCGCCAACGGTTTCGATGTCGTCTCGGTCCAGTTTGTCAATGCCAGAACCCACGTTGATTGCCAGTTTTTGAATCAACTTGGCCTGCAAGGCAATCCATCCACCGTAGGCCTCGATGCTTTTTACGCTTTCAGGATCGTTGGCATTGGCTGCAAAACCGCGTCCGATGCCTGCGGCGTATGTATCCAGGTTTTCGCCGATGAATCCTTCGCCAAGAATGGCGATTGTGCCGGTAATGGGAAGGGTCAAGTCCACATTCGCAGACCATGTGGGGATATCCTTGGCATCGCCAGTGTCATCTAGATCGATTTCTTCCTTGCCGTAATGGCCCGAAACGCCGAGGCCGACCTTCTTGTCTTTTACCCACAGCGGAACGGCAATGCCGATGCGTCCCTGGAATGTGGGAATGTCAGCATCGGTGCCGGTTTCTGAGGCGGAAGTCGTGTTGTACGGCTGGTTTTCGCCGATGGTGCGGACAATGGCGGCTGCAATGTCCACGGAACCTCCTGCAACGGGGATTTTCTCGGTGAGTCTCAGCTGGGCCCTGCGCAGGCCCGCATCGCCGGAGTTATTGAGAACGCCGGCATTGAGCGTCGGGGTCACCAACGGAGAAATCACGTCCCAGGTCTGGCCGCCCAAAATGGAGAAGCCAGTCTTGCCGAACGAAATTTCTCCATAACCGTGACGGAGGCGCGGATTGGGATTGTTGGCGGAACCACCCCCGTAGAAGTCCACTTCGACCTTACCGTTTGCCTTGAAGTATGTCGTATCGTCACCGCTCGAAAGGTTGAGGCCGATTCGAGTCAGGTTAGGAGTCAAATGCCAACCGCCATCGTTTTCATTGGTGATGTCGGAAGCCGCAACAAAGTTGGCGAAGTTGCCATTGTTGCTCTTGGAATCTTCGTAGGCGGCGTTAAGAGATGCAAAACCGTAGAGAGTTGCTGTTACGCCGGATTTTGTGGTGACCGAAATGGGTTCTGCGGAGAATGCTGCGATTGCAGAGACGAGAATGATTTTAGCTGTGGTATTTATTGTGAGATTCATTGAAAATCTCCTTTTTTGATAATTGTTGGATAACCACGCAGAATAAAATTCTGCGAGCGTTTGGGAAAATGCCGAATGCTTAAAAAAGGCATCGGCTTATTTACAGGGGATTGCTCATGCGTGGCTTTCCCAACATGTCATCTTGCAAAATGCAGATGCTTATTGGAGAATGCCCTGAGCCAAAGTACAAGTGCTACACATATAGGTATCCTCGTTCTATTTTGTTTGACTTATTTGTTTATTTTCCGCCAACGGATGCGCTGTAAATCTTTTCGAGCAGATTCAGCGCGCCCTTGTAACCGACGAAACTACGATTGATAATCAAGGTTTCGCTGGAAGGGGGAGTAACTTCGAAGAACAAAGCTCCCTTGTCGTTGGCAAGATTGATTTCCCACGAAGAAGCGAGAATCAAGGGCTTTCCAGAAGAGAAATCGACTTCCTTGATTGACTTTTCAATCAGGTAGCCATCTTCCTCAAATTCCACCTGGACATCGACGCCTTCGCTAATGTTGTGGAAGGCTTTTTCGATCTGCTCGCGGAATTTCTGCGGAGGATCGTCGCTGACAATTGCCTTGCGCGGAATAAGTCCGATCTGGTCGGCAAGGAACTTGGTGTAGGCAAGCGTGTAGGCAGAATCAGCGGTGATGGCGAATTCGCTCGGCATGCCGTACCAGTATTCAGCGAAGAATTCAGAGAAGTGTTCCAGATAGTAGTAATAGATACCATTTTCTTGTTCAATGAACTTTTCGCTCTGTTCCTTGTCGATTCCTGCAAATTCGACAACCTTACGGATGAATTCGCTTGTCGCTTCGGCGCCGATGGGAATTTCAGGAATGTGAAGGAACGGCTGACCGTATTTTTCTTGAAGGTGTTCGGCATTGCGAACGCCAACCCAAGGCGAAACCACCAGGTTGAACTGAGCTTCCGGAATGCGCAACCAGTCCTTGACACCATTATTTTCGGGTCCAAACAGCACATTAACTTCAAAACCTGCGCCGCGAAGAATGCGGGCTAGTTCCTGATAATCACCGCGCCAGTTCTGGTTGTAATACGGGACTTCGGACCAGAGGTTGATAAGGCCTTTCTTGCGTTCGCCCTTGTAATCGCCCACGAACTGGTCAACGATAGCGTTCACGACTTCTTCGTGACCGAAAAGGTTGTTGCCCTTGAAACCTGCGGTATCAACAGCGACAATCGGGTAACCCAAATCGCGATATTCGTTAACCAGGCTCGAGACGTCGTCACCAATGAGGCCGCCCACACAACCGGTGAGAACGACATAGAGGTCACCATTGAAAACCTTGAGCGTCGATTTGATCAACTGATCCAAAGTCTTGATGCCGCCAAACACAATGTCGTTTTCGGTGGAGTTTGCGCTCGGCATGTTACCGGCACCGGCGTAAATGCTACCCTGGAAACCGTTTTCGAACGTGAGGAAAGCAGTTTGCTTGAGCTGGCAACCCGGAGAGCAGTTGGCAATAGGCACGGCACCCTTGATGCCGACAACCGTATTAGACGCACCAACTGCGCAAGAATAGCGGGGGTCCGAAATAGAATTGCTTTTTTTCTTTGTTTTAAGTGCTTCTGACATTTTCGAAATCTCCCTTACTATGCGTTTTCCGAATAGGGTTCTTTATCTTTGCTGAACTTGAGGTTTCTCGGTTCAGGAAGGTCGTTAAGTGTTTCCGGGTGATGCGTCAGATAGAACGGATCGTCCTGAGCGAGCCACCAATCAGAATACGGGAGCTTTACATTACGCTTGAGAACTTGGTTAAACTTTGTACGCGAAAGAACGCCCTTGAGCATTTCGCCAATGCGGAGAATACCTTCGTAGCCCACCGGAATATGCTCGTCGCCCATGGTGAGGGTCGGGAATCCGAGGTGGCCCGCAACAGAGGCAAGACCCGGATGACGAATGAGCAAGAAGTCCGTCTTGGCGCGCTTCAAAAGCTGCGGAAGCTGGAAGGCGCGGGTCTTACTTACGGTATAGTGCGGAATGTCGCCGTAAGTTTCCACAAGCTCTTTCAACGTGTCCTGATGTTTTCCAGCACCATCGTAAATGGGGTCGTGATGGAAAACGAGGGCTGCGTCGTGGCCAATTCCCAGCTCCGAAAGAACGCTGATAAGGCCGTGAGCATAAGCAGAACCCGTCATCACGATGCCATTCTTGCCCTTGAAAAATTCGCGGAGCTCGGCAAGTTTCGGGGCGATACGTTTGTGTTCGCTTTCGATGTATTCTTCGACTTCCTTTTCCTTGCCGACAACCTTTGCAATGGCGCGGAGCCATTCGTCGGTACCCTTGATACCGTAAGGCTGCGGGGCGTCAATTTGCGGAACACCGAAGGATTCTTCAAGTGCCGTAGCCATGTAGCCGCCCAACGTATCGCAGAAGGTAGCGGTCGCGACTGCTTCAGAAGCCTGGCGGATTTCTTCGAAGGATGCCGTATCCAGAAGGTAATTCACGCGCAGCCCAAGCGGAGCGAGCATTTCGGAGAAATAGTCCGAACCCCAGAGGGCAACGATGTTAATCAAGTCATTCTGCTTCTTGGTCGGGTGACGTTCCACAATCTGGCGAAGAACGCCATGGAAGGCAATGTCAAAGCCGGTAGACCAGTGCTTGGAGCGGAAACCTTCGCAATGCAGCGGAATGATAGGCACGCCGACTTCGGGTTCCATTTCTTCGGCAATGGAATCGATGTCTTCACCGATAATAGCGGTAGCGCAAGCCATGCCGATGAAAATGGCCTTGGGGTTGAAGCGTTCCTTCGCGTCACGAATCGTTTGGCGAAGCTTTTCGGAAGCGCCGAACACCATGTCCTGTTCTTTAAGGTTGGTGCTGATGTTCAACGTATTTTGCAAAGGCTTGCCGCGACGCTTAAGGCCCACATGCATAGAAAGGTTGAATTTGGAGTTTTCGCCACTGCAGCCAATCGGAGAATGGTCAATCAGGGCGCAGTCCGTCAAATTACCTACCTGGCACTGGATAATAGCGTTAGAGCACATGGTTTCTTGGTTGAGCGGGGACGCAAGCTCGCAAAGCTTACAGCCGCTACCCTTGCCTGCACAGCCACCATGCTTTTTCGCACTGCGTTCGTCATAGGCCGATTCCTTGATCAAATCGCTCGCCTTGCCGTCCCAGCCGATAATCGTACCCAGTCGATACTCGCGGTTTTCGACCGAGGTCATGTTAAGGTTAATATTGGTCGATGCCATAGGATTTATTTCTCCTAAATCTGGTAGTCTTTTTCCATCATGCCGTAGTCGATAAGGATCTGTTCCAGGCGATCCTGCGTCATCGGGGTCGGAACGGTGAACATTTCGTTTTCGTCGATGTTCTTGGCGAGTTCGCGGTAGACGTTTGCCTGGCTGGACTTCGGTTCAAATTCAATCACCGTCTTCTTGCGAATTTCTGCCTGCTGCACAATGTTGTTGCGCGGTACGTACTGAATCAGCTGCGTGTTGAGTTCCTTGGTAAAGGCACGGAGCAAATCGAGTTCGTTGTCGACGTTACGGCTATTGCAAATGATGCCGCCCAAGCGCACTTCGCCATGCTGGGCATACTTCGCGATACCCTTACAGATGTTGTTTGCTGCATAAAGGGCCATCATTTCGCCGGAAGCGACGATGTAAATTTCCTTGGCCTTACCTTCACGAATCGGCATGGCAAAACCACCGCACACCACGTCGCCCAACACGTCGTAGAAAACGTAGTCAAGGTCTTCGGTATAAGCGCCGAGCTGTTCGAGCATGCTAATGGAGGTGATGATGCCGCGACCTGCGCAACCCACGCCCGGTTCCGGGCCGCCGGATTCCACGCAGCGAACGCCCTTGAAGCCGACCTTTTCAAGGTCGGAAAGTTGAAGTTCAGTTTTGTTGTCGCGAATGGTGTCAAGCACCGTCTTTTGATGAAGTCCGCCGAGCAAAAGGCGAGTAGAGTCTGCTTTGGGGTCGCAACCGACAACAAGAACGTGTTTACCTTGTTCAACAAGGCCTGCAGTCAAGTTCTGGGTCGTAGTAGATTTGCCGATGCCGCCCTTTCCGTAAATAGCGATTTGACGTAAACGTTTTGCCATAATTTTAAGTCTCCTTAGGTTGTTTGTTGCCTACAGAAACGCTAGGTGGCGAAATTTTAGAATTGTCTTTTTTGATATCCAATATCTTTCGGGGATGTTTTTTGAGAAAAATTCAAAAAAATCTCTCAGCCATAAATGCTCCCTATAGTCGGATTTGGCTCCAATCTATACCTAGCGCAAAAAAAGTTTTTTTTGTCTTTTTTGCCATCTGATTCGTCTTGGATTTTGCTATTCGGCTTTTTAAATTCTAACCCACTTGTTTCATAGAAAAAACTGATAAGCTGCGGAACGCTAGGTAAATGTTCAACAATTTTTCAGCAGAGACTATGGCAATAAATCAAGAAACTGTTTTTAGAGAACACCCATGCTTTGGTGCGTGCAAGAACAGAAAAGGACGCATTCACTTGCCGGTTGCTCCGGGATGTAATATCGAATGCCGTTTTTGTGACCGCCGTATCAACGAAGATGCGCAGGTTCCCGGGAATACGAGCAAGGTTATCAAGCCTGAAGAAGCCTGCGGATACATCCGCAAGGCACTTGAATACGTACCGGAACTTACTACCGTGGGTATTGCGGGGCCGGGCGATACGCTGGCGACCCCTTTTGCGCTGGACACGTTCCGCCTTGTCAAGAAGGAATTCCCGAACCTTATCCGTTGCATGAGCACTAACGGGCTCTTGCTCAACGACAGGGCGGATGAAGTCATTGAAGTTGGAATTGACACCCTTACCGTCACGGTGAATGCCGTGGATCCTGAAATCGAGGCGATGATCAACGCTAGGATTTTTTACCACGGCAAGACCTATACAGGTGTCGAAGCGGCCAAAATCCTTATCCACAACCAACTGGAAGGTATCCGCAAGGTTGCCGCCAGCGGGACGCTCGTGAAGGTAAATACCGTACTTTGCCCGGGTATCAATGACAAGCACATCGAAGACGTTGCAGCCACCGTCCGCGAAGCCGGTGCAATCATCTACAATATCATTCCGCTCATTCCGCAAAACGGATTCAAGGATTTGCCCGCCCCGAGTGCAAAGGCGCTTGCAATCGCTCAGGAAGAAGCGGGCGTATTTATTAACGTCTTCAAACATTGCTCCCACTGCCGTGCCGATGCCGTAGGCGTTCCCGGCGTTTACGATATCGGTGCGCAAATCTACATGGACCGTATCCGTGTAAAGGAGACCTTCTCTCATGGCTAAATATAAAATCGCAGTAGCCACAAACGATGGTGTGAATGTCAATGTTCACTTTGGGCATGCTGCCGCATTTGATATTTATGAAGTCGATGATGCGAGCGGAAAATTTGAAAAGATCGAAGTTCGCGTAAAGCCGGAACATTGTGACGGAACGTGCGGGGACGGCACTTGTGGCCAGCGCGATATGGAACATTTGTCGATGCTTACGGCGGCAAGGAATCTATCCGACCTGGATTACGTTCTTTGCTCACAGATTGGCCCGCAGGCAATCCAGGCTTTGGCGCGCTTTAATGTCCGTGCGTTCGATATCGGTCTCCCGGTTGCTGACGCAATTGCTAAAATAAACTTATATCGCAATAAGATTGCTCAAAGAGCCCTAAAAATAAGGGAAAGCATAGTCTAAATCTATAGAAAGTCCTAAAAAAATTGTATTAGACGCAGCGACAAACGCGTTCTATATTTTTTGCCCGCTATTGGGGTGCTTTACATGGACTATAAAAAGACTTTGACTTTTCAGCAATTGCGTTATGCCGTCGGGATTGCCAATACGGGCTCGTTCAGCAAGGCTGCCGAGACGCTGTTCATATCCCAGCCGTCGTTGACGACGGCTATTCAGGATCTTGAAAAAGAAATTGGTATTACCATTTTTAACCGCACGAATCGCGGTGTAACGCTCACGCCCGAAGGTGAAGAATTCATTGCCCGCGCAAATGAACTCATAAATCATTTCAAATCGGTTGTAAAGCGTTACGGCAAGGAAGAACAGAAGAAGAAAAGATTCGCTGTTTCAACGCAACATTATTCCTTTGCTGTCAAGTCCTTTATGAATATGGTCAAAAGCTACAATATCGATGATTACGACTTTGCGCTCCGTGAAACAAAGACTAAAGAAGTCATCGATGATGTGATAAGCCTTCGCAGTGAAATCGGAATTATCTATCTGAGTGATTTTAACCGGAAATACATTACTTATCTACTCAAGGAAAACGATCTCGTTTTTCAAAAGTTAATTGTCTGCAATGCTTATGCCTACATGTGGAAAAATAATCCCTTGGCATCCAAGCCGTATGTCACTCTTGAAGACCTTTCGCAGTACCCGTGTCTTTCGTTTGAACAAGGCGAAAGTGGAAATTATTACTTCGCCGAAGAAATATTGAGTACAAATGAATATCACAAGACGATCAAGGCGAATGACCGTGCTACCATGCTGAATTTTATGGTGGGGCTTAACGGCTACACGCTTTGTTCTGGAATTATCAGCGAAGAAATAAATGGATCCGATTATGTTGCCGTTCCCTTCAAGGACGATAACGGTGAAAACGACCGTAATATGGAAATCGGTTACATTGTCAAGAAAAACTTCATGTTGAGTACCATTTGCCGCATCTACATCCGCGAAATGGAAGAATACTTGAAGGCTTATACGAGTGGGCGCGATTCCCTTATTGCGTAGCCATCATTTATACAAAAAAAATAGGAGAGTTATATGGATCAATATAAATTGTTCGTAATAGCAAATCTCGTGTTCGGTGTATTGCTGGTTGCTTTTGCCCAGGTGATTTTACCGGTTTGCGGATCTATGGGAGGCATTAGAATGCGTTGTGGAACATCTGCAAGCATTGAAGCCATTCTTGGAATAGCCTTGCTGGTGACTGCTGTTGTGGGGGCTGCATTTATCAAGAAAAATGCTCACCTGGTTCTTTCTATGGTAGCGACTGCTATAGGTGTATTTGTTTCGCTGGTGCCGACCATTATTGTTGGGACGTGCCCGCATGTCCATATGGCATGCCATGCGGTGACTGCTCCGGTGTTTGCCTTGACTGGTGCTGCAATCGTCTTGTTTTCGGTGGTGAACTTTGTTCTTTTGAAATTAAAGAGGCGAAATGAACAAGACTGATGTTAATTTGATTGTTGAAAATTACCTGCGAAACCCGTTCAGGAGTTTGGGGCTTTCGTTGTTGATCGCCTTGCTTGCTTCGGTTCTTTTGGTAGGCGGACTTTTGTCGCTTTCGCTTTCAAAGGGCTTGGACCGTTTATCGTCGCGCCTCGGGGCCGACGTGATTGTCTTTCCGCAGGGAAGCGAAGTTGACGACCAGACGATTCTTTTGCAGGGCGATTTCAAGTATGCGTACTTGCCACAGGGCTCGCTGGAATTTATACGCGGACTTGACGATGTCGAAGTGGCGACTCCGCAGTATTTTTTGACGTCGCTCAGTTCTAGCTGCTGCGATCAGAAAGTCTGGATTGTCGGATTTGACCCATCATCTGACTTTGTGATTCAACCGTGGATTCGTGAAGTTTTTGAAGACAAGTTGGTAAAGGGAACTATCGTTGTCGGTAGCGAAATCAGCGTGGGAGAAAAAAAGACGGTCAAATTCTTTGACCGTGAATATCCAGTGGCCGCAAAGCTTGAACCGATTGGCAACGGGCTTGACCAGGCCGTTTTTGTAGATGTCGCGACGCTTGCGGACATTCGTGGTGCAGCTAAAACCAAAGGAGTGCGATTTGATTCTAGTTCGGTGGGCTATTCAAGCATTTTGATTAAGTTGCGCCCGGATTCCGATACAGAACGCCTCAGTCGCGAAATTTACGCCCATTTTGACGGCTTGCAGATTTTTAGCCGCAAGGATTTGTTTTCGGGGCTTGAAAAACCGGCAAATGTCATGCAGGTGGTTGTATGGATTGTTGTTGCATTTTTCTTGGTTATCGCTGCTGCAGCAATCGTGATTTCATTTTCGCTTTCGACACGTGAACGCAAGCGCGAATATGCGCTCCTTCGTATTCTGGGTTCTACCCGCAGGCGCTTGAAAATCCTTGTGCTTGGCGAGGCCTTGCTTGTTTCGGCAGTGGGGACTTACATTGGCTTGCTATTTTCGAGCGTTTTCTTTTTCACTTTTAAGATTTGGCTTGGCGAACATATCGATATTCCGTTCATTGTTCCGGAGAATGCTGAAATTGCGGCCGTGTATGCCGTTATCATTCTGTTGCTCCATTTAATTGGCCCGGTTGTTGTTTACGGTGTGGCGAACAAGGTGAGTGAAATCGATGCCTACGTCGCTTTGAGGGAGGTAGAACATTGATTCTGAACGTCTCTAATTTATACAAGACCTATACGCGGCGCGGCAACGAATTTAATGCTGTAGAAGATGTAGAATTCTTTGCCTGGTCCGGTGATTTCTCAGTAGTAATCGGTGAATCCGGAAGCGGGAAAAGCACGTTACTTTCTTTGCTTGCGGGAATCAATCACCCTACGAAAGGCACGGTCATCTTTAATGGATTTGATTTTGCAAATCTTTCGGATGCCGAAATTTCTGCAATCCGGAACGACAAGATTGGTTACGTACCTCAAGAATCTGTTTTCTTGCCGCATTTTACAGTTCTCGAAAATATCCTACTTCCGCGGGCCATTCGTGACGGCCAGAAAATCGAGGCTTACGGTTTGGCAGATACGACAGATATCGATATCATTTCGAAACTTGAAACTCTCGGCATTGCTCATTTAGTGAATGAGATGCCTGCGGAACTTTCGGGGGGTGAACTTAAGCGGGCTTCAATCGTTCGGGCGTTGGTCAACAAGCCTGATATCATCATTGCGGACGAACCTACCAGCAATCTTGACGAAGCTAACGGCAAGATTGTCTTTGACCTTTTGGCTGACCTTGCACGGTCGGGAACTTCGGTGCTTGTGGCGACACACGACCCGCATGGTTTTAAGTACGGCGATCGTGTGTATACCATGCACAAAGGGCGACTATTGCCTAGCGGCGAGTCCGATTATGGTGGATTGTAGGAATAATTTTTTTGCGGTAATTGTTCTTTATCCCGCATTTCCCGCCAGCCCGATTTCGGCGGCGTGTTCGCGCATGCCTTCGATGCAGATTTCGGCGACTTCCTTCACGTCCATGCCGAGTAGCGCACAACCCTTGAGAATGTAGTCGCGATTGCACTTGGCGGCAAATTTCTTGTCCTTGAATTTTTTCGCGAAACTTTTTACTTCCAGATCCAAGATTCCGTTCGGGCGCATCCTTGCGCAGGCCTGGATGATTCCCGTGAGTTCGTCGACGGTGAACAGGCTCTTTTCCATGTTCGTCTTGGGTTCCACATCATTCACGATTTCAAAACCGTGTGCCAAGATTGCGCGGACATCTTCTTCGGAGACCCCTTCGGCGAGCAGCTCCTTTTCGGTATGCTGCAGGTGTTCTTCCGGGAATTCCTGGTAGTCGAAATCGTGCAGGTAACCCACGCCTTCCCAATGGTCTATGTCTTCGCCAAAATGCTTCGCCATGGCACCCATCGCATAACAGACGTTGAGCGAGTGGATGATGAGAGTTTCTTCGGTGACGTGGTTTTTGTTGATTTCTTTTGCGCGTTCAAGAGTCAAGTTCATGTAAGGCCTCTTTGAAATTCATTGGAAATATAGAAACGATTTTATAAATCAGTTTTTTTATCGTTATAATAAAATTTTATAGCGGGTCATATAAATGTAGTATTGGTTATGGCCTTGAGCTATAGCTCCCGTTTTTGTATTTTTGTGCCACTTTTTTGAATGGAGGTGCAGCATGGAAAAACGCACGGGTCTCTTTTCTAACGGAATTATCTGGTTCGGTGTCGCCATCTCGGTTTCGGAAATCGAGGCGGGCATCGAAATTGGCGCAGCGTCTGCGCCGGGATCTCTTTGGCTCCCGCTGATTCTCGGTCACGTTCTGGGTGGCATCTTGCTCTTTTTCGTGGGCCTCATTGGTGCACGAGTCCGCCTGAACGCGATGGAGACGACCTCTTCGACGTTCGGTAAATACGGTTCCAGATTTTTTGCGGCGCTGAATGTATTCCAGTTGCTCGCCTGGGTGGCCGTGTTGAATGCGCAGGGCGCTGCGGCCTTGGCGGGTCTCAACCTGCCCATTTCTTTCCCGCTCACCTGCATCATCCTTGCAGTGCTTATCGCCATCTGGGTATTTGTCGGGCTCAAGCGTTCCGCGAACGTGACGACGGTCGTGATGGCGGCGCTGGCGATTCTGCTCGCTATTCTTTCCGTGAAACTGTTCGGGCTTGACAATACTTCGGGCACGACCGTCGCCGGCGTTACCGCCGGGGCCGCCGCTGGTTCCGTGGCGCTGCTCGGCTTCTGGAACATCTTCGAGATTTCCATCGCCATGCCCATCTCCTGGCTTCCGGTGATTTCGGACTACACGAAAGACGTGGAAAACCCGGTGAAGGCGACGGCGGTTTCCGCGGCGGCCTACACGTTCGCGAGCCTCTGGATGTACATTCTCGGCATCGAGATTGCGGGCATCGGCGTGAACAACAGTATCGCACAGGCGATTCTGCTTGCGGGTCTCGGCATCCCGGGCATCATCATCGTGGTGCTTTCTACGGTCACGACGAACTTCCTCGCCGCCAACTCCGCAGGTGAATCCTCGAAGGCGATTTACGGCAAGATCAACCCGAAGATTGCGGGTGTCGTCGTGAGCCTGTTGAGTGCGGCCCTCGCTATTTCGGGAATCATGGAACACTACATCAGCTTCCTTTACTTGATTGCCTCGGTGTTCGCGCCCATGGCTGCCGTATTGCTCGTATCGTTCTACTTCGGAAAGGCCAGTACAGTTAACGCCGGTGAGAACCGCGCCGAATCGCTCGCCTTCTGGCTCTGGAACCTTTTCGCATGGCTTGCTGGCTTTGCCGTGTACCAGGTGGCCGAACGCCTCGATTCCGTGCCGCTCGGCCCCACGCTCCTCGCCGTCATCGTATCGGCAGCGTTCGCCTACGGCCGTGTGCTGGTCGTATCGCGTCGCGCCTCGTAATTAATTTCTAAATTTGTAATTGCTATGCCCCAGAAGAAGATTGCCCTCATCAACGATATCACCGGATTCGGCCGCTGCTCGGTTGCCGTCATGGCGCCTGTCATCTCGGCCATGAAAATCCAGGCGGTAGCCGTCCCTACGGCGATTCTTTCGACGCATACGCAGTTCCCCAAGTACTTCTTTGACGATTACACCCCCAAGATGCGTGACTACATCCAGACCTACAAGGACTTGGACATGAGTTTCGACGCCATCGCGACGGGCTTCCTCGGCTCCGAGGAACAGGTAGACATCGTCATTGACTTCATCAAGACTTTCAAGAAAGAAGGCGTGTTCACGCTGGTCGACCCGGTGATGGGCGACTACGGCAGGCTCTACGAAACCTACACGCCGAGTCTGTGCGAAAAGATGCGCGCACTCGTGCATTACGCCGACCTCTTGACGCCGAACCTCACCGAACTCTGCTCGCTCACGGGCTCCGATTACCGCGACGGGAGCCTCACCCTCGCCGAAATTGAGAACATGTGCAAGACGCTTGCTGAACAGGGCCCCGAACACATCGTGGTCACGGGCATCCACTACAGCAAAACGCAGATCATGAACTACGTGTACAGCAAGGGCGAGGAGCCGAAAATCGTCATGGCTGACCGCATCGGCGGCGACCGCAGTGGAACGGGCGACGTCATCAGCGCTGTGATTGCCGGGATGTATTTGAACGGCCACGACTTCTACGAATCGGTGAAGAAGGCCGCTGAATTTGCGTCCAAGTGCATCGGGTATTGTGTACAGAATAACGTTCCGGAACATTGGGGCCTGAGCGTCGAAATGTACCTTCGCGACCTCATCGAAGACTAAGGGGGCCTAATGATAGTTTATACCGTTACAGGAACCGTCGGCCAGGCGGGCTATTTGGATATCGCCAACAGTGGCGACATTACCGGCAAGAATATCTACGTGAACATGACGAACCGTTGCCCGTGCAACTGCGTGTTTTGCCTGCGCCAGACGAAGAAGATGATGGAAGGCAATACGCTCTGGCTCAAGGGCGGCGATCCGAGCGTCGACCAGGTGATGGAAATTTTCGACGCATACGATTTGAACGTCATCAACGAGCTGATTTTCTGCGGATACGGCGAACCGCTGGAACGCCTTTACGACGTGTGCAGCGTGATTGACAAGCTCAAGGCGAAGTATCCGAACTTGAAAATCCGTCTCAACACGAACGGCCTTGCGAACTTGATTCACGGCAAGGACATCACGCCCGAACTCGAAGGGCGCTTCGACACCGTTTCCATTTCGTTGAATGCCCCGAACGCCGAGGAATTCTTGGCGCTCACGCGTTCCAAGTTTGGCATCAAGTCTTACGATGCTCTCAAGGAATTCGCCGTGCTCGCGAAAGGCCATGTGAAAAACGTCGTCATGACGGTGGTCGAGAAGGTGATGCCCGAAGAAAAAATCGAGATTTGCCGCAAGCTGTGCGAAAATTTGGGCGTTACGCTGCGCATCCGTCCGTTTGAATCGTAGGGATGATTGCTTGAATTTGGGCCTCCTTTTTTTCTAAATTTTGCCTCGCTATGAAGAACTTGCGAGCCATTTTGATGCCGGTTGCAATCCTGCTTGGAATTTTGATTCCGCAGGCGCACGTGCTTTCGCCGATGATGCCTTTTTTGATCGGCTCCATGATGTTCTTGACTTTCGTGACGAAGATTCCGCCGCAGACGCATGGCTACACGTTCAAGATCGAAATCCGCGCTCTCGTGGTGAGTCTCCTGATTGTTGCCGCTCTCGCCGGAATCGTAAGACTGTTCGACCTCCCGCGCGAGGTGCTGCTGGGCGGTGCCATCATCGCGCTTTGCCCGCCCGCGAATGCAGCCCCTGCCATGGCGAAGATGCTTGGCGGTTCGGCGTCGCTTGCCCTCAAGATTTTCCTGAGTGGAAACCTCATCGCCTGTTTCTCGATTCCTATCGTGTTCGGCTACCTCACGGGGACGGATGCGAACTTGACTGAAATCGCGATGAAGATTTTCAATACCATCCAGCCCATCATCAGCATCCCGCTGGCGTTCGCGCTGGGACTCCGTGCCTTTTACCCCGAACTCGCCGACTGCGCCGCCAAATTCCAGAAGTACACGATGTTCATCTGGACTTTCTCGGTGTTCGTGATTTTGGCGAAGGCGAGCTACGACATCCGCGAAATGGGCTTCACGGAATTGTGGAACAGCGGCAAGCTCCCGATGATGGCGGGCGTCTCGCTGATCCTCTGCATCCTTCTCTATGCGCTCGGCTGGTATGTCGAGAAAAACCGCCGCCCGATCGAAAGTTCGCAGAGCATGGGCCAAAAGAACACGACGCTCGTTATCTGGATCGCCACGCTGTATGCGGGGCCAGTCGTGGCGCTCGCCCCGACCTGTTATGTTGTGTGGCAGAATTTGGTTTTGAGTTTCATGTCGGCGAAAATCAAGCCGAAAGATCTGGCGAAAGGAACGCCGGAAAATAACGCTCCCGCGAAAACGGAATAAAAAATTTACGTCATCCCGCATTCCGGATAGCTGTTTTTGTTCATATATTTTCTTATATGGGCCTTGTTTATAAATACTCGTTGTTGGCGCTTGTTGCATGTATCCTGATTTCCTGCAAGTCCGAAAATGTGGGAAATGCGACGGTCCTGCATACAAAGCCGGCTTCGCAGACAGAGGTCTTTGTTCGCGACACGAGTGCATACGTCGCCATTGCCGATACGAGCGTTCACGACAGTGTGTTCAGCGAAGAGACTGTTGCTGTAGAACAGGGCGGTTTTACGGAATATTTTGCTGGCGAAAACCAAAAAAATTCACCCGGGACAAAGATTTTCTACGCCTATTCCGATTCAATAAGTCCGTTTGTCAGGAACCATTCGGACAGACCCACTTTTGTAGATATGGTGGCGTTAGCGTATGCAAGACACTACGCGATGGAAATTAGTCCGGACGATATCTGGCTCATGATCTTGGACGGTTTCCGTCTTCATGTCAAGAGCAATAGCGATGCGCTTAAAGACCGTTTTGTGGGCCCGGCGGTTAATACCGACATAAGTGTCTCGGCGGACTGGCTGACGCTGGAATCTACGCACGAGGATTGGTTCGATGTCATTACGGCCTTGTTCGATTCGCTGCAAAAAAAGCTTCCTGTCGAAACGGGAACGCCTTTACAAACGAAGTTCTCGACGACAAGCTCCGTGGATTACAATATTTCGCGTTCCATGGTTTTGGCAATCGCCTCGGAATATTATACCTACTCCGTTTATACGATGTGCGGAATTCCCAAAATCAAGATCAATGGTACCAAACAGGATTGGGAATTGCTGAGGGACTCCTTCAACAAACTTGCCTCGCGACTCGATATGGACTGGTGGGCTGAACATCTGAACCCGATTCTTGATGAGTTTGTCAATGTGTTTGAAGGGAAAACGGATTTAGATTTCTGGAAAGGGATATATAAACGCTATGTGCCGGAGCTCTGTTCAAACCCGACTTTCAATGGTTGGCTTTCCAAGTTCTATCCTTATCTCAGCGAAAATAGTTATAAAAATGATGAATTCCACAAACGGACCGAATGGGAAAATGATGTTGACTTCGAGCGCTTGCCCAAAATTGTTACGGCGGTCGATATAAATTGGGAATATTTGGGCCAAAGAATCCCATTGAAACTATATACCGGTTTTATCGGGATCCAGGTAGATACGACGTCGAATACGTTAAAAGCGTCTAGAGGATATGCACTGCGCTCCTTGTGCGGATGGTGCAGCATGAAAAGGATTGCCAATACGGTCGAATATATTCCGGGAAAAGCTTATCGCTTGCATGAGTTGTTGGCCCTCTCCGATTCAATAAATTTCTATGACAAGAATGGATTGGCTTTTGCTACGCGCGATAGCGAAGAAATCGAGAACTTTGCAAAGGCATCTGAGTTGGACGAAGAAAATCCATATTTCGATCTATATGAATACAGGAATTACAAAAATTTAAAACCTGTAGTATTGATTGATTTTTACCGGAAGGGAATGCTGGTGGATCGTCTTCGGTATTTTAATAAATTAAATTCAGATGATTCTCCTGAGTCGTTTGAAGAATGGATTATGAAGATATTGAATATGCTTTCAAGCAATGCGGCGGTGCAGTCGTCCCAAGGAACCGGAGCATTGCAAGATAATAGCAGGATTGAGAAATATTTTAAGAAACATGGAATCTCGACTGAGAGCGAAATTAATGAGTTCAGGGACGGGAAAGACCAGCCGAAGCCGGACATCTACATGCATATCCAGTCATTCGTTCTCAAAGAAGGAAAAACCCTCGAGGAGGACTCTGGCAGAGAAGATCTCGAAAGTGGACTCAAGATTACTCTCAGGAATACATGCGGCTGGCGTCTCGAAAGGGCATTCTATCGCCATTACAAAAAGGGCTTCAAACTTTCCGTAGAAGCGGAACTCACGTTCGGGAAAGACGGTCGGGTCACCAATGTCAAAATGAATACGGAAGATCCCGTCTACAAGGAATTCTTGGATGAAGTCAAATCGATTCTGTACTATGGATGGATGCCTCCGGAGGTGGTAACGGAGCTTACGAATCGCAGAGTTGCCCAGGACATCATCCAATCCGAAAAAGTCTACATTTCTTTTTCGGAAATAAACCCTGACTGAGAAAAAAATGACCCACGCAGAACTTGTCAAGAGCCTCCTTGCTGAACAGGATTTGAAGTACAGGGATTTCCATGCATCGCTGTTGCCGAACATCGACAAGAAATCGATTATCGGCGTGCGCGTCCCCGTGATGCGTAAAATCGCGAAGGAGTTTGCCGCCCCGATGGCAAAGCCGGTGGCAGGGAAGTCGATAGCAGGAAAGTCGGCGGATGCTGCCGCAAAATCCTTGCCGAAGGATATTGCAAATTTTTTGGATAAACTTCCGCACAAGTATTTCGAGGAGAACCAGGTCCACCTCTTTGTGGTGGAGCGCATCAAGGATTTTGACGAGTGCCTGCGTCGCATTGAACAGTTCTTGCCCTACATCGACAACTGGGCGGTGTGCGACGGCAAGTCCCCGAAGGCATTGCTCAAAGACGAATCTCGCTTCTTGGCCCGCATCAAGGCGTGGCTCAAGTCGAGCAAGCCCTACACGGTGCGTTTCGGCGTGAACATGCTCATGAACTTTTTCCTGGACAATCGCTTTGACAGGAAACACCTGGAAATGGTTGCCGCAATAGACGAGAACCTGTTCGACGATTCTGATACCGGCGCTGCAAAGTCTGCGATAAATGCTGCGCGCCCCACGGACCGCTACTACGTGCAGATGGTCATTGCTTGGTACATCGCGACGGCGCTTGCCAAACAGTGGGATGCGACATTCCCCTACATCAAGGGCCGCAAGCTTTCGCCGTGGATTCACGCAAAGTCCATCCAGAAGGCCTGCGAGAGCTACCGCATCACCGACGGGCAGAAAGCATTGTTGCGTTCGCTGAAGTGACGCATTGGCCAAGTATTTGGCGGGGTCTTCCCCGTTTTTCTATATTTGGCCCTATTATGATGTTTGCGGATTTACCCCTTGCTAACCCTTTGCAGCGCGCCATTCGTGCTGTCGGCTACGAAACCCCCACTCCCATCCAGGAAAAGTCCATCCCGAGTCTCTTGGAAGGCCGCGACCTGCTGGGAATCGCCCAGACGGGGACGGGGAAGACTGCCGCCTTTGCACTCCCTATTTTGCAGCGCCTGCTGGAGTCGGGCAATTTTCGCGCTCCCAAGACATGCCGCGTGCTGGTGCTGCTCCCGACCAGGGAACTCGCTATCCAGGTGGAGGAATGCTTTAGGCAGTATGCGCAGTTCACGGCGATATCGACGGCCTGCATTTTCGGTGGCGTGAACGACGCATCGCAAAAGAGGAACCTTATCCGTGGCGTCGATGTGCTTGTCGCGACTCCGGGCCGCCTGCTCGACCTGATCGGCCAGAAGGCGGTGAGCCTCAAGAAGCTGGAAGTGTTCGTGCTGGACGAGGCCGACCGCATGCTCGACATGGGCTTTATCCACGACATCCGCAAGGTGGTGGCGCTCTTGCCGCCGAACAGGCAGAACCTGTTTTTCAGCGCGACCATGCCCGACAGCATCCTGGATCTGGCGAAGTCGATTCTGCATGCGGATCCGGTGCGTGTCGAGGTTGCCCCGCAGAGTACGCCCATCGAGCGCATCCACCAGGAACTTTACCGCATCGACAAGCGCCGCAAGGACGCGCTCCTCAAGGAACTGCTGGCATGCCACCCCGAGATGCAGAAGGTGCTGGTGTTCTGCCGCACGAAGCACGGTGCAGACAAGATTGTCCGCGTGCTCGAGAAGGCGGGCGTCAAGTGCTCCGCCATCCACGGCAACAAGAGCCAGAACCGCCGCCAGGAAGCGCTCGGGAAGTTCAAGAAAGAGGAAATCCGCGTGCTGGTGGCGACAGACATTGCCGCCCGTGGCATCGATGTCGACGACGTGAGCCACGTTTTCAACTACGACCTGCCCAACGAGCCCGAAACGTTCGTTCACCGTATCGGGCGGACGGCGCGCGCGGGCAAGGACGGGGTTGCCATCGCGTTCTGCGCCCCCGACGAGGAACAGGACCTGCGTGCCATCGAAAAGCTGACCCGCGTGCGCATCCCCGAAGAGGATAAGTCTGTCTTCGGCAGACTCCCGCCCCCGCAGAAGGAGACTCCCGAAAGTGAGAGGCGCAATGCGCGCGGCAGGATGCCCCGCGAGAAGAAGCAAAAGGAAAATGCTCCCCGCGAGAAGGGTGCCGCCCCGAAACCTGCCGTGAAGCAGTCCCCGAAACAGGCCCCGAAACAGGTCCCGGTTGCAAAAAACGCGCCCCAACCCGCAAAGCCTGCCCAAAATCAGGCGCCTGTCGCGAAGTCGGGGGACTCGCAGCCGGCCCCCTTCAAGAAAAGGCACCGTCGCAACCGTCCCGGCTCCCGTGCCCGCAGGCGCATGCGCGCTTCCGGTGATGCGGGGTGAGTAAAATGTTAATAAGTCGTTAAAATTGCCCAAAAATAGGTTTCGGGGCATCCTAACCCCTTGATTTATACAGGCTTTTTACTAAATTTGAGTTCCAAAAAATCGCTTTTTTACAAAGGTTAAAACAATGAAAAGAACATTCCAGCCTCACAATCGTAAGCGTGTCAACAAGCATGGTTTCATGGCTCGTATGGAAGACCGCTGGGGTCGCGCCGTTTTGAGCCGTCGTCGTGCCAAGGGCCGCAAGCGTCTCACTGTCAGCGATTCCGTCTACAAGAAGTAAGTCGGAGGCTGGCTTATAGCCGCTCTGCGTTCTTATCGTCTGCCGACGCAACCCGCTTATCGGCAAGTCGCCGTCCAAGGGAAATTCGTCCGCTCTCCATCGTTATCGATGAAGTGGATTGAAAGCCCGGACGGCTATTGTCGTTTCTGCTTTTTGGCAAAAAAGAAAAACGGTAACGCCGTTTACCGCAACAAGTGTCGCAGAGTGTTGCGGCCTTTGTTTTTTGGGATGGTCCCCTCGATAAAGAAGCCCGTGTGGGCGATGGTCGTCGTGACCGACAGTGCCAGTGAGATGTCCCCGGAACGCCTTCGCGAATCTGCCCTGAAGATTTTTCATAAGATGGAATGGGATGGGGCTGCGGATGTGGCAAAAGGTTAAGAACGCGCTGTCTGCGGCGCTTGTGGTGCCTATCAGGCTGTACCAGTTGATCCACCCCTTTTTCTTCCAGGGTGTGTGCAGGTTCCAGCCGACGTGTTCCCAGTATGCGATAGAGGCTCTGCGGGTACACGGACCCTTCAAAGGTTTCTATCTTGCGGTTTTTAGAGTGTTAAGGTGCAACCCTTTCTGTAAAGGCGGATACGACCCTGTGCCGCCCCCCAAGGAAAAAAGATGAACAAGAATACCATTATCGGTTCCATCCTTATCGCGGTAATCGTTATCTGGTGGATGACGACGAACGCTGCCAATGCCGAAGCCCAGGCTGCTGCCCAGGCCAAGGCGAAGAAGGCCGTCGCTGCGGAGGTGCAGAAGGATTCTTCTGTTACAAGTGAACTCGTGCTCCCGGCCAAGACTCCCGAGCTCAAGCCCGCCCCGGTGCTGGACGGTGCAGCTCCGTCGGACAGTGCCGTTTCGGATTCCGCGGCTGTGGATTCCGCTTCCGCGCCCGCCCCGGTCGTTGTCGAGCCGCGCACGGTTGTCGTGGAGACCGAAAAGTTTGTGATGACCCTCAGCAACAAGGGCGGCAAGGTGCAGAGCGTTGTCGTGAAGACGCTTCCGGATTCTACGGGCAACTTCCCCGAGCTCATCCAGGATACCGCGCTCGGCGCCCTGGACCTGAAGCTGGGCAATGCCGACCTGAGCGATGCCATGTTCGCTGTCGATGCTCCGGCAAAGATTGTCGTTAACGACAAGGCTACGGTCGAGTTCGTGTTCTCCGATGCGAACGGGAACAAGGTCGTGCGCAGTTACGGATTTACCAAGGACGGTTCTGCTGTCCGCCAGATGAACCGCTTTGTCGGGTTCAGGCCCGAAGCCTACGAACTCGCCTGGAAGGGCGGCATGAAGGAAACCGAAGTTATCCCGAAGGGCAAGAGCTTTGGCGGCACGAGCTACTTCTTTAGCGAAGTGATCTACAACGCCGGTAGCGGCGTGGAACGTGAGATGGTCCGCGACACCGAGAAGTTCAATGACGGCAACATGTCCTGGGCGGGTATCCGTCGCAAGTACGTCGCCATGGCGGTGCAGTTCGACACTCCGGTTCCTGCGACTCTCGAAGCGAAGCCGATGAAGATCGCCGACAACGAGTATGACCCGGGTACCTACAAGATTTCTATCGCAGATGAACTCCGCGGTTCCGACAGCCTTGGCTACAACTTCATGGTCCTCCCGCTTTCCTGGGACGAAGTTTCCGCCTACGGCAAGGGCTATGAGAAGGTTATCGTGAGCGGTTGGAAATGGTGCGGTGCCGACGTATGGTTCGTGTGGATCTGCGCCATGCTGCTCAAGCTCCTCAAGTTCTTCTTCTCGATTATCCCGAACTACGGCGTCGCCATCATCCTTGTGACCTTCATTGTCCGTGGCGTTACGACTCCGTTCACCGTGAAGCAGATGAAGTCCACCTCGGCTATGAGCAAGCTCAAGCCGCAGCTCGACGAAATCAACGTGAAGTACAGGAGCGATCCGCAGAAGAAGCAGGCCGCCATCATGGAACTCTATTCCAAGAACGGCGTGAACCCGCTCGCCAGCTGCACTGGCGGCTGCCTGCCGATGCTCATCCAGATGCCTATCTTCATGGGCCTCTTCTTCGTGCTCGGCCGCGCCGTCGAACTCCGCGGTATGCCCGCGTTCCTCTGGATTTCCGACCTCAGCCGCAGCGACGTTATCTGGAGCGGTATCTCGATTCCTTACCTCATGCCGTCTGGCCTTGCCCTGCTCCCGATCATCATGGTGGTCACCACGTACTTCCAGACAAAGGTTACCATGAGCGGCAGCGCCGGAATGGATCCGGCCCAGCAGAAGATGATGGTGTGGATGATGCCGGCGATGATGTTCCTGTTCAGCGCGGTGATGCCCTCCGGTCTCGTGCTCTACTGGATTGTCTCGAACATCTGGAGCATTATTCAGTACAAGATAATCCGCCGCGACAGTGGCTCTGCTCCCAAGACCATCAATGGCAAGAAGGTGCAGGACGCCGAAATCGTGAAGTAAAAAAGAATCTGAACAAGAAACGAAAACCCAATAACGAGATTATTGGGTTTTTATTATTTATAATAGAATTTGCGAGTTTTGCTATTTCACCTTTACGGCGGTGCCGTACACGATGATTTCCGAAGCTCCGGCCATGACGCTTGAGGTCATGAACCTTACTGCCACGATGGCGTCGGCGCCGAGCGCTGTGGCAATGCGGCGGGCATCGTTGAGCATTTCGGTATAGCCGGCGATTTCGCCGCCCACGAGTGTTTTGATTCCGGCAAATAGGTCTCGAACAACGTTTTTGCTAAACACTACGCTTCCCTTGACCATCTGAAGGGTCTCGATTTCCTTGCCGCTGATAAAATCTGTCGTATAGAGTTTCATTCTTGCCTCTTTTTTTTGAGCGAAATATATAATTCTTCTTTGCTAGGAACTTTTCTCTTCTCCCATTTTGGTGAAAATGTAGGGAGAAACCCTTTCGTCTATCAATGCTGGCCTACTTTCCCCGAAAAGGGAACCTTGATAACGAAATTCCGTGATGTTAAATACGCTTTTGTGCGTATTGAATAAAATAATTTCTTTTTCCGGAGAAAGTGTTATTTTTCGGATAGGGATAGGAGTTTTGTATGAAATGGGTGTATTTGAGGATGTTGTTTGCTGTATTGGTGACGCTAGTTTTGTCGCTTCTTACGGCCTGCTCGGCAGAATATCCTTTAGAATCGACTGAGGAAACTTCCGATACCGCCTTGCCGGTAGTTTCGCCGGTTGACACTATTGTTTTTCACGATACGGTTGTCGTCTACAAGGATACGGTAGAGAAAGTCATCGAGCTTGTCGATACTGTTACTTCGTTTGTTTACAGGGATACGCTGGGCCGTCTTGACACGCTTTCGCGGAATTCAAGCATTATGAAATGCGACTTCGGTGAAAAATCGTTTTCGTGCAAGAACGACTTTTCGCCAACGGTTATGTCGCAACACGATAAATATCAGTTGGTTTATATCGGCCCTGCTGACCTTCCGGATTCCTCCAAGTATTACGTTACCGTAATGGATACGGTTTATGCCACGCTGTACACGAAAAGGTACAAGACAAGGACCGATACATTTTTTGTCAACTATGGCGAGAGACGCCGGACCGACTACATTCCGCCAGAATACATTTATGAACCGGGCAACAATCCGTTTGATTCTACCGCGATGCGCGATTTCTTTGACACCCTGGACGTGCGCGACACGCTGTTGGGAGGGAAGGACCGCATCAAGATCAATTCAACGCTTTCTTTTTCCGGTTTCCCGTTGATCGAGGTGCGCAAGATGAAATATCTAGTGAGCCTTGTCCCGAAATCTACGGAGTGGACTTTGCCTGCCAAACGGCCTGCAGAAGAGTGCATGTATCTGTTCAACAATGCTAGCAAGTTGAATTCAGATACTACGGTTACCTGGATACTGGGATTCACACATTATGAAGACGGGGTGGAGGAAAAGGATTCCATCCAGGTAACCACTTTCTTTAAAGTACAATGATGGTGGGGTGGGGTGACGAGGTTTATTTGTACTCGTCACCCCTAAGGGGTTTCCGCAGCAATTTGTACTTTGTCTTGATCGCTGTGCGGAGCAGCGGCCATCCGACCTTGTCGAAAGCGTTTTCCCAGACAAGGTCGGCCTTGTGCCTGACAAAGGATTCACGGAGTTCGGGAATCCAGTCTTCACTGAAGTCCGGTGCGAGCCCGGCTTTCTTGATGAGCGCGGCGTAGTCGGTATTGAGCGTCTCGATTGCGCCGTTGCGGATGAAGTGGATCTTCTCCTTGAATTTGAACCTACGTTGCAGCAGTTTGCGCTTGATGAAGCCTGCGCCCTGTTCGACGAGATCCTTGTAGGCGAACAGCGGGCTGCCGGTTGTGGGGTAGAGCGCTTCCATACGGACTTCCGCCTCGACGAACTTTGCGCTCAGGCCGACTTCCATGTTGCGGACAGTCGCCTCGAAGGTCTCCTGTTCGGGAGTCTCGAAAATGTGCATGAAGAAGGCTCCGAGAGCGGGCTGCTTCATGTAAAGGAAAAAGGACTGGAGGTGCGGGAAAAATTCGTTGCTGCTGGTGAGCGAGACGACGTCGGCACTGCTTTTTTCCGCTTCGGCGAAGAACCTCTCGAAGTTGTCCTGGAAATAGACGATGGAGTCGTTCAGGATAAGGAGCCTGTCGAGGTTGCCCATGGCCTCCTGTGTGCCGTTTGCTGCCGGGCTGTTGACTTTGAGCTTGAGGTAACGGTGCCACATGCCAAAGTCAAAACCGTGGTTCTGCGTGAGGAATAGCTCGATGTCGTTGTCGGCGATGAATTCGCAGGTCTCGTCCGAGAGTTCGCGTTCGTTTGTCAGCAACACGACATGGAAATCGGTCGCGGCCAGGTGCTTGAGAGCGAACTTCACGTAACCGGGAAGGTCTTTCCCGGTCTGGTAGCTGGCGTAGAGTGCGATTTTCCTGTAGCTCGGCATATTACCTCTTGCGGAAGCGTCCGCCTTTTGTCTTGCGCGGCTTGCTCGCAACGTGGAAATCTTCGCCCTGCTGGGCGGCACGGCGTTCGGCACGGTTGCGCGGCCCGCGTCCGGTTCTTTCGAAACTCGGGGCGTCGCTGTCGAACTTGCGTGAATTGCCCTTGCGTCCACCACGGTTCCTGTGGCTCCCTGCGGAGGTGTATTCCGGCTCGTCGTCGAAGTCGGGCTGGCTTACGTAGCCGAGGGCTTCCGCCGCGGCGGCGCGGTCGGCGCGTTCCTCGTTGTTGCGTTCTCCCTGGCGGCGGCGCTTTTTTGGTTCGGAACTGAGCTTTTCGATGATGCTGAAGTCCGCCTGACCGCGCAGAGGGTCCACCCTCAGAAGGCGCGCAAGCACCTTGTCGCCGCGCCGGAACGTGCGCCCGCTCTTCTTGCCGAAGGCGAGTCCCTGGTCCGGGTTGAACACGTAGAAGTCGTCACCCGCGATGTCGCGGAAGCGCACGAGCCCTTCGGCGATGGGGTCCGCGATGGAGACGTAGATGCCCCATTCCTCGATGCCCGTGACGGTCGCCTCGAAATCGTCCCCGATGCGGCTCTTCAGGATCCAGCAGCTGCACACCTTGATGGCGATGCGTTCGATTTTCTGGTTCTTGACTTCGTTCGCCGAAATCAAATCGCAAACTTCAATCACGCTGTTCTTGCGTTCGGCATTGATTTCTTTGCCCTTGCGCGCCAATTCGCGGTGGCACCAAAGGTCGGCGTAGCGGCGGATGGGGCTCGTGAAGTGCGCGTAGTCCTGCCAGTTCAGCGCGAAGTGGCCAAAGCTGTTGCTGTCGTAGTGCGCCTTCTGCATGCTGCGCAAAATGCGATTCGTGAGCGTTTCGTCGCCCTCGGCGCGCTTCACCAGGTGCTCGTACAGCTTGAATGCTGTCGGGTTCAGGTTCGTGTCGCCGCTGCGGGGCTTGCCCAAGTCGCGCAACATCACCGGAGAATCCTTGAACAGGTCCGGGTACATGTAGTACAGTTCCATGATGTCCTTGGTATCGGGCGCTTCGTGGATACGGTAGATGCCCTGGAGCTTGCGCTTCTTGAGTTCCTTGGCGCAGCAGTTGTTCGCGATGAGCATGCACTCCTCGACCCACGAATTGCTTTCGTCGGTGAGGCGCGGGTAAATTTTTTCCGGTTCGCCGTTCTCGTTGAACTTGCAGCCGAATTCGGTGCTCTGGAATTCCAGGAGGCCGTCCTTGGTGCGGTTCTTCTTGAGGAGTGCGGTCACTTCGGCGAGCGCCTTGATGTCGTCGTCGCCTTCCTTCATCATTTCCATCGCCTGTTCGTAGGTGATGGACTTGGTAATTTTCACGATGCTGCGGTGGAAATCCCAGTTGAGCACGTTTGCGTTCTTGTCGAGTTCCATCATGCAGGTGAATGCGCAACGGTCTACGCCCTGGTGCAGGCTACACACGTTGCTCGAAAGTTTTTCGGGGAGCATCGGCACGGCGGTCCACGGCAGGTACTGCGTGTAGCTCCTTTCCAAAGCCTCTTCGTCGAGTTCCGAGCCTTCGGGCACATAGTAGCTCACGTCGGCAATGTGCACGCCCAACTTGTAGCCGCCCTTAGGCGTGCGTTCTACGCTGATGGCGTCGTCGTGGTCCATGGCACCTTCGGGGTCGATGCAGAGAATAGTTGTTTGTCTGTAATCTACGCGGCCCTTGAAATCCTTGCCGCAGGGTTCCTTGACGCTGTCCACGTATTTCTTTACGGCGGGCGGGAAGTCCTTGGGCAGGTTCGCGTCGTTCATGAACTTCGCCTTGACTTCATCCCAGCTGATGTTCATCGCCTCGGCGCTGCGGTCAACCTTCGCGAGGTAGCTGTGCTTGAGTTTCGGGTGCGGGTACAGCGTGAAGCTGATGGTCTCGCCTTCCTTGCCCGGCGCCTGCCTGCGGTGGCACATCTCGTACACCTTGCCGGTCTGGAGTTCATGGACTTCCCATTCCTCTTCGCCGGTCTGGTGCAGGATGCCGCGCTTCACGCGGGTCTCGTTTTCCTTGTCCTTCTGGCGGCGGCTGCGGGCGCCCAGTCGGCGGTTGTCTTCGGGGTACTGTTCCGCAATCTTCTTGCGACGATCTTCGCGCTTGTCCTCGAGGCTTTCTCCGTCGCCGAGCTGGTATTCCTTGTGGCTGGTGCGTTTCAGGAGACCCTGCTCCACCATGTCGGCGAGCAGCTGCTTGAATGCCATTTTCTGTTTCTTGGGAAGCCCGAGCGCGCTGCGCAGGCGGCTTCCGACCATAGGTTCGTCACGGAGGATAGCGATAATCTGTTCTTGACTGGGTAATTGCTGTGCCATGTTAGGCCCCCTTGGATTCGCCTGTCGCGGCGTCTAAATTCTTGTTGGCTGCTTCCGCCTGCTTGTAGGGGAGTGCTGCTTCGATCATGTCGTGGATTTCGTCGCGCAGCTGGTTGGCGGTCTTGTCCGCAAAGGTATCCGGCGTCTGCAGCGGATGGATGATGATCTTTACGGTACCCGGCGTCTGCGCCCACTTGACCTTGGACAGGCGCTTGCCTGTATCTACGAGCGTGACCGGCAGCAGCGGGAACTGGTTTTCTTTGGCCATGCGGAAGATTCCGTTCTGGAAGGGGAGCATGCGCCCGTCGTTGCTGCGGTGTCCTTCGGGGAACACCGAGATGGTATAGTCGTGCTGGAGACGGTCCTTGACGACGCTTCCCATGTTCAGGTTCTTGCGGGGGTTCTTGTTCACGGGAATGCAGCCGATATGGTTGAGCACCCAGCTGAACACGGGGACTTTCCAGAGGTCGGCCTTCGCGATGAACGCCGTGATGGCGATGGAGGGCCAGATGACGTTGATGTCCAAAAAGCTCTGGTGGTTCGCGACGATCACGAACTGCTTGTGGTCGGGGATGTTCTCCTTGCCTACGACTTCGAGCTTGATGCCGGTGAGCTTGAAAAGGACCCTGAAGAAGGGAATGCAGATTTGGGTGCTTTCCTGCCAGCGGCCAAGGATTTTTCCTTTGAAAAACATGAAGGGGAGCCCCAGGATGCACATCCCGACGCCGACAAAGACGTAGTAAAATACAGCACGAAAGAAGGCCATAGAAAAAACCTGTTGTTTTGTGTTCTTAATGTATATTATTTGCCGGAAAGAGAACAGGAAAAATTCACTTTCCAGTCGAGTGTCTGCCCGGCGGCAAGCGGTACGACGCCATTCACCACGGCGGGTACGGTCCACGGTTCCTTCACGACCTCGATTTGCTTTGTCGTGCGCGGGATGCCGTAGAAGTCGGCGCCGAATCCGGCGATGAAGTCGGCTAGCTTGTCGAGGTGACCGGCGCGCTCGAATTCCTGCACGAGCAGCGGGATGGCCACGGGAGCGCTGTAGACGCCCGCCGCCCCGCACGGGCATTCCTTCTTGCCCAGCTGGTGCGGGGCGGAGTCCGTGCCGAGAAAGAATTTCGGGTTCCCGCTGAATGCCGCTTCGCGGATCGCGGCACGGTCTTCAGGCCGCTTCGGCAAGGGCTTGCAGAAGTGATGCGGCCTGAGGGCGTCTCCGATCACGTCGTCGAGCGTCATCATCAGGTGGTGCACCGTGAAGGTTGCCGCCACGTTTGCGGGCAGGCGCTTTACGGCCTCGACCGACTTTGCGGAACTCAGGTGCTCAAATACGATTTTCAGTTTCGGGAACTTTTCGGCAAGCGTTTCCACGCGCTTGATGAACGCGGGCTCGCGGTCTAGGCAGAACTCTCCCGGCTCCTCGCCGTGCACGCACAGCACAAGTCCCAGTTTTTCCATCATCGCGACAACGGGGAAAACCGCCTCGAAGTCGCTGATGCCGTCGGCGCTGTTCGTGGTGACGCCTGCGGGGTAGTACTTTCCGGCAACGACGCCCACCGCCATCATGTCCTTCAAATCCTGCTCGGTGTAGTTCGGGTTCAGCTTGAACGTCATGAGCGGCTCGAAATCCGGACGCACGTCCTTCGCTGCCTCGATAATCTGAGCCTTGTATTCGGCGATCGCCTTCGCGCTTGTCATTGCGGGAATCGTGTTCGGCATGATGATCGCGCGTCCGAATTGCTGTACAAGGTCGCGCACGTATCCGGGCATCAGGTCGCCCTGGCGGAGGTGGGCATGAAAATCGTCGGGTAAGGGAAGGAACATAGCGGTATCGGTCATTTGAAGTCGTTCAGTTTTACACGTTGCGGTGAAGGTCGCGGAAGAGCACCTTGGCAATTTCGGTATCCGAATTGAGCCAGTAGTCGAATGGTCGGGGCTCCGTAATTTGGTGCTTGTGCAGGAAGCAGATGTTGCATCCGAGTTCTTTTGCCATCAGGAGGTCGTGCGTGATGATGATGATGGAGGTACGGAACAGGATGCGCATGTTGTCTATCAACGGCAGCAGGTTGCGGCGGTTGTAGTTGTCAAGGCCTGCGGTCGGTTCGTCCATCAGGAGCAGCCTGGGGTCCATCGCCCAGGAACGCGCAATGGCCACACGCTTCTGCATGCCCACGCTCAGCTGGTGGGGGAACATGTTCGCATGGGTGCGTACGCGCATCAGGTCCATGGCCATGTTGACCTTGTCCTCGATTTCCTTCGGCGTACCCTTCTTGTGGTAATGCAGGGGAAGCGCGATGTTGTCCTTGATGCGCAGGTTCGATATCAGGGCGCCGTTCTGGAACACGAGTCCGACCTGGCGCTGGGCGATTTCCAGCGCGGTGTGCCTCTCGGGGGGAATGTATTCCCCGAAGTAGTAGAACTTTCCTGCCAGCGGACGGTTCAGCCCGGCAATCACGCGCAGCAATGCCGTCTTTCCGGTTCCTGACGGGCCGCCAATGCAGAGCGTCTCCCCGTTCTTCAATGTCAGGTTTGCGCCGGATAGCAGTTCCCTTTCGTGGGTGTGCATCTGCTTCTCGAAGAAACTCAGCGTCTTGGGCTTGGAAAAGCGTTCGCCGGCCAAGTCCTTGTAGCTCAGGTGCAGGTCTTCGATTCGTAGGGCAATTGCGTTGGGCATGGTTTCCTCTATATGATCTTCGAAAGTTCGTTCATGTAGTCGAGGAAATAGAATATGGACATAAACACGTCGGCGACGACGATGTACAGGAAGGACTGGATGACGGAACGGGATGTCGCCTTGGGGACCTGGCGGATGTCGTGCGGGATGTTCAGCGCTTGGTAGCAGGCGTTGGTCGTGATGATCGACCCGAATACGAGCGGCTTCACGATGATGAGCACGAAGTCCGTGAGCGACATGGCATCGAGGATTTCCGAGGAGAGGTAGCTCCACGTGAGCTTGGCATGTATGATGTCGCTGATAAGGAACGAGAATACCTGGGTGGCAAGGAAGCCGCAGCCGATGGCTATCGCGCTGAAAAGTATGGTCATGACAAATGTCGAGATGGTCCCGCCGATAAGTCCCGGCATGACAAGGTAGCGGATGGGGCTTACGCCCATGGTGGCAAGCGCGTCCACCTCGGAATTGATGACCATGCTGCCGATGTAGGTCGTGAGCGAGGAGCCGCTACGGCCGGCAATGAGGAACGCGGTGAGGATCGGGCCCAGTTCGCGGATGACCACGACGACCATGAGGCTGCCCATGACGTCGTCGAAACCCATCTTGCCCATCATGGTGAGCACTTCTATGATGACCACGGCGCCGAACAGGGTGGCCACGACGAAAAGGATGGGGAAAATCTCTACGCCGGTGAAGAACGCCTGGGCGATGATGTTCTTGGTGTCCGTCTTGAAACTGCGGCTGCGGTTGAACAGCGAAGCATACGCGCGCAGGAACAGTGCGACCTGTTGGCCCACGGAGCGCCGCATCAGGAAAAGTCCAAACCTGTGGAAGGCCTTTCCGAAGATCGTTAGCTTTTGCCAGTTCCTAACTTCTTGCATCCTGCCTAATTGCTTCCAAGATTTCGTCCCAAAGTTCGTCCAGTCCGGTTTTCTTCAGCGAGCTTACGCAAATCGGGTTGGATTCCAATCCGAGGCGTTGCTTGATGAGCTTTACGCTTTTGGCGTATTCCGACTGGTTCACCTTGTCGCGCTTGCTTGCAACAACCAGTACAGGGCATCCCGTCGCGCGGATACTTTCCACCGTCTCGATGTCGATGGCCGTTCCCCCGTGGCGGATGTCCACCAGATAGACAAGTCCGCGAAGGTCCTTGCACTTTTCGACGTATTCGCGGATGAAGTCTGCCATCTGGTCGCGCTTGCTGATGCTCACCTTGGCAAAGCCTACACCAGGTAAATCTACAAGAAAAAATTCGTTGTTGACTTTGAAAAAATTCAATTCACGTGTTTTTCCGGGCTCCGCGCTGACTTTTACCAACTTTTTGGCCCCCATGAGGGCGTTCAGGAGGGAAGACTTGCCCACATTGGAACGTCCGAGGAAGGCAATCTGGGGGAGACGCTCTTCCGGGAGGCCCTTGAGGCTGACCGCCGCCTTGGCAAATTCGGCGGAGCGGATTTCGTACCCGCCCACGATGACGGGAGCCTGCTTAGTCTTCTTTTCGTCACGGATCATATGGCACCTCGGCTTTCGAATGCCCTGAGCATGGTGACTTCGTCGATGAATTCAAGGTCGCTGCCCATCGGGATGCCGCGGGCGAGTCGCGTCCTCTTTACGGGGGAGTCGGCGAGCATGCGGTCGATCATCAGTACGGTGCTGTCCGCCTCGGGACTGCTGCCCAGTGCAAAAATCAGTTCCTCGATGCCTTCCTCGCGGATGCGCTCCACGAGCTGCGGCAGGTGCAGGTGCTCCGGGCCGATGCCGTCCAGCGGCGATATGGTGCCGCCCAGGACAAAGTAAAGTCCCTTGTAGATGCCGGAGCGTTCGAACGGGAGAATGTCTGCGCTCTTCTCCACGACGCAAAGGGTCTTGGAACCCGCCCTGGATTCGCAGATGGGGCAGGTGTCCTGGTCGGTGAAAGCGTGGCAGTTGGGGCAGGGGTGAACCGATGTCGAGGCCGTGACCAGGTTGTCTGCAAAGCGCCGGATGTCTTCCCTGTTACGGGAAAGCATATGGTAGGCAAGGCGGCGAGCCGTCTTGAGTCCGATTCCGGGGAGCGAAGCGAATTCGGAGATGAGCGCTTCTAGGCTTTGCGGTTCAACATTCATTTGCCCAACTGTATGCCTCGTTGATGCAGCGGTTCAGCTGCTTGGTGGAAATTTTCAGTTCTTCGATGGCCATGAGGATGGCTTCGCGGTCGTCGAGCTCCACGGCGTCCGCAAGACGGAGCAGTGTGCCGAGCCTGCCCTTCCTGTTGAGCAGGGATTCGCTCATCTCGTCGTCGGCGGGAGATTCGGGGAGGATTGTCTCGAGCGGTGCGCGGACCAGGGCGTCCATACGGCTGATGAGCCCGACCATGAAGGCCTTCGCCGCGAACAGGGAATTCGTCGGCTCGATGACCTTCGCGACAATTTCGAGGAACTTCGCGCGGTGCGCGGCGCTCTGGAAAAGCGGGGAACTCTGCGGCGAAATGCCGAGTTCCGGTCGCGCGTAGAGCATGAGCATCAGCCACTTGTGGATGTGGCTCATGCCGACCCACACGATGGCGTCCTTCACGGTCTTGATTCCGTTGCTTTCGCCGGAGGTGCCCGAGTTCACGAACTTGAGCAGGTTTGCCGCGATGTCCGGTGTCTTGTCGAGCTGTTCGCACAGTTCTTCCAGGCTCGGACGGGACTGGAGCAAAAGCAGTATGCGCAGGATGGCGACAGAGGTCGCGTCGATCTTCTGGCCGGTCACCAGTTCGGGCTTGGCGAAGAAGAATCCCTGGAAGTAGTCATAACCGTCGGCGAGGCACTTCTTGAACGTCGCCTCGTCCTCGACCTTCTCGGCGAGGATCTTGATGTTCATCGGGCCGAAGAACTGCGCTGCCTTCTCGAGCGATTCCCGCTTGTTGTCCGCGATGTCCATCTTCACATAGGACACGTACTTGAACAGCGGTTCGAACCGGCGGAGGTAATCCTCGTTGTAGACGAAGTCGTCGAGTGCGATTTCGAAACCCCTGGCCTTGTAGCGTTCCACGGCGCGGACAAGGGTGTCGTCGACTTCCACGTCCTCGAGGACTTCCAGGACAAATGTCGTGGGGTTCAGGAGCCCGAAGATATTGTCGAGCAGCATCTGGCGGCTGCAGTTGATAAAAGCCTTATGGTCGCCGATGAGCCGTTGGAATCCAATGTTGTTAAGGACGTTTTCAAGTACCTGGGCCGTGGCCTGGACGTCGCTTGCGATGACGGCGATGTCGCTTTCCGGTGAGTCACGGAACAAAAGTTCGTAGGCGTAAATTTTGCCTTCACGGTCGAGAATCGGCTGTCGTGCGAGATAAGCGAGAGAGTGCATTGTTTAGACGAGAGATGAGAGACGAAAGACGAGAGAGGTTGTGAGTAGTTGTTTTGGCTTGGACGAAAGGATGAAGCTCCTAAAGACTACATACGAGAGAAATCATAAGTCAATCATGCGCGAAGCGCCATTATGGTTCTCTCGTCTCTCGTCTGTAGGCGCATAGCGCCGTTCTTTCGTCTAAATCCGTGCGCTCTTGATGCCGAACAGCAAGATACTGCGTGCGCCGGCGTCCCAGAGCTTGTCCATGATGGCGTTCGCCTCTTCTTGCGGGACCATGGCCTTCACGGAGTACCACTCGCGGCCGTGCAGCTTGGTCACGGTCGGGGCGTCGAGGCCCGGCGTGAGTTCGCATGCCTTGGAGAGCAGTTCGGCGGGGCAGTCATACTCGATCATCATGTACGACTGGGCCACGAGCTTGCCTTCGATGCGGCGGATGAGCGTATGGACTTCTTCGAGCTCGGTCTTCTGCGGGTTGCAGAACAGGGCGGCGTTGCTGCGGAACAGCGGTTCGCCCACGATGCGGAGTCCTGCCTGCTTGAGCGTCGTGCCGGTTTCTACCACGTCGACGATGGCGTCGGCCACGCCGAGGCTCACCGAGATTTCGACGGCGCCTTCGAGCACCACGAAGTTCATGTCCTTCTTGTAGTAGCCTTCTACGATATGCGGGAAGCTTGTCGCGATGGTCTTGTCCTTCAGTTCGTCAAGGGACTGCACCGGGCTGTCATTGGGGACGGCGGCGCACATCTTGGATGCTCCGAAGGGGAGGTCCAAAACTTTCACTGCGGGGCTCTTCGCCTCGGCGTTGAAGTCAATACCCGTGATGCCCGCGTCGATAATGCCGCGGCCCACGTACATGGGAATGTCGCTCGGACGCAGGAAGAAGAACTCGATTCCGTTCTTCGTGTCGAGCTGGGTCAAAGTCTTGTAGGGCTTCGATGCCTTGTAGCCGCAGGCCTTCAGGAGTTCCTGGGTGGGCTCAAAGAGCATGCCCTTGTTGGGGAGTGCTACCTTGATCATAGTTTCGCGTACACCTCTTCGAGTGTGAGACCTTTTTCTGCCATCATCACGGCCACGTAGTAGAGCACCTGGGAAAGTTCCAGGCACTGGGCGTCGCGGCTTTCGAATCGGGCTGCCTGCCAGCTTTCGGCGGCTTCTTCCACCAGTTTCTTGCCGATGGCGTGCGGACCCTTCTTGAAGAGTTCCGTGGTGCCCTTGCCTTCGGGCATTTCCTTCTTGCGCTGGCAAGCCAGGGCGTACATTTCTTCAAACGTCATGATAGACCTCTTTGATATTTACGATGCAAATGTAGAAAATAGTCGGGTCAGTTTGCCGCTTGTCGCAAATAAGTATGTATTTTTGACCGCGTGAGGCTCTATAATGAACTTGAGTAGAATTTTTTTGTTGCTGTGCATGCTTGTTGGTCTTGTTCCCGCGCTATCCTTGGCGGCTCCGGCGAATCCCAGGCCGGTTGTTTTTACGCAGAAAGATGGCTCGACTGTGACGATTCGGCACTATGGTGACGAGCATTACCACTTTACCAAGACGATGGATGGAATCCTTGTCACGGGAGACGGTGACGGTAGCTACGTGTATGCAGATGCCGAAGGAAAACCTTCCAGCTATATTGCCAAAGATCCGGAAAAGCGGACTCCCGCCGAAATTGAATTCCTGAAAACACTGAAGCAAAGCGAGGTCCATTCGAAGCACAAGGCTTTGAATGGAAACCGATTTCCAGAAACCCTTGCCCCGTCAGTGATTCGGCCCAAGGCGCTCTTACGCGCCTACAAGCGGGCTTTCGACTTTGTCAAGGGCGAACGCTATTTCCCCGTGTTGCTTATCAGCACTACGGACAAGGAAGCTTTTGATTCGGTAGATGTCTATAAAAAGCTCAACAAGAAAGGCTACAGCGTAGGCGGCCATTACGGTAGCATGCGCGACTACTTTATCGAAAGTTCCGGGGGCAAGTTCAAGCCGACCTTTGATGTTTATCCGATATCCCTTCCGAAAAAGTTCAAGAGTTACGATGATGAAAAAACGCTTGTCACCGCGGCGATTGACATGCTGGTGGAACGCAATGACTTTAGGCTCCGCGCTGTAAAGTACGAGAGCGATTGCCCGTTCATTCTGATGCACCCGCTTTCGAACGACGAGGCCTGTACCTACAACGAGGGATTTTTCTCTCACCAGTTGTCTACAAGGTATCTCGTGGACAAGGTCTACTCGAAAAACGGCTACCGTTTTGACCGCTATGCATTCGTGGCGCAGAAGGACGAGAATACTGGCAAACTCAACCGTTTGGCGACTATCGCGCACGAGTTCAGCCACGTGCTGGGTCTTTTTGACCTCTACGGCGTCGATTCGGAGGGCTATGCGACAGTGGGCCCGCTTCCCTTTGACCTGATGGCTCTCGGAACGCGCAATGGCGATGGCCGCTTCCCTCCGACTTTCTCTGCGTTCGAACGCGAGTCCATGGGCTGGATGTACCTGGAAGAATTCTTTAAGGACAGCACTATGCTCGAGCCCCACATGCTCGAACCCCTTTCCAAGATGCACGCCTATTCTGTCACGAACCCGAAGAATGGCGATGAGTACTATATCATCGAATACCGTCCGGCGGTCGGCTTTGACTCAAAGATTTCCGAGTCCGAGTATAGCGGGATCCAGGGGAAAAACGGCGTCTTCGTGTGGTATGTCAATTACGACGAGGCCGAATTCGCGACTAATTTCCCGAACCACGATCCAGACCACCTCCGCATCGACGTCATGCAGGTGCTGGACAGCAAGAATACCTACTATGCGGATTTCACGTTTGTCACCGAAAAGGGGAAAACAGATGTTCCCGGCATTTTTGACCTGAAAGTCTACGGGGACACCCTGGTGTGCTTTGTGCTGAGCGAGGAGAAGGGGGCGAAATCGTGCCCAAAACCGAAACCGTCCTCTATCCCGGATCGTCAACAAGGGCCCGCGCAGATGCAGATTCTGGGAGGCGTGCTGACCGTACATATTCCCGTGAAGGGTCCCAAGCGTCTCAAGCTTTTCGATGCGTTGGGCGTGTGCGTCATGGAAACCCGTTTTGACGGGGAGTCTACCCAGGTGGATGTCTCCTCCTGGGCGAAGCGGCCCGTCCTGGTCCAGGTCGAGGCTGGCGGAAAGCTGGTCTCGAGCCGCCTTGTCATGCCCCGCTAGGTTCATTTGGTCCAAATATCTTTGTGCTGGCGGTCTCCGCCGCATAAAAAAGTTGCTTTAAAAAAATCAAAAACATATATTTAGGGCATGAAAAAGTTTTTCTCCCTAGCCGTTCTTGGCGCATCCGCCCTATCCCTGATGTCTTGTACCCAGGGTCCCAAGGTTAACAATCCTGAGACGTTCCGCAACCAAACGGGTGTCATTGGCGTGTTCCGCCAGGCCGCCACGTTCTGTAGCGAAGGGCTCCCGCAGACAATCAAACTCGGCGATTCCACGATTCTGGTCAAGCCCACATGGAGCAACGACCAGGACAATATATTCTTCAGCCCGATGAAGCCGGGGCCGGCTACGCTCTATTCTTACCACTACCAGTGCTGGAAAGACGAATTCAATTTGAAGCTGGACCAGAGCGACCCCTCGACCGGTGCCGTTCCTACGACCGTGGTCATTCCGGATTCGGGATTCTGCAAGATCGTGATCTCCTTTGTGGGTGACGAAAAACTTTTCACGCATAACGACCTTTTGATCGAGGAAGTGTTCGACCGGTGGAATGTCGCCGTGCCTCCTGCCTCTATCCCTTATTGCAACATTATCGACAACAACGGTGGCGAGGTTTCGTTCGCCAACAAGGATTCGCTCCTTGTCGAAAGTTACAAGTCGGCCATCCAGCAGGCGGCCAATACGGGTAGCGACCAGATCCAGCCCCTCATTTCGCTGGATACGCTTTCCGACATGGTCACATGGAATGGCGACCGCAACCGCATTTTGCTTGTCGTGTGGCACAACGATCCGGAACGTTTCCAGGAAGGCCGCACCATCAAGTTGGGTGACGAAGTCATGTGGGCTGTCGCCGACAAGGAATTCCGCAAGTGGTTCAACCAGAACAAGGGTTCCGTGCGCAACTGGACGCGCCGTCTGCACCAGCTGATGGGCTACTCTCTCGATACGACGCTCACCCACTTCAGTACGGTCTGGGTTGACCCGAAGGATGTCGTCCGTCCCGCCTACGTGACCGACCCGACGAGCAATGTCATGCGCGCAACCTTTGACGACGATGCTTCGGGAGAGCAGAATGTGGTGTCCTACGATCCGCCTTCCGAGGAACCTGCCGCAGAGTCCCCCTTCGGCAAGAAGGACGAGGCTTTCATGATATGGTTCCAGAACTGGTTCGACGAAACCAGGCCCAAGTACGAGAAGAAGTCTTCCAAGCGTCTCTGGACCCGCCTCGGCTACACTTACGACTGGTCGTACGACAAGCCCACCTACGGCCTGTCCGAATTCATCGTCGTGCGCGACGCCGAAGTCCTCGTGAACTTCACGAGACAGACCAAGGCTTTCCTGAACTGGCTGAATTCCGAGATGTAGGGCGCCTTTCCGGCCTTACCGGTTGACCATTACGCGCCACAGCGATTGACCCGCTGCGGCGTATTTTCTTTCGAAGGCTGTTTCCGGACTGTCCGGCTGGAGGGTGGATAATTCCGCCCGGATGCCGCGCAGGCTGGCCAGCTCGGGAATGGTCTTGCTTTCCTCGCCGAGAATGCCGACCGCGCCGCGGAATTCCTGCGCATAGATTTCCCAGTTGGTCCTGAGTTCGGTGACGGGGGCGAGCTGCATCATCGTCGGGAATATCGGGTGCATGTGGAAACGTCGCGTGCACTCGGACTGCTTGGGCCACGGGTTGGGGTAGAATACGGCATGGTAGCGTACGTCCCAGTGGTCGTCGAGCACCAGCCGCCAAAAATCCAGGAGCTCGGCCCTAATCCAGAATGCGTTTGCGGGAATGCCTTCCGGTCCGGCGTGGCTCGGGTCCCCGCTCTTGCCGATGCGGACCTCGGACTTGTCTATGCCCAGTACTGCGCAGTCGGGAAACCTGCGGGCGAGGTGTACCGTGCTCTCGCCGGTGCCGCATCCCGAATCCAGGACGACGGGGATGGAGGCTATGTCGCTTTGCCCCGCCCAGGTTAAAATCTTTTCCCTGGCCTGCTCAAAAGCCTCTTGCGTATGTAAAGCAATAGGACGCATGTACTGCGTCCTTGCGTATTTGCGTACGGTTTTTTCGAGATCCTTGTGGATGGAATCCTGGTTTGTCGTTACGGACCGGACTCCGTTCATTTTGTATCCCAGATGCTTTCCTGGTCGTATCCGACAAATTCCAGGTTGTCGAAGTAGAACTCGACATCGTCGTAGAATACCCATGAAATCGTGGTGATGTTCTTGCGCTTCTCTGCGTCCGGAATGAGGTCTGCGACTGCGACTGCGACTTTCGACTTTTTGGCAGGCAGGTCAAATTCCATGGAGCCGATGATCAACCCGTGTGGATCGCTGTAACCGCCAAAGCCGTTGTAGCCGTAGTTGTAGCCCGCGTTCGTATTGGTGTACTTGGGACTCTTGTCGTTGAGTTCGAACGTGCAGGAACCGGATCCCCAGGCTTCGAATACGATGGAATCGACTCCCGAAAGATCGTAGGCTTTATTCATTACGCCGATTTCGAGTCCAAAGGTGGTCTTCCACTGCGATACCCAGGCAGTCGAATCCATGTACGCGTACCCAGGATAGTTCACGTAGAAGGCGGAATCCTTGACGGAGTCTGGCACCGGGTAGGCCCGGAAGATCGAGTCGGGGAATGTCACCTTGAAATGCACCTGCTTGTTCTCGTCTTCCTCGGTTTCAATGATGTCCACGAACGGGGTGTTGAAGGTAGTCACTTTCGGATCGACCGAAATGTATCCGTAGCCCATCTTGTTGTCGCCAGGGTAAAGGAACCACGCTGCGCTTGAATTCAGCGGGGTGGCAATGGATTCGCCCATCTTGTGGATGTTGTCACCATCTTCGAAGTCGTCCAGGAGGAGCGTCTCGAGCGGACCTTCGGGCTTTACGATGGTATCTTCCTTTGTCGTATCTTTCGCCGTAGTGTCCGGGGGCTCAGGTGTGGGGACCACATGTTCCTTGACAATGGAGTCGCCAGCCTTTGCCTTGATGGTCGGCAAGACAATGGTGTCGAGCTTGGGCCCGTAGTTCGGAATGAATGCGAAGTTCAGGTTGCCGGCGGGGAGGCCGCCAATGGAGAACATTCCGTTGGTCACGTTCGTGGCGTGGTTGAGGCCGAAGAACTTGAGCGTGCCGAATGCGTTTCCGCAGTCATCGCAGCCGTATTCCAAGAGAGAACCGCTCATGAAAACGGTCTTCTGGAGCTTGTGCTCGCCAAGAGAAACGGTGTCCGTGGTGTTTTCTACCGAGACTTCGATCTGGGCGGCGTTCCCTTCTAGGGCGACTTCCATGATATAGTCACCCACGTCGACGCTGTCGATGGAAATGATGCCGTTGGAATCCGCTACGGCCGTATAGGCGTGCGCTTCGCCGCTGAGGCTGTTGCGCTTGATGAGCGTTACCGTTGCATACTTTGCCAAGGACCCGTTTTCGTCATACAGGGTGGCCGTAATGGCGTTGCCGGCTTCCGTTCCGCTGGGGCCTCCTCCGGCCATGTCGTCCGAGGTACAGTCCCAAAGGCCGAGACCCAGTACGAGTCCGGCAAACGTTTTCAGGGCAATTCCCCTCAGGCCCGCGGAAGTATTGTGCATACTTCCAAGATACATATTTTTCTGGGAGAGTCTCATGGGTTACCTCCCTTGTTTTCGCCGTTATGTGTTTTATCTGGGCATACAAACGGATCGGCCACTTTTTCGGACAGGGGGAACAGGGCCACGTTGAGGGCGTAGACTCGGTCTGCCCGTTCGCTGCGGCAGGCAAACTTCATGAGTGCGCGGCGGAATTCTTCTATGCGGTGCCTGATTTCGGGAAGGTCGGCTTCTTCGGCGGTGAACACCGTCGAAGAAATGTCGCGTTCTTCGGGTTTGTGGCGGTCCAGAGATTCCTGTGCAAGTTCGATGGTGTGCCTATGGAAATTCCTGACGGCCTGGCTCTTGACCTCGCCGCCTGTGCTTAAGATCTGGTCGGTAATGTTCCAGCCGTTCTTGTCGTCCGGGACGACGAGTCCCAACTGCTTGAGGATGCCCAGCGCATTGCGGGCTTCGTCCTGGCTGATGGTGGGGCTAAGCTGCTTGGCCAGCTTGTCCAGGTTGCTGGTGTCTTTCGAGATGCCGATAAGGGCGCGGAGCGCTGCGCAGGCCCAACTGCCAAAATAGGCGAGCTCGGGCTGCGAAAGGACTCGGGTCTCCAGGGACCTGAGCTCCATGAGCTTGTAATACAGTTCCGAAAGGGTTTGCTTTGCCTTGGTCTTGTTGAAACGGTAAAGCGTCTTGAAATATTCGGCGCGGCGGTCGTCCATGCCGCAGAGACGTATGAATACGGGGAGTGTTCCCTCGTTTAGGTGACCTTCTTTCTGGAATACGCGAACAAGCCAGGCCGGATCGACTCCGGTTTTCTGGCCCAAATAGCGGTACGAAGTGAACGGATTGTCTTTCTTGCTTTCGACAAACCAGTCCTTCAGATACTCGCGATACTCAAGGTAATCCAGTACGTCTATCATGCTTATCAATCTATCAAAAATTAATAATTTGGGGCGTGTATGTCCGGCCGGTGCGTAAAGTTTTCGTTGCACGATTTACAACAATGCCCTAAAATGGTAAATTTTGGGCAATTTTTGGGTAGGGTCTTGTGAAAAATGTGGCTGTATCCGGAGGGTGCAGTCTGGGACCTGGTTGACCGGACGAAACACCCCTTTACCGCCATCATTTTCCATTCAAAGTAACATTATTATAGCATTGCGACTGGTCGACTTTATTGGAAATTTTTTCAATATGTTGATTGGTTGTTGATGGTGTTTATATAGAAGGACTTCAGACAAGGGAAAAAGTCGTGTCCTGTTGCGAAAAGGCCTAGAAATAAGGCTTTTTTGGTAACGAAATGCTTTACAAAAGACGGAAAACGAACAAAGTTGCGAATTTGTTTGTTAAAAGATTTTTTTTGGTTACATTTTCCTAAAAAGAGTCTTATTCGGTTTTTTCTTTTTATATTGTGCGTGCCATACCTGAAGAGATGGTTGTTGTTGTCCGATGTAGGGTTTGGCGCTGCAGCCCAGAGATTCTGTATACACCTCCCCAAAAAGAAAGCTCTGGTTCACTTTTTTTAGTGATTCGCTGCGGCGCCTCTCTACTCGGTTTTTTTTATGGCTCCAAATTGCCCTTTTTGCGCCATTTTCCTGTGATTTTGCTCATTCTCTGGATACTTTAAGCGTTTTTTTGCGTTCTTCCCTGTTTATAAAGTTATCTTTTGGGGAGATTCTAGCTTTGTCGCAAGAGGTTGCTATGAAAATCGGAAAGACCGAAACTCGTCTGAATGCCGCCATCGAGAAACGCGGGGCCCTGTTCGCCGTGTTGTTGGACCCGGATACTTCGGATGAGGCCGCCTTTGTGAAGGCTGGCGCCATGGCCGCCGAGAACGGGGCAGACCTCTTGCTGGTGGGTGGTTCTTATTTAGGGAACTTCACGCTTCCCAAGCAGGTGGCCGCGCTCAAGGCGCATGTGGACCTGCCCGTGGTGCTATTCCCGGGAGGCGCCTCCCAGGTGGTGCCCGGTTTCGATGCAATGCTCTTCATGACCTTGGTGAGCGGTCGCAATCCGAACTACCTGATCGACGAACAGGTGCGTGGCGGAGCCCTGGTGCGCGCCCTCAATATGGAAGCCATCCCGACGGCCTACCAGCTCATCAACAGCGGCAAGCGCACGACCGTGGAATACATCAGCGGTACGATGCCCGTTCCCGCGAACAAGCCGAAACTCAGCATGGTGAACTCCATCGCGGCAGAACTCATGGGCATGCGCTACGTATACCTGGAGGCCGGTAGCGGAGCCGAAGAACCGGTACCCGTGGAGCACATCGCCTATACCCGCAAGGCGACCGAGATGACAATTATTACCGGCGGCGGCATCAAGGACCCGCAGACCGCGGCTATCCGTGTGGCTGCCGGCGCGAACATCATCGTGACCGGGACGCTCTGGGAAAAGGTCGAAGATCCGGCGTTGTTAAAAGAATTCGCCGCCGCCATCCACGTGAAAGGCTGAAAAGCTTCGTAATACTTCGTTGTCCCCGGCCTCACGTACGCTTAGTACGCTACGGCCGGTGACGCCTCGTCTTACTCGCTTTTGAGCCTTCCAGAAGAATCTATGTCGCTTGGAACAAAAAAAGAGACTAGGGGCTAGGATCTAGGGGCTGTAGGAAGTAGGCAGTAAACAGTGGTTAGTGGTTGTCATGCCCGGCTTGACCGGGCATCTCCTTTCGCATTCCGCATCCTTCACTGCTCATTGCTCACTGCTGCTACTTCCTCGCGTCCCACGCCTCGAACTTGGAGCATTGAGTTCCTAATCCATAACGAAAAGTGATTAATTAGATACAAATAATCTATTAGACAATATGAATCGGCTCTTCTATCTTTGTGCGCGGAAAACAAAAAAGGTCCGCCTAGTGCGGCAAAAATATGAGGAGTACATTATGGAAAACAAGATCGTCACAATAGCCATCGCCTGCACCGCATTCGCCATGATTGCTTGCCAGGATAACCGCGACTGCACCTACGACGCCGAAAAGCACAGCCTTGCCTGTCCCGAGAAAACCTACGCCGTTCTTGATATTGGCGACAAGGTCTGGATGGCGGAGAACCTGGCGGTGTACAGTCCGGACTCCAGCACCTGCTACGACAACAATCACGACAATTGCGTGAGCACGGGGCGCCTCTATACTTGGGAGGCTGCATTGAGTTCTGTCTGCCCGATCGGGTGGCGCTTGCCGACGCGTCAGGATTTCAAGGACGCCTTCGGTACGGCTGATGTGGAGGATCTCAAGAAGCCCGACGTGTTCAATGTGCAGTTCGCTGGTTTCAAGTATTACGACGGCAAGTTTGCCGACAAGGGGGCGAGCGCGAGTTTCTGGACCGCCGGTGCTTACGACGATTCCAGGGCCTACCTGGTGCGCGTTACGGATTCTAGCGTTGCTTACGAGCACTTCAACAAGAACATTTTCGCTTCGGTGCGCTGCCTGAAGGAAAAATAACTACATTCATTCTAAGAAGTGAACCCCAACCCTTAACCCTGAAGACATCAGATGATGGACTAAGGATTTTTTCCCTCGAATCTTTCTCATCTCTCGTCTCTCGTCTCTTATCTAACCTATGACCTGGCTTATCGACTTATTTACCAAGCCCTCGGTAGGGCAACAAGTTGTCGCGATCGCGCTCACCGCGGCAATCGGCCTGATGTTGGGCAAAATCAAGGTCAAGGGAATCAGCCTTGGCGGTGCGGGAGCGCTTTTCGTGGGTATTCTGTTCGGACACCTGGGCTTGCGTGTCGAGCACGACGTGCTACATTTCGTCCAGGAATTCGGCTTGATTCTTTTCGTCTACACGATCGGCATGCAGGTGGGACCGGGATTCATGGATTCTATCCGCCGTCACGGGCTGGTGCTCAACGTCCTTTCGACAGGCGTGGTGCTGCTGGGTATTGTCGTGACGCTTTGCCTTTACTTCTTTACAGATATGCATAACAACGTACCCGTGCTCGTCGGTATGCTTTGCGGCGCTGTCACAAATACGCCTTCTTTGGGTGCCGCAAATTCAGCCTTTGCCGCGGCCGGGGTGGACGCGTCGTTGACGGGTATCGGGTACGCTGTTGCATATCCTTTCGGTGTCATTGGAATTATCCTCGTGATGATCTTGGCCCGCGTTGTGTTCCGGCAAAACCCGGCCCAGGCCGCAAAGGATTACGCCGCCGATATCGCGGCCAACACGCGTGAAATCGAGTCGTGCAGTCTCATGGTCGAGAACAGGAACCTGTACGGAATCCAGCTCAAGGAAATCCCGGACCTGGTTTCGAGCGGGGTGGTCATCACGCGTCTTATGCGCGGGAACGATATTTTTACCCCGAACGGGAAGACGGTTATAGAAGAGGGCGACAAGGTGCATATCGTGGGCATGCCCGATGCGGTCGCCATGATGGAAAAAATCATTGGCAAGCGGCTTGAAACGCCGATTACGAAGCTGGCGTCGGACGGCGCACCCATCCAGGTCAAGACCATCCTCGTGACAAACAAGAAGGTTCTTGGCCGGACAATCGGCTCGCTCGCCCTTGCGGAACGCTACGGCGTGAACGTGAGCCGCGTGGTCCGCAGCGGGTTCAAGTTCACGGGTCGCCTGGATTTGCGCATCAAGTTTGCAGACAAGTTAAGGCTTGTCGGTACGGCCGAAGGGATCGAGGCCGCGGCGAAGGAACTGGGCAACTCGCTTACGGCACTTGACCATCCCGAAATTCTCCCGGCCTTTCTCGGGATTTTCCTCGGAGTTGTTGCCGGAAGCATCCCCATAGCGATTCCCGGCATGCCGACCCCGCTCAAGCTGGGGCTCGCCGGTGGCCCGCTCATTGTTGCTATCCTGCTTAGCCGTAAACGCAAGATTGGCCCGCTCAACTTCTTCATGGCGAACAGCGCGAACCTGATGCTCCGTGAATTCGGGCTTACGCTCTTCCTGAGCTGTGTGGGCCTGAATGCGGGTATCAAGTTCTTCGATGTGCTGCTGAACGGTGATGGGCTCCACTACATGGCTTTGGCCGCGCTCATTACCTTCTTGCCACTCGCCATTATGGCGGCTGTCGGCCACCTGGTTTTCAAGGTCAACTACCTTTCGCTGTGCGGCGTGCTTGCCGGTGCCACTACGGACCCTCCCGCGCTTGCCTTCGCGAACGGCCAGGCGGACAGCGAGGCGGTGAACATCGGCTACGCTTCGGTGTACCCGCTCACCATGCTGCTGCGTATCCTGAGCGGTCAGGTGCTTGCCATAGTGCTTCTACAGTTGGCCTAGCTTGTCCGTCATTTCATCGGAACAGACCGCGTTGCGGTCTGTTTTGCCTATTTTCCGGCATTTTTCTTTTATTCTTCATCTTTCAGGCTAATAATTGTGTATTTTTCATAACAAAGAAGATGCACCCGAAAGGTGCGTTTTTGAGGTATGTCTATGCAAAAACTGGTCATCGTGACTTACGTGCTCCGGGCGCTTGGTTTTGTGCTCGTTCTTCTGAGCCTTTTTGGCCACAGCTTGATTCTTAACGTCTTTCCGGGACTGGAGGGAACCTCCATCAATCCCATTTTCTATTCGGGTATCGCATTCTACGTGGTGGGTGCGGCAATCTATTTCGTCTTGAACAAGAAGCGCATTGCTGACCGCAGGAAGCGTCAGATCCAGGAAGCCGAGGAACGCGCGTTCCAGGGGAGCGATTCTAGTGCCGAGTCCGAGGACAAGGCATAGGTGAAGGTGAGTATGGGAGATTTCATGATACAGATTGAGCATCTGCACAAGACGTACCGCAGCGGCTTTCTGATGAAGCCGAAGCTTGCGCTCAAGGACGTGAGCTTCAATGTGGAAGCGGGGCAGGTGTACGGTTTTATCGGCCCTAACGGGGCGGGCAAGTCGACGACCATCAAGGTGCTGACCGGACTTTTGAATTTTGATTCGGGCAAGGTGCTGGTGAACGGGATTTCGCCGCGCGACGTGAAGAGCCGCCGCTTTATCGGCTATTCTCCGGAACAGCCCTACTTTTACGACTATTTGACCGGACGTGAACTGCTCAAGTTCTACGGACGTCTCGTGGGACTCGACGGGGCTCTGCTGGATTCCCGTATCCACTGGGCTCTGGAGCTTTTGCATGCCGACAAGGACTGGATCGACAGGCGCCTGCGTTCGTATTCCAAGGGGATGATGCAGCGCGTGGGCATTGCCCAGGCCGTCCTTGCCAAGCCGAAGCTCTTGATTCTGGACGAACCGATGAGCGGGCTTGATCCGATGGGCCGCCGCGACGTGCGCGAGGCCATCCAGGAACTCAACCGCGACGGGGTCACGATTTTCTATTCCAGCCACTTGCTCAGTGACGTGGAATCTATCAGCCACCGCGTGGCGATGATTGTCGACGGGAAAATTGTCCGCGAGGGCAGCGTCGACGAGATTACGGAATCATGCGGGGTGGAGTATCACGTGCGCACGCGCTCTGCGATACTCCAGAACGACCTCCCCGAGGGAGTCTCCCCGACAGGGCACCCGCAGGAGTGGGTGTGCGTTGACGATGCGGCCCGTGACCGCCTCTTGTCCTTCTGCCTTTCGAACGGGATTGCCGTCGAGAAGATGGACCACAAGCGGCCGAGCCTGGAAGATATTTTGACGGAGGAAATTGCCCGTGCAGACGCTTAAGCATATAGGCATTATCGCCCTCAATACGTTCCGCGAATCTATCCGCGACAAGATCCTTTATAACATTGTCTTGCTGGCTATCGGCCTTGCCCTGTTCAGTATTGTGCTGGGTGAATGGTCCGTGTTTGACCGCGCCTACGTGATCAAGTCCACCACGCTTACCGTGATGAACCTTTCCTGCCTTTTGATTTCCATCTTCGTGGGGATTAGCCTTGTGCAGAAGGAAATACAGCGGCGGACGGTGCTCACGCTCCTTTCGAAGCCCATCAGCCGAGCCTCGTTTGTCATAGGCAAGTACTTTGGCCTGCTTGCCGTGGTGGCTGTCCACCTGGCCCTGCTTACGGTGGTCTACTACGCCATCCTGTTCATGACGAGCGCGGAGCCGACCCTTTACCTTTTAACGGCTATTTATTTGATATTCTGCGAGATGGCGATTGTCATCGCCGTTGCGCTCCTGTTCAGCAGTTTCAGCAGTACGGTGCTTAGCGCCCTGTTTACGCTTGGCGTGTACCTTGCCGGACACTTGAGCGACGAACTTTTGGAACAGGTGCGTTTCGCTAGCCGCATGGGGGAAATGGGGAATGCGTCGACTGCGGTTCTCGAGAAAGTCGCCGTGGTCCTGCATGCCGTTTTCCCGGGGCTTTACCGCTACAATGTTTCTTCTTACGTGGTCCACGGGCTTGCCCTGCCGGACCTTTATCTGCTGTGGAATTCCCTGTATGCGCTGGGTTACGTGTGCGTGTTCCTCGGGGTGGCCAGCTGGTGGTTTAGCCGGAGGGATTTCTTATGAGAAATCAGTACATGGCAAAGGTCCTGGTCTACAATAAGCTTGTGACCGAGGATCAGGTAAACGCTTACAGCGACAAAGTGTCCGGCTCCAAGGATATCGGGCAGGTGCTTGTCGAGGCGGGGCTCTTGAAGCCGGCTGTCTACCAGAAGGTATTGGCGTATGTCCGCGACCTCGAGGCCAAGAATGCGCAGGCCGAGAGTACTGCCGCAGCGAATGCGGCGGCCATTGCCGCGGCAAAGGAAAAGGATGCCGCGAAGGCGAAGGAGCAGGCGAGGCCGGCCGCCAAGCCTGCGGCGAAGGCGGAGGCTCCGAAGGAGCCCGCACCCGCCTCGAATGATGGCGGCCTCCAAATCGAGGGCAACGACATTTACGGCAAGTCATCTATCTCGGCCAACGAGGTCGAGGCGGTTGCCGGCCTCGAATCCACGCAGCTTGCTGAATTCAAGCCGACGATGCAGGAAGACGAACCCGAGGCTCCTGCCGCTCCTGCTGCCCAGGCCCCTGCTGCGGGCGAGGAGACTGCCAGCGCACTGCCCGAACGCTTTGCCGTAGAAAGTGGCGAGGGCGCCCCAGTTCAGGCTCCCGAGACGCTCGCTCCCACGACTCCGCTTTCCGAGATGATTGCGTTTGCGCGCAAGTTCAATGCGACGGACATCTATCTTTATCCGGACCGCCAGGTGGCTATGCGCCAGTCGGGCAACATTGTCCCCGTGACCGAGGATGTCATGAGCGTCGACGAACTTTCGAGGCGCCTTGACGAGGTGGGTGACTGCTTCGATGATGGCTACAAGATTTCTCAGGGTGAAAACTTTAGCAAGACGGCCGGTGTGCCGGGTGTCGGGCGTATCCGCCTCTCGGTGACCTGGTTCGAAGGCGTCCCGAGCGCATCTATCCGCATTATCCAGGCGGAATCGGCGTCGCTCGAAAGTCTCTACTTGCCGCCGTTCTGCGAAAGCTTTGCCGAGCTTACGAGTGGCCTTGTCCTGATTGCGGGTCCCTCTTTCAGCGGTCGCACGACTACGATGCTTACGTATGCCGAGACGATCATGCGGAACCGCGAGACCTATATCCAGACGGTCGAGAAACCTATCGAACGCCTTATCCGCAATACGGCGGGTGCTGTGGCCCAGCGCGAGGTCGGCTTGCATGTGCATTCGGGCGTCGAGGGTATCGAGCTTGCCGTGAAGAATGGCGCCGACGTCATCTTGTTTGACCATCTTGAAAACATGGATGAACTTTCGCTCCTGTTGCAGGCTTCCAATGCCGGCGCTCTCGTGTTCGCCGTGACGGCGGGCAACAACATCCATGCGCTGCTCTCGCGCCTGCTGGCATCGGTGCCGGAAGCGTCGCGGACGAACTTCGCCTATACGCTTGCCGAACAGCTCAAGGGCGTCATCGTGCAGCAGCTCGTGCCTGTCGTGCAGAACCAGGGGCTCATCCTCGCGTGCGAGGCGATGAAGGTTACGTCTACGGTTGCGAACATGATTCGCAAGAATGACTTTTCCCAGATTGCGGCGGCCATCAGCAGTCAGCATGACCAGGGCATTACTTTGGACGATTCCTTGCAGAAATGCGTGGAGTCCGGTTATATCGACGGATTTGAGGCTTGGAAGCGCGCTTACGACAACAGGCGCTTCGCGTCCTACCGCCCGGCTAAATGACGAGGTGCACTATGGCTACAGAAATAGAAGCTCTTTTGGACTATGCCTTGAACATTGGCGCAAGCGAAGTTATCGTGTCGGAAGGCCTTTCGCCCGCAGTGCGCCTGGCTGGCCGTGTGTGCACGATTCCCGACGCTCCGGTTGTCGAACCGGGTTCCATTGTCGAATTTTTGGGCGGCCTGGAAACCGAAAGCGGTTCCATGGTGGGTGGCCCGTGGGTGAATACCCATTGGCGTGTCCGCTATTTCCGCGAGGCGCGCGGCCTTGCCGCCGTGTTCCGTCCGATTCTTGAACAGTGTCCCGACTTTTCGGCGCTGGGCATTACGGAGAACATGAACAACCTGCTCGGGTTCAGCTCGGGGCTTGTCGTGTTCGGCGGCCCGGCGTGCAGCGGCAAGACGACAACGGCTTCGGCCTACGTAGGAACGCTGTGCTCCAGCCGGATGTTGCGTGCGAGTTTCGTTGGCAAGGAAGAACTCCGCATCAATACGGGAGAAAGCCTTGTCCTGAAGGATTCTACCGCAAAGATAGAGGCGAGGATGGATCAGGCGCTTCGCAGCGGAACGGACCTTTTCTGGATGGGTGACTTTGAACGCGAGAACTTGCTCCCGATGCTTGCGGCTGCTGACGCGGGCTCGTTAGTCGTGGTGAACGTGACTGCGGGTAACTCGGTCGGCGTGCTCGAGGCCCTGCTTTCCGCCTCGGCTCCCGAAATGCGCGCACTCGTGCGTACGATGCTTGCCGCCGTGCTCAAGGCGGTCGTGGTGCAGCGTCTTTTGCCCACTGCCGACGAGAAGGGCATTGTTCCTGCCTGGGAAGTGCTGTACAATACGCAGAATGTGGCAACCCATATCCGCAATGGCGAACATTTCAAGCTGCCCTCGATTATCGCATCGTCGGCTTCGGAAGGCATGCTGTTGATGGAAGACTGCCTGGCCGAGCTTGTGCGTACGGGTTATGTGAATCGTGAAGATGCGGGGAAATATGTTTCCAATCCGGCTCGCCTTGGTTAATTTGTTTGGGAATGGTCTAGCCCGTAATTTATGCGTGCTGGCTGTTTCGGTGGCTTCGCTTGCCTTCGGGGCGGGCGAGCCTGCGGTTGTTGATTCTGCGAAGGTGGCCAACTCTGTTGAAAAAGTCGATTCTGCAAAAGCGAGCGTTTCTGTCGAGAAGGCCGATTCAGCAAAGGTGACTGACTCTGTCGCGAAGGTTGATACGGTCATCAGGACCGACTCCTTGCCGATTTTTGATTCTACGGTAGCGACCCCGGCTGCTACGACTGCGAATGTGGCCCCGCCTCCGAAGAACCTGAAATCGGTACTTTACCTGAGCGGTGGCGAGGATTCTCCCTGGTTCTACCTGGGTGTGCTTTACGCCATCGAGGAATACCATATCCCGGTCGATTCTGTCGTGGGTACGTCATGGGGTGCCTGGGTCGGGTTCATGTGGTCCAGGGGAATGTCTCTTGACGATATGCAGAGGCTTTTCCTGGAAGAAGATCTCAAACCCTACATCGGTCGTGACAATATCGCAGCCAAGTCGGAAATAGACCCTTTCGAATGGCCCATTTCCTTGGACGGGGTGTCTAGCTTAAGGTATCGTTTTGCGCTGCGGCAGGACTCCTCCGGTGTCCCGAACCGCTTGCCCAAGCCGCTGATCCTGGATACGGCGGGAGTGGAGCGTTCCCTTGCTCGTCTTCGTTTCCAGGAAAGTTTGTACCGCCAGTCTATCAAGCCCAAGGTCGCTTTTTCCGTGTTGGGTTGCGACGGGTCGGTGGGTAATACGGTCGAAGATGTCATGAACACTCTTCCCCTGCCAGGTAATGCCGGGTCAGGCGAGGTGTGTCCGTACTTGGCCCTGCCTGCCGAAGATTCTCCGGACGAGTTCGCCATGATCGTTATTGCCGATCCTGTCCGCGCCGAAGAAACCGGCAATCCGTGGCAGCGCGCTCTGAAACGGTATGCCGCCGAAGGATTGAACAACCGTCCGGGATTGATTGTGCGTGCGCATTCGATTGCGGATTACAACCATAACGCTCTTATCCAGGCGGGTTTTTCTGCCATGGAAAAACGCATGGGTGCCTTGCCGTTCCCTCAGGACAGGAAAATGGACTACGAGACGACAAAGGTCGAAGTCTACCCGTGGTTCCGCTATAATCCCACGTTCGATAGTTTGTCTGCAGAAAAGCACGTTGTCGCGAAATCGTATTGGGAAGAAAGCGATACGGGCATGGTGGCCCCGCGCCGGTTCGCTTACGCCCTCATGCGGAATCCTGTCTATGACTCGCTTTCCTTTGACATGCAGCCGAACGGCGATCTTGTTATCGGGGCGAGATCTTCTCCCGTGTTCGACGTTGCCGTGGGTGGTTTCGGTTCCAATGCTTTTGGCCCAAACGCCTATGCCGAGGTGGGGGTACGCTTTGTCGACCAGATGGAGTTTGACTTGAATGTCGGCGGCTTCTGGGGAGCGGCCGGCTACGGCCTGCGTCCGCGGTTTAACATTGACCGGCTATGGAATAGGAACTGGAGCATTGCGTTTGCCTATGAGTGGCAGAAGGTTCACCCGCTCAAGTCCTTCAATGATGAACTCCCGCACGAGGACCGCATATATTCGGAACGGCGGAGCGACCTTTCGGCTCGGGCAACGTACTCGCTGAGTGCGGCGCAGAATATATCTCTGGGCTTTATGTTTGGCAACAGGGAATTCGAGATGGATACGCTTGCTTACTATGAGCGTTTCTTCAATACGTATCCTGTTTCTCCTAGCCTGCATTACGAGTACCTTTCCGGAAAGCGCGACAAGTGGTTCGCTACGGAAGGTTACGCCCTGAATGCGGACCTGGGGTTGCAGTCCATCGGATTTGAACTGGGCCGTGCCGACTTGATCCCTATCTACTGGAAGGGCGAACTTGACGCCTACTATGCGGTATCTCCCAGGAAATTCGCGACGTTCATCTTCGGTGTTGCGGGCGGATTCGAACAGTATCACGAGGAAGGTTTCGGTTACGTGTACCCGAAGGATTTCGACTACGCTGTGCTGAGCAACTGCTACAGGCTTCATCCCGAGGCGACTCCGTGGAACAGTACGGAATGGTACAATGCAACGCTTGCGTCACACCATTACGGCTTGCTGCGCATGAGTGCTGCCCTGCATCATAAGGGGAGCGGGCTGTGGCTGTTTGGCGCCTATGTCCGGGACTTTGAAAGCAATCCGTCGGTTGCCCTGGGCGACAACAAGGTCGTGCTGGAGCCGACATTCCGGTTGACATACAGGTCCATCAATGTCCTTCTCGGCATGTCGCGGACCGTAGACTTCGATACGGCCGGCGATTTGAACAAGTTTGAAGACTACAAGTACTTTGTCCGTATCGGAAATTACAACCTATTTTAATAATGACAAGTAACTAACTATTCCCCGCGGTTCTTTGCGGCGATGTCCTTGTACTTGTTGTGGTCTTTCAGGTTGCTGCTGAAGAAGTGCGTGCCCGATCCGTCGTCCTTTGCGACAAAGTAAAGCGCATCGGTCTTTGCGGGCATGAGCGTTGCCTCGATAGCCTTGCGTCCCGGGTTTGAAATGGGACCGGGCATGAGTCCTTTGAACTTGCGAGTATTGTAGGGACTGTTGCTGTTCAGCTGGCTCTTGTAGATGGGGCCCGTGAGGTTCTTGAAAATGAACCGGACAGTCGGGTCGGCTCCAAGGGGCATGCCGATGCGGAGCCTGTTGTGGAAAACTCCCGCGATGAGCGGACGCTCGTCTGTCTTGCCGGTTTCTTCTTCGACCACGCTTGCCAGTGTAAGCACTTTGTGCCAACTGCCGAGGGTGTCCCACATCGTGCCTTCCATGTCCTTGTACTGTTCGCGCAGCTTGAGATTTGCTGCGACCATTTGCTTGATGATGGCTTCCTCGTCGGCATCGACGGCGAAGGGGTAGGTGTCGGGCAGCAGGTAGCCTTCGAGCGATTTTGCGCTGACTCCGAGCGACTGGGTGAACTTCGGGTCGTGGATCAATGCGTTCCAGCGGTTCGTATCGAGGTCCGGGAACGATTTCATCAAGTACGACGGTATTTCCCAGGAGGCGCGGCCTTCGGGGATGGTCACCCTCTTGACGGCGTTTTTGCCGCTTTCGAATAGCGCGATGATGGCGTCGAGGGAACTTTTTGCGGGAATCTCGTACCAGCCCGCTTTTAGGTTGGGTTTATACAACCTGCACCACAACTGGAAGGCCAAATCGTCGGTCCAGATGCCATTTTTATGTAAAATTTGTGATACTTTGGCGGGCGAACTGCCTTTTGGTATTTCCAAAAGGACTATATTTTCGTTGCCGGAGACGGCATTTAGCCGCTTTTTTGCTTGAAAACAAGCAAAAATCGCTAAAATGACCAAAATAATAGTTGAAACAAAAAAAATCTTCTTCATTAAGTAAAAATTTAAAAGAAAAACAACCGAAACGAAAAATAAAAGGTATATTCGTATAGCATTGTTGAATGTTTTCATGAAACTGAGGAAAGTTATGAAAAAGGTGTTGTTTATTGCTCTTGCCCTCTTGGTTGCCAACTCTTTCGCAGCTAAGAAGGTTAAATCCAAGATTGGCGACGTCGACCTCACCAAAGAAAAGGGTGGTGGATCCGTAGTCTGTACTGCAGGCTTCAATGATGAACTGACCATCGTGAAGGAAGCTGATACTGATGTTCTGGTGAAAGGCAACTGTGGCCAGGGTTGGGTTGAAAAGTCTAAGATCGAATACGTTGCGCAGGCCGCGGGCGACAAGTCCATGAAATTGGAAGGCGTGGACGTGGTCGGCTGGCTCGATAACCCGAGCGCCGTGTTCGTGTTGGAAAACGACGACATTGACTTCGACGGCGTGAACATCGACCGTGACTTCAAGGAATACTTGCAGCACACGATGGACCGCGAACAGATCGAAATGCACAACAACGAAAACTAATCGTTGTTTCGTCTTTTCAAGCGTTTGGAAAACTCCGCTTTGGCGGAGTTTTTTCGTATGTTCGCCAGATTTAGGACGTTGGTCGAAACGTCTTGCGTGTAAAATGTTTTTTTCTTATGCTTGCGCTCACAGAGCTCCGGTGACCCAAATCACGGATTTTGGGTGATAAATTGTTAAAAAAAACGGGTTTTCCCTGTTTTTGAACTCTTTTGGGCAATTTACTCGTAACCCGTTGAAATGTATCAAAATAAATTACAAGGAAGATTTGCAAATAATATCTATTTTTAGGTTGGGATAGGTGAATCCACTTTTTTAGAAGGAAAGGATGTTATGAAGAAAATTTTATTAACGACTATGCTTGCCGCTGTCTCCGCGATGGCTATTAGTGCAAGCCGAATCGGCCCTGTGAGCACCTATGGTGAGCTCAAGGCTAGCGGTGGCAAACTCGTTGGCTCTTGCCCGGACTATGCTAACACTGCAGTCCAGGTGAAGGGCATGAGCCTCTTCTGGAGCTCGGGCGCAGACAGCTCGACTACGTTCTATAGTGAACCGGCTGTCAACCTCATGGTCAAGGACATGAAGATCGAAGTGATTCGCTTTGCCATGGGCGTGAGCAACGATTTCGACAAGGGTCGTGGTTATGCGACTGGCGGTAAGGACCTCCAGCTTGCCATGCTCAAGAACGTCGTCAATGCCGCTATTGACAATGACATCTACGTCATTATTGACTGGCACATCGAAAGCTCCACGGGCTATACTGACAAGGCTAAGGAATTCTTCGAAATTGCTGCCAGGGAATATGGTTCCTACAACAACGTGATTTTCGAAATCTGGAACGAACCGACCGGTGATATGGGTACTGTGAAGTCCCATGCCGACGCCGTGATTCCGGTGATCCGTAAGTATTCCGACAACCTCATTCTCGTGGGTAGCCCGCAGTGGTCCAGCCAGCCGGATGCTTGCGCTAACGCTGGCATCAGCGACAACAACTACGGTTGTACGCTTCACTTCTATGCCGCTACCCATCAGGTCGGTGGTGGCTATGACGGTGCTGCCTCGGCTGCCATGAATAAGGGTGTTCCCGTGTTCGCAACTGAATGGGGTACCGTTTCTGCCGATGGTAATGGCGGTGCCAACCAGGGTGCAAGCGAAGCTTGGATCAACTGGATGAACCAGAACAAGATTTCTTGGGCGAACTGGTCCGCTTCCGCCGTGCCGGAAGGCTCTGCCGCGTTCACCAAACTGAATATTGATAACGGCCTTACCTATTCCACTTCCGGTAACATGGTCAAGGGCTGGATGAACTCCAATGTGTCCTATAAGGATTGCGGCCTCCAGAATGGTAACGCATCTTCCAAGAGCGGCTACTCTGAAGGTGTTGCCGATGGCGTAATGACGGATATCATCGACGATATGGAAGATGGTGACCGTTATGCTTATTCTGGTGGATTCTGGTCTGCCTTCACGGATGCTACTGAAGATGGCACGAATGGTGTTGGTAAGTCCTCCATCACGAACGGCACTTGGGAAAACGACTTCGGCAAGACCGTCTACGACGTGCTGATGCCGAGCGACGGTGGCAAGAACACCTCCAAGTACATGGTCGGCCTCAAGGGCATCAAGCTTGCCCAGGGTACCTATGAATACGCTCCGTATGTTGCTCTCGGTTTGAACCTGACGAAGGATACGACGAATATCGATCTTGGCGCTTGCAATGCTATCAGCTACAAGTACAAGGGTGCCCGTCACCAGTTCCGCGTCGAAACTTCTCTCGTGACCAACTGGAACTTCCACTATGTGGAAAAGGATGCCACGGACGAATGGAAGGAAGTCGAACTCTCCTGGGATCAGTTCAAGCAGGAAGACTGGGGTGACAACGACAAGCACTTCAACCTGAAGACCGGTATGGACAAGGTCAACCGTTTTGGTTGGTTCATCAAGGGTGCTCTGGATGTGCCCGATGCTCAAAACCAGCCGAAGTATGACTACCTCTTTGTGGACGACGTCCGCTGCGACGGCGTTTCCATCAAGGCCATTTCTACTCTGGCTGTCGAAGCTAGCTCTTCTTCTGCTGCCCCGACTTCTTCTCCTAATGCTGGCTCCTCTTCTTCGGGTGGTCCTGTTGTTGCTAACTCCTCCAGCGGCACCAATACGACTACTCAGATTGTGACTGTTGTTGATATCGACGACGTCGAAGATGTTGATGAAGTCCTGAATACGACCGGTACATGGTATGCTTACAATGACAGCGTTCCGGGTGGTCTCTCCAAGATTTCTAACGTCTATGATCCGGCTCTTCCGGGCTACGTCGTTGTGTTCCCGGGTACGGAAGATGCAACCAACGGTACCGCTGGCTTTGTCGGCCTGAAGGGTATTGAATGGAACCAGGGCACCTATGCGGAAGCTCCGTTCGTGGCCCTCGGCATCAACCTGAACGCCGATACCTCGCTGGGTGTTGACCTGAGCGCTTGCAATGCGATCAGCTACCGCTACAAGGGTTCCAAGCACACCTTCAAGGTGCAGGACGGCTCCGTGACCGATTACGCCTATCATCAGCGCAAGCAGGATTCTTCCTCTGTCTGGACGGAAGTTGTTATCGAGAAGAACTTGATCAAGCAGCCGTCCTGGACGACCGATCCGAAGGAACTCAACTGGGGTGCCGTCAGGAAGATGGCCTGGGAAGTTATCGGTGCTAAGGGCGTTCCCGAATACCAGCCGGAACTCAACTACCTCTATGTTGACGATCTGAAGTGCGTGAATTCGACCGTTGCCCTCAAGGGTACTCGCCTCGTTTCCAGCACCATCAGGCTCGGTGTCCAGGGCAGCAACCTCTCTGTCAACCTCGACAAGTCCGGCGCAGTCCGTGTCCAGGTGTTCGACATGATGGGTCATGTTGTCGAGAACATCTCCTCCTCTATGAACGCTGGCGCCAATACCGTTTCCCTCGAAAAGCTGGGTAAGGGTAACTACGTGGTCCGCGTTGTTCGCGGAAGCGAAGTCAAGGCTGCTCGCGTCACGATCCGCTAATCCTTCTAAAAAAAAGAAATTAAAGGGTTCCGCCTCCGGGCGGGCCCTTTTTTTTATGCGGTTTTGGACTTGCTTCGGCATTGCACTTATTTGCATATTTGCATAGCTTTCTAATAGTTTTTTACTATATTTGGGCCATGAATTTTTCAAAAGGTGTAAAAGACGGGCTGCCTATCGGAATCGGGTATTTTGCGGTGTCCTTCGCCTTTGGCATCAATGCGGGTTCGCTCTTGCACTCGTGGGTCCTGGCGACGCTCATTTCCATGACGAACCTGACTTCGGCGGGGCAGTTTGCCGGGCTCAACATCATGGCGTCCGCGACGGGTACGCTTATCGAGATGGCGGTGGCGAGCCTGTTCATCAACCTGCGCTATTCGCTGATGGCCATTTCGCTTTCGCAGAAGGTGGCTCCCAGTTTCGGGACGTTCAAGCGCATTCTCTTGAGTACGGGGATTACGGACGAAATTTACGCGCTTGCCATGTCGCAGCGCGAGAAGGTCACTGCGAAGTATTTCCTGGGGCTCATGGTGCTGCCCTACTTGGGCTGGAGCGGCGGAACGCTTACGGGCGCTGTCTGCGGACAGATCTTGCCCGACATGGTAGTGAACGCCTTGGGTGTCGCCCTGTACGGCATGTTTATCGCCATCGTGGTGCCTGCGATGAAGATGCACCGTCCTACACTTATTGCCGTACTGATTGCGGTCGCGCTCAGCTTTGCGTTCAAGTTTGTTCCTGTGCTCAGTGAAGTGGGTGCGGGGTTTGCCATTATCATCTGCGCCGTGGTGGCTTCGCTTGTGTGTGCCGCGCTGTTCCCCATAGACGATGCCCCGGCCAAGAAGTCGCCGCAGGAGGCCCGCTGATGGACCTGAAGACGTATTTCGAATACCTGCTCGTGATGGCCGGCGTTACGTATCTGCTGCGTACGGTGCCGTTTATTTTGCTCAAGGGCGAGCTGGAAAGCCGTTTCTGGAAGTCCTTCCTGAATTACGTGCCCTACACCGTTTTGAGTGCCATGACGGTACCTGCTATCTTCTACGCGACTGACAGTAGGGTGGCCGGTGTCGCAGCCCTGGTGACGGCCGTGGTCGCAAGCTTGTTCGGGCGTGGCTTGGTCGTGGTGGCCATTGTGGCCTGTCTGACCGTTTTGGGTGTGGATGGCGCCGCACTTTTGTTGCAATAGTGGCTTTTTTCGCTTTTTTTGTTTATATTGTTCAAAAAGAACCTGAAAAAGCGAGGTAAAAGATGAAACCTGAAAGTTTTTTTGCCGGTGTCGCCGTTGGTGCCTGTGTCGCGTTCCTCGCGGCTAGGGAAGTGCAGAAGAAAGTGCAGAAGAATGCCGATGACACCGCCATCAAGAATGCGGAAGGCGTTGCCGAACAGTCCCGTGCCGCCAGCGAAGACCTGATGGGCCAACTCAAGAAGCACATCGAAGCCGAGCAGACCCTTGCCGCCGAGTGCGAAGAATTGAAGGCCAAGGTGGGCGAACAGGCCGGAGAAATCGACAGCCTGAAAAACGCCTGCGCCATGCAGGACGGCTACAACAAGAAGCTGGAACAGGAAATCGCCGACCTTAGGGCAAAGTAATTGCCGATGCGCTGCTGGCTTGCCCGGCGGTGCCGAAAATTTTCTGTTATTAAAAAAAAGAACGCCCCAAAAGATGGGACGTTCCTTTTTTTGTGGGGGGAGGATTACATTTCTTCGAGCTCTTTGCCCTTGGTTTCCTTGATGAACTTCGCGACGAAGAATATACTGAACGCGGCGAAGAAGGTGTAAATCAGGTAGGTGGGGCCGACTCCGATGCCGTCCTTGCCGGTAAGCACCGGGAAGCTCCAGGTCACGATGAAGTTTGCGCCCCACTGGGCAAGGCCGCAGATGGCGATGGCCACGGCGCGGATGCGGTTGTTGAACATTTCGCCCAACATCACCCACATGACCGGACCCCAAGATGCCGCGAAGAACGTAATGTAGAGGTTCGCGGCGATGAGCGCGATGACGCCAGCGGCGCTGGGGAGGCTTCCGTCGGGATTTGCACTCAGGAAGCATATGGTGAGCGTTCCCAGCGTGACTGCCATGCCGACGCTACCGATGAGGAGTAGCGGCTTGCGGCCGATCCTGTCGATAAGCAGGATGGCGGCGATGGTCATGATCAGGTTGATGGCGCTCGAGATCATGCTCGTGAGGAAGGCGTCGCTTTCGCCAAAGCCCACGCTCTGCCAGAGCATCGTGCCGTAGTAGAAGATGACATTGATGCCCACCAGCTGCTGCAAGATAGCAAGGCCGAGGCCAGCCCATACGATCGGGGCGATGCGTTTTTTGCCACCGACGATTTCGAGCAGGTCGGCAAGCTTTGCGGGCTTTTCGTTCTTGAAGGTCTCATGGATGGCATCGATTTCCTTGTCCACGCCCTCGGAGTCAATCTTGGCGAGGACTTCCTTGGCCTCTTCGAGGCGACCCTTGGAAACGAGGTAGCGGGGGGATTCCGGGAGACGCATGGCGGCAAGGCCGTACAGGGCAGCCGGAATGATTTCGACCCAGAACATGATCTGCCAGGCCTTGAATCCGGCAATGCATGTATTGTTGGCAGAACCCGAGATACGTACGATCAGGTAGTTCGAAAGGAGTGCCACGAAGATACCGATCACGATGGCGAACTGCTGCATGGAACCGAGACGGCCGCGCAGGTGGGCCGGTGCTGTTTCTGCGATGTAGATCGGGGCGATGATGCTGGCGACACCGATACCCACGCCGCCGATGACGCGCCATATGATAAAGTCAGGAATGCCGAAAGGTACACCGGAACCAATTGCACTTACTAGGAACAGCGCCGATGCGGCGAGCATGCAGCGGACACGGCCGAACTGGTCTGCCAGGCGTCCGGCAAAGTAGGCGCCGACCGCGGCGCCGATCAGGGCGAGGGATACTGCCCAGGCGAGCTGGTAGTCCGTCGCGTTAAAGTGAATTTTTAAGGCTCCGTTCGCACCGTTGATGACGGAGGAATCGAAGCCGAAGAGAAAGCCGCCGATTGCGGCAGATAGTGTAATCAGGATGATATGCCCGAAATTCGATTTTGCATTGGACATGTTGTCCCCTTGGTTTAAGGTTTCGTAAGTAATATATCTGTTTGGGACGCAAAAGACCACGTTTTCGGCATTGTTTTTGTGGAGAACTTATTCCAAGTTGGAATAGTTGTTGCTATGTGTCCCTGTCTTTTTGCCGTTCCGCCCGCCTTTTTCTATCTTTACCCCCGAAAATTAATGAAGCTATGAGCTGTCCGCTTTGAGCAATGAGTTTGAAAAGGCTCATGACTCATGGCTTATTGCCCAATGCATGGCCGAAGGCCAAGAGGAAAAACATGTTCCGTGAAGTAAAGAAAGAAGAGACCTTCCCGCAGATCGAAGAGCGCGTGCTCGCCCTGTGGGACAAGGACGACAGTTTCAAGAAGTCGCTCGACAGCCGCCCGGCGACTGCTCCGTACACTTTCTACGACGGCCCTCCGTTTGCGACGGGTCTGCCGCACTACGGTCACTTGCTGGCCGGTACCATCAAGGACATCGTTCCGCGTTACTGGACCATGAAGGGCAAGAAGGTTCCGCGCGGTTTCGGTTGGGACTGCCACGGTCTCCCGATTGAATCCCTGGTGCAGAACGAACTCGGCCTCGCTGGCGTTGCCGAAATCCAGAACCTCGGCGTCGACAAGTTCAACGAGACTTGCCGCGGCAAGGTGCTCAAGTACACGAGCGAATGGAAGAAGACCGTGCGCCGCATGGGCCGCTGGGTCGACTTCGACACCGGCTACAAGACCATGGACAAGACCTTCATGGAATCCGTGTGGTGGGTGTTCAAGCAGTGCTTCGACAAGGGACTCATCTACCAGGGCTACCGCATCCAGCCGTACAGCCCGGCCCTCGCGACCCCGCTTTCTAACTTCGAAACCAACCAGGGCTATAAGGACCGTCAGGACCCGTCCCTCACGCTGATCTTCCCGCTGATTTCCGATAACGCGAAGTTCAAGGACACAAGCATCCTCGTGTGGACGACGACCCCGTGGACGCTGCCCTCCAACTTCGCGATTGCGGTTGGCCCGGACATGGACTATAACCTGGTTGAACAGGACGGCAAGAAGTACTGGTGTGCCGCTACGCGTACCGCCGCCTACTTCAAGAACCCCAACATCGTGGATACCTGCAAGGGTTCCGACCTCGTGGGTTTGAGCTACGAGGCGCTGTTCCACCTGAGCGACGCCTACGCCAGCAAGGAAGAACTCGAAAAGCGTTACAAGATTTACCCGGCCGACTTCGTGAGTACCGAAGACGGTGCCGGTGCGGTGCATATCGCCCCGAGCTTCGGTGAAGAGGACTTCCAGCTCGGTGCTTCCATCGGGCTTGGCCTGTTCGACCCGCTCGATACCGAAGGCAAGTTCACGGACAAGGTCCCGATGTGGAAGGGCCTCGGCGCGAAGGAAGCCGACAAGAGCATTATCGCCTACCTCAAGGAACAGGGCCGCGTTTTCAAGCACGAGACCTTCGTGCATAGCTACCCGCACTGCTGGCGTACCGGCGTGCCTCTGCTGTACCGCGCCCTCAAGACGTGGTTCCTCAAGATCGACGCCCCTGTCACGAGCAAGGAAGGCGTGACCAAGACTTTGAAGGAATGGATGGTCGAGAACAACCAGACGGTGAACTGGGTTCCGGACCACATCAAGAACGGACGCTTCGGCAAGTGGCTCGAAGGCGCACGCGACTGGAACCTTTCCCGTAACCGCTTCTGGGGTACGCCGATTCCGGTGTGGATTGCCGACGACGGCGACATGATTGCCGTGGGTTCTATCGAAGAACTCCAGCAACTCACCGGCGTGAAGCTCGACGACTTGCACAAGCACTTCGTGGACAAGCTTACCATCGAGAAGGATGGCAAGGTATTCCGCCGTACGCCCGAAGTGTTCGACTGCTGGTTTGAATCCGGCTCCATGCCGTATGCCAGCCGCCACTACCCGTTCGAAAACAAGGAACTGGTGGAAGCGAGCTTCCCGGCCGACTTTATCGCCGAAGGTCTGGACCAGACCCGTGGTTGGTTCTACACGCTGACCGTGCTTTCTAACGCTCTGTTCCAGAAGCCGGCCTTCAAGAACGTTATTGTGAACGGTATTATCTTGGCCGAAGACGGTTCCAAGATGAGTAAGTCCAAGCGCAACTACCCGGACCCCAACGACTTGATCGAACGTACCGGTGCCGACGCCATCCGCTTGTTCATGATCAACTCCGCCGCCCTCAAGGCCGAAGACCTGCGCTTCAGCGAAGAAGGCGTGAAGGGTATCGTGAAGCAGGTGATGCTGCCGCTCTGGAACGCCGTGGCATTCTTTGTGTCTAACCACAATGCCGACGCCGCCAAGGGCCAGCTCAACTGGAAGCCGGGTCAGGAAGTCAAGAGCGACAACGAACTCGACCGCTGGATGCTTGCCACCTTGCAGGACTTGGCCGCCAAGGTCGAAGTCGAAATGAAGGCCTACCGCCTGTACAACGTGGTGCCCGCCGTGATCGCCGCCGTGGATGACCTCACGAACTGGTACGTGCGCCGCAGCCGCCGCCGTTTCTGGAAGAGCGAAAACGATGGCGACAAGAACGCCGCCTACGCCACCATGTACAAGGTGCTCGTGGACTTCTCCAAGATCCTCGCTCCGTTCCTCCCGCTCCTCGCCGAAGAAATCTACCAGATTCTCGTGCGCGAAGTCGATGCCAACGCTCCGGTAAGCGTGCACCTCTGCGAATTCCCGAGTGCGGATAAGTCCCTCATGGACGAAGCCCTTGTGGAACGCATCGCCATGGTGCGTGGTATGGTGGAAATGGGCCGCGTCATCCGCGCTACGAACAACGTAAAGAACCGTATGCCGATTGCTAGCATGACGGTCGTTGCTCACGG
>JAGCGO010000099.1 GCA_017649565.1 Fibrobacter sp. | reverse complement strand
TTTGCCGACTGGTACCAGCGTTGGTTCTCGCACGGAAAGTTCTTTATCAATATCAATCGCCGTGACCCGGCCCCTGCGATGCAGCGCATTCACGATGCCCTTCTGAAGGGCGAGGCCGTCGTCATTTTCCCCGAGGGCGAAGTCTCGAAAAAATCGTTTACGCCAGCGTTCTCGCTAGATTACTCGAAGGCCGTCGAAGGCACGAATGCTCCGATTGTCCCGTTCTATATTCAGGGGCTGTGGGGGAGCCGCTACAGCCAGGCTTCGGAATGCGTGAACCGCCCGCAGGCCTTTAACCGCGTGATAAGCGTCGGCTACGGCAAGGTTTTGCCGGCGAACTCTTCTCAGGAAACCATCCGGCGAGAATTGCATTTCTTGGGCGCGGACATATGGAATGTCGCAATAGACCATTCCGAAACGATTGTCCCGCTCTGGTTCAAGGCGATGCGCAAGCGCCGCTTCCGTCCGATTCTCATTGACCCTGCGGGCAACCACGTGAACGGTTATGGCATGATTCGCCTTTGCCGTTATTTCGGGTGTGTAATCCGTTCCGTTACGAAGAACGAAAAAAATGTCGGCTTCATGATACCCACGAGCAGGGATGCTGCCCTCGGGATTATCTCCATTCTCGGGACAGGCAAGACGAGCGTGAACTTGAACTATTCCGCCCCTGTCGATACTATCCTTGGGTGCATCGCCAAGGCGGACGTGAATACAGTCGTGACGACACATGCCTTTTTCGATAAACTGTGTGGCAAGAATCCCGCCTTCGTGCAGATTGCAGAAAAATGCAAGATGCTCTACCTGGATGAAGAAGAGGCCAAGATTTCCTCTATTAGCAAGGTGCTTTCTACTGCGGTTATCATGGCGTGCCCGGGTGGGCTCCTTCGCAGGCTGTGGTTCACTGCTGCAAGGCTTGGCGACGATGCCGTTATCCTTTTCAGTTCGGGTTCCGAGGGTACGCCCAAGGGTGTCGAACTTACGCACAAGAATGTCGTTGCAAATGCACAGCAGGGGGACTATGTCATAAAGCTCAGCCGTACCGACGTGATGACGGCGCTGCTCCCGCTGTTCCATTCCTTCGGGTTTACGCTGACTTTCATCATGCCCCTTCTCGATGGCGTGCCGATGGTGCTTTGCCCAGACCCGACGGATATCAAGACGCTTGCCCGCGTTTGCGCACAGTACAAGACGACAATCATGATGGGCACGCCGACGTTCCTGCGCGCTATCGCTGTCAACCGCTGGGTACACCCGATGTGCTTGGATTCGCTGCGCTTCATTATTGCGGGTGCCGAAAAGCTCCGCCCCGAAATGCGCGAGGCTTTCAAGCTCAAGTTCGGCAAGGATATTTACGAAGGCTACGGCTGTACGGAACTCACTCCGCTTGCCACCATCAATGCCCCGAACGTTTTGCTCGACGACTTCCTTACCATGGAAAAGTGTTGCGACCCCTCCAGCATCGGGCTTCCGCCTCCAGGTACAGTGACTGCGATTGTTGACCCCGAAACAAACGAGTTCTTGCCGCAAGGTGCCGAAGGCATGCTGGTCGTTACCGGCCCGCAGGTGATGAAGGGTTACCTGAAGGACAAGGAAAAAACGGACAATGTCATCCTTGAAATCGACGGCCGTCGTTGGTACAAGACAGGTGACAAGTGCATGATAACGCCGGATGGCTTTGTGAAGATTCTCGGACGTTACAGTCGCTTTGCCAAACTCGGTGGCGAAATGATTTCGCTTACTGCAGTGGAACTCCGTATCGCCGAATCGAAGGTCCTGGACAATCAGGAATTTGCCGTGACGGCCGTTCCGGATTCTTCGAAGGGCGAACGAATCGTGCTGTTGGTCAAGGGGAACCTGGATACCGAGGAAATTTCCCGTAACCTGCGCAAGTCGGGAATTCCGCCCCTTATGCTGCCGGGTTCTGTATTCAGCGTAGATGAAATCCCGAAACTCGGGAGCGGAAAGTGGGATTTCCCCGGTATGAAGAAAATGGCCCAGGAACTTGTCGACAGCAAGCTCCAAGGCCGTTAGTTTTTCGTGAACTAGGCTATTTGTGGGAAGCGATTCCCAGCTTGTTCATGCGGTAGTTCATCATGCGCGGCGAAACACCGAGGCTTCTGCCTGCAGCAGAGAGGTTTCCGTCGTTCTGCTTGATGGCTTCCGTCAGAATTTCCTTTTCGTAATTCTGCAACATTACGTCGAGGGGCGCTCCTGTCAATACGATAGAACTGCCGTTGCCCGAAGTGACGCTTGTCTGTAGCGAAGGCGGCAGGTTGAAGCTGTGCACGCATTCGTCCTTTGCGGTGAGTACGGCGCGCTCTATGCAGTTTTCCAGTTCACGCACGTTGCCCGGCCAGTGGTAGCTCATGAGCAAGTTGATGGCCGTCGTCGAAAGGCGGGTGATCTTCTTGCCGTACTTCACGTTGAACTTGTCGATAAAGTGCTCGGCAAGCAAGATGATGTCGCTCTTGCGCTTGGCGAGGTCGGGCATGACGATGGGGAAGATGTTCAGGCGGTAGTAAAGGTCTTCGCGGAACTTGCCCTGGGCCATGAGTTCTTCGAGGTTACGGCTCGTAGCCGCCAAGAAGCGTACATCGGAATGGATTTCTTCGTTGCTGCCTACGCGGCTGAACGTGCGTTCTTGCAAGAAGCGCAACAGCTTGACCTGCGTTTGCATCGTGAGGTCGCCGATTTCGTCGAGGAACAGTGTGCCGCCATTTGCCGCTTCGGCGCGGCCGATACGGCGGTTCATTGCTCCCGTGAACGCTCCCTTCTCGTGGCCGAAAAGTTCGCTTTCCACGAGGTTTTCGGGAAGGGCGGCGCAGTTGAGCGTAATGAAGGGTTTGTCCTTCCTTGCCGACAGATTTACGATGGCGCGGGCAATCATCTCTTTACCCGTACCGCTGCCACCGCGGATGAGCACGGTAGCGTCGCTGGGGGCCACCTGGTGGAGCTGCTCGTAGACAATCTGCATTTCGCGGCAGTTGCCCACCATTTCGCCCGGGTTGTTCGTAAGCATGTCGCGCAGCTTGCGGTTCTCGTCGATCATCGCCTGTTGCTCGTTGTGCAACTCAATGCATTCGTTTGCCGCATCGCCGGTAATGTTTGCGATGATTTCGAGCAGGGCCACGTCGCGGTCAAGGTCGGTGGTGCCGTCTACGGGGCGGTCAATCGAGAGCGTGCCGATAATCTGTTCGTCGTGGATGAGCGGGACGCAGATGAATGCCACCTGGGTGTCGTAATGGCGGCTGCCGGTGCGGTTCAGGAACCTGGAATCCTTACGCAGGTCCGGAATGACGTGGCTAATGCCGCGTTCTGCCACATGCCCCGTAATACCTTCACCCATGCGGTAAAAACCGCGCTGTTTTTCGGATTCTTCAAGCCCGCGCGAAGCCTCGATTTTGAGGGTGTCGCCAAAAAGGAGCGCGAAAGTCCCGCGCAACATGCCGAGTTCAGATTCCAGGATGCTGAGCACGTTTTCCAGCAATTTTTGCACATTGCGCTCGTGGATAATCGCGACGCTAATCTTCTGGATGACCGAAATTTCTGGACCGATTGGGTTTTTCATTTTTTGTAAAACTAGTAAAAGTGTTCCGTTAGAGCTTTTCTTTGATCCTTTTCAGGGCAATTTTGGTCCGTTCGTGGTCGCCGAAGGCGGTCAGGCGGAAATACCCTTCGCCGCAGGGGCCAAAACCGCTGCCGGGGGTGCCTACCACTTCGCAGGTGGCCAGCAGGCGGTCGAAGAAGTCGAAGGATTTTTCGCCACCCTCGATTTTCCACCAGATATACGGGGCGTGTTCGCCGCCGAATACCGTGTAGCCTGCAGCGGTGAGTTCCTGGCGGATGACTTTCGCGGTATCCATGTAGCCCTTGATGACTCCCTGGGTCTGCTTCCAGCCCTCCGGAGTGTAGATGGCCTCGGCGGCACGCTGGGTCACGTAGTTCACACCGTTGAACTTGGTGCACTGGCGGCGGTTCCACATGGCGCGGAGCTTGGAAAGTTCATGCGGGATAACTGTGTAGGCGCATCGCACGCCGGTAAAGCCGGCGGTCTTGCTGAAACTGCGGAATTCGATGGCGCAGGTGCGGGCGCCGGGTATTTCGAAAATGGAGTGCGGGAGCGTTTCGTCCTGGATGTAGCAGTTGTAGGCCCCGTCGAAGAGAATTATCGCTCCGGTTTCGTTTGCGTAGTTGACGAACTTCTGCAGTGTTTCGCGGCTGAGCACCGTACCCGTCGGGTTGTTCGGGCTGCACAGGTAAATTAACTGCACCGGGTTCTTGGGGAGGTCCGGCTGGAAGTTGTTCTCGGCGGTCGAGGCGAGGTAGGTCACTTCGGAAAAGTGGCCGTCGGCCTGGAGCGTGCCCGTGCGGCCGGCCATAACGTTTGAGTCGAGGTAAACCGGGTAGACCGGGTCAGGGATGGCGATGCGTGTGTCTCCGGAGAAGAGTTCCTGGATGTTCGCCACGTCGCACTTGGAGCCGTCGCTTACGAAGATATCGTCCGGGTCCATCTCGATGCCGCGGGCTGTGTATTCGCCACGCACGATAGCTTCACGGACAAAGTCGTAACCCTGTTCCGGGCCGTATCCGCGGAAGGTGTCCTTCACTGCCATCTCGTCGACGGCCTTGTGCATGGCCTTGATGACTTCGGGGATAAGCGGCGTGGTTACATCGCCGATACCCAGGCGGATAATGTCGGCATTTTCGTGTGTGCCTTGGTATTCCTTAATCTTCTTGGCGATGGTCGAGAAAAGGTAGCTGCCCGGCAGCAAGTCGTAGTTTGTGTTTAGGTAAGAATTACTCATAATTAATGTGAAATGTGGGATGTGAGATGTGGGGTGAGGCAAATGTGAAGCGTGAAATGTGAAATGTCAAATGAGAGATTATTCATTAAACATTTCACATTACACATCACACATTCAAATTACTCCTCTGAATACTTCCTGTGCGGGGCCTGTCATGAGCACCGGGCCGTCTTCTTCGTGCTTGATATGGAGAATACCGCCATCCAATACGATGTCGGCTTCGACGCCCACGCGGCCCGTACGCTGGGCCGCAACGAGGGTTGCGCAACTGCCGGTTCCGCAGGCCATGGTAACGCCGCAACCCCGTTCCCAAACCCGCATGCGGATTTGGGTGGGCGTCACCACCTGCGCGAACTCGATGTTGCACCTGTCGGGGAACTGCTTATCTACCTCTAGAATGCTTCCCCATTTTTCAAGCTGGATTTTTTCGATGTCGTCTACAAAAATGACTGCATGCGGATTTCCCATTGATACCGTCTCTGCGGTAAAGTCATAACTGTCTGCAGTGAGCTTGATGGAACCGAGGAAATTACGCGGGTTGCCCATGTCCACGCAGACGCGTCCGTCGTCTAGGAGGGCCGGCTTTACAAGCCCGCTCTTCGTGTGCAGATTGAAGACCTTGGTGTCGGCCGACTTGGCTAGCCCACGGCTTACGATGAACTTTGCGACGCAGCGCGTTGCGTTCCCGCACATGGCGGCTTCCGAACCATCGGCATTAAAGATGCGCATCTCGAAATCGACGCCGTTCGCGACGGATTTCGATGCAGGGCCGACCCCCGCATCGTCGAGTACTAGGCAGCCTTCGCCGTCCATCGGGGTTACGATGACTACGCCGTCTGCGCCAATGCCGAAGCGACGGTCGCACAACTGGATGACGCGCTGTTCGAATTCCGCGCCGTATTTCACTTTTTGACCCGGTTCCAACAAAATGAAATCGTTGCCGAGTCCGGTCCATTTAGAAAACTTGGTAAACATGCCCCTTATTTGCAAGAAGCGTGCCAATTTTACAGATTATGTTAAAAATGCGAAAAAACCGCCGTTTTTGGCGGTTTCATGGAACACTACAAAATGTAATCTTTACAAAATATGTAAAAGAAAGTTGTTTGTTTTACACTCTATGTAAAACTATTTGGCACTGGCCTTGCGCCCGTCCATCCATGCGAATATGTTAGCAAGAATCGTGCCGCTAATGGAGTGGTAGATGCAGCTCAAAGCGCAGGGGACAACGCAGAGTGCCGCTTCGGGGTGCAGGGCGAGGTTCTCTGGGGTGGCGAAGAACCCTGCGGCTAGGACGGTTGCCATGCCCGCGTTCTGCACGCCGACCTCGATGGCGATGGTGCGCTTCTTGGCAGTGTTGAACTTGAACAACCTGCCGACGCTGTAACCCAGCACGTAGCCGAGTGCGTTGTGGCAGAACACGACCGCGAGCACGAGAAACAGGAGGCCGACCCCGTTGAGCACGAGCTGCGGGTGCACGGTCACCATCACTCCGCCCACGATAAGCATGAGCCCGATGACGCCGACCGCCGGCATGTTCGCCTGGATTTCCTTGAACACGGCGCGGTGCCCGAGGAACACGTTGAGCAAGAACCCGATGGTTACCGGGAGGATGGTGACGTAGAGGATGTTGAGGAACATCCCGAGGGCGTTCACGTCGATGCTAGTATCCGCAAGCCACAGTACGAGCAGCGGGGTCATGATGGGGGCGAGCAGCGTGGAGACGGTCGTCATGCCCACGGAGTAGGCCACGTCGCCCTTCGCGAGGAAGCTCATGATGTTGCTGGAGACGCCGCCCGGGCAGCAGCCTACGAGCACGATGCCCACGGCGAGGTAGGGGTCGAGCCCGAAAACCTTGGTGAGCGTGAATGCCACCACCGGCATGATGGTGTATTGTGCGACGGCCCCGAGCAATATGTCGAGCGGGCGCTTGAAGAGAATCTTGAAATCCTGCACGGAGAGCGTGAGCCCCATGCTCAGCATGATAACCCCGAGGATGATCGAGGAGACGTTCCCGTGGACCCAGCCGAAGGCTACGGGGAGGAAGAAAGCAACGATGGCGCTTGCGATGACGAACGGGGAAGCGTAGGTGGAAAGTGTGTGGCACACGGCCCGGATTATCTTGGACATGCCTAAAATATAGCGAAAAAAGCATCGTCATGGCGGCCTTGAGCCGCCATCTCCCTGCGTTTGTCATCCCCGCGAAGGCGGGAATCTCCTATTCTTACCCGTGTTTGTCGTTCTGGCTTTGGTAGATTCCATAGAAATCATCTATGTGAGCTGCTTGCCGAGTTCAACACCCCACTGGTCGTAGCTGTTGATGTTTTGTTATTGTTGGAGGATTTTAAACCTATGATCGGAGAAATGCGTTTCATTTGTTATACATTGTATATACAACGTAAAACAATAGATTTACATTGAACGTGAGTTTGTGTGCAAAAAATTACAAACAAACTTTGTATGCAATATGCTTTTTTTCTTATATTGTTGACGCATTTTTAATAAACGAAGCGTAACTATTTGTTTCAAAATAACAAATGCGTCTAAAATAAAACAAAAAAGGAAAATGAAAAATGGCAAATTTGAATAATCAAAAGAAAATCGTAGAACCTACGTTAAGTGGGAAGGATTTGAATATTGAAAAGGGAAATCTCAAGCCTGAATTAGTGAGGCCGATTGAAGAACTTAAACCTACCGAAGAAATTATTAATCACGGCTCTCTTGGTAGTTTTGTTGTAGGACGCCGTCCTATTGAAGGGAAAAACTTTGTTGGAAAGGTTGATTTGAACTGGAATAGCAAAGAATTGAAGCCTGTGTTTCAGGTAAAGGATGAGAAAACCGCGGTTTTGACTTTTGGTGATAAATTCGATATAGGTCTTTTTACTGATAAGGGAGTTTCGATACTAGAATATGGTTTTAATATAAAAGATTTTAATGAAATATTGAAAAAAGAAGCGCTTACAAGGGATGATATTAGAGAACTTTTAGGAGATTTGATTGGGAGGGGCCTTGATAACGATAGAATAAGGGAACAACTTCTCGCTCAAGAGGCTGAAAAATGGCTTAGGGAGAAAGGTGGCTTGCGAATTCCCAAAGCAAATGGTTTTGAAGTTTCTGTGAACACAGAAGGCAAGGGTGTTGTTTGTTCGTATTCATCATGGATTTTTGATCCGGATAACATGATGGCAACTGCCAAACATGAAAACGAAATGTTTACTTATACGCTGACTAGGGTTGACTTGGGCGCGTCTAATGTTATTGGAAGAGTTGTTGCGAAAAATCCTGCAGATCAAAAACTAGATTCTCTGAATATAAAGAAATTTAAAATCGTAGCAGAGTCTACAAGACCTACAGTTGGTTTTTCCATAATTGATGAAAATGTGGAAGAAGGTCTGTCGTATCGGTATTGCTTGACGGTTACGTACAAAAAATCGGGTGACAAGGAAACGTTTACAAAAGAAATAGCGTACGCACCAAATCCGCCTGTAGTTGAAGATTTTCGCGCGTATCCCAGTTCAACAGAAAAGAAGGTCGTGTTTATATCAAAGGTGAAAAATGCGACGTCTAAAGAAATTAAACGAAAAGATTTAACAACGTCTTTAGGTGATGTTAAATATGATACCAATGTTGAGATTGGTAAAAAATATGAATACACATTAATTGCGACCAATTATTGGGGCTCTGATAGAAAGACTGTAATTGTGGATTGCTCAAACACCAAGCCCATTAAGTCAAAAGTTGTGGCCATTGTTGATGAAATTCAAAAAGAAGTTACGGTAAGTTGGGAATTAGATTATAGTGTAGCCTCTTATAGAGTTGAGAGAAGGGTGTGTAATGAAAATGAGGATTGGAAAACTGTATGTACGGGAAATTTCAAAGAGTTGTCTTGCAAGATTATAGATAAGGATTCCTCTTTGGTTAAGGGGAAAACATATGAGTATCAAGTTGTCAACATAAACGATTGGGATAAAACTTTTTCTGATGCGGTAACGGTGTTGTTTGACAAACCGGCTCCCAAAGCTCCGCGTATTACTTGTACGCAAGATGGTTCCTATGTGTACTTTAAATGGGATCATCAAGCCAATACATATACGTATGAAATGATCAGGATGAATGATGGCTGTTCTGTAGCGGTCAATTCTTATCTTTGTCTTGCTTCCGATCATCCGGCAGAGCAGGGAACACAGTATACTTACCGAATTATTGCAAAAAATGGATGGGGAGATTCGATACCTTCGTATTGCTCGATAAAAATTGGAAAGGAAGATATTTTTGGAAAGGATTTGGTAGATTGCTATGAACATCGTGGAAATAGTGTTGATGAAAAGCAACTCGATTGGGCGGACGATTTCCAGGGGGTGACGTTAGATAATGAAAACTGGTATTTCACAAATGGCTCTAAATATGGTCAACTTTCAAAATTTCCTATAAGCCAATCAATTGATTCAAATATTTGGAAAAAAATAGATCGTGAAATTTCAAATAATGATTGCGGAAGGCAGTATACTATTGGCTATGTGGAGGGGGCTGCAAGGGTATTTAAATGCAGTGGTTACCATTTTGGGGATTGTGCATGGTACGATAAGTACATCTTTGTTCCTGCATATACTAGTGGTGACGATGATGGAATAAGGGAAATTTGGATTATTGATACAGAATCACTTAGATTACTGCATAGGGAAGAAATAAAGAAAAAAGCTGGCATGCGCTTCCATTCTCTCGGATGGTGCGCGATCAATCCCTGTGATGGAAAATTGTATACATGCGATCATACATTGCAGAATAATTATGAAGAAAAAACATCTCCGCTAATAAGATTTAAGATATGTTTGAATAATATTGGTACAGCAAATCCGGTATTTGAAAGAGATGGCGAGATTAAAATGTATCATCATAGTGGCGTAGAAATGGACGGAAAGGTGTGTATGCAAGGCGGTTGCTTTGATTATTACAATAACATCTATTTGAATAGTGGCTATTTTCAAGCGGACCGCCGTCCGAAGGAAGGTATTCAGGTGTTTAAATTGATTTGCGATGATTCGAAGCAATTTGATCAAGCTGTAAAGGATGCGGCCTATTTTAAATGGATCAATAAGGGAAAGCCGAATCAAAATACGATGGAGCAAAAATATGATTACCTAGAGGCTTATGCTGATATAAAAGAGGCGTATGATTCAAGGGATTTAAAACTTGGTTTTGATTGCACGAAGGCTGTAATGTTCAGTATGTCCGACAATGATGATAAGCCTTTTAGATATAATGTGGTCCATGGAACACCTCTTTATTATCGTGAAGACGGAGAATGGAAGGAAACTGCTACTGAGGCGGAGGAGCCTGAAGGCCTTGCATATAGTGATTTGAGTAGAAGGACTGATTTGCCAAGTGATTTGATGAAAAAATGCTCTTTACATGTAGGCTTATTAGATAACGATGCATTGAATGATGATGTTTATATTATGGAATATAGCCACTTGTATAGGGATACTGGCAGTCGCACGATACACTACCATCCCTCAAATTTGGCTGTGAAAAAAGATGAAAACCGTAATGATTACAAGCTCGTTGATAATTATATTCTTGTTCAGCGATTCACTAACGAGTCAGAAGCAAATAAAGCCCGTGATTTGTTTGCTCAATGGGAAAAAGAATCCAATGGACAATTCAATTATTATGTAATCGGAGACTTGTATACATGTAGTCCAGAACATAACTATGAATTTAAAATCTGGAATGGCCTGCCTGTAGTGGATTTGGAAGAGAATTATTTAGCTTTTGAATACAATGCTTGTTCCTTCAAATTTGATAATGAACGTTGGGTTATTACCATAAAATCCAAGAAAGGGACGAAGCAGAAGGAATTCTATGCGCACAATAGTGGCGATATGAGTTCTATATTGCGCTATATAAAGGATCACTCCAAAATGTATATGATTGGTTCCAGTACTAAAAGTGATGAACGAAATCTCATTTGGTTCCGTTAATTACTGGCCATAAGTAAAAAAGAATCGCCTCCCTTAAAAGGGTGGCGATTCTTTTATAAAGTCTTGATTCTATCGCATCCTTGCGGACGCTCCAGAATGACGTGCAATGGCAATTATGCCTGGTGGGCCTTGAACCACTTGATGAGCCCGTTGGTAGAGCTGTCGTGGTTCAGTTCGGCGTCGGCCTTTGCAAGTTCCGGAAGGATCTTCTTCGCGAGCTGCTTGCCGAGTTCAACACCCCACTGGTCGTAGCTGTTGATGTTCCAGATAACGCCCTGCGTGAAGATCTTGTGTTCGTACATGGCGATGAGGGCGCCGAGCGTTTCCGGAGAAACGTAGTCCATCATGATGGAGTTGGTCGGCTTG
>JAGCGO010000098.1 GCA_017649565.1 Fibrobacter sp. | reverse complement strand
CTGGATGGCGAGCTTCACGTTGGTACCCTTGATGACGTCGGCGACCTTGGCGGCGGCGAGGTAGGTCGGGGCGATGACCACTTCGGTCTTCTTCACGTCCTTGACGGCTTCCACGATATCCTTAGCGAGCTGAACGGATTCGCTAACGGTCTTGTTCATCTTCCAGTTACCAGCAATGATATACTGACGCATAATTAACTCCTTGAGAGGTTATAAAATTTAACGCGCGAAAATATAGAAAAAGTGGGCACGTTATAAAAGGAAAAAGAGCCCGTACAGGCTCTTTTTTCTGCCGAATTCCCGAAAATAGGGCTTTGAAGGTCCTAAATCGGCCTCGGGTTAGTTGTAGTTGCTCGAACGGTTGGACGTCGGAGCCGGAGATCCGCCGTAACGGTCACCTTCGATCTTGTCGAGAATCCATTCGTTCTCGTAGCCCTTCAGACGGGCCTGGTCGGGGTGCTTCCAGATGAGGCGGGTGATGAGGTCACCTTCGCGGGTGTAGTATTCCCACACGCTGCTGGTGTCGGTTTCCGTTTCGTGGTCAGGAGGTCCCCAGAGAAGGTTCACCATGTCGTTGGTCATGCCTTCTTCGATATAGCCTTGCTTGAACACGTCTTTGAGGCGCTTGTCAATGCCCATGCTTTCCTTAATGGCGAAGTATTCGCGTTCGTATTCGTTTTGGCCTACGCCGCGCTCGATAAGGATCGGGGAAGAAGAACGGTTTGAGCATCCCCAGAGCAGCATTATGCCGAGGACGAGTAGACAAAGATGGGACAATTTCATAGGTGCTCCTTAAGAGATTTAGATGCACACAAAATAAGAATTTATAAGGCAAGTGGCTGAATATTTCGTAGATTTTACGTTGAATCGCATAAATTTTACATTTTTATACAAATTTTGGGCTCGAGGGGAACTCCCCCTAACCGAGCCAGCTCCTACTCGCCGTCCACTGCTCACCGCTCACGGCTCATACCTCATAGCCCCTAGATCCTTACCCCTACCTCCTAATGACTATTTACTAAATTGCAGTCATGCCTTTTGTTCACCTGCAAGTCCATTCCGAGTTTTCTGTTTTACAGTCATCCGCCCGTCTAGACGACATTCTTTCTGCTGCTGCAGCCGACAATGCACCTGCAGTTGCCCTTACGGACCATGGTGCCATGTTCGGCATCCTGGAAATCCAGACCCGCGGCAAGGACTTGAACAAGAAGCGCAAGGAACAGGGGCTCCCGCCGGTAAAGACGATTTACGGCTGCCATGTCTATATAGATTCCTCGAGCGCAAGCCAGAAGGACCCGTCGACATTCGAGCGCCTGACCCTCCTCGTGGAGAACGAAACCGGCTACTACAACTTGCTGCGTATCGTGAGCTACCGCTACGAGGAAAGCGAACGCTGGGCCGAAATTCCCTCGGTGCCGCTGGAGGTCGTGAAGCAGTTCAAGGACGGCCTGATTGCCATTGCCGGCGACTTTTTCAGCCGTTACGGACAGAACGTGGCTTCGGGCCGCAACGCCATGGCCCGCGAGTACATGGACTGCCTGGACAAGATTTTCGACCGCGAGCATCTGTACTTGTCGGTCTGTGACAACGGGGTTCCCCAGCAAAAACTGCTGAACGAATTTAACGTGAACATTGCGGGCGAGATGGGCCGTGAAATTGTGGCCGTGGCCGACGTCCATTACATCAAGCCCGAAGACGCGATGGCCCACAAGGTGCTCCGTTGCATCTCGCTCAAGTCTACCCTGAACGACTTCACGGACAAGCGCTTCCCGACAGACCAGTTCTACTTCCGCAGCGAAGAGGAAATGGTGAAGCTGTTCGGGCACATCCCCGGCGCCATCGAGAATACGGTGAAGATTGCGGAACGTTGCAGCTTTACCGTGAAGACGGGTATCGGCGACGAGTTCTGGCCGCGATTCAAGATTCCGGAAGAATTCCTCGCTTCCGAGGAATACCAGAAGATCAAGGGATACATGAAGGCCGAATACGATGCCGAGTATCCGGTCATCCGCGAACGCGAACTGAAGGGCGTCATCAAGGACAAGAAGAAAAAGGTCACCGAGCAGTACTGCGCCGAAAAGGGGCTGGACGCGGCGGCTCTTTCCGATGACGACAAGGCCGAAATCGAGCGCCTCTCTTCGCCGGAATTCTTCAACGACGATGACAACAAGGCCTGGGACAAGAATACGCACCGCTGGTGTAAGCCCGGCGGCGATGCTGATATATATATAACGCACCTTTGTAACGAACGCCTCAAGTGGCGCTTCCCCGACGAAGATTTCAAGTTCCCCGCGCACGAGACCGACGTGGCCAAGCGCATGTACAAGGAACTGAACTGTATCCGCAACATGAACGTGGCGGGCTACCTCCTGATTGTGTGGGACTTCATCAACTGGTCCCGCGAGCACGGTATTCCCGTGGGCCCGGGGCGTGGCTCCGCGGCAGGCTCGCTTGTCACCTACATCATCGGCATTACCGACATTGATCCGCTCAAGTTCGACTTGCTTTTCGAACGCTTCCTGAACCCGGAACGCGTGAGCATGCCCGATATCGATACCGACATTGCGGATAGGGACCGTGGTCGTGTCATCCAGTATGTGACGGACAAGTACGGCCGCGATTGCGTGGGACAGATTATTACTTACGGCATGCTCAAGTCGAAGGCGGTGATTACCGACGTGGCCCGCGTGCTGGGCCTCCCGCCGGCCGAGGCGAAAATCATTACCAAGCTGTTCCCGCAGCGCACCTTGAACTTTAGCCTCAAGCAGGCCTGGACTGGCAAGGACAAGAAGGGCAACAACCTCGAAGACGGCTACAGCCCGGAACCCCTGCAGGCCATGATCAACAGCCGCGCCAGTTACCAGAACCTCTGGAACATCGCGCTCACGCTCGAGGATTTGCCGCGCCAGACGGGCGTGCACGCTTGCGGCGTGGTGATTACGCCGACACCGATTTACAACCTGGCCCCGCTTTACCGTGCCGCTCCTGCCGACACGCCGGTGGTGATGTACGACAAGCATTACGCCGAGGACATCGGACTTTTGAAGATGGACTTCCTCGGGCTCATCAACTTGTCTATCATCCAGGACACGGTGAACATGGTCAAGAAGAATCGCAAGATCGACTTGGACATGGGCCACATCCCGCTGGACGACAAGGAAACATTTGAACTGCTCGGCAAGGGCCTCACCACTACGGTGTTCCAGTTCGAATCTCCGGGTATGCAGAAGTACCTGCGCGAACTGAAGCCGACCCGTATCGGTGACCTTATCGCTATGAACGCGCTGTACCGTCCGGGACCGATTGACCAGATTCCGCACTTCATTGCACGTAAGAACGGTAGGGAAGAAATCGACTGTTACCACCCCGACCTGGAACCGGTGCTGTCCGAAACGTACGGCGTGATCGTGTACCAGGAACAGGTGATGAAGCTGGCCCAGATTCTGGGCGGGTACACGCTGGGCGGCGCTGACAACATCCGCCGCATCATGGCGAAAAAGATGCCCGAGAAGATGGCGAAGCTCGAACCGGAATTCTTCGAGAAGTGCCTTGCGAAGGGCTACGACCGCGCCATGATCCAGAAGGTCTGGGATGCGGTGCTTCCGTTCTGCGGATACGCGTTCAACAAGAGCCACGCTGCCGCTTACGCTTACGTGGCCTACCAGACGGCTTACCTCAAGACCCATTACGGCCCCGAATACATGGCCGCCTCGATGACATCGAAGATGGGCAAGACCGAAGACATCGTGACGATTATCCAGGAGTGCAAACGCCTGGGAATCGAGGTGGTGTCGCCGAACATCAACTCTTCTTACGGCGTGTTCACGGCGAACGAGGACGGGCGCATTTTGTACGGGCTCGCCGGTATCCGCAACGTGGGCCTGGCCGTTGTCGAGGACGTGGTGGCCGAGCGCGAACGCCGCGGCAAGTACAAGGATATTTTCGATTTCTGCAAGCGCGTCGTCGAGTTCCAGGGCATGCAAAAAGAAAAGCGTCCGCCGCTCAACAAGAAGGTGATGGAATGCCTTATCATGGCGGGCGCCTTGGACGATCTGCCCGGCAGCCGTGCCGTACAGTTTGCGACCGTGGACCGCGCGCTCGAAGTGGCCGCGCATTGTCAGGAAGACAAGGCCAAGGGACAAGTTTCGCTGTTCGACCTGGGTGGCCCCGAAACCATTCAAAATACGGCGGAGACGCTCGAAGAGGCGGAAGAATGGACCGCCATGGAAATGCTCAACAAGGAACGCGACGTGCTGGGCTTGTTCCTTTCCGGCCACCCGCTGGACGAGTTCCGTCCGGAGCTTTCCGGTTTCACCACTTGCAGCCTTGCCGAAGACGAACTGAAAAAGAAAATTGGCCACGGCGTTTGCGTCGGTGGCGTTGTCACGATGATGCGCTCCATCGAGACCAAGAAGGGCGATACCATCGGTGTCGGCAAGATTCAGGATTTCCACGGTGACATCGAGTTGTTCTTCAAGAAGGACATTTGGCAGGACCTGCGCGACAGTGTCTCGGAAGACGACCGCGTGCTTGTCCAGGGCCAGCTGGAGCAGAAGCGCGACAGGGAAAAGAACCTCACGGAAGAGTTCCAGGTGATTGTCGACAAGGTGGTGCAGCTCGACCGCGTCCGCGAGAGCATGGTGAAGTACGTGCACATCTCGCTCTACTCCATGATGCTCACGGAAGATTTCCTGGCGAAAATGGAAGAAGGCCTTGCACGCTTCGAACCGTTTGTCGAGGGGACCGGCTGCGAAATCGTTTGCCATGTCGAGACCGAGTCCCGCTACGAACACGCGCTGACGCTGAAAAAGTCCAAGGTCGAATATAGCCCTGAATTGCTGAAGTGGCTCAAGCAGGATCTGGGCGTCGTCAAGTTCTGGGTTTCGAACAAGGTCCGGTAGGTTCTATGGGTTCCCCCGGTGGAAAGCCTTTTGTCCTTTTCTGTGCGGGCGAGGATTCCGGGGACATCCTGGGCGAATCCCTGGTCCGTGAAACTGTAGCTGCGGGCATTGATGCTTGCGGTGCCGGTGGTGCGAGGATGCAAGGTGCCGGACTCAAGCCTCTTGTGAATTTCGAACATCTTCCCGTTTCCGGTTTCGGCGACGTGCTGGCGAGTTGCGGAACCTTGCGCAAGGATTATGAAGTGCTCCGTTCCGCCCTTCACGACAAGAATTGCCTTGCGCTTTTGGCAATTGATTATCCCGGATTCAACATGAAGTTGGTGCGCCTGGCGAAGTTGCTGGGGAAGCCGGTCCTGTATGTCGCGCCGCCGCAAATCTGGGCGTGGAAGCAGGGACGGGCGAAGCAGTTGCGCGGAATTCCGTTGGCGGTATTCTTTGATTTTGAGGCAGACGCCTACCGCAAGTTCGGTTGCGAGTCGCGCCTGATTCAGCACCCTCTAGCGAGTGCTCGGCTGCCGGAGAGGCGTCCGGCTCGTGGGGAAGTGCTCCTTTTGCCGGGGAGCAGGCTTGCCCAGGCGGCAAGGAACATACGGGCGTTCTTGAAAACGGCCTTGGACGCGGCGTGCCGGATCGATGCGGAGTGCGGTCATGTGACGATTCTTGCCGCCCGCGAATCGTTGCAAGTTTCTTTTACGGAAATTGTAAGGAACCTCCCTGCGCAGTCGGCGTGCCGGGTCAAGGTGGAGGTGGCTCCCGCCGGAGTGGAAGAACGCCTCGAAAGGTATTCGCAGGCTTCGTTGGCCCTGGTTTGTCCGGGCACGGCGACGCTCGAGGTCTCGCTGTCCGGGATACCGATGGTCGTCTGCACGAAGCCGGATTTCCTGACTTACGTGATGGGAAAAATGCTGGTACGCACGGGAAATTTCGCATTGCCGAACCTGGTAATGGGCAAAGATGTTTTCGAAGAAATCATCGTGCCGCCCATGATGCGCGCGGGAGCGGGCATCGGCGTTAGCGAAAAAATGGCGGCGGCGTGCCGTCGCGCCCTTGAAAGGGACATGGACGGCGTGGCACAATCCGTGCAGGGAATACTCGCCCGCGGGCAGACGTCCCGCGAACTAATGCTTGAATTTCTTGGAAAGCTCGTTGAGGGACAGGCGCATTAGCGTCGGGGTCCCGTAAGGCGATTTGAGCGGGTCGTCGGTCGTCATCAGCTGGCCGACGAGCATGGCCATTTCTTCGGGCTTCAGCTTGTCGCCTGCCTGGTGGGCGTTCGTCCTGGCCCACGCCTTCGCGATGGAATCCTGGATTTTGACCATGTCGTTACGGTCGCCGTCATTGACGCCTTCCAGAAAGTCATGTACCGCCTTGGTCGCCCTCGAAAGGGGAAGTGCGCTCGGAATAGCACGAATCTGGAACGTGTCCCCACCGAAATGTTCGATGTAGAAACCCAAGTGCTTCAGGTCCTCCTCTACGGAATGGAACAGTTCCTGCTCCAGTTTCGAAAACTCGATGAGTTCGGGGAACAAAAGTTCCTGGCTGTCCAGCGCGGCTCCCGATGCAAGAGTTTCCAGCGCCTGCTCGTAAAGGATGCGCGAATGTGCGGCATGCTGGTCTATGATGAGCAGTCCCTCGGCATCTTCACCCGCGATGTAGGTGTTGGCCACCTGGAAGAATGTTGGCGGGGCCCAGGGCTGCTCCGGCTGCGGAACAGCTGTTGCCTGCGTTGCCTGTTGTCCGGGTTCCAGCGAAATAATTTTCCCGAGTTCCGGCTGCGAGAACAGGTCCTGCACCGTGTCGTCTTCTACGGTATATTTGGGCGGCTTGCGCTCGCCGAGCTTGAAACTGTCTTGCGGTGCCGGCCTTGCAATGTCGTGGTCTACGTTAGTGCCAAGTCCCGTGTTGGATTTTCCCGGCGCGGTTTCGTAGATATGGCTTGTCAGCGGCTCATATTTTTCGTCGGACAGGTTGATAATGGGGGAGGACGCCTCCATGGCGGCCTTGAATGTCTCGCGTATGGCGTGTGTGACGACAAGGAACACCAGGTTCTGGTTGGCGAACCGGATTTCGCGCTTGGCCGGGTGGACGTTCACGTCGAAGTCCATGTCGGGCATGTCGAGGAACAGTACGGTAACCGGCTTGCATTGGGCACCGTAGGGTTCGTATGCCTGCGATACGGCCTTGCCGATGAGCTTGCTTTCGAAGGGCCTGTTCCGCATGAATAGGAACTGGTGGTGGCGCTTGCCGTTTGTCTCGGTGACGGGGGAGATGTAGCCGGAAACGTGGATTTGCGCTTCCGTGTAGTCTACGGGCAAAAGGTTTTTCGCAACGCCCGAGCCGATGGCTTCGGCGAGGCGGTTCTTGAGTTCTCCCGGGACGCCGATGAATACGGACTTGTCGCCGACCTTGTAGTCAAAGCGGATTTCGGGGTGCGCGACGGCGGCCCTGATGACCACGTCCAAGATACGGGTGCCTTCGGAAGTATCGCTGCCGAGGAAGGTCCTGCGGACGGGCGTGTTGAAGAAAAGGTCCTCTATAAGGAATGTTGTCCCTCGGCTGGCCTGGATATCCTGTTTTTCGACAATTTCTCCGCCTTTCAGCACAATTCGGCCACTTTCTCCGTCGTCGGTGGCGCTGGTAATTGTCATTTTGGAGATGGCGGCGATCGACGCCACGGCTTCGCCACGGAAACCGTTTGTATGCAAGTGGAAAAGGTCGTCTGCACTGTGTAGTTTGGATGTTGTATGGCGGAGGTAGCAGATGTCGAGGTCGGCACTGCCCATGCCTTTTCCGTTGTCGGAAACGAGAATTTTCTTCTTTCCGCCTTGTTCAATCTGGACTTGGATACGGGTCGCTCCCGCATCTATGGCATTTTCAATAAGTTCTTTTACAGCGGATGCGGGGCGCTCAATAACCTCTCCGGCGGCGATTTTATTGATGATTTCGTCGGGTAATTGGTGTATTTCGGCCATTTTCATGACAAAAATATAGACAAAATCGGTTGTTTTTACAAAGTTTTGCTAAATTTTGCCAAACGAAAGTTCTAGGTAACGAGGTACAATTATGGTATCAAATCTGTTTCTTCAACTGATTCACATTGAACTTCTTCTTTCTTATTCCGTCAAGGAAATTCTGACGTTGGTAAAGAGGGATTCGCGCTTCAATGTGAAGCTTATAAACGATCTCTATTTTGGAGATTCCGTTATTGATGAAGAAACCCACCGTTTCATCGCGAACAATGTTGTTTCGTGGTTGTATGAACGTGGGGAAAACCCGGACGAATTCATCGAGCGCATCGTCAAGCGTTGTTCCGCTTTCGAGGCTATCCCGTCCCGTTGCGTCCTCCGTACCTACCTGCCTTTCATCTCGTCCTTCTATTCATGCAAGGACGTCCGCGAACTCTGCCTGGAAATCATCCCGAAGCGCTACCAGTTCCTGAAAAAGGCGGCCGTACTTCGTAACGAGGTCGTGGCTGAAAATCGCGAGATGCTCTTTACCTACCGATTCGACACTCCGAGCGCGCTGGTCTCCAACCCGATGCGCTGGATTATCGGTATGTTCCGTGTCGGACCGCTCCTTTTGGGCACTCCGACCTACGAACACATGAATTTTGTTGCCTCGCAGACGTCGTTTATCGAGGCTATCGAAAACCGCTTGCCGGTCGAAATGAGAGATGGCATTGTCTATGTCAACGATGAAGTCGTCGGCAAGAGCGCCCTGTTTGGCGAATGCGTGAAGCAACTCAACCTCAAGTGGGAAGACGAACGTGAACTTGAAATTGGCTGCGTTCTGGCCACCAAGGATGTTGTCGATCCGAAAACGAAGACCGTTTTGGTCAAGGAAGGCTGCTTCTATGGCGCCCCGGCGAACATCCTCGATGTGAGGTTCAAGGCGAACATCAGCAATGTCGAACCGTTCATCAAGCTGATGAATTCTGTCGTTAAGCAGGAATTCGAAGCCTGGCAGCCCATCCAGAAGGCCCAGGAACAGCTTCTCGATGCCATGAACGATTCCGTGACGATTGTCTACTACAAGAGCGACGACTCCATTTCCGTGAACAGCAAGCACTTGATGCGTAACGTTCCGGCACGAATCCTCCGCAACCTGCTCCGCGAATATACGGCAACCGGTCGTGAGGAATACGAGAACCGCGAATTTAAGCGCGACTCGGCAATCTGCATGGATCCGCTCCGTCCGAATTTCGAAAGCCGCCTGAACCGCGTCATCGCCCACATCAATGGCACCGACGACAAGGACGGCAAGGAAAACGAAGGCGTGAAGAAGTATTTCGAAATCGAACGTCACCGCCGCGGCGGATTCCGTTTTGTTCCGAAATGCAAGATTGTTTTCCGCGAAGAATAATCAAAAAAAAAGAACTTTGAAAAGAAAAATTGACGTATAAAAATTTGCTGATTCATATAAGCAAAATAAAATATCCGTCAATTTTTTTTTTGTCTATATTCTAGGGCGTGAGCAGGTGAAAGGTAAATCCTTACACAACTTTATCGTTGCTCCCCTCCTGATAAGTTCAAGGTTCTGTAATCTCTCATATTTTCTCCTTCTTAGGAAAGGGCTCTCGCAAGAGGGCCCTTTCTTTTTAACATTCCAATAAAATAAAGCTTCGCTCAATCGAGCGAAGCCTTTTTGCTTGCAAGCGTTAGTAGGGACTACTTTATCGAAATCCTGCGGCTAGAGCTGCCGGAACGTACGATGTACACGCCCCTGGAAGGTATGTCAAACGTCAAATCCAGCCCGTTCGATACCTTGCGGCTGATTTCATTGCCGTGGATATCGAATACGGTCACCTTTTGCCCAGCAGGTGCGTTGCTTACGATAAGCTTCTGATCCTGAACGAACGCATTGAAGTTCGGCAAAGCCGTTTCCTGCGCGATTTCGGGCTCAGCGGGCTTGATTGCCTTCTTGGCCAAAGGATAGGAAGCGGTGAGATCTACGTTCTTGACGGGCTTGGAAATATAATTGTCTGTCATAACAGTGGCGCCGTTCGATTTAAAGAACTTGATGTAATAATTGCGAGTTGCCGTATTAACAATGCAGAAGTCCGAGTATCCATTGCCATCGAAGTCGCCGACAATAAATTCTAAGGGGTCAGAATTATAGCGTCTTACGTTAGTGTAGGTTGCGTTGAAATTGTGCTGTCCGCCTCTACTCATGATAGCTTTTGCTGAACCGTTAGATCTGTGGACAATCAATTTATCGGCAATACCGTCGCCATCAAAATCACCCGCCAAGAATTGATAATTGGAATGGTCTTGATTCGAGTGCTCCTGTGCGCAGGAGGCGTTCACGCTGTACGGCAAATAGAGCGGCCAGTGCGTTATTCTACAGCCGTTGTAAATTCCAGTTTCCATGGCCTTTTTGGTGAAGCTAGAATAAATGTACCAAGCGTCCTGAACAGAATCTGCAACAACAATGTCCGTAATATGGTCTCCATCGAAATCAGCGGCAATAGGTTTGAGATTGGTGGAATTGATGCCGAGTTCTATAAAACCTGCAAAATCGTCAGATCGTCTGAATGCGTTTGGTATTAAATTGCTCATATCCACGCTTTTTCCATCAATACTGGATCGCATATACCATTTCTTTGTGCTTGACTGGAATGCTGCCACATCTGCTATGCCGTCCCCATCGAAGTCTCCATTGAGTATAGTGTGGGTCGACGATATTGAAGGTATCTTTTGGTTGGCGGGGATGTAATTAACTCCTATATTGCCCGTTTTGCTGGAGTAAATGTTCCAATAGCTCCTGTCGTCCTTAAACGTTACAACGCCGAAATCCGTCTTGCCATCGCCATCATAGTCTCCGGTTATAATTTTATACGTCAGATAACCGTCTCTAGAGAACATTTTTTGTCCCCAAATAGGGCTGTGCCTGTTAGGGCTTTTGCTTGAACCCAAATACCATTTGAATTCCCTTGTCCGCAATTCTTCTACAGCTCCGAGTTCATCGATTCCGTCACCATCAAAGTCTCCGACAAAGAATCGTAAACGGTTGGGTGTGTCAGCGTCGAATGTGTTCTCGCTGCTGTAATTAACATTGTACTGTTCCCAATTGGCCCCGTTCAAAATTTCCCACATTGACCAGATGCCTCTCTGTATCGAGACGTAGTTTGCTCCTGTTGCGGGGTCCTGCATCGTGTAGCCGTTGTTAATGAGCCAGGAGTCATCATAGTAACCCGAATTTCTTGGCGCACTGAACGATAAAAGGTATTTGTCGTTATGGATATGGCCAAATTTATCGCCGGAGATGCCTAAATTATGGACCCAATTCATGTAGTTGTTTTCATGTACGATGTTGTAGGACCAACTATTCTTATTATCCAAGTACCAAGAGTATCCATTAGTCGAATAGTATTTTTTTACTCTCATCATGTAGCCGAATTCCCTATCTAGTAGCCACATTTCAAATCTGTTTGCGTCAGCGTTCCAACGAACTTCACCGAAATCGGTGAAATGCCATTTTTCCGAATAAGCGGGGAATCTATAAACAATCGAGTTTTGATCGTTATAGGCGGTGTCCATTTCGACATGCCTAACAACATGAATCCTTGAATCAACGGGATCATCGAAGGTGTTTCCCATATCCAGATCTTTCAAGTCGGTAATATTGTCTACGGCAACATAGAACCGCTTGGTGTATTTAACTTTTTCGTTGGAGTTGTTGTAAACGACAAAGTCATTGTTCATCATTTGATTAAACCAAACATGGAATTTCCCGCCTTGTCTGACGACGGAAATTTGTCCAATTCCGTATCCGTTAGGATCGTCAGCGCTGCGTCCCGTCCGCTTCTTAAGAAGGGGAGCTGGCTCGAGGGGCCATAGGTACCAATTGTTGTCGGCTGAATATTTTTCGAATGGCCCCTTTAAATTTTTTGAACGGGAAACGTATATAGCTCCTCCATAGTTGGTTATAGTGCCCTGGTAGAATAAATACCAGTATCCATCCCTTTCGTCGTATACGATAGCGGGGTCGCACGCAGTATGACCTTCGTATGAACTAAACGTAGACGTAAGCACAATATGGGGATTAGTCCAGTCAGAGCCGTTCTTAGAATATCTGTAACGGACGTGGTCCCATGATGATTGAAGCGAAAATTGATGGTTCAGATCATAATACATGTCCGTTGCGTTGCCTGTCGAACAGTAGAACTGATGGAAATACCCGTTATGATATACGGTTGCCGGAGCGTATGCGTATGCATTGTTTACATGGAAGGATGCGGATGCTGATACGTTTTCCGCTACATGCGGAACATATGCTTCAATTGCTCCGTTCTCGCTCAGTGTTCCCGCTGCCATTGCTGTGCAGGACAAAGATAGCATTACTATTGCTGCTTTTATTTTGTGGTTCATTTGTACCTCTTTGACATATTGTATTGAGATTAATACAACGTATAAACTAAAATACAAACGAACGGATAAGACTTTGTCTTAAATAATTAATACGAAATAATGTCTTTGCTTAATTTATAGTAAAAAACAAAGTTGTGAAATAAAAAAGTAAGTTGTATGTAAACAAAGAGGCTCCGCATCGCGGAGCCTCCCTAATCTCTAGATTCTAGTCCCTAGATCCTAGATCCTAATCCCTTATCTTCTTCTTTCCGCCATTTCCTTCTTCAGGATGTCCATGACGGCGCCGAGGTCTGCCGGGGCCTTGAACACGGGGTTTGCGTACTGGGAGCAGATATTTTCGAGTTTCTTTTCGTGGTAGCCGACCTTGAATTCGGTGAACTTGAGGCCGTGTGCCGTGCTGATGACGACCACGTTCTCGTCCTTCGCGATCTTGCCTGCGGCCACGAGTTTTTCGAGGGCGCCAAGGGCGACACCGGTATGCGGGCAGCAGTAGAGGCCGATACGGTCGCCACGGTGGGCGGCGTTGGCGAGTTCTTCTTCAGAGACGCTCACGACCATGCCGTTCGTCTTCTGGATGGCGCGTACGGCCTTCGGGTAGCTGACCGGGTTGCCGATCTGGATGGCGCTGGCGAGAGTCTTCTTGGCCTGCATGGGTTCGAGCTTGTCGAATCCGCGTTCGAATGCCTTCACGAACGGGTTGGCGTTCTCGGCCTGGGCGACGATGATGCGCGGGATGCGGTCGATGAGACCCATGGCGAGGCAGTCTTCGAAACCCTTGGCGAGTGCGCTCACGTTACCGAGGTTTCCGCCCGGGATAATCACGGTGTCGGGGACCTTCCAGCCCATTTCCTGGCAGATTTCCGGAGAAATCGTCTTCTGGCCTTCTACGCGGAGGCTGTTCATGGAGTTGGCGAGGTAGATGCGGTTGTCGGCGGTGACCTGCTGCACGATCTTCATG
>JAGCGO010000097.1 GCA_017649565.1 Fibrobacter sp. | reverse complement strand
CCGGCCCCAATCGGACAAGAATTCCCGGTGACGATATCCCCGACATGGAATGAATTCTCTATACGGACATGTCCGTAGTTGCCGCCGACAAATCCGCCCATATAGCTATAGCCATGAACCTGACCTTTAGCATACGACTGGCTTATCAGGACATCAGCTTCATTGACTATGCCAATCATGGAACCTACCCCATTTTCATTCGCAGACACGTCTCCGTCAACAAAACTATTGGTAATGGTCACCTGCGCGCCATCCCAGATATCGCCAATAAACCCGCCGACATCGTAGTCCCCTCCCATCTCGCCAGTCCTGCCGGAATTTTTCAAAACAACTTTCGCCCCATAATGAACAGAGCCAACAATTCCGCCTATTCTATAATTTCCCCAAGCAATGGCATCCACCAGAATGCTGTCCAGAGTAACCCTGGAACTATCCTTCACGCCACCAATGACAGTACCTGCGTACCATTTTGCAGTAAATGCGCAGTCCTGCAATTTAAGGTTCTTGATGACGACCGGATTTTCATCGCTGCCCCCGGAAACCGATCCGAACAGGCCCACATATGCCGATTCTACACGATTAAGCCCATCATATCCTGGCCACCACGAAAGGCCGCCAATGGTAAAGCCATTGCCGTCAAAGCTTCCCGCAAAATCCTGGATGGGAATCCACCACAGTCTCCCATTCTCATCATTCTTTTCGTACTTGACGTCGGCCACGAGTTTTCCGCAAGCCAGGGAATCCTTTTTCGCTCCGGGAGCACCGTTCACAATGGCCGCAAAACCGAACAGGTCGTCCATGGTAGCAATCTCATAGCAGTCTCCCTTAGGCTCGGGAATTTTCCACCATTTCCCGTAAATCGTCAAATCACCGGTAAGGCGATACGATATAGAATCAACGGGATGCCCGGCACCATCTGTATTGTAGAACCAGCCGCTAAAGACATACCCGTCCCTTTGTGCTGGAACATACTTAAAGGGCCTTGTTTCGCCTTCGATATAATACTCGGGATATGAGGTGGTGTCGCCATCAAAAGAGACTACCGTCAGCTTCGAGATATTAACCGAAGAACCCGTGTAGCCAACAACCTTGCCGCTAAAAATCGGGAGCGGATCCACACCCACATTTTGGCCCCATATCTCTCCATCGTCATTCGCATAATGCAACCTTGTGGCAATCGTGCCGTCGGCAAATTCCTCTAAAGGGTCTCCCGCATAATAGGAACTAATCGTATCCGGATAGAAGAAATTGTCCCATCTAATCACTGCATACGAACCATATTCTTCATTACGGGTGTATAGAGGTTTAATTATCCCTTCCCCAATAGTATACCCATTGACTATCGACAACGTATCGTGTGCATACCCCACAAGGGCTGCACTTCCAGCAACATTATAAACATTCTTTAAAGAGACAACGCCCCTAGCATCGGCGACAAAAATGCCAGTCTGCTCCTTGTCGTAAAAATCGTACGAAATCTTTCCCGCGTTATAGGAATTGGAAATCGTCAAGTGGCCATATTGCGTAAGGACAAAGCACGAAACCAGGCCTTGGGAAGCGGTATAATCAACGCTATTGTACACATGATCCAATAAAACATATCCTTCAGCCTTACGGATTAACCCGATATATCCCCATTGCGAGTTAATGGAAGAGTTTACCCATCCCACGTTCTTGACAACCGCCGGTTTATCTTTCGTCCCGGCAATCAAAGTAAAGATAGGATCCCCTTCAGCGGCCCCAAGATTGGAAATCGTATGGCCGTTTCCATCAAGGGTTCCCGAAAATACCTTCATCGGATCCCATCCAAATTCACCGGTAACAAGCCTGATATCGGCCGTAAGCACACCGCAGGCAGTGGGATCCTCTGTATTGACGATGCGGATGAAACCGTTCATCTCCTGTCCCGTAGATATCTGGTAGCAGCCGTCCACCTTCTGCGGATACTCAAAATATTCATCCGCGAACGCAAGCGTGGACAAGGCTAACATCAGGACAAAGGCAAATTTTTTCGAGAACATCGTATTAATTCCTCATTCAAATTTAGCCTGAGGCTATATTAATTTAGATTGCGGTTATTTTATTTCTCACCCTTGAGCAGTTCCTCGAAATAGACAATCGTCTTTTCAAGGCCCTGGCGCAGCGGAATCGTCGGTTCCCAACCGAGAGCAGACTTTGCAAGGTCGATATTCGGACGGCGCATCTTGGGATCGTCGCCGGGGAGCGGCTTGTACACAATTTTGCTCTTGGAGCCCGTCAGGTCGAGAACCTCTTTCGCGAGTTCGAGCATCGTGAATTCACCGGGATTGCCGATGTTCACCGGTCCAATAATCTTGTCCTGGTTCATCATGCGCACAAAACCTTCGATAAGGTCGTCCACGTAGCAGAAGCTGCGCGTCTGGCTGCCGTCACCGTAAATCGTGAGGTCTTCACCCTTGAGCGCCTGAACAATAAAGTTGCTGACCACGCGGCCGTCGTTCATGAGCATGCGCGGACCATAGGTATTGAAAATACGAACGATACGGATATCCACATTATTTTGTCTATGGTAATCCATGAAAAGCGTCTCGGCGACGCGTTTGCCTTCGTCGTAACAGCTGCGGATGCCGATGGGGTTCACGTTTCCCCAGTAGTCTTCGGTCTGCGGGTGTACCGCCGGGTCACCGTAAACTTCGCTTGTACTGGCCTGCAGAATACGGGCCTTCACGCGCTTTGCCATGCCGAGCATGTTGATGGCACCCATCACGCTCGTCTTGATGGTCTTCACCGGATTGAACTGGTAATGGATGGGGCTTGCAGGGCATGCAAGGTTGAAAATGCGGTCCACTTCCAACAGGATCGGTTCCGTCACATCATGGCGGATGAGTTCGAAACTGCGGTTGTCGCGCAAGTGGGCGACATTCGCCATGCGGCCCGTAAAGTAGTTGTCAAGGCAAATCACTTCGTGACCGTCGTTCAGCAGACGCTCGCACAAGTGACTTCCCAGAAATCCCGCACCACCAGTAACTAGACAACGCATAAAGCCTCCATAGAGTATGAAGTAGGAAGTAAGAAGTAGGAAGGAAGGGAATTATTCATCAGAATCCTTCTCCAGTTCAGCCGCACCGTTCCCGCGGAGCGCCACGAGCCGCACCCCGTTCAAAGTCAGGTACGGGTCATAGGTATCGATGACCTTGCCGTGTCCCATGACCATACGGCCCCAGCCACCCGTCGCAAAAACGGGGACCTTCTTCTTGCCCATCTCGGCCTTGATCTTCTCGACCAACGTTTCGAGCTCCGCCATGAACCCGTACAAAAGGCCCGCACGGATGGCGTCGTCCGTGTTATTCGCGATAACGTGGTCCGGCCACTCGATGCTCACCGGCATCAGGCGCGCGGCCTTCTCGGTCAAAACATCCAAACTGGCGCTGATTCCGGGGATAATGATACCCCCCGCAAAACCACCGTCCTTCATCACGTCAAAAGTCGTCGCCGTGCCCATGTCCACCACGATGGCATCCTTGTAGCCGCGGTCGCGCAGCGCAATCACGTTACAAAGGCGGTCGGAACCGAGGGTCGCCGGGTTCGGGTAGGCAATCGGGCAGCCCAGACAATTCTTGGAACTCACCACCTGTACCGGGCGCTTGAGCAAAGTCTGCAAGGCCTTGATCCACGGACGTTCAAGAGCCGGCACCACTGTAGAAAGGCCCACGTGCGTAATTGCCGAAGGCTTGATTTCAGAAAAACGGACAAGACCACCAATGCGGTTCATCACCTCGTCACTTGTGGTTTCTTTGCGTGTAGTGAGTCTCCAATGATCGACGACCTTGTCGCCCTTGAAAATACCGAGCACCGTGTGGGAGTTGCCCACATCGACAACAAAACTGAAAGGTTCATTCTTTTTCATCTGCATTCGCTTTTTGCGGAAAGATAAAAAAGAAACTGCAACCAATCGCGGCGCCGACGCACCTAAATGGGCGATAACGTCGGTAATTCTTTTTATTTTTGGATTTGTCGTATGAAAAAGTTGCTCAAGTTCATTATCGTGGTCGCAATCCTCGCGGCAATCGCCTTCGGGGTGAAGACCTTCCTTCTAGATGCCAAGACAGAGACAGTCGCGGGACCGCTGGTAAGCGCCAAGGTCACGCTTGCAACCATCGCCACAACGATTTCCGCCACGGGTACGCTCGAGCCGGTGGACCAGGTGGAAGTGGGCACGCAGGTATCGGGCGACATCAGCAAGATTTACGTGGACTTCAATTCCAAGGTGGAGAAGGGCCAAGTCATCGCGGAACTCGACAAGTCGAAACTCCGCGCAACACTCACGCAGGCCGAAATCGCCTACAAGTCCGCTCAGGCTGACTACAAGTTCAAGGAATCCACCTACAACCGCGTGAAAAAACTTTCCGAAAGCAACTCCGCGAGCGCAGTGGAACTCGAGACCGCCGAGTACAACATGAACTCGGCAAAGCTCGCCGTCGAAAGGAGCGAAAACGAGGTGAACCAGGCAAAGCTCAACCTGAGCTACGCGACTATCAAGAGCCCGATCAGCGGCGTGGTGCTGAAACGCGCCGTAGACGTAGGCCAGACGGTAGCCGCCTCCATGAGTACACCTACTTTATTCGTAATCGCAAAGGACCTGAGCCAAATGAAAGTGATGGCCGACGTGGACGAGGCTGACATCGGACAGGTCAAGGCAGGACAGCGCGTGGAATTTACGGTCGACGCCTACCAGGACGACAAGTTCAGCGGAACGGTACAGGAAGTACGTCTGAGCCCGACAACCACGAGCAACGTGGTGACCTACACCGTCGTGATCTCGGCAGAAAACCCCGACCAAAAACTGCTTCCCGGCATGACGGCCACCTGCACCATCGTGACGCAGGAAGTCAAGGATGCCGTAGCAATTCCCGTGAAGGCACTCAAGTTTACCCCCGCCGAGGGAACCCCGATGGCGGACCCGAAGGATTTCCCGCGCCCGCCGATGTTTGGCGACAGCACGGCATTCAAAGGCAAGTTCGGCAAAGACGGAGACTTTCCTCCCCCGCCTCCTGACATGGGAGCCGGTGGCCCGCCCCCGGGCGGTCCCGGCGGATTCGGTCCTCCGGGCGGCAAAGGCGGCTTTGGCAAGGGCGGATTCGGCGGAAAGAAAAAAGGACACCGTCCCAAGCTCACGGGCAACCATGTATGGGTAAGCATCGACGGCAAGGCGGCCCCGCGACCGGTCAAGATCGGTCTCAGCGACGGGGTGAACGTCCAGATTCTCAAGGGCTTAAGCGAAGGCGATTCCGTGGTCGTAAGTCAGGAAACAGTCAGCTCCGGAACTGCCACCGAGAAGTCGAATGCGTCGAGCCCCTTCATGCCGAGCCCGCCGGGCAAGAAAAAGAAATAGACCGCTCCCGCACGTAATTATATATATTACGGATATATATGGGTTCCCCCTAGAGGGGGCCTATGAGGAGTGTTCATGAAAGCCCCTATTTCCAGTGTGGTTCTTTTTGCCCTTGCAGGCTTGGCGTTTGCAGTTCCCAAGCACGGCTTCGACTTCGTTGTCGGCGTCGACGGGGATTTCAAGGCGGCCATAAACAAGGCCGCTTCGGCGAGCGCAAGCGAATCACGCCACTTCATTATCTTCTTCCCGGACGGGGAATACGAACTTACGAAACTTACAGGAGATGAACATGGGAAGACCATATTCAGCCCTTCCCACGTTTCCATTGTCGGGCAATCCGTAGACAAGACCATCGTCTGGAACACGACGGATACCGAAGGCATAAGCGCGACGGCGACTCTTTATTTCCCGAAGAACAACGACATGTACATGCAGGACATTACCCTGCAGAACAGGGGCACCTACAACTCCGGCAATGCCTCGCGCCAGGTCGCATTGCAGCAGAACGAAGGCGACAAGTTCATCTACAAGAACGTACGCCTGTTGAGCGGCCAGGACACCTATTACACCAAGAAAGGCCGCACCTATTGGGAAGGCGGCGAGATCGACGGGACGGTCGATTTCATCTGCGGTGGCGGCGACATATTTTTCGAAGGGACCAAGCTCGTGATGACAAGGAACGGCGGCTATATTACCGCTTCCCAAAATCCTGGAGACTGGGGCTACGTCTTTAACAACGCCGTCATCGAAGTCAGCAACTCCAGTTTCAACAAGACGTTCTACCTCGGGCGTTCCTGGGGACACGCGAAGGTCATATTCCTCAATACGGTCATGCGCGCAGAGCCCAAGGCCGAAGGCTGGGGCCCCGACATGAATTCCGCGCCGCAGATCTTCGGCGAATACAACAGCAAGGACGGCAACGGCAACGCGGTGAACACGAGCCAGCGCAAGACTCGCTTCGACGGAGGCAAGGACGCCTCGACGGCAACGACCATCAAGACCGTCTGGGATGCAAACGATGCCGCCAAGTACACGCTCAAGAACGTCCTCGGCGGTAGCGACTCCTGGGCACCGGACAAGCTGACGAAGCAGGTCGAGCCTCCGAGCATTGCGCAGGTCGGCAAGAGCCTCAAGTGGGACGACAACGAGGACGCCATCTGCTGGGCAGTGTTCGTGAACGGCAAGTACCATTCCAACACTACGGATACGCGCATCGGACTCGACGGAATTACCGAAGGCTCCAAGGTGTACCTACGCGCGGCGAACTCCATGGGCGGCCTCGGGGACAAGTCCAACGAGATCGTCACGGTCGCGGAGACCGACAGCAGCGTTACTGACACCAGCGCGGCCGACACGAGCTTTGCAGACACGAGCACGACTGACAGCATACCGCCCACCCCCGGAGACTCCGTGACCGTCCCGAATGACCCGACCGTCACTCCTGCCGACACGGCAAAAGTCCCGGGCGACACGACCATTGCACGGATAGACCGGAACCGCTACACGGAGCAATATCGCAAGCAACCCCAGCACCTGTACACGGCCAAGGGACAGCGCATCCAGCACATCCGTAAGGGACGCGGCAAGGTCATGCAGGTATTGTTCGGGAAATAGGCTCGAGGCTCCAGGCTCGAGGGGCGAGTTCACTATAAAAAAAAGGATTCCCGCTGAGGGAATCCTTCGTAATTTCTAGAGTTTCGGACTACTCGACACCGCACTTTGCAGGTGAAGCGAGTTCGAACACGAGCTGGGCGCCTTTCTTGATCGTGCCAGCAGGCATTTCCGCAGTTGCGTAATAGGGAGCATTGAGAGCAACCCCATTGACCGTACCCGAAATCTGGCCCTGTGCATTGCAAACGACCTTGTTGTTGTATGCGCTCTGCACTTCAACCATCACGGTCACCTTACCGGCCGGCAGGTCAATCTGTCCCGCCGTTCCAGTCGCCTTGATGACATAGTCCGGATTGTTGGAGTCGATAGCAGTGACTGCACCGCACTGGACGGTCATCATGCCATTGTCGGCATTCTTTACGGTAACGGTCGGAGCGTAAGTACCCTTGGCCCCCAAAGTACCAGCCGCAGAAGTCGTACCTACAAGACCATCAGACCATACATAGGAGAAGGTGGTTTCAGTAGAAGTGCAACCCGCTACAGTCCAAGTCACAGGCTGCTGGGCGGCCACGTCAACTTGCGTTGCACTGGGAGTGCACTTGCAACCCGAAACTTCAGCACCGGTCACATTGAGCGGCGTGCACTGAATGGTATTCGTCTGACCATTGAAGGACACAACAACCGAGGCTCCCTTCTCGCCAGAAGTCGAATAAGACACACTCGGGCTACTCACGCTCTTCTGAACAGTCGCAGTCGCAGGCGAACCGTCCTGGAACGTCCAAGAGAAACTACCCGAAGTCATGATGCTGGGAGAGACCTTGGTATTGTCAAAAGAAACCTTCCATTGCACGGAAGCTCCCTTCTTGATAGAATTGGTCGTCGTAGCGGCAGCACAGGTTCCCCAAGCATTGGGATCAACGGGAATCGCCGAAGAACTAGAGACCGTGGCTTGAGACGTCGGGTTGGAAGGATTGGGAGACGACGTCGGAGTCATCTGCGAAGGAGAGGACACGACGGTCACGTTACCCGAACTTGTCGGCGTCTGCTGCTGGTTTCCTCCAAAGGGGTTGAACGTTCCACTACTGCTGGTGGCGTAGGGATTCGTGACCGGCGCAGCAGAGGAACTAGACAAGGTCGGGTCGTCCAACTGGCCAGGCTGAGCATCATCTACGCACTGCTGGTTCACGACAACCTGGACTTGTCCATCCGGTCCAACGACAGAATCACCACAAGCCACATTCAATGCTTCACGAATCAAACCTCTCAAGACAGAACCATTTGTGTCGGCCTCCAAATCCCAAACGACATAAGAATCTTCATTCTGCATTTCGAGAATATCACCTTCACCACATGCCCAAAAGAGGCTTGCGGAGCTGGCCATGGCCAGCCCAAACATCAATTTTGTATTCATATTGAACCTCATGGCAGAAAGATAACTAATTCTCGGAGAAAGTAGATATATGTAACCCTTTTTTTGCGATTGGAATCACGCAAAAATGACCAAAAAAGCAAAAAAAGGAGGGGCAAAGCCCCTACCTTGTCAAATTCATCGTCAAAAAGACCGTTTTCCCCCAAATGGGCGGATTACCACCCCAGCATGCACTCCGCAGCCGCGGACAGGGTCACCTTCATCGGGGTCATCCCGGTCGTACTCGATATCGGGATGCTCATCGGCACGTAGTAGTCCGACTTGGTGGACGATCCAATGGTAACCGTAAGCATGCCGCCGGTGGGTATCTGGCAACTGAAGGTGCAGGAGCCCTGCTCGCCGTTATGCCAGCCTTGCGCCATGTTGAAGTACACCGTGGATTCGCCTGCCGGCATCGGGATCTTCACGTTCTGTTCCTTGAACTCGAATTCCGGATGGTCGGAATCGACCGTACTGACAGCCTTGCAGGTCACGACCATGCTACCATTATCCGAATTCCGGACTGTCACCTGAGGCTTGTAGGTAATCTTTTCATCCAATGTCATGGAAGCCGAGGCGCCGTCAGCAGTCATGCCGTCTTCCCACTCGTAGGTAAACGACTTGTCCTCGGACTGGCACTTGCTCACGGTCCATGTCACGAGAGTCGCCCCAGAGGCGACGGATTCCGCGGCAACATCGACTTCGTCCTTATCCGGGACACATTCGCAGTTGGTAACCGGATACCCCATAATATCGGCAGTGTCACATTCCACCGTCTGGGACTGGTCATTGTACGTCATAGTCACCCGGGCCCCAAAGCGGCCGGATTCGTCATAAGTGACCGGAGTGGAGGTCAATCCCGCAGTTCCAACCTTCTCGTAAGATTCGATGTCGGCCCCATCAAACTTCCAGGAATAGGTGGAACCCGTCATTACCGAGACATTGCCGTTGACGGCATCCCTATCTATAGAGAATTGCCATTTCAGCGGGACTCCCCTAGAACCGGGCTTGCCCGAATTCGCGACACAAGACCCCCAGGGAATGTCCTTCGGCAAGGCGGACGTACCGGACGTAGTCTTTGCAGACGAAGACGAACGGGTACGGGGCAGGGACGAGGACGAGCGAACCAATATCGCCGACGACGACAGCACCGGGATTATCCCAGGGCGGCTCGAGCTACTGACTGTCACCGGGATGATTCCGGAACGTCTTGAACTGGAGGAAGTTCCAAACGGGTTGAAACTAGAGGTCGTTCCAAAGGGATTGAAGCTGGATGTCGCCCCAAACGGATTGAAACTGGAAGTCGGGGTAACAACGCTCAGCGGAACATAAGAACTGCTGGATCTTCCCGCATCAGAGGAAGACGACGGAATATAATTCGGGTCCGGACGAGTTGCGGCCAAACAGGCTTCGGGATTCATATCCTCTCCACAATACGCAGAAACGGCCTGTTCGACCATTCCCTTCAGGCCGGAGCCATCCACATCGTCTTCACCGTAGGCATATTCCATTAACTGGTCTTCATAGCTGAAGACGGCCACATCGCCTTCGCCACACGCCCAAAACAGGGTGGCAAACGTAGCCAAAGCAAAACCATATAAAATTATTCTATTCATAGTACACCCCACTTTTTCTAAAGATACAAAAAATAAGGATACAAAGAACAGCATTCACCAACTTTGTATGGTAAATTTGTCCACAAAAGCACGAAACAACAATCAGAGACTAAAGCGACGGGCCCGGAGGAGGATCCCCATTTCCCTTCGAAGAGCTACTATTCGTGCTGGTCGACGTCGGAACGGGAGGAGGATCATCTATATCAGGGATACTCGAGCTGGAACTGTAATCTTCGTCTATCACGCGAAGGGAGAATATTTCTTCACAAGAGATTGTCGTTGCGTCATTTTTTGACGTTCCGACATTAATAAAGGCATTCGTCACTTCTCCCGCATGTTTATAAACCACAACAGCGGGTTCAATTTCCCCATATCCATAGCCCTTTTCGCCTTCTATGTAATATTCCATTTCCATGTCTTCCGTACCGTCTACTACCCAGCGGAAGTATCCGTTATGGAGGGTGCCTTCGTCGGGGGTATAGATCCATGTCACAGGCTCCCCTTTCTTGACCTCGGTCTTATTCGGCCTGCACTTTCCGGCTGGCGGAAGGAAAGAACTCGAAGAAACGGACGAAGAACTTTCCTCCGGCGGTTCCTCGCTAGACGACGATTCTTCGGAACTGGAGCTTTCCTCGCTAGACGAGGTATCTTCTTCAGGTTCAGAGCTCGAGCTCTCTACGCTGCTCGACTCCGGCACTAAAGAGGAACTGCTTTCTTCCTGGGTCACCGAAGATGAACTGACCTTCACATTCTCACTAGAAGAGCTAGACACCGGAGAAGAAGACGTTTCCGGAGATGCTGAGGATTCTACTTCCGAAGATGAGCTCTCCTCGGAGGAACTCTTGGGGGTCTCCTTGCTCGAAGAGCTGCTCTTGCCGGACTTTTTCCAAACCGGACGACCTAACGTGGAATCCCAATTTGCACTGCACTGCACATCGGCAAGGCAAGAATCCATCATGGCATCGAGTTCTTTATGGCTCAATTTTTCAAATTTTTCGGCAGCAACCAGATCATCCGTCTCTGGATAATAGATTTCTCCATCAGCGCATGCCCAGAATGCGTTGATTAAAAAAATGGCGCCAACAAGGTAAAATATCCTAATCTTCATAGTATTCCCCTACATCCCTAAATTTAAATAATTATTTACAAACGGGTTGCCGTTTTCGTTTTTTTTGTCCAAATTAGCCCCATTTGCAAAAAAAAGTGACTCATTTCATTAAAAATGGAGACACTTTATTCCAAACCGGAATAATTAATCCGCCGATTTCCCGGGTTCTTCCATCTTGCGCTGGCCCGTGATAAACTGGTGCACGTAAGGATTGGAAGTCCTCTTGATCTCGTCGACAGTCCCCACCTCGATGATGCGCCCATTGTACAGCATCGCGATGCGGTCAGCCACCTTGAACGCACTCACCATGTCGTGCGTCACCACGACGGATGTGACCCCGAGTTTGCTCTGCATGTCGAGGATAAGGTCGTTGATGACGTCGCTCGTAATCGGGTCGAGACCGGTCGTGGGTTCGTCGTAAAGGAGGATTTCGGGATTGAGGGCGATGGCGCGGGCCAAAGCGACGCGCTTACGCATACCGCCGGAAAGTTCGGAAGGCATCTTGGTCCTGAATTCGGGCACCAGGTTGATCATCTGCAGCTTTTCGGTGACCACATTCTGGATCTGCCGTTCGGACAGTTCCGGGTGGTGTTCGCGGAGGGCGAACGCGATATTTTCGCCGGTGGTCATAGAGTCAAAAAGCGCCCCCATCTGGAACAGCATGCCCATCTTGCGGCGGATGGTACGCGTGTCAAAGAATTTCGGGGTACTGATCGTCACGCCGTCCACCGACACCTCGCCGCCATCCGGCTGCAACAGCCCGATCATGTGCTTGAGGATAACGGACTTGCCGCCGCCGGACTTGCCGATGATGACCATGGTTTCGCCACGCCGGATATCCAGGTTCACGTCTTCGAGAACCGTCTGCGGACCAAAGGACTTCTTGAGCCCCTTGAGTCGGATGGCGATGTCGTTCGGGTTGATGTTCACATTCGGCATAATCTTACCTGATTCCTCTAGAAGAACATGATGGCATCGAGAACAAAGTCTGCAACTAGGATCATAAGACAACTGGAGACGACCACGTTCATCGTCGCTAGGCCGACACCGTGAGCACCAGCCTTGGAATTGATCCCGTGGTAATACGCAAGCACAAAAATAATCGTACCGAACACAACCGACTTGATCATGCCCGACCATAGGTCCATGTTTTCGAACAGGTACTGCATCCCCGTATAGTAGGTGTACGTCGTGATGTCGAGCGCGAGCACGCACACGATCCAGCCGCCGATAAGGGCGAGCGCGTTGGATATGGCGGTCAGGCAGGGAATCATCGTGAGGAATGCAAAATAGCGGGGCATCGCCAGGTAGCGGTAGGTATCCAGGCCCAGAACCGTATAGGCGGACAGTTCCTCCTTCTCCTTCATCGAACCGATTTCGGCGGCGACGGCGCTCCCGACACGGCCGGAAAGCACGATGGCCGTGAGTAGCGGTCCAAGTTCAATGAGGATCATCTTGCAGGCGGCAGTACCGACAAACTTGTCAGAAACCAGGTTGTGGAACTCGAACTCGGCCATGACGGTCGCCACCATGCCCGTAAAGATGGAAGTCACGAAAAGCAGCGGCAGCGAGGAGACACCAATGGAAATCATCTCCTTCACCAGCAGAGCCGGATTCTTGTGGAGATAGCGGAACCTGAGCACCGTATTGAACAGGATGCACAGGCACTCGCCGATGCTCGATATCGCACCGACCACAATCTTGCCCACCCATGCCACCGGACGCATAATCAAGAACACCTGCTACCCCCAGTCCATCGGTCCGAAATCGCCGCCATCACCTTCGTCGCGGTCGCTCTGATAACTGGTTTCCATATCGTCGGTCCAGTCGTAGAAGGTGGTGTATTCGGGCATGAAGCAGAGCTTGATGTCCTTGACAGAACCGTTACGGTGCTTGGCCACCATCAGCTCGGCGTTGTGAATTTCGTCTTCGTGATGGTTGCGCACATAGGGGCGGTCCACGAACCACACCATGTCGGCGTCCTGTTCGATAGAGCCCGATTCGCGGAGGTCGCTGAGCTGCGGACGTTCGCGGCCCTTTTCTTCGACCTTACGGCTCAGCTGGGCGAGCGCAATGACCGGCACGCTCAGTTCCTTTGCCAAAATCTTGAGACCGCGCGATATGGCACCGATAGCCACGGCACGGTTTTCTTCGCCGCCGGTTTTCATCAGCTGCAGGTAGTCGATAACGACCAGGTCGAGCTTGCCCTGCCGTTTCAGCTTTCGGGTCTTGCTCATGAGTTCCATGATGCCGAGGTCGGCATTGTCGTCGACAAATAGCGGAGCCTGGTTGATCGGCGTGACAAACGCGATCAGCTTGTTCATCTCGTCGCGGCTGAGCTTGCCATTGCGCAACCTGCTCTGGTCGACCTGCGCACGGGAGCACAGGAGGCGCTGCGCAAGCTGCATGCCATCCATTTCGAGGCTGAAGAAAGCGACATGCTTGTTGTAGTCGATGGCCGCGTTCGCGGCAATCGTAAGTGCGAAAGACGTCTTGCCGACACCCGGACGGGCTGCCAGGATAATCAAGTCCGAAGGCTGGAGGCCGTTGGTCAGTTCGTCGAGTTCGGAAATGCCCGTGGGTACGCCCGTGATGCCGTCCTTGCGGTTGTTCAGGCGTTCCAGGAGCGGAGCCACAAACTTGTCGATAGGCCTAAGCGAATCCTTCACCTTCTGTTCGGCAATGGAGAAGATGGAGCGTTCCGCCGACTGCAGGACATCGTCGGTATTGACGGTTGCATCCATGGCCTTCTTGATGGTATCGGAGGAACTGCGAATGAGCCTGCGGAGCACCGCCTTGTCGCGGAGGTGGTCGAGTTGCCAGGAGACGTTCGCCGACGAAGCGACCGATTCCATCAGGTCGAAAAGGTATTCCTTGCCGCCGGCCAGCGTAAGCTTGCCCGCATGGTCCAGTTCGGCAGAAAGCGTAACGAGGTCAATCGGGGTTCCCGCCTTGTACAAACTGGTAAGCGCATTCCAAATAAGCTGGTGGCGTTCCATGTAAAAGAAGTCGTCACCGGAAATCTCGGCAGTCGCCGTCTCCATGACGGATGGGTCACGAAGGATACCGCCCAGCAGGTAGCGCTCGGCATCGGTATCCATGGGCATCTGGCGGCCTTCAAAATTCTGTGCAGTTCCGTTTTCTGCCATAAATCAAAATAAAATATAGTTACGATTACGTTTTTGCGAAACGCGTCGAGCGCGGAATGTGGACCTTCCAAGTGAGCCACTTGAGTTGCTTATCGTTCACCATCGTGTAGGGATCGGCGAGCGCCATCGCGGGGGCACTACCGAATTCCAGGTCGGAGCCGGCCATGTCGGCAAAGGGTTTTGCCTTGCCGAACACCTGGTAGAAGAGGGGCTCGCCGAAGGTCACCACGAGTTCCGGCTGGATAAGCGCGATTTCCTTTGCAAGCATCTTGCGCAGCGAGGTCTCGAGCAGCGGGGAAATGGCGCGCGGGGCGCCCTTGAAAAAGTAAGTGACGCCGATAGAGGCGGCATCGACATCCAGGTTCGCGAAGAGACGGACGAGCATCTCGCCCGGCGCGCCCTGGAGAAACTTGGAGCAGTCCTCCCCCGGCTGCTGTGCGGGAAGCACGAACAAAAGGCGGGGACGTTGCGGGCCCGCGTAGCGCGGCAGGTCCGCCGCGCGCGCATAGAGCACGTCAGTCTTGAGCGCGGCATAGAAGGCATCGAGGGAGTCCACCGACTCGTACGCGGCAACGGACTTTTTCACGGCGCGCGGGGCGGGCGGCGCAAGCGGGGCCGCCGGGGCCACAGGCTCCCTTGCCGGAGCCGCGGAAGATGCCGGGGCTCCGAAAAGCCCGGAATTGTCGAACATGTCCGAGATCTCGTCCGCCATGGGTGCGGCGGGAGCGGCCGGCGCGACAGCGGGACGTACGGGGGCCGGACGGGCGGGAGCGGGAGCCGGGCGCGACTTGCCACGGGTCAACGCCCACGGTTCGTCCAAAAGCAACTCGGCATCGCCCAGGTCGATCTGGCCGCGCAAATAATTCCGGAGTTCTCCAAAGTCGTATTCTTCTGACATCGCAAAAACCTATCTAGCCGAGTTTTTCCAAAACAAAATCTACAATTTCCTGGGCCAGGTCCACCTTGGAACCCATGCTCATTTCGGGGACAGCGCCATCACTGCGCACCAGGGAATAACGCACGCAGTCGTGACCGAAGCCCGAGTCGCTTGCAACCGGGGCGTTCAGGAGCAGAGCGTCGGCGCCGCTCTTTGCGAGTTTTTCCTTCGCATGCTGTTCGAAGTGGTCGGTCTCCAGCGCAAACCCCACGATCACCTGGCGGTGAGACTGCCCTGCGGAATTGCGAGCCGCGGTGCAGTCGCGCAAAATATTCGGGTTGGGGACAAGCTCGATCGTGAGCTGGCTACGGCTGTCCTTGATCTTCTCGGAGGCCGCGTGGGCGGGGCGGTAGTCCGCTACCGCCGCGCAATGCACGACGGCGTCCGCTGTGCCGAGCCGATCCATGACGGCGTCGTGCATCTCCCGGGCGCTTTGGACGCGGGAAACCGCGACACCGCCCGGGAACGCGGCCTCCATCGGGCCCGCGACGACTTCGACCTCGAAGCCGTTCGCATAGAATACCGAGGCAAGCGCGACGGCAGTCTTGCCGCTGCTGCGGTTGGAAATGTAACGTACAGGGTCGATGGCCTCTTCGGTACGGCCTGCAGTGAGAAGCACCTTCTTGCCGTGGCCGGGGAGAGAAACGTCTTGCGTGGGCGGGATGTCCGATGCGACGGGGAATGCCGGCGGTTCGGGGGTCTTAGGGGCAGCGCCCCTAGGCGAAGGGGTAGCGGATGACGCGCCAGCGGCAGGAGCGAGGGGAAGGCCTTCCCCTTTCTCGGCAACGTTCACTTCGGCAGGCTCAGTGAACTTATTGGTTGTCAAAGCTCGTCTCTCGTCTAAATACGCCACTATTTCCGCGGGTTCCATCAGGCGGCCCTGCCCCACTTCGCCGCAGGCGAGCTCGCCGGCCGGGGACTCGAGCACGACAGTGTCCTCGAAGTTGCGGAGGATCTCGAGATTGCGCTTCACGGCGGGGCTATTGTACATCGCGACGTTCATCGCGGGCGCCACCACACGCGGGCAGGTACAGCTCATGAAGCAGAGACTCACCGGGTCGTCGGCGATGCCGCAGGCGAACTTGCCGATGACATTCGCGGTCGCGGGCACCACGAGGTAGAGGTCTGCCCAGTGCGGGAAATCGATATGCTGGAACGGACGCGCCTCGACGGCCCCGTTTTTCAGGTAGACGGGACACTTGGAGAGGCTCGCGAAGGTGAGCGGGGCCACGAACTCGGTCGCGGCATCGGTCATGCACACGCGCACCGTGGCCCCCTTCTTCTGCAGAAGGCGCAAGAGCTCGCAGGCCTTGTAGACGGCGATACCGCCCGAGACCCCGAGGAGAATTTTCTTTCCAGCCAGGTTCATGCCTTGCAAGATAGAAATTTCGATATCCGGTCAACGGACCAGTCGCTGACCCGCTTCAATATCCAGGCGGCAAGTACGGCGGCAACCATGGTACAACCGAGCAGGGCCAGGACATTCCACTCCGTAAACTGCCAGTGCATTCTCCCGAAAATCTTAACAGAAGCAATCTGCACCCACATAACTCCCACGTGCTGCACAAGGAACACGCAGTACGAGAGGGGCACAAGCCATTGCACAGGGGCGCTCACCACCCGGAATCGCAGCAGGTACGGGGCGATGTAGAATATGACAGCGAACAGCATGATGGCAGCAACGCTCCCTATGGCGTCCGCCTTGACACGGCCGGGAATATCGACGAACGTGAGCCCCGCAAACAGGAGGGCAGAGACCAAGGCGACGCGCCGATCCCTAAGGCGATCCAGGTTTTCGATCAACATAAAGCCGATGCAAAACTTCAATGCAATCGTAACCGGAAGGCAATTAAAGAGCTCATCATACCGGGCAGGAATCAGGAACTGCAGGCAATAAAGGAACACAAGTACGAACAACGTTACTGCGGGCCGTTTCCGATAGCAGTAAGCCAGCAGCGGGTAAAGCAGGTAGAGCAGCACGATGGCGCCCACGAACCAGTCCCCGCAAAAAACATACGTGACAAACCCATACCCTTTCATGTACCCGTCAAACCCGACAAGCGTCAGCAGAATCGAAAACGGGGAACCCAAAAAGAACGCATTCCCTTCGACAACAAAATGACGGAGCATCGTGAAAGGAATATAGAGGTTCGCAATCCAGAACGGAGGATAAATCGCCTTGGCACGTTTTATATAAAATGTCTTCAGCGGGCATCCGCCTTGACCTTGGCCTATTACGCCATACTTTTTATAGAGCATTCCGCCGGAAATCACAATGAATATCGTGACGGCGATATTTCCGAATTCGTAATTCATTGTCTTGCAGAACAAGTTAAAGCAAGGCAAGTCCGCCGCCGCATACTCGTACCCGAAATGGTACGTAATCACGAGCAGCATCGCAAGGATGCGCAGCACATCCAATTCTTGAATTCGCTTTTCCACAGGAATAAGATAGCAATCGAAAAAAGAAACCCCGCGACTTTCATCGCGGGGAATCTTAAACATCAGCGAAAGCAACTTGAAGTCGGGCAAGCCTCAAGGAGGCTTGCGACCTCATTGCTCACAGCTCAATGCCATTAGGCTTCTTCAGCAGGAGCTTCGGCAGCGGCTTCTTCGGCCGGCTTTTCGGCAGCCTTCTTCTTGGAGGCCTTCTTCTTCGGAGCGACAGCGTCACCGATCGTGGTGCCGTTTTCGCCCGGCTTGTGGGAGTCCATCCAAGCGGCGAGCTCGGCGGATTCGCGGTTCTTGAAGTAGTCCACCACGGAGAGGAAGATCTTACGGTTGTTCTGATCGATTTCGGTCACGACAGCCGGAACTTCGTCGCCAACCTTGAACGCATCGGCCGGAACCTTGATGTATTCGGTGGTGAGCTTGGAGACCGGGATGAAGCCTTCGATACCGTCGGCGAGTTCAACCACGACGCCGCGGTCGAGCATGCGGACAATCTTGCCCTTGACTTCGGAGTCAACCGGGTAAGTGGTCTCGATGGAATCCCACGGGTCTTCGGTGAGGTGCTTCATGGACAGGGAAATGCGGCGCTTTTCCTTATCGACAGCGAGCACGACGCATTCGACCTTGTCGCCCTTCTTGACCATTTCGTTCGGGTGAGTGATCTTCTTGGTCCAGGACATGTCGGACACGTGGATGAGGCCGTCCACACCTTCCTTGATTTCGACGAAGGCGCCGAAGGAAGCGATGTTGCGGATTTCGCCAACCACGCGGGCACCCGGGGGAAGTTCGGTTTCGATGGAATCCCACGGATCGCTTTCGAGCTGCTTCATGCCGAGAGAGATGCGTTCGGCATCT
>JAGCGO010000096.1 GCA_017649565.1 Fibrobacter sp. | reverse complement strand
TTCGAGCACCTTGACCACGTATTCCGTTTCCGGGACGTACTTGGCCACGTCGTGCTTGATCACTTCGCCCTTGTAGTTCGGGTCGGCGATTTCCTTTTTCATCACGCCTTCGCGGACGGTTGCCATCTGCGGGCGGTGTTCCGGGTTCACGATCGTCGCGACGATGTTGCCACCGAAAGCCGGACGGATCTGGCAGAGCTGATTTTCGTAAGCCTTCTTCACGCCACCGATGCTCATTTCGAAGCTGTCGATTTCGAGTTCGGTACAGTCGGCGGTAAGGCCGCTGTGCATGGCGCTGGAAATGCGCGGACCGAGGTCACGGCCGATCACCGTTGCACCCAGCAGGCAGATCTGCGGCTGCTCTTCCTTGAAGAGGTTCACCACGAGCGATGCGTGCGGGTTGGTGGTGTAGGGGAACAGGCCTTCGGCGTCGAACACATGGACCTTGTCCACACCGTAGGGGAGAACCTGCTTTTCAATGCCATCAAGGCCCTTGCCTGCGCAAATGCACTCGAGCTGGACGCCGAGCGTGTTGGCGAGCTTGCGACCCTTGGACAGCAGTTCGAGGGAGACGTCAGCGACGGTCGTGCCCTCAATTTCGCAATATACAAATACGTTGTTCATGGGTTAGCCTATAATCTTCTCGTCTAAAAGTTCCTTGATAAGTCCTTCAACGTCGGCGTCGCTCGCGGTGAGCGTGCGGCTTTCCTTCGCCTTGAACACGATGTTCTTGACGGCCTTCACGTTCGTCGGAGAACCGGCCTTACCGATCTGAGTCGGGTCGGCGTCGATATCGGCGGCACCCCACTGCGGGATGTTGAGGTAGGGCTTCTTTGCAATGAGCGCTTCGTACTTTTCGGCCGTCTCGGGGGCGCGTTCGGCAACCACCGTGGCGTTCTTGTACTTCATGATGCGCTTGGCGTTGCGCGGGCGGCACGGAGCGGCACTGCCGTTCACGGTCACGACCAGCGGTAGCGGTGCTTCCACCGTTTCCACGCCACCGTCGATGTGGCGGCGGATGACGACCTTGCGGGCCTTCTCGTCGAGGGAGAGGATTTCTTCGGCGTAGGTCACCTGGGTGAGGCCGAGCTTTTCGGCAATCTGCGGACCGACCTGTGCGGTGTCGCCGTCGATAGCCTGGCGGCCACCGAGGATAATGTCATAGTCGCCGACCTTTTTGACGGCCTGGGCGAGCGTGTAGCTCGTGGCGAGCGTGTCTGCACCACCGAGCGAACGGTCCGTAATAACGTAACCGCAGTCGGCACCGCGGTAAAGGGCTTCGCGGATGACTTCGGCGGACTTCGGCAGACCCATGGTCAGCACGGAAATGGTGGAACCCGGAAACTGGTCCTTCAGGCGAAGGGCTTGCTCCAAGGCGTTCAAGTCTTCGGGGTTGAAGACTGCGGGCAATGCGGCACGATTGATAGTACCCTGCGGCGTCATGGCGTCGGGCCCTACGTTTCGTGTGTCAGGTACTTGCTTTGCAAGCACAACGATTTTAAGACTCATATTTCTTTAACGGTTTAATTGATGTTTAGTTGAAACTCTGCTACTTTGCAAAATTTACGGCATATAAGATAAAATTATTTGCACCCCCGACCCACCCCGCAGGACCGGGGAAAGTGCGTTTTCGCGGTAAAAATTGTGTAAGAAAACGGGCGTATTTTCGTAATAAATGAGGGCGGCAAGAAAAAAAGGTTTTTTGGGGATATCCCCCCTGTTTTTTTATAGATTGTAGCTATGCGCCTCCTATTGTTTTTAATGCCAATTTTGTTTTTGATGGCCTGTGAGTCAAGGGTTTCTTTGGACGAATCTGAACTGAAATCGGAAGAAGAGGTGTCAGAAGCGGAAACGGAAGAGCTCGAATCCGAAGAACAGGAATCTGAGGAACAGGAGTCTGAAGAGCAGGAATCGGAAGACAGTTCTTCTTCGAAGGGTTCGTCAAGCTCTTCGTCGAAAAAAAAGTCAAGTTCTTCTTCGAGGGACTTGTCACGCTCCTCGTCGAGCTCTTTGCAGAATGCATCGTTTTGGAAGGAAGATACTTCGAAAATCAAGAAACTGGATGAGTTCCCGATAGACACTGCCGAAGGATTGACCATCAGGCATTACGCCTACGTCACGGATTATGCAGATGGGCGCCTGGTCCCGGAGATGCGAGAAAAATTTGGCGATGACCTGAGCAATATCGTTGTCGTCTATGATTCCACCGAGTATTGTCACGTGGTATACAAAAGTACGGGACTGATAACCGCTACGGCTGTTCACGAACTTGAGGAGCAGACCTATGTTCTTCTTAATCAGGCGGATTCCCTGTTGTTTTGGGAGACCTTTGGGTGTTCCGAATTGTCGTGGAATGGCTGTGTCCGCCGCGGGCGTGGCTACAAGGAAAAAATTATGGTGGGAAACGAGCTGTACTACTATAGCGAGGATTCGCACTTTCAAGAACTTGTGCAACTGAAGGATTCTTTCGTGTACAGATGGCTGATAATGAGGCCCGACTATAGAGATTCCATGCAATGGAAAGGCTGGGACAAAAGTTTGTTTGCAAACGATTCGATTGTTACGTTTATCTCCGCCGACACCCTTTTCATCGAAAAATATAATCTGAAAATTACCGACGATGAGATGACATGGGTGTTCGAAAACGAGACTTGCACCCAGACGGGGCATGAATGGGATACCTCGGGCTCTATTGAACACTCCTGTGAGGATTTTGAAGAATTTTACAATGAGGCTATCCCGTGTATCCAGCGCAATATGGGCGTCTCGTCGGATGTCTATCCGAGATTGTGCCGCAAAGCCAATAAAACCTATTCCGACAAAGTCTGGTGCATCCTGGATAAAGATTAAAAATTGTTAAATTATCCACGAATTAACTGCGCCTTGGTTCGGCGGACACGCCAACCCCGGCGCCCTAACCTCTAACCCCTAGATCCTAGTTTCCAAATTACTATGTCCAAATTCAAGCGTATTCTTCTCAAGCTCAGTGGCGAAGCCCTCGCAGGCGAAAAGGGCCACGGTATCGACAACCAGATTCTCTCCGACATGGCGTCCGAAATCGCCTCCATCGTCAAGCAGGGCGTGCAGGTCGCGCTCGTGATCGGCGGCGGCAACCTCGTCCGCGGAATTTCCGCTTCGGCCGGCGGCATGAACCGCGCCCAGGGTGATGCCATGGGCATGCTCGGCACCGTGATGAACGGCCTCGCCATGCAGGACGCGCTCGACAAGCAGGGCGTGGATTCCGTGGTGATGTCCGCCATCCGCATGGAACCGGTCTGTGAATTCTTCGACCGCCGCAAGGCATTGAAACTCCTTTCCGCGGGCTCCGTGGTCATCTTCTCCGCCGGTACGGGCAACCCGTTCTTCACCACCGACAGCTGCGCCGCGCTGCGCGCCATCGAAAGCGAATGCGACGTGATCATGAAGGCCACCAAGGTCGACGGCATCTACACGGCCGACCCGGTCAAGGATCCGACCGCCACGCGCTTCGACGACATCAGCTACAAGGAAGTTATCTCCCGCGGCCTCAAGGTCATGGACACGGCGGCCGTCGCGCTCTGCATGGAAAACAACATGCCCATCTTCGTCTTCAAGATGGAAAAGGGCAACCTCACCCGTGCCGCCATCGAAGGCGACCTCGGCACGCTGGTGCACTGCTAAATATTTTTAGTTGCTCGAGCATTCGTCAATTTGTTGTTGGACGTATGCTTTGTTTGAATCGAGTTTTGCCTGATAGCGCGGGTTCACGATGGTGTCCCCGTCGCATATTTGTTTTGTGGCGACGACCCCGATGAAGTCTATTTCTTTTGTGCGGACGCTATCTAGGCAGGCTTCCTTCGCTTCAACTCCATCATCGCTCAATGCCGCCTTGGCGCTGTCGATGATGGCTTTTTTGTTGTCGTTATAAGCGCGTCCTACTTGGCTGTTGGTGTAAAAATCGTCTTTCGTGCAAAGCGGTGTCGGTGGTTCCGCACTGCTGCTGGACACTGCTTCGCTGCTGGAACTGCTGACGAATTTTTCTTTATATTCGTCTAATGAATAGAGTAAATCGTTGACGCGTATGTAGTCATTTTGACGAAGCGAACGATGTTCTAACCAATAGTAAGCTTCGGTTGTATCATGGGTGATGTATTTCTGCCCGTCGGAACATTCAAACGGGGTTTGCATTTCAACTCTTACGCACGTTATGCTGGGTGTCCCGTAGAGGGGTTCAGCCACAAAAGGGTATATTTTTTCCAAGGAGTCTTCGATTGCGCTGAGTTCTTCAAGAGTGCGTGTCTTGTTATTTCTTAGCGAATCTTGTAAATCGTCTGCGATTCGTTTTCTAGATGGCTCTGTGCTGTATTCAGATTCTACCCTGTATAAAAGGCATTCGCTGCCTGGTTGAAGATAGCCTTTGGTACATGTCACAGTCGGGTCGCTGGCGAGTTTATATTTGGCTTCTTCGCTGGAACTGCTTGCGGGGATGTTGCAGTCTGTGCATGCGTCCGAACTTGAAACGGCTCCTGAGTCGGCGTTATAGACGGGCCTGATTCCGTAAAGGGTGTCGGTCTTGATTCCATCGAGGTTGTCGGGATTGACTATAGAATCGCTGTTTGTTGCGCCACTCGGATCGTTTGTAATGTAAATGGGATCTTCGCTATCGCCACCGCAGTTTGCCCAAAAGATTGCTGTCGACGTGAGTAAGAGTTTTTTCCAATGCTTGCGAATGTTCATGGCGGCCTCCAAACGGAATATCTTGATTTGTTATGCTTTCAAAATATTTCTTTTTCTACCCCTATGAACGAGAGTTGCTTTTTTTCTGTGGATAATTTGTACAACGGAAATTTTTTTACTGTTTCGAGGTGGAAAAATATGCGCCGCGGGCCTTGTGGGTGTCAGTGCGACCCTTGATATCGGTCGTGCTGGTGCAGTTTTTGCAGTTGCTGTATCCTATACGGGGCCTCTTGATGGCGGTGCTCCCTTTTTCGTCTACAGTTCCTTCGATGGGCTTTTCGCTTCCATCTAGGCTTGCCTTGTAGGGGATGGTGGCGCCTTCGAGCAACTTGTCGCTGGTGATGGAAACTTCGGGCGTTTCCTTGTCGCCGATTTCTATTCCCGAAATGGTGAACGTGGCTTCTTCGTCGGGGAGTAACCCTTTGAGTGATTTTTCGCTGCGCACGCCCTTCACGGTCACGTAGGCGTTGTGGTAGAGCGGGGCGATGCCGATGTTTTTCACGCGGACGGCTGCAGATACCTTATTTACTGTGTAACCTGTGATTTCGAACTTGTATCCGGCATAGGAACTGGCTTCGTACACGCGGTCCTTGGTGGCGTACTTGCCCTCGGGTGCGTCGTTGCCGATCACGTACGTCATGTGGTACTTGCTGGCGGCATCTTCCCAGGTGACGCCGTAGAGCCCGGCGGGGTTCAGGAACTCGTGCTGGTCCTTGTCTTCGTAGTAGCTGATTTCCCCGCCGGCGGGTGCTGTTTTCCAGCGGTCCTCGCCGATGGCTTTCCAGTTCTTTTCGTTGTCGCCGTCACCCTGCGAAATGTCGTGCTCTTTGTGCATGAAGGAATCGTCGAAGAGCCCGAAATGGAGCTTCATCAAGTCCTTGCTTGCGACGATGGGGGTGTAATCGTCGTCGGCTGCGTCAATCGAGATGCTCCAGGGCGTTTCCTGGAAAAGCGTGTCGAGGTGCATCAGGAATTCGGTCTGGTAGTCTTTGCTCGGGAAGTTTGTGCCGAGTTGAAGTTTGGTTCCGTAGATGTGGTATTCGGCCCAGTGTCCGAAACCGGCCTGCACGAAGGCGATACGCGGGTCCTTGTCGTATTTTGCGGCGAAATCGGCGTAGAATTGTTTGTAGAAGTACTGGAGTGCCGTGCTGCTCCAATCGGCGTAATAGGTGGGCCCGTCTCCGCCTGGATCCTCGGAGAAGGTCTCCATATAGTTGCTATTTGTCATGAAGTAGTTGGGAACGGCTGTCGCACCTTTTACATTCTCGGTGCAGTTGGGAGCGTTCTTGATGGTTTCGCCCGGATATTCGATGCGGAAGCGCACGATTGCCTGGTGCCCGCGGCTCTTGATGTCGTCGAGCATCTTTTCGAAGCTGCTCCAGTCGTAGCTGATTTTACCGCCGTGTTCCCCCGTGACAACGGCGCAGGGGAGGCAATACGAAAATTCCAGCGAGATAGCTTTTTGCAGGTCCTTCTGGTCTTTCGCCTGGTCGGGCCAGAAGACGATTCCCTTCAGGGGCTCGAGCGATTCGATGCTTTTTTCGAGCGCGACGGAGCGGTCTTTTGCAAACGTTGCTGCGGTCAGGGTGGCAAGCGCTATTCCCGAGACAATCCATTTGTTCATCTTTCTCCTCCAATGTCAAGCAAAATAATCGGGTGTTCGCCACGGATCCTGTGCCCGAGGGCGTCTACCTTTACGCCGTTCTTGGCGGCTCTATTGACACTGCCTGTGCTGCGGGCTTTGCGCATATCTCGCGGACGGGGCGGCTTAATCGCGGTTGTCGGCTCGTCGCGGAGAACCACGGCGATGCTGTCGAGAATCGGGTTCCCAGTGCCTTCGATGTAGTCGTGCGAGACTTCCCACACCATGATGCCCGCGTAGCCGTTATCCTTGACCCAGCGTGACTTGACGGCGGAAGAATGCGGGTCTTCGAAGGTGACATAGCCGGTTGACGATATGCCGTAGGGCTCCACGGAGACGCTGTCATAGAAGTATTCCCATTCGGTATTCGCGACAATATCCTTGTACGGTACTTGCTTTGCCGTACCCTTTGTAAAGTCGGTGCCGGGGCCTGTCGCCCCTTCGAATTGGAATCCGAAGGAGGGGATGCCGAAGACCATCTTTTCGGTGGGGACACCACGCTTTTTCCAGTAGTCGCGAGTTTCTTCCCACGACCATGTGGTGTAACCTTCGTGCGGATAGAGCGGCGAGTCAAACATGGCCTTGTCATCCCAGTCGCCGGTGATGTCGTAGGTCATGAAGCCGAACCAGTCGAGGTTTGCGACGAGGACTTCGGGCGTGAACCACTTTCCATAATAGGGCGAGCAGGGGAGTGCTGCTGAAAGGCTTTTTTCTTTGGGGAGCGCTGCGCGGAGTTCGGAAAGCAACTTGTTGTAGGCGATGGTGTCTGCATCGGGTACGGGATTGTATTCCCATTCCCAGTCCATGTCGAGTCCGTCCAGATTGTGGTCGGCGACGAACTGCACGAGGTTCTCGATAAACTTGCCGCGGAGCGCGTCATCCGATGCGACGGGTACAAAATTCTCGCTCTGTCCTCCACCGCCTAGCGACACAATCGCCTTTGTTCCGGCGGCATGGGCGAGCGTCACCATGGAATCGAGTGCGCTCGGATCATCTGCGGCATCGCCCTTGAGCGAACCGTCGGTGTCCGGCGTGATAAAACTCCACAGAACGTGCGTGAGTTTTTCGTAGGGGACCTTGTCTACGGTATAGGCGGGCTTGTGCCATTTCCCCCAGTCGGGGTAGTAACCGATAAACAGGGGCGAACCCCATGCGGAGCAAACGCCCGCGATGGCAAAAGCCGTTACGACGAAAAATTTTTTGTAGATATTCCTGCCAGACATGCCGCACTCCTCCTTCACCAATATATGTTTTTTTTGCGAAGGGGAGTGCGTAGCGACTATGCTTTATTCCGGTTCTTTCTGACAGTCGTCAATCTTTTTCTGGATATAGGCCTCGTTGGAATCGAGTTTCGCCTGGTAGCGTGGATTGACAATGGTCTCGCCGTCGCAGGTTTGATATTTGGCGACTAGCCCTTCGAATTGGGCCTTGTCTTCATTGAAGGTTATCTTTGAAAAGCAACCGCTCAGGGCAACGCGGGTTGTGTCGTCTAAATCTCTATTCGCTCTGTTGACAATTGAGTCTCTTTGCACGGCAAATTCGTTCCTGATTTCGTATGAGCCGATGAACTCGCCTTTTGTGCAAAGGGGAGACGGAAGCTCTGCGCTGCTGCTGGACTCCGCTTCGCTGCTGCTCGATTCCGGTTCGACACTGCTCGATTCGGGGGCGCTGCTGTTGGAACTTGGAGCGTTGCTTGAACTGCTGGGAAATTTTTCGTTGTATTCTTCGGAGGAATAGAGAAGGTTGTCCTTTACTTTATATGAGTCGCCGTAAAGAGTTCCGACATTTGAACATACATAGACTGGCGTGGACTCGTATCTTTCGCATGACGCTACCCCGTACAGAGCCACGGCTTCGTAGGATATCGTTTCTAGGGTATCTTCAAGATCGTTTAGTTCTTCAAGGGTTTTTGTCGTATTGTTTCTTAGCTGGTCGCGGATCTCTTTGCTGCGTTCTTGGTCTGGAGATGATGGAGAGTAGTATTTCGCACAATAGGAATTAGACATTTCGACGCATGTGACGCTTGTGTCGCGGGCGAGCCGGATGCCCTTGTAACCTTCGCTGGGACTGGACTGTACGGCGTCGCTGGAACTTTCTATGCTGCCGGTTTCGCTGGAATTGGCAACCTCTTCGGATGAGCCTGGTTCTACTGTTTCCGATGAAGTGATTGCTGCGCTCGATTCGGGGACCTGAACTTGCGGGGCGGTAGTGCTTTCACTGTCGCTGCCGCAACTTGCCCAAAAAAGTGTTGTCGAAGCGATCAAGAATTTTTTCCAATGCTTGCGAATATTCATGGAGCCTCCAAACGAAATATGTTGTTCTTTATTTTCAAAAATTATCTTTTTTTTCGCATTTTGGATAAAGAAAAGCTTTTTTCTGTGGACAATTTGTAAATGGAAATAAAAAACGCCGGATTGTTCCGGCGTTAGTAAAATGGCGGATTCCTGACATAGGAATTATCCGAGCAGCTCTTCCTTGCTGATGGCCTTGAAGTTCGTAGCCTTCAGGGCTTCGATGGCCTTGTCCACATCCTGGAAACGCAGAATCATGATGTTCTGGCCGTTCAGGGTGGAAGGATAGGCGTACATGTAGTCGATCTGCTGGGTTCCGACCGCAGTGGAGAGCAGTTCGGCGAGCCCGCCGATGGCTGCGTTCACGGGGCAGGCCACCACGTCGGTGATGGTGGAGCTGAGACCCGCCTTGGCGAGTACGTCCACTGCCTTTTCCGGGTCACTGACGATAAGGCGGATGAGGCCGAATTCGCCCGAGTCGGCAAGCGTGAGTGAAAGCAGGTTCACGCCGGCGTCGGCGAGGGATTTGCACACGGCCTGGAGACGGCCCGGACGGTTCGATACGAAAACTGAAACCTGAGGAATTTTCATATTGTTTTCTCCTATTTTAAAACTTTTAGGGGTTAGGATCTAGGATTTAGAGGCTAGAGAAAGATATCATGGCTTCGCCATTTGTTATAGACGCACGAAGTGCGTGATTCTCATTCACTAGCCTCTAGCCCTTAGTCTCTAGATCCTCTTATCACATCTTCTTACGGTTGTCGATGACGCGCTTTGCCTTGCCTTCGCTACGCGGCAGCGAATCGGGCTCGCAGAGCGTGACGATGACGGAAATGCCGAGAATCTGCTCGATGGAGTGCTTGAACTTCTTGTTCAGCTGTTCCATGGCGCTCATGGAGTCGCTCACCATGTCGCGGGAAACTTCCACCTTGACCTCGAGCGTGTCCATGTTGTTCTTGGTGTCGAGCACGATCTGGTAGTGCGGCAAGGCCTTCTCTGCGCGGAGCAGAGCCGTCTCGATCTGGCTCGGGAACACGTTCACGCCGCGCATGATGATCATGTCGTCGCTGCGGCGGCCGATACGGCGGATGCGGCGGATGGTACGGCCGCACTTGCACTTGGTTTTCTCGATGGTCGTAATGTCGCGGGTACGGTAGCGGATGATGGGCATGGCCTTCTTGCTGAGCGTAGAAAGCACGAGTTCGCCCTCTTCGCCGTCCGGAAGCGGTTCAAGAGTTTCGGGGTCGATGATTTCGGGGTAGAAATGGTCTTCGAAGATATGGATGCCGTCGCGGCAGTCGCATTCGCAACCCACGCCCGGGCCCACGATTTCGGAAAGTCCGTAGATGTCGTACGCCTTGATGCCGGTCTTTTCTTCGATGTAGTCGCGCATGCCGTCGCTCCAGGGCTCGGCACCGAAGATGCCGCGCTTGACCTTCAAGTCACGGATGTCGATGCCCATCTTTTCGGCGACGTCGATAATGCGGACAAAGTAACTCGGGGTTCCGCCCACTGCGGTAACGCCGAAGTCCTTCATGAGCATCACCTGGCGTTCGGTATTGCCGCCGCTGATGGGGATGACGGTCGCACCGAGGGCTTCGAAACCGCCGTGGATGCCGAGACCGCCAGTGAAGAGGCCGTAGCCGTAGAAGTTCTGCACAATATCGGTGCTGCGGAAGCCGCAGGCGAGCAGGCCACGCTTCACGACCTGGGCCCACACGTCCATGTCTTCCTTGGTGTAGCCCACGACGATGGGCTTACCCGTGGTGCCGGAACTGGCGTGCAGGCGCACGACTTCACTCATGTCGACGGCGAAGAGGCCGTACGGGTAGGTGTCGCGCAGGTCCTTCTTCATGGTGAAGGGGAGCTTGGCCACGTCCTTGAGCGTCTTGATGTCGTCGGGCTTGAGTCCCTTCTCGTCCATACGTTCACGGAAGAGCGGGACCTTCTCGTAGGCAAGCTTTACGGTGGCGCGCATACGCTGCAGCTGCAGCTCGCGCAGTTTTTCTTCGGGCATGAAGTCCAGGGCCATTTCGGGCAGGACCAGGTTTTCTTCGTCATTCCAGGCGGTTGAACGCATAGGGGTTCCTTTAGTTAAAAATTTTGCGCTTATGAATATATAATTATTTCGGAAAGTCAAGAGCGCCAAAAGGAGGTTTTTCTTTTTTTTGCAAAAAGGGCGGCGGGGAACGTTTTACATGGTATGTAATAAGGCGTTCATAGGATGTAGCGTGCTTTTATAATCTGGGAGGTGGGTTAGGTGGGTTTATTTTTTGTATTTTTGGGCGGTATTTTGGAATTTTTTCTGTATCTATAGGTAGGTTTATTCTGCGCTTACGATTGATTTTTTTGATACTGGCCATTGTGTCCGTGACTAGGGCGCAACTTTTGGAAGTGTCTGATAGTTTTATGGCGGAAAACAAGGTCCGCAAGGTTATGGTGGACGGCACTGAGAATATGGACGAGCGTTCCGTGCTGAGCCGTATCGGCATCCGTGACGGGCAGACCTACTCTCCTGCGGCGCTGTCCGAGAAAATCCAGACCTCGGTGGCCAACCTTTACAATTCGGGACTTTTTGACGATGTTACGGCCTGGATCGACTATGTGGACGACGGCTCGGATGTGGATGTCATTTTCAAGATTAAGGAGCTCCCGGCTCTCGATACGGCCTACTTTGACGGATGCGACGAGGTTCCCGAAGAAGACCTGCGCCTGAAACTGCGCATTATCCCGGGACAGGTGTACAGCAAGAGCCAGTTGGAACGCGACCGTCAGGCCTTGTTGGACTATTTCCATTCCGAAGGTTATCTGCTGGCTGAAGTCGGCTACCGCGAGACTCCGACAGATGACAACAAGAACGAAGTCACCTTCATTGTGCGCGAGGGCGGCAAGGTCAGGGTGACCCAGTTCGATATACAGGGTAACGAACACGTGCCCGCCGAAGACATCAAGGAACACATGCTTACCAAGCAGGACCAGTGGTGGGGCGGCGGCGAGTTCAAGCAGATTGTCTTCGATGCGGACCGCGACACGGTGTTGAACGCCATTCGCCATTTTGGTTTCCTGGATGCCGAGTTGACCGATTATAGGGCGGAGTACCTCCCGGATTCCAGCTGCCTGTTCTATCTGGGACGCATGGTCCCCGTCGGCAATCGCCTCGCTACCATGTACGACCAGCTGAATGCCGCCTTGGCCGAACCTTCGTCTCCGCTTTACATGATGGCGGGCAAACCGACCATGCAGGTCACGCATTACTATCGTAAGTTCCACAAGAGTACGGAACCTTGGGTGAGCCGTCAGGTGAAGCAGGTCAAGGACGAGGAAGAAGCCCTCAAGATGCTCAACGACATTATCCGCTATGAGAGCGCGCGCAAGGAGTGGCTCGAAATCACGGCCGACCTCAAGTGGAGCAACCCGAAAATTGATTCCCTCCTCGCGATCAAGAAGCGCGGAGTTTACGAAGAAAAGTTGCTCGTCCGCTACCAGATGGAAGACCTGTTCTCTACTCTGAACAAGTACGACAATATCAAGACTTCCAGTGCCATCATCATCCATATCAACATGATCGAGGGTCGCCGCTACTACATGGGCTCCCTGCATTTCACCGGCAACGAGGTCCTGAACGACAATATCTTGAACTACGCCTACCGCCTGGATAGTGGCGAGGTGTTCGACTACTATGTGTACGAAGCGTCCAAGAAGGCGCTGCTCGATGCCTATCGCGAAGACGGCTACCTGTTCGCCCAGTTTACCGAAGAACGCACCTTCGAAAACGATTCGACGGTCAACCTGACGTACCACATGGTGGAAGGCCTTCCGGCACAGATTCACAAGGTGCATATCCACGGCAATACGAAGACCAACGAGAAGGTCATCCGTCGTGAAGTCCGCCTGTATCCGGGAGACACGTATCGCCAGTCGGCCTTGGAACGTAGTTTCCGCGAAATCATGCAACTGAACTTCTTCGACATGGTCACGCCGGACATCAAGGTGGTCGGTGAACAGGAAGTCGACCTTGACTTTGTCGTGCAGGAAAAGGAAGCCGGTACGGGCCAGTTCAGCCTGGGTGTGTCCTATAGTGAAAGTGATGGCCTTGTAGGTACGGCTAGCGTTTCCATCCCGAACTGCTGTATGGGTAACGGACAGGCCGCATCGTTGAACCTCGAGTACGGTGTCGACAAGAAGAGCGCTTCCATCAATTTCCAGGAACCGTGGTTCATGGACAAGCCGATTACCGTGGGTGGTGGTCTCAGCTACTCGTGGTGGCACCTGGATTACGACCCGAACGTCACCCGCTACGGCGGCAACGTGTATGTGGGTAAGCGTCTCAAGTGGCCCGATGACTACTTCTACGGACAGATCGGTTACAGCTGGCTCATGAACAAGCAGGGCCCGAACATCGAAGACAGCTACGTGGTGTACACGGGTGTCGAATCTGCACTGAACTTCCGCCTGGTGCGTGACGACAAGAACCTGCCGCAGTTCCCGACGGACGGTTCCCGTTATGTGCTGGATGTCCAGTGGGCAGACGATGTGCTGTTCAGTGATTTCAACTTCGTGAAGACGGAACTCACGGTCAAGTGGTGGTTCCCGCTGTTCCGCGACAGGCTCGCGATTGCACTCACGAACGAGTATGGTGTGATCTTCGGCGACCAGCTGCAATACCGTACGCTTTATACCATGGGCGGTGTGCTCGGGTACGAAGGCATGATGCGTGGCTATAGCTCTGGTTCTATCGGTTACCGTCGCCTGGGTCGCAGCTACCAGTATGTCGGTGCGGAACTGCAACTTGGCCTCGTGCCGCAGACATTCTACCTGTTGCCGTTCTTCTTCGATGCGGGTAACGTATTCGGTGACCGCTACGATCCGAGCACCAAGGTTCCCACGCCTGCGCGTAGCCCGCTCGAGGAATGGGACCCGACCAGCCTCAAGAAGGATATTGGTTTCGGCTTCCGCGTAGTTGTGCCGATGCTCGGTATTATCGGATTTGACTTTGCATGGCCTCTGGATGTGGGTGAAACCTATAGCGGTCTGCAGCGTACCAACGTAGGCGACATGGAGTTCAACTTCGTGATCGGCCAGGGATTCTAAAGGAGGCGCATGATGATTCGTCGCTTAATTCTTCTTTTGGTGTTTGCACTTGCCACTGCGGGTATGGCCGATGACGGTCTTCGTATCGCGCATGTGGATTCCAAGCTTATCTTCGACGGCTACAAGGGCACGAAGAAGGCTCAGGAAGAGTACGACCGCCAGGTGGCTAAGTGGGAACAGCAGGCAAACTTGCTGCAAAAGGAACTCGCCGCCATCAAGGAAAAGATTGACAAGCAGCTTCTGATGCTTTCTGACGAAAAGCGCCGTGAACTCGAGGCCGACTACAAGAAAAAGGACACGGAACTCAAGAACTTCATCGACCGCGTGTACGGACGTAACGGTGAATTGATTTCCGAGAACGAGAAGATTAGCGGCCCCATCATTCAGCTGATCCGCAAGGCGGTGAACGAGATCGCCCTGCAGGAAGGCTACGACATGGTCGTGGACCGTGCGACGGGTTCCGTGCTGTTCTGGAAAAAGGAAAACGACCTGACGCAGAAGGTGCTGGATTACCTGAATAACCGCTAGTTCTCCGGCGATATGGTTTTATATAAAATAGGCCGCCCAACAGGGCGGCTTATCTTGTATGCAGATTTCGGGAATGTGACTACTTGATGCGCGTTCTGGCGTATTCGTACAGCCCGAGCGAAAGTGCGACAGAGGCGTTGTAGGAGTGCGCTTCGGGTTTCATCGGAATGCGGAGGATGGCGTTGCACTGTTTGCGTATGAACGGCGGCAAACCGACATCTTCGCCGCCAACGGCGAGCACGACCTGGTCGGCGAATTCGTATCCGGCAAGGCTTGTCTCGGTGTCGGCGTCAAGGCCCAGGATCTGGTAACCTGCGAGCTTGAGCTCGCCGACGGCAGCTTCCAGGTTGTTCGGACGGCAGATGCGCATCTTTTCGAGGGCGCCTGCGCTGGTTCGCGCTACACTTGGGGTGATGCCGCACATGCCCTTTGCCGGCATGAGCAAAATATCTACACCCAGGGCCAAGGAACTGCGGATGCAGGCCCCGAGGTTTCGCGGGTCTTCGATGTTTGTCGCCACGGCGATGAGCTTCTTTTCGCCCCTTTCCTTTGCCTTGAAAAATTCTTCGCGGACGTCTTCCCATTGCAGGAGGGACTTCTCGTTTGTCAGGGCGACCACGCCCTGGTTCGGCCTTGCATAGCTGTCGAGAATCTTGGAATCCACCTGCTGCACGTGAACATGTGCGCGCTTGGCGAGTTTTTGCAAGTTGTACAGCTTGGGATTGCCGGACTGGTGCATGAACAGCACGCGGTGGACACGCATAGGATCCTTGTTGAGCAGTTCTTCCACTTCCTTGATCCCGCCGACGGCTACCTGCGGAGCCGCATCGGCATCGCCGATGGCGGCCACGACATTGTCTGGCTTGAACACTTTTTCGCCGAACTTGGGCCGGTCATTGCGGCCGAAGCGGCGCATGCGATCGTTGTTTGTCCTGCGTGGATCGCGACGGTTGTCGTCTTCGTTGAAACTCATTTTGGGCTCCGTTTTTGTTTATCAGTATTTCTCTCTGCACGGGATGACGACGTTCATCTGGACGTCGGTGTCTTTCTGCTCGAGAGGTTCTTTCGAAATCTGTGCGGGCGTTGCGATGCCTGCCTTGTAGGAATGCTGGTGCTTGGCGAGGAACCTGTCGTAGTAACCCTTGCCGTGCCCGATGCGGTTTCCGTTAAAATTGAACTTTGTGCCGGGAACGAGGAATATGGGAATGTCCCCTTCGAATTTTTCAAGACCATCCCTCGGTTCCATGATGCCGAATTTCCCGGGCACAAGGTCCTTGCGCAGACTGCTTACTTTGTAAAAGTTCATGATGCCCTCGCCTTCGCAGCGCGGCAGCAGCAGGCGGCCTTCGCGGGCGAGTTCTTCGATAATGGGCATGATGTTCGGTTCGCCCTTCATCGGGTAGAACGCGGCGACGTTCCTTGCGTCGTGGTATCCCGGGATGTCGTGGATTTCTTGCCAGGGTTCACCGATGATGTCGTCGCCTTTCTTGTCGCGGCGCTTTTTCAGGATAAGTTCAATGATGGGGCTGCTGCCGAACACGAATATCGCGAGGAACAGTACGAGTATCGAGGTTCCCATTTCTAGCTCCTGATGGCGCGTGCTGCGGTCGGGAGCTTGTCCTGAAGGATTTCGTTCCAGATCTTGCGCTGCCATTGCATCAGGTGAGCCTCGTCGTAGCGGTCCTGCCAGGGCATGGTTCCCGGTGCGGCCAGCCAGATGAGCTGAGACTTGTTTGCTACCATCGAAGGGTCTATTTGGAGCGATTCCGCCTTTTCGTCGCGCCACATCTTGAGCGAAAGCAAGAGGTCGGCGTTCGGTACCACTGGCGGGGGCGGTGCTTTAGGTAGCTTGGCCGGCCAGTCTTCTTCGGGGGTGGCGCAGGCTGCCCGGAGCATGGCCATGAAGGAGTCGTAGCGTTCTCCCTTGAAGTTGCGGGGCAACTTGGGCAGCTTTTTTTCGTCAAGATTGGGAAATGTCGCCTGTACATTGCGCACGATGGCGAGCATCAGTTCCGCGGGCATGACCTTGTACGGGGGACGGTCCATCGCCTCGGCTTCTTTTTCACGCCATTCCCAAAGATGCTTGAGGATGTTCAGTGCGCAGGGGTTGTATATGCTGGAACCCGTGATGCGCCAGGGATCCTTTTTCGGTGGGGCCGGGTGCCTGGAATGTTCGATCAGGGCGTTGCACTGCTCGGTAAGCCAGCTCATGCGGTTGGCCGCTTGCAGCTTTTCAACCAATATGGCACAGAGTTCGTGAAGGTAGAACGTGTCGTGGATGGCGTATTCGCACATCTCGAGCGGGAGTGGACGGATGGTCCAGTCGGCACGCTGGTTTTCCTTCTTCAACTCGTCGCCGAAATATTCGCGGACGAGGTCGGCAAGGCCGAGATGCTTTTCGCCAAGCAACTTTGCGGCGAGCATTGTGTCGAAAATATTTTTCGGGCTGAACTGGTAGGTCTGCCACAGAAGTCGCAGGTCGTAGTCCGCACCGTGGAAAATAAGCGTCTGCATGGCGCGAGCCTTGAAAAGCGGGGCAAGGTCGATGCCGCAAAGGGGGTCGACGATATAGTAGTGGTCACCGATGGTAATCTGGATAAGGCAGAGGCGCGCTAGATAATGGTGCATGGAATCGGCCTCCGTATCGACGGCGGCCATATCATACAAGTCGAGATCTTCGAGAAGCTTGGCGAGGGATTCCTCGTTGTCTACCAAGATGTATTTTTCGTTTTGCAACATTACCTGTGAAATGTAACTAAATTGCGAAAAAAGTGAAAACTCCGAAATAAAAAAGTTGGCTCGATAAAGGGGCCTGTGGAGTTACCCGCAGTGGCGCTTGAGTGCTTCGATATAGGAGTTGGCGTAACGCGAAAGCGTGATTCCCTTGCGGGTCACGATACCGATGGTCATCTTGTCGGTTACCGAAAGCGGTTTCGCGATAATCTCCTTGCCGTTCAGCTTGTGGCTGATGACGCCCGAGCAGATGGTGTAGCCGTCGAGACCGATGATCAAGTTGAAAAGCGTGGCGCGGTCGCGGACCTTGATGTTGCGCGGACAGTCGAAGTCGATGGCGGTGAGCGGTTCTTCGGCGAAGTAGAAGGAATTGAAGTTGCCCTGCTCGTAAGTCAGGTAAGGGTAGGGTTTCAGGTCGGTGAGCGTAATCTTTTCCTTGGTGGCGAGCGGGTTCTTGGACGACATGAAAACGTGTAGCGGGGTAGTGAATAGCGGTTCGAATACCAAGTTGCTCTTCTGCATCAGCTTGCGGATGACCTTCTCGTTCTTGCCGCTGAGGTAGAGCACGCCGATTTCGCTCTTCATCTTGGCCACGTCGTCGATAATCTCGTTCGTCTGCGTCTCGCGGAGCGTGAAGTCGTAGCTCGGGCCGCCGAACTTGCGGATGACATCGACGAAGGCGTTCACGGCGAAGGAGTAGTGCTGGCAGCTGACAGAAAAGATCGTATTGCCGTTCTCGCCGCCCTTGTAGTGTTCTTCAAGGAGGGCCGCCTGTTCCAGTACTTGGCGTGCATACGAGAGGAATTCGTCGCCCTCGTTTGTAATGGTTACGCCCTTGTTGCTGCGGTTGAAAATGGTAACGCCCATCTCTTCTTCAAGCTCGTGTATGGCTGCGGTCAGGCTCGGCTGCGAAATGAAGACTCGCTTGGACGCTTCGGTGATGTTCAGTGTGTCGGCTACTGCCACTGCGTATTTAAGTTGTTGTAAAGTCATAGAGGTATCAGGCCGCACCTTCGGTGCTTTGAGGTATGGGCAAAGAGGTTCGTTGTTGGAGTGTCTCCCTTCACCATAGCTTTGACCTATGGTGAACATACAAAAAATAGTATTTTACCTATTTCAAAAAAGTGGATATATTTGGGAGCGTTCAAGAAAACATGTAAAAAAGGTAGGTAAATGAATATGACGGCAAAGAAAACATCGGTAATCGGTTTCCCTCGCATTGGCAAGGCCCGCGAACTCAAGTTTGCTAGTGAAAAGTTCTTTAAAGTCGAAGTTTCCGAAGCGGATCTCCAGAAGACCGCCGCAGAAATCCGTCAGTATGGTTGGCAGAAGCAGCAGGCCGCCGGAATCTCGTTCATCCCGTCCAACGACTTCTCGTTCTACGACAACGTTCTCGATACGGCCTTTTTGCTCGGTGCCGTTCCGGCCCGTTACAAGGAACTCGGCCTTTCCGCCCTCGAGACGTACTTTGCCGCGGCCCACGGCTACCAGGGCGTCAAGGGCGACGTCAAGGCCCTCCCGATGAAGAAGTGGTTCAATACGAACTATCACTACATCGTTCCCGAACTGGATGATTCCACCGAGCTGGCCCTCTCCGGCGATGTGAAGCCCCTCCAGGAATACAACGAGGCCAAGGCTGCCGGAATCCAGACCGTGCCTAGCCTCATCGGACCCTACACATTCCTGCGCCTGGCCCGCTACAACGGCAACAAGAAGGCTGGCGCCTTTGCCGCTTCCGCCGTGAACGCTTATTTGAAACTGGTGGAACAGCTCTCTGCCGCAGGTGCGGAATGGATTGCTCTCGCCGAGCCCGCCCTCGTCTTTGACGTGAACGACGAAGAAAAGCAACTCTTCAAGTCTATCTATGCGTTCCTGCTGGAACAGGTCCATGCGAAGACTTCGGCAAAGATCCTGTTGCAGACTTACTTCGGCGATATCCGCGACGTTTACCAGGATGTCGTTTCGTTTGGCTTCGACGGTATCGGTCTCGACTTCGTGGAAGGCCTCAAGTCGCTTGAACTTGTCAAGACTGGGTTCCCGAAGAATACGGTCCTCTTTGCGGGTGTGGTGAACGGCAAGAACATCTGGCGCGCCGATTATGCGCAGAAAAACGCCCTCCTCGCCGAAATCGAAAAGTCCGTGGACGCCGCCAATGTCGTGGTGGGCACCTCCTGCTCACTGCTGCACGTGCCGTACACCGTTGCCGCCGAGCAGAAGCTCCCCGCGGAAACCCTGAAGCATTTCGCCTTCGCCGAGGAAAAGCTTGTGGAACTTGCCGACCTCGCGAATGCCGATACCGCCGCCCTCGAAAAGAACAAGGCCCTGTTTGCCGCCGCCCGCGTGAGCGAAAATGCTGCGGTGCAGTCCGCGCTGGCCGCCCTGGGCGATGCAGACTTTGTGCGTAGCCCGTCCCGCGCCGACCGCAAGAAAGTGCAGAAAGAAGTCTTCGGGCTCCCGGCGTTCCCCACGACGACCATCGGGTCGTTCCCGCAGACGGCCGAAGTCCGCGCGAACCGCGCCGCCTTCAAGAAGGGCGAGATTACCCGCGAACAGTACGTGGCGTTCAACCAGAAGAAGATTGCGGAATGCATCGCGCTCCAGGAAAGCATCGGTCTCGACGTGATCGTACACGGCGAATTCGAACGTAACGACATGGTGGAATATTTCGGTACGCAGATCGACGGCTTCATCTTCACGCAGAACGCCTGGGTGCAGAGCTACGGCACGCGCTGTGTCAAGCCGCCCGTAGTGTGGGGCGACATTCACCGCAGCAAGCCTATCACCGTTGAATGGTCCGTGTTCGCGCAGCAGCAGACGAACAAGCCCGTGAAGGGCATGCTCACCGGTCCGGTGACAATCCTCAACTGGTCTTTCCCGCGCGAAGATGTTTCGCTCAAGACTCAGGCGCAGCAGATCGGCCTTGCCATCCGCGACGAAGTTTTGGATCTCGAGAAGAACGGCATCAAGATTATCCAGATTGACGAGGCCGCCCTCCGCGAAAAGTTGCCGCTGCGCAAGAGCGACTGGCACAAGGAATATCTCGACTGGGCCATTCCCGCATTCCGTCTGGTGCATGCGAAAGTCAAGCCCGAGACGCAGATCCACACGCACATGTGTTACAGCGAGTTCAACGACATTGTCCGCGACATCGACGCCATGGATGCCGACGTCATTACGTTCGAGGCGAGCCGCTCCGACCTCAAGCTGCTCGACGCGCTCAACGAGGCACATTTCGAGACGCAGGTGGGCCCGGGCGTGTACGATATTCATTCGCCGCGTGTTCCCTCCGTCGAAGAAATCGTGGGTACGCTTCACAAGATTCTTGACAAGGTTCCGCAGGAGAACGTTTGGGTGAATCCCGATTGCGGCCTCAAGACCCGTGGCGAAACGGAGACGACCGCAAGCCTCAAGAATCTGGTCGCCGCGGCCAAGCAGCTGCGCGCCGAGAACTAGAGCGAGTCTTTAGAGTAGAATTTCCATATACACCATAAGCCCCGTAAGCTTTTTAGCTTGCGGGGCTTTTCCGTGTTAAGGCTAGGGAAGCCTAGCCCTTGATGACGTTGTAGAATTCAAGGAACTGCGCGGGAGAGAGTTCTTCGGCGCGGACGGTGGTGGGGTAGTCCAGGAGCTCGATGGCTTCCTGGATTTTTTTCTTGTCGTAGGCGCGGCCGAAGGAGTTGGCGAGTGTCTTGCGCTTTTGCGTGAACGCGGCGCGGACAAAGTCAAAGAATCCTTCGGGGGCGTTGAGCGGACATTCCTTGGGCGTGAGGAGCATCGTGGCGCTGTCGACGTTGGGACGCGGCGTGAAATGCTCGGGCCCGATCTTCCTTAAGATCTGCGTGTCGGCATAGGCGGACACGAGCACGGAGAGGCTTCCGTAATTGCTGCTGCACGGCGAGGCGCAGATGCGTTCGGCGACTTCGAGCTGGACCATGCCCATGAAGCCCTTCGTGAGGTGCAGTCGCGGCATGAGCTCGGCGATGATGGCCGTGGACACGTTGTAGGGAAGGTTGCCCGTGACCCAGGGTTTCTCGTGCGTGTCGAGGAAAGCCTGCAGGTCGAATTTCAGGAAGTCGATGTTTGTAATGTGGAAGTTGTCGCGGTCCTGGAATTTTTGTTCCAAAAATTCAACGCACTGCTCGTCGATTTCGACGGCAGTGAGTTCCACGGCGCGGTCCAGCAGGTGCTCCGTGAGCGCGCCGTGGCCAGGACCGATTTCCAGCACTACGTCGTGCGCATTTACGGGCAGGTCCCCCGCAATCAGTTTTGCGGTAGGGACGTCCAAGAAGTTCTGTCCGAATTTTCGGCGGCGGGCTCTATCCATGACATGAAAAATAGAAAAAGTCTTTTGTTACATTTGGGGCCATGAAACGGATTGAAGTTGTGGCGGGAATCATTTGCGATGGGACTCCTCGGACGCCGGGTGCCCGGTATTTCGCGACCCAGCGGGGCTACGGCGACTTCAAGGATTTCTGGGAATTTCCGGGCGGCAAGATGGAAGCCGGCGAAACGCCGGAACAGGCGTTGGCCCGCGAACTCAAGGAAGAACTGGCTGTCGACGTGTCTGTCGGTGAATTTATCTGTACCGTCGAACATGACTATCCTGCATTCCATCTGACCATGCACTGCTTTTTCTGCTCCATAGATAGCGGTCACCTCACGTTGCTGGAGCACGAGGCCGCCAAGTGGGTCGATGCCTCGGAAATGCGGAATCTGGACTGGCTCCCGGCCGACATTCAGGTCGTTTCGGCTTTGCTTGGCTGAAAAAGATTCTATATTTGCGCCCATGAAAAAGATATCCCTTACGGGCATCAAGCCCACCGGCACGCCGCATTTAGGCAACTACCTGGGCGCCATCCGCCCGGCCCTCGAACTTTCGAAGACCTACGATACGGTCTACTTCATCGCAGACTACCACGCGCTCACGACCGTGCAGAACGGTGCCGAGATGCGCGCGAACATCTACAAGATTGCCGCCACCTGGCTTGCCCTCGGCCTGAACCCCGAAGAAGGCCTGTTCTACAAGCAGAGCGACATTCCCGAGATTTTCGAACTCAGCTGGGCCTTGAGCTGCTTTACGCCGAAGGGATTCATGAACCGCGCCCACGCCTACAAGGACAAGGTCGCGAAGAACGAAGCCGCCGGTGAAGATCCGGATGCGAACGTGAACATGGGTCTCTACTGCTACCCCTGCTTGATGGACGCCGACATCCTCATGTTCAGCGCCGACATCGTGCCCGTGGGCAAGGACCAGAAGCAGCACGTGGAATTCGCCCGCGACATCGCCATCAAGTTCAACAAGCACTTTGGCGAAGACGTGTTCACGATTCCGGAACCGGTGTTCCAGGAAACGACGGGTATCATCCCGGGTCTTGACGGCCGCAAGATGAGCAAGTCCTACGACAACGTCATCGATATCTTCCTCGAGAGCAAGGCCCTCAAGAAGAAGATCGGCAAGATCGTCACGAACTCCCAGGGCATCGAAGAACCCAAGGATCCCGACACTTGTAACGTGTTCAAGCTGTACAAGCTGTTTGCCACTCCGGAACAGACCGAGGCTCTTGCCGCCCGCTACCGCGCTGGCGGCATGGGTTGGGGCCACGCGAAGCAGGAACTCCAGAATGTTCTCGAAGAACACCTGGGCGCTGCCCGCGAGAAGTACTTCTACCTGCTCAACCACACCGAGGAAATCGACAAGATCCTCGCGTACGGTAAGGAGAAGGCCCGCGTCAAGTCCAAGGCCATGATGGAAAAGGTGCGCTCCCTGCTCGGAACGTACTAACCGTTGTGCCCCGATGGGGCTCTGTCTAGATTTCAAACATATAACCCGCTCTCCACAGGAGGGTGGGTTTTGTGTGGTCCATGATGTAGTACAGCGGGTAGGAAATCTGCGTGTAGATTCCGTATAAATGAACCCAGACTTCGGCTGACAGATCGAGTGTTTCTTCGTAGTTGTATGGCAGCGCGTACATGGCGCCGTTCGCCTTGTTCAATGCCTGGTGCATCTTGTTGGGGGCTTCGGCAAATGAGTATCCGCCTCCGATTCCTAGGTCGATATTGAAGGGAAGTTCCCTAAAAAATGTCCAGGCGAGTCCTCCGCGAATGCCGCACCAGTAGTCGTTCTCCCCGTTGCGCCATCCCATGCCCTGGATGCGCATGATCGCGGCCTTGTGACCGACTCCGACGACTAGGGAGAGTGGGACAGGGTCACCGGCGGACAAGCCAAACTGGATTCTCCTTTCTTTTGTCTGCTGGTTATCGGAACCGGATGCTCCGGATGCAAGACAAATGGAGGCAAGAATCATGATGGCTGAAAAGAACTGTCGCATGTTCAGAAAACTAGCTAATTATACGGGGAAAAATAGGCATTGCCTTTGTGTTGACCTTGATTGGCATCCAAAAATTCTTATTTTTTTCATAACAGTTTACATGGCCCCATGGGCAAAAAAGAGAGGTAGAAATGAAAAAGTCACTCAAAATGTTGGGCATTGCCGCTTTGGCTTGCGTGACTTCGGCTTTTGCCGAGGGCGGCATGTTCGAGGGCTCGCTTCCCGAGAACTGGACTGCCGACGTTGTCGCTGCTGTGAAGTACACCCGTATGCACTACAGCAACTGGTCTGAAGACGGAACTTCCAGCTATACCTGGCTTGTCACTTACGATGCCGATGTGCAGGGCAAGTGGACGGTCGCTAACTGGCGTAACTTGATCGATCTGGACCTCGGACAGACTTGGACTGACGGTCTTGGCAAGCGTAAGTCCGCCGACAAGATTTTCTGGGAATCCATGGTAGACTTCAACATGACCGAAGTCCTGAAGCCGTACGTGGGTCTCCGTTACGAAACCCAGTTCCTGACCGGCTATAGCTACAGCGAAGACGAAGACGGTGACGAAATCAAGACTCCCGTTTCCTGCTTTATGGACCCGGTCTACTTCACACAGGTTGCCGGTCTTGCCTACATCCCGAACGAGAACTTCTCCCAGCGTCTCGGTTTTGCTAACCGTGTGACGGTTTCTCATGGTTACGGCTATGCCGACGACAAGGATACCGAAGACGAAATCGAAGAAGTCAAGGACGAACCGGGTCTTGAAAGTATCACCGAGTTCAAGTATGCCTTCTCCGACATCATGGGCTTCAAGACCCGCCTCTGGGCCTTTGCCAATTTCAAGGGTGTTGACGAAATCGACGGAAAGTGGGAAAACCTCCTGACCATCTCGATTGCGCCGCTTATCGAACTCCAGGTCGGCTTCGACATGGTCTACGACAAGGATCTCGACAAGGACGCCCAGTACAAGGACATGATCCTGTTCGGTCTGACCTGGCGTTGGTTCTAGTGCGATGCCCCTTGCGGGCGCAAAACACCGAAATTGTAAAAGTTCCCGGTTCTGCCGGGAATTTTTTTTATGGGGAATCTAGGGGTTATTGCTCGATGGCGAGCAGGTCTTCTTGCCAGGCGTCGCGTTTTTTGCGGAGATTCTCGAGGGATTTCTCGTCGGCACCGGAGGTGTCGCGGATTTCGGTGAGTTTGCGGTACCCTTCGAGCAGCCGTGTGGCCTTGGGGTAGACATTTTCCAGGTCCTGGAGCGCTTTTTCGATGGCTTCGTCCGAGTAGAGGCGGGCAATGCCTTCGACGGCGCGCAAAATGGCAAGTTCGTGGTCTCCGTTTTCCCTGGCTGCTTGCGCTTCGGCAAATTCCAGCGGTCGGATGGCGTCCATCCAGGCTGATTCCTGGGCGTACAACTCGTTATCTTCGGCGATGGCGTCCTTTTTCCGGGTCAATTCCACCTGTTTTGCGATAAATGGGCGGTATGTCCCGGCATCGACGGAAATTTGACGGTTCTGGCAAAATTCGTCAAGGTTCCGCAAATTCGTTTCTGTGGGGTTGTTGAGGAGGCATTCCTTGAGGACTGCCAGTTGGTCCTTGGGGGGCAAGGCCTTGAAACTTTCGGATTTCATGCTGTTTGCCTTGATGCGCAACCAGAAAATCCGCATCAAAATGACGGCGATGGCGATAAAGAAAAAAATACCCCAATTCATTGGGCGAAATATAGCTAAAGAGCACTCTCCCCGTTGGGGCTCCAGCCCTTATTTCAAGAGCTTTGCAGGTCTTTGGGTTGTTTTAAATCACCCTATTTTTGCAAACCTCTTTTTTACATAGATTTTAGCTTAGTTTGAGTGAATTTTGGGAATAAAAGGTATATATTTAGGTGGAGAAATATAAACCTTTATTGGAGCATGGATTTTATGGAACAGAGAAGCTGGCTTGTTGCCGGTCTTTTGGTCGGTACTGCATCTTTGGCTATGGGGGCGCCGGTGGCGACCGCCGACTTGGATATTGTTATTCGTGACTTTCAGCCGAATCATCCGGACTTTGAAAACTTTTCAGAAGAATATGTGAGCCCAGGCGATTCTCCGTCTCCGTGTAACAGCGGTATGTGCCGTGACAACATCTACAATAGCACGTTGTGCGGTGGTAAACGCTGCGACGGTTACGACGAAACCTGGTACGGTCAAGAAACCATGCACCGTTCCTGCGGAAACGGACGTTCCAAGACGGGTGCCCAGATTGGCCAGGACGGTTATCCGATGGTGGAAAACTCGGCCCTTCCCAGCTACCTTGCCAAGATGGTTTCTTCGTCCCAGCCGTTGGAATACGGCCAGTGCTCCGAAGACGGTACCTTTAACGGCAGGTCGGTGACCAAGCGCGGCTATGCCAAGGTGGCGAATGGTACCGACGGACAGCCTGCCGTGCACGGGGCTACCTGTACTAGCGGTACTGTTTGGGAAAACCCGGTTTACTACACTCCCGGCATGGTCAAGCCGTACCTTATTTTCACTGATGTGGACGGTGACGCCAGCGTGACTGGACAGGACGACATGCTTGACGGTGTGTTTATCGAAAAGATGCTCGACCTGTGCGACAATACGAACTTTAACGAATGGTACCGCGATGTCGATGGCATAAACAAGCGTACCAACGCGGTCCTCACCATTCCTAAGGAAAACGAGAAGAGCAACTTCTACGTTATCGACTACAACTACAACAACGGCGGATACTTCCCGTTGGACAGCATCAACCCGCAGACTTTGGAATGGGTTAGCCCTGCTGAATGCAAGACGGACAAGTGCGACACGTGGGGTGCTCAGTCCCTGTCCATTTTCTGCCCCCCGTATGATTACCAGTACGCCGCCGACCAGACGGACTTCCTCAAGCAGAACACGAGTGCCCTTTGCACGGGCTGGCTCAATGCCGGTGGCCCGCGTAACCCGAATGCGGCCGTTACTGCCGTTGGTTCCTCGAATGTCGGCTTGAGCCACTTGCGCAACTACAACTTCACGATGATGGGCTATGCCAAGTTCAAGTACAATGAACTGAACCAGACTCCCAACCACGAAGTGTTCGAATTTACCGGTGACGATGACATGTGGATTTTCGTGGATGGCGTCCTGGTCGTGGACTTGGGCGGTACTCACCTTTCCGCTCCGGGTAAAGTGGATATCGCCGTGCTGGCCGCCAACAACCATGGTTGCCAGGCGGATCCGGCCCTTGTCGCCTTCATGGGCAACCCGCCTCTCATGAACGAGGCCAACTGCGTTCCGGGTACGACGACCTGGCAGAACAACACGTGGCACCATCTCCACTTCTTCTATGCGGACCGCCAGACCGACGGCTCCAACATGTACATCCGTACGTCCCTTTCCGAAATCGCTCCGACCAAGTATGGTCAGCCTTCCATCATGGACTTCATCATCACCATCGAGGGCGATACGACGACGAACAGCATGTTCCTGAACACGGAACTTGATCCGGGCGTTGTCGCTGGCATGGTTACGGGTGGAATGCCTTCCATCCTGGTTACCCGCAACAAGTACGATGCTTCCGGCAAGGTCATCGGTAAGGATACGCTTGGCTTTGTCGTTACGGCCATGAGCGAACCGCAGAACAAGGGCGCCGATGGCTTCATGTACGAAATCCAGGGAAATCTTGTTGACGTGAACGGCAATCCGGTGTCCACCGGCCTTTTGGGTGGTGACGAACTGGCATTCAACTTCCCGTCGGCCGATCCGACCGCCGAAGGCTATAACTGGAACTCCAAGATGAAATATGCCGGAACTCCGTTCAGCATCACGTCCAAGGGCGGCAAGTCTGTCGAAGGCTTCCCCGTGGAATGGGGTCCCATTACTCTTAACGTCAAGCCGAAAACGGTCCTTGTCCCGCAGGACAACTCCATTGACCGTCCGGACTTCGACGCTCAGGCTCAGGAACTTACCGGTATGGCTGGCAGCGATGGCCTTCCGGATGCAGCTACTGGCGAACTCCTGTTGACGGCTCTTCCTGCTGTTACTGGTCAGGACCCGTTGACGCTGAGTGACGATCAGATTGCCCAGTATACGGCCGCTCCTGCCATTGACGGTAGCAATGCCGGCCTCAGCCCGGTGACGACTCCGGTCGCATTCAATTCTCCGGTCGGTCCCCGCTGCTTCACGGCCGACAATAACGAAAGTTGCGTGAGCTATGCATTTACGACGACCCAGCCGTTCAAGGTGAACATCCGCGTGTTTGACCACCTCGGCCATTTCGTGAGCCAGTACAACCAGTCTGTGAGCGCCGAAGAGTTCACTGCGGCTCTCCAGAAGGCCAATGGTGGAACGTCCCGTACGTCGTGCGGCGAAAGCAAGGTCGTGAATCCGGGTACGGCACTGTTCCCGAACGGTTCTGGCGCTATGCTCGTTGCCGTGAAGATGTATCCGGTGACTCAGGAAGGCCGCAAGCTGGGCACGGGCCCGTACATCTACCAGATGTCCGTGATTAAGGAAGAATACGAGTACTGCTACATGCAGGGTGGTACGACTCCTTCGTACTCCTACATGCGTTACCAGCGTACTTCCGAAACCTATCGTCGCGGTTACCGCCGTCTGAACAAGAAATAGGGTATAGCTTTTAAAAGAAGATCCCGGCGTTGTCCGGGATTTTTTTTATGGCAGAAAAACGATTGCTTTTTATAGGGGCTCGGCGATGAGTGCGAAAGGCTCGGCACCCGTGATGCGGACGGACATCTTCTGTCCCGGTGCAAAGTTTCCGGGAATGGCGACCGGGTTGTAGGCTTCGTTCCTTGCGATAGTGGTGCCGCTGCGGTGTCCTTCCTTTTCGGTCCGGACTTCTGTCTCGTGGCCGATCCAGCGGGCGTTGTTTTCGCAGGCGATTTCCTGGAATGCCTGGGCGAGTGCCGCCGAACGCCGGTGCTTTTCGGCATCGCTTACTGCTGCTTCCCGGTTCAGGACGAAAGCCGGCGTTCCGGGACGTGCGACGAAGCGAGTGATGTTGCAGACCGTCGGTCGCGTTTCCTTGAGCAAGTCGAGTGTGGCATTGAAGTCTTCGTCGGTCTCGCCGGGGAATCCGACGATCATGTCCGTGCTCAGCGTGAACCGGTCGAAATGCCTGTTGAACATTTCGGCCAGGGACGCGTAGTCGCGTGCCGTGTGTCGACGGTTCATTGCCTTGAGTATGCGTTCGCTGCCGCTCTGTACGGGCAGGTGGATGAATTTGTACACGCGGTTGTCGGCAAAGCAATCCAGCAGTGCGTCTGCGTAAGTGAGCAGGTGGCGGGGATTGCCCATTCCAAGGCGGAGCTTGTAGTCGCCCGGGACGTGTACGAGTATGTTCTGCACGAGTTCGGCGAGGTTTGTTCCCGTGTCGAATCCGTAGCAGCCGCAGTCTTGACCGGTCAGCAGAATTTCGGAGCAGCCGCTGTTTACCAGGTTGTGGACTTGTGCGGTGATGGATTCCGTAGAGTAGCTGCGCAGCCGTCCCTTGACCAGATGCGTGCTGCAGAATGCGCATGCGTCCATGCATCCCTGCTCGATGTTCACGATGCCCGTGAAGCGAGATGTGCGCAGGAGTGGGGATGAACTTGTGTCGGATTCTCTGTCTGTTCCGATTTTGCTTTCAATTTCTGTGAAGTCCGTGAACTGCAGCGAGGGAAGTATGCCTAGGGCTTCTTCGCGGAAATCCTTCGTGGGACATCCGGTAATGTAGACGGGGACTCCGGGGAATGTCTCGATGGTTTTCCGTAGGAGCTTTAGGGCGCCTGCGATTCCCTTGGCCGTGCAAATGTTCAGGTAGATGGTGGCGGGAATCTCCCCGGTCGGCAGGCTGAAGGCGATGCGGAATTTTGTGGCGAGCGCCCGGGCTATCCGTTCTCCGTCACCGAAGTTGGCGGCGCATCCCTGGCTGATGATTGCAACGAGGGGCGCCTGCATTTTAGTGCTCGAATCGTTCCAGCGTAATGCCGGGATAGTAATGGTTCAAGATGTCGAGGTAGCTTTGCCCGGCCTGTGCCCTCGCACGCGCGCCCATCTGGCACATTCCGACGCCATGGCCGAAGCCCTTGCCGCTAAGTATCCAGTACTGTCCCTTGTGGGTGATGGTGAACAGCGATGAGGGGAGGATTGTTCCCTTCTGCTTGAACAGCCAGCGTACCTTGTCTCCCATGACCTTGAACGTTCCCTTGTCCGTAGAGACCTGCAGCGTATAGATTCGCCCGCTGGGGAGCTTTTTCTTGATGGAGATGTCCTTAAGCTTCTTGAATTTCGGGACTTTCGCCTTGGCTTCCTTTCCGTTCTGCTGGAACAGCGCGACCAGTTCCTTGTCGGTGAACTTGCGTTCCCACTTGCCGTAGCTGGATTCGTTGCACCAGGGCTGTCCATTGGGGCGCAGGTCCGGAACGCTCTTGAGGTAGGGCTGGTTCTTCTTGTCCCAGGTCACCGTCGTTTCGGTCTTGCCTCCGCAAGTGGAGTGGTAGTAGGCGATGATGAATTCACCCCTGTATGTCATGGTCTCGCCCGCGGTGGCCTTCACTGCAGCGTTGGTCAGGGATGTCGCGCTCTTGTAGCCCATGTACACCTGGTCCTTGGTGTCGGCGTATACGTCGAATCCGAGTGCGTCGCGGCTGTTGAAATGCTTGTATACATAAGTGCGTGCGGCGACTGCCTGGGCCTTGAGCGCTTCGAAGCGGCTGCTGTCCAGCTTGCCGATTTCGTAAGGGATGACTCCGCGGATGTAGTCCTCGACTTCGACGACGTTGATGGCGGTGACCTTGCTCTTTGCGGCCTTGACGATAAAGTAGCCGGGGTAGCAGGACGATTTCAGCTGCTTTTCCGTGGGCGCGATGTTCAGGCACTTTTTCTTTTCGTCGGTGTAGAACTCGCGCTGGTCCACCATCTCCTTGGTGCCGTCGCTTTCGATTTCCAGCTGGTTGCCGATGGCGGTGATGGCGATAGTCTGTTTTCCTTGTTTGACGAACAACTTTTTCTCGTCAACGAACACGCCTACGCGTACGGGACGGTCCAGGTTGTCCGGAAACTTCTTGACTTGAATTTTGGGCGGAGTGTCGCCGAACTTGTCCGGCACGCTTTCGCTGACAGGTTCCGCTGCCGTGGCTTGCTCGGGCTGTACCGCCTCGACCTGTTCTACGGCAGGCTGTTCCGGTTCCGGAGCTTCCATCGCATCATTCTGCGGACCGGCATAGTTGTCTTCCTGCGCCGGTGCTGCTTCGGGCGCTTCCGTGCTCGGGGCGGTTTCGTCTGTGGGCTGTACGCTTGCAGGCTGTTCTGCTGCCGGCGGCGGAAGTTCCGGAAGGTCGAATCCGTCGTCGTCCTGGGCGTGGGCCAGTGCCAAAATGAATGTTGCGCTGATTAAGCTTGTTCGGAATAATCCCATCAAAGTTTGTCGCCCCGGTTATCGCTTGTTCTTCTTGAGCTTTTCCTGGGTTTCCTTGGCCATCTTGCGTAGCTTGGACTGATTCAGCGTCCGGTCGGACGTGGAAATCTTGTCTACGAAAAGGTCCCCGTTCAGGTGATCGCATTCGTGCTGGATACAGCGGGCGAACAATCCTTCGCAGTTCCGGATTTCTTGCGGTTCCCCGTTGATGTCGAAAAAGCGGACCGCAACCTTGTTGGGGCGGACGACATTGCAGAACAGATCGGGAATGGAAAGGCAGCCCTCGTCATAGTCGACCATCTCGGCATCGGTTTCGGGTTCCCATTCGGGATTGAACATGATGTAGGGCTTCGGCTCTTCCTCGTCGGGAATAGCCGTGTCGATAACGACCAGCCTGATGTTCTTGCCTATCTGGGGTGCTGCGAGTCCACAACCGGAGGATTCGTAGAGCGTCTCGAGCATGTCGCGTGCCAGTTGGCGGAGTTCCGGGGTGATTTCCGAGATGGGCTCGGACTTTTTCCGGAGAACGGGATCGCCATAAGTTCTGATGGGGAGCAATGCCATGGGTCGCCTTTTTTATTGTCTGTTCGTTGTATTACTTTGTTTCGGCTTTTGCTTCGGCGTTCAAGACGCGGAGGATGGCAGACTTGTCGAAGTCGATAAGCGTCGTCGATGCCGTACGGATGGTGACGGTGCTGGAGCCTTCTTCCATGGCGGTAACGGTTCCGATGATGCCTGCGGCGGTCATGACCTTGTCACCCTTCTTGAGGGCCTTGCGCATGGCGTCCATCTGCTTCATTTCCTTCTGCTTCGGGCGGATGAAGAAGAGCCACATCACGACGAAGAGGAGAATGAGCGGGAGGAAGCTGGCGATCGCGTTCGGCTGTTCGGCGGCGGGAGCGGCGTCCTCGGCGAAAGCAGCGATGGAGGAAAGAGTCACGAGAAGGGCGGAAAGTTTCATAATAAGCCTTGTTTTAAGGTGATTGATTGTTTCGCGGTAAATATAGAAAAATGAGGCTCGAGGTTCGAGGCTCCTGCCCCGTTACCCTCTCTCGTCTGTAGGCCGAAGGCCGTTCTTTCGGCTCCCTAGATCCTAGCCCCTAGATCCTAACCCCTAGATCAACTTTTTATCGAGCAACGGGAATACGCGGTTGAGCTCGATGAGGTCGAGGATCTTGTCGAAGTCGGCGTAGAAGAACTGGATTTCCTCTATGGGCATGTGGATGTTGTAGGTCGCCGAGGGGAACAGCAGCTTGCGCTCGACGAGCGAACTCATGGTGCGGGTAGTCAGGGTGAACCCGTGCATGGATTTCTTGGCTTCGTCGCAGAGCTGCTTTGTCGTGACCGTACAGATTCCGCCGGGACGTGGCGAGGAGCTTTCGCGGGCGACCTTCAGGAATGCGGAAAGAATCATCTGGTCCGTCATGGACAGGATGTTCGGCGATACCTTCTTGGTCAGGGCGCGGTACTTGATGGTCTCGTAAAGTATCGTTACGATTTGCAGGCTGGAGGTGCTGATTACGTTGTCTTGAACCTTCAGGATGCCGAGTTCCTGCAAAATGTCGAGGAGGCGTGTCGCGTTCTCGACCGATGTTCCCGCGAGAGCCTGGAGTCCCTTGATCAGGGTGCCGACTTCCAGCTTGTCGGTGTTGGCACGCTTGAGATTCGAGGATATGATGTACAGGAGCGGCGGCAGCGACTGGATGAGCCCGTTCTTGCGCTTGTTCTCTTCGGCGATATGGAAACGCTTGGAAAGGAACTGCAGGATGGCTGTAATCCAGGAAGGCTTTTGGTCGAGCGTGTCCTTGAGCGTCTCCCTGGAAATCACGATGAGTTCGCTAGGTTCCGCGGCGCGGAGCGTGTACTGTCGGGGTGCGCCTTCGAGCAGGCTGAGTTCGTCGATAATAGAACCCGGACCGAAATTGATATAGCGTTCCCCAGAGCCCTGGTTCTGGGTTTCGGCGACAATCATCCCGCTCTTGACAATGAAGAGGGTGTTGGCCTTGTCGCTTTCGAGGCAGACGTATTCTCCGGCGGTCACGAGCATTACAGCACCCCCCGGATATTGGTTTCAAACCGCAGTGCGGTAAGATAGTAGTTGACCTTCTCGGAATTGACTCGGAACATGCCCTTGTCCGTTTCGATGCACCAACCCATTTTCTGAATCCTTATCCATTCGGCCACGTTGATGTCCTTGACGCGTTCGGCAAGGAACGAGAGCCATGACGGACCGTCCATTTCCATGTTGTTGTTTGTCGTGGACAGCGTGACGAGCAGCTTCTTCTGCATTATGGAAAGTTTGAACGGTTCCCAGGAACCGGTTTGCTCGATGGACCTCTGGTAGTCGACGAAAAGTTCCAGCAGGAAGGGGTTGGGCACCATGATCGTTACCTTTGAGCCATCCTTCTTCAGTTCAATGAAGCGGCGGCGGGCGAGTGCCTTGATGTCTTCCTGGATGCTGCTTTCCTTGACTTTCGTGAGCCATCCGAACTCGCGGATAACGTCGTCCATGGGAATGTCCGTGAACTCCGGAAGGTTGCCGCAGTATGCGGCGAGACTCATGAGCGAGTTGGATGTCGCGGGAGCGTAGAGTGAAGCCTTGAGCTTGCGTGTCTTGCGGGAAAGAGTCCTGATGACGGCCAGGAGCCAAACCGGCAGCGTCTTGAGCTCGGATTCCATGCAATCTTCGTTAATCAAGGTTACGACAGAATCCTTGGACGCCTCGATGGTCAGGTGGAAGGGTTCCCGTTCGAGCAGGGAGGCGACTCCCACCAGGTCGCCGGGGTGCATCTTGAACACCACCTTGCGGTCACCGTCCGCGGTGTCTATTGCAGTCAGTTCACCTTCATCCAAAATGATGATGGAACGTTCGCCAGTCTCGGGGGAATATACAACAAAGCCCGCCTTCACGTGGATCCGCGTGGGCGGGATAATTTGCTGTCGGGAATCCCCCGTAACCATCGGGAAATAACCGCCTTCGGAAATCAAGACTGATTACGCCTGACGTTCGTCGATACGGGCAGCCTTGCCGCGGAGGTTGCGCATGTAGTAGATGCGAGCCTGACGGACCTTACCGGCGCGTTCGAGTTCGATGGAGTCAATGCGGGGAGAGTTGACCGGGAAGATGCGTTCGACGGCAACGGAGCCGGACATCTTGCGGACAGTGAGAGTCTTGCCGATACCAGAATTCTTCTGCTGGATAACGACACCCTTGAACGGCTGGATACGTTCCTTGGTGCCTTCAATGACCTTGACGTTCACGGTGACGGTGTCGCCGGCGCGGAAATCCGGCATGTCGGACTTCACGTTTTCGTTCTGGATTGCTTCGATATTCAGGGACATAGTGTGTACCTCTTTTTATTTGTCGCCAAATTTAGTATTTATTTTCAGTTTTTCAAAGATGTCGGGTCGCCTTTCTTGCGTTCTTTTCAACGATTCCTGGCGTCTCCACTCGGAAATGTTCTTGTGATGGCCCGAAAGCAGCACTTCGGGCACCTTTTTTCCCTCAAATTCCTCGGGTCGGGTGTAGACCGGCCATCCCAGTACGCCCTGGGCGAACGAGTCCGTTTCCCCGCTTTCCTTGTGTCCGAGGGCTCCGTCCACCAGTCGGACGACCGCGTCCGTGAGGATCATGGCTGGCAGTTCGCCCCCGCTGACGACGAAATCGCCAATGGAAATTTCCATGTCGACCTCGGACTCTCGGATCCGCTCGTCAATTCCCTTGTAGTGCCCGCAGACGAACACCAGGTGGTTTTCCTTGGAAAGCTCCTGGGCAATCGCGTGGGTGAGGGGGACCCCGTCGGCCGTAAGGTAGATGACCTTGCCGCCGTCTTCCTTGACTCCCGTGCTGCGGATGGCCTTGGCCAGCGGTTCCGGCCGGAGCACCATGCCCGGTTCGCCCCCGTAGGGAACGTCATCGACCTGGCCGTAGTCGTTTATGGCGAAGTCACGCAGGTAGACCGTGTTGAACTCGAACAGGCCCTTGGCCTGGGCTCGACCCATGATGGAACTCTTCATGGGCGCGAACATCTCGGGGAATATGGTGATGCAGTCGATGATCATCTTTCCTCCGGGCACAGGGACTTGAGGTAGTCCGAGTCGCAGACGATGAACCGGCCCTGCTCGTCCACTTCCTTGACGCAGTCGTCAATCCACGGGGCGAGGATGGATTTCTTGCTGAACTCCCGTTGCATGTCCGGGTCGAACTGGATGTGGAAGGCGTCGACCGTCATGAGTTCCTGCACCTCGAGCACTTCCCCGACTTCGCGTCCGTCTTCCGTCTTGACGCGGAAACCGGCGAGGTCGTCGATATAGTATTCTCCCTCGGGGGCGGGGAGCCTCTCCGATTCCGGGATCATCACGTCGGCGTTCACCAGGAACTTCGCCGCCTCGGGGGTGTCGATTCCCTTGAACTTGATCAGCCAGAGCGCGCCGGCCTGCTTGGATTCCTCGATTTCGAGGTCCAGGATCTCGCCGTTCGTCTTTTTCACGGCTACGGCCTTGAGGCTCTTGTGGCGCGTGATGTCGTGGGTCAGGGGCATCGCCTTGATATGGCCCTTGACGCCATGCGTGCGCATGAGCTGGCAGACGGTGATGTAGGCGTTGAAATCGGGCATGAGGAAGTGGTTAGGGGTAGACGTGAGACGAGAGGCGAGAGAGGGTAATGAAGCTCGAGCCTGGAGCCTCGAACCTCGAGCCTAGAGCCTAGAGCCTGGACAAAAAAAGTCCCGTGCGCGGGGCACAGGACCTTTTCAAAGCTTCTTGATTATGCTTCGGCCGGGGCTTCAGCAGCGGCTTCGGCGGCAGGAGCTTCGGCAGCGGCAGCGGCTTCAGCAGCGGCGGCTTCCTTGGCAGCCTTTTCAGCTTCGATCTTGGCGAGAGCCTTAGGACCGAGCTTGGCCTTCTTGGCCTTTTCGGCACGCGGAGTGGCGACCTTGCCTTCGATGGAGCGGCCAGCGCGGATTTCGTGGAAGAGTTCCATGATGCCGGCCCTCTTGAGGAGGTTGCGGACGGTGTCGGACGGCTGTGCGCCGGTCTTGAGCCACTTCAGGACCTTTTCCTGATCAAAGCGGATTTCGGGCACCTTGGTGTTCGGGTTGTAGAAACCCACCTGTTCGATAAAGCTATCGTCGCGGGCCTTGCGGTTGTCGATAACCACGGCGCGGTAGATGGGGTTGTGACGCTTGCCGAAACGAGCGAGACGGATAACGGTTGCCATTTTAACCTCTTTTTGGTTTCCCCAGGATTCCGGGGGGTGTTGATTATTTTTGGCCAAATATAGCAATTAAAATCTTGTGCGTAAAGGACGGCATGTAAAATTTTTCCGTTGTTTACAAATAAATTAATTTCAAAAGTGCCAAAAATTGCCGAATTTTTTGTAAAATCGGCATTTTTGGAAAGAAGTACCCTGGGGCTTCCTGGGGCGTTTGGATTCCTGTTTTGAGCCTTTTGGGGCCTTTGGTGGTCAATTTGGCTCCTTTGCCTGACCTTTTTTAAGCTCACTTTGAGGAAATTGTCCGGCAGGGTTCAATCGCCTTCGTGGCAAAAAGCCTCCAGTTCGGGTCCATGTAGGTGGGGTATATGCCAACTGGGCATGATTCATCGTCGCAGGGTTTCACTTTGACCTCGCACTCCATGGAGCCTTCGTTTTCTTCAACGAAAGTCCCTCCCTCGGTTTCGCAGGAATCCTTGAATTCCGCTGCGACGGCGGGAATGGAGTTGACCAGGTTGTGGCTCAGCCTTTTCGTTACGATGCTGTCGCCCCGGTAGGCGCTATAGGAAAGGGTATCCTGTTCTAATTCGCAAGTGATGCGGTCGCTAGACCCGCCATAGTTGTTGAACACTTTTCCGCTTTCCAGCTGGAGCCTGTGGGGGAGGCACCACATGGGATCTTCCGGATTTTCGGGGTAACACCAGTAATCGACCGCGATGTTCATGTCAAGCGGGCGGGCTTCCAGCCAGCTTTCAAGGGTCTCCTTCGTGCTGTCTGGCAAATCATGGTGGACTTGCGGAGTATTTCCGCTGTTGTCGCTTGCTGGGGAAAGGACTTGTTTCGGGATGATGGTGTTGTCGCTTGTGCAGGCGTACATCGCGAATGCGGCAAGCCCGCAGATGATGGTTTTGGTTATGATTTTCATTGTTCCCTCCATTTTACGGATGCGTTTCGTAACGCGTCATAGCAAGAGCCTTGACGCTGTGTTTTTGGTTTTTGTTTAGTTTCTGGTTTCTAGTCTCGGCAGATGCCTACAATCAGTTCTACGTACTTCTTCCAGTTCGGGTCTATGTATTGCCTGTTTTCTGGGCCCGTCAGATAGGCGGTGCTTTCCAGGTCGCAGGTGTGGGTGTGCTGCCCTTCTGTATTGCTTGTCGTGTCCGCCTTGAACAGTCCCCCTTCGGAGGCGCAGTCCGACTCAAAACCATTTGCACTCAAGGAGTCCGGCAGAACGAGGGTCTTCCGTATCAGCGAATCGCCAGCGCTGACGGAATAGACAAACCAGGTCGTTTCGGTTTCGCAGGTGAGCGATTCGAAATCGTTGCGGACTACGTTGTATAGCGTCCCGTTCTTGGCCTGGATGCCCAGGTGATGGATTGGGAGATCGTAATTCAAACAGTCCGGACAAGGGTCTTCTTGCCGTTCAGGGGCTGTAAGCGTATTGTCCGCGGTCCATTCGGTGAGTGCGCTATCGAGGGTGGCGGTGACGGAGTTTGTCTGCTCGTCGGTCCCGCTGACCTTCGAATCGCCGCAGGCAATCAGAAGCAGGGTGATTTGCAGGATGGTTGCGAAGAATAGAAGCGTTTTCAGTAATTTCATGTCGATGCTCCTACACTTTGTCTGTGAGCGGGAAAAGTTGAAGGTTCAGGCGATAAACCTGATTGATGTTCTTGCAGCCGTTGGCGAGGGCAATGACACGCTTGCGGCAGTTGTCGATCTCTTCGGAAATCCGTGCGAAAGTGGTATCGTCGATACCCATGGTGACGCCCGAGATGTTGCGCTCGCCCGTGTCGATGGTGTCGATCGCCTCTTTGGCGAGGTCCGTCATTTCTCGGTTCATGGATCGTAGCGCAAGCGGGATGGCTTCGGACGAGCCGGTGATGGCCTTGTCGGTCTGGCGGTAGGTGTTCTCGTCGGTCTCTTCGAGGAATTTCGCCTTGGTCAGCAGGGCTAGGGAATCGCGGACCTGTTGCGCCGTGAACAGGTGCTTGATCCGCTTGGCGAGCTCGTTCGGGAGTGCGCCCGGCATCAAGGGGGCAAGTTCGCGAACGATGGAGTTGATTGCGGATTCGTAGTAGGCGAACGTGTCGGCGTCGATGACGCGGGCCTTCTGTTCCTTCGCGATGCGGGTGAGTTCCGTGAAGGCGGCCTTTTTCTTTTCGTCGTCTGTCGCGTTCCCGAATTCCACCATTTTTTCGAAGTAAGTATGTTCAAAGCCCGATAGGCCCATGGCGGAGATGACGCGGGGGATGCCGACCCGGCTGAGCGAACTTTTTCCTTCGCATACGAGCTTGAGGTAAGACGGTGAGGCGAATCCTGCGTCCTTCGAAAATTCTCGCCACGTGAACCCGGACTTCTTGCGTTCCTCGTAGAAGTCCAGCATGTAGCGTCGGTAATCTTGGTATTCAGTTATAGGCTTCATGTCTTGTATCCTTCCGCAATCAATATAGGTTGATTTTTCTAGAAAGTCAATATTTCGTGATACAAAAACATTGATTTTATTATAAAAATACAGAAAAACGTGATACTATAAAAATTTTATTTTCTAAATGAAACAAAATGGGCGGCATATGATACAAACGCAAATTGTGGGTGGTTTTGTTGGGGACTGTTTGGAGGGCCGTGGCTATACCACGCCGGTCTTTTGCCATTTCTCGCTGCGCCAGCGGATGTAGTTGACGATGGAGCGGTAGAATTCGTCTGAGGCCATGCCGAGCCATATCCCCACGAGCCCGAGATCCAGTACGAAGGCGAGCAGCAGGGCGGTGCCCAGGCCGCAGGTCCACATCATGGAGGACCCCACGATGGCGGGGAACTTGGAATCGCCCGAGGCACGGAGCGCCGAAGTGATGACCATGTTTGCCGCCTTGAAGGGCTGGAGGGCCACGTCGCACCAGAGGCAGAGCCTGCCGAGCCTGATGACTTCGGGGTCGGTCGTGTAGAAACTGAGAAGCTGCTCTCCGAACAGGGCGACGGCAATTGCTATCAGGAGTCCGCTTGCGCATCCGGCAATCAGGCTCTGGTGCAGTCTCCGGTTCGCCTTGGCGAAATCGTGCGCGCCGACGAGGTGCGCAACTAAAATCTGGTTGCCGCTGCTGAGGCCCACGCTGAAGATGACGGCGAGCATCGCGAAGTTCGCGCTGAATATGCGCGAAGTCATGGCGGTGATGCCTAGGTGGACGACGAGGGCGGTGAGCACGACCTGGAAAAGCTGGAAGCTGACGGGCTCGACGGCCGCGGGGAAGCCTATGCGGATCCAGTCGGGCAGGATGATACGGGAACGCTTGAAGTCGGTACTGCGGATCTTGTGGTGTATCTTGAAGCGTAAAACGAAAAACAGTATGGCCGAGGCGATCAGCCATGAGAGCATGGTCGCGAGCGCGACGCCCTTGACTCCCATTTTCGGGAGGCCGAGGTAGCCGTTCAGGAACACGACGTTCATCGCGGCGTTCGAGATGATGGTGATGATGTTGCCGAAGAGGTTCCAGATAGTGAGCCCGTGCGTGGCGATGAGCGCGGTAAGCGTCGATTGCAGCGCACGGAATGCAAAGCCGATGGAAACCACGTGCAAAAAGTCGCGGGCGTGGAGGGCGGCATCGCCGGAAAGTCCCATCCATCCCACGATGTTGTCGGCAAGCGGGATGACGATAAGCGTGATGGCGACGCCAAGGAGCAGGCTTCCGATGAGAACCATGGTCTGCGTGGTGGCCGCTTGCCGTGGCCGTTCCGCGCCAATGAACTGGGAGGCGATGCTCGCCCCGGCCTGGGCGAACGCCAGAATGGCCATGAAGAGGGCGCCCAGGATGGGCATGAGTGCCCCCACGCCCGCTGCCGCCGATTCGGAGGTGCGCGACAGGAACCAGCTGTCCATCATCGGCTGGATAGTGCCGATGCCGAAGGTGATGAACAGGGGCCACGATAGGCTCAGTAGGGAACGGTCCTTGACTTGCATGCGCCCCAATATTAGAAACGCCCCCGGCCAGAGGCTAGGGGACGTTCAAAATTTTCTGTATACAGATGTAAGCAAACTAGGGCGAACCCTAGCGATTACAGGGTCGTGCTTACACCACTGCAGGTTCCGTACTTGCCAATCTTGTAGATGTTGATGGTGTTGGATGCAGAGATGTTAGAGGAGTTGCACCGTGCAGCCGTATCGCCATACAGCCTGTTGCAGTAATACTCAATGCCGTCCGTTTCGTCGTTCGTGTACTTGATTTGGAAACTAGTGGCATGCTTTAGTGCTTCAGCCTTGGTCAAGTCCGTTTTTGCGTATATGGAGCGGTCCAGCGAACTGAATGCGATGTTTATCGTTTTGGTGGAGGAACTCGGGGAGGCCAGGTAATAATAGGAGAGTCCACCGTCTCCTTCGGCCTGGAAAGCCACCTCGAAATAATCCGTTGCGTCATAGATCATGCAGATGCCTTCCCAGTCGGACAGGTCTACGGATTCTGCTTCTCCGTTGGGCGACCAGCTGAAGCCGAATCCCGCATAAGGATAAGGATCAGGGGCGAGGTATCCTTCCGAAGAGGATCCTACGAGGTGCCAGTCCTTGTAGTTCAGCGTGATTGTCAGGTTGAGGGTGGCGTCTGTGAACTTGCCGACTGCCGTGGATGTTCCAAAGTCTGCATCGTCCAGATACTTGAACCACCATCCGGAACTGTCTCCGGTGACCTCATTGTCAGCGAGGAAGTTGTCTTCGCCGACGGTATTGAAGAATGTGCGTGCACGGGATGCGTAACTGGGGTCCCAGATAACATCGTCCTTGAACGTTACGGACTTGTCGCTGGCCTTGGCGCTAGAAGATGAAGACTTTGCCTTGTTGGCGGAACTGGACGAGCCGTTGTCCTCCTCGTCGCCTTCGTCATCGCCGCTTTCTTCGTTTTCATCATCGCCATTTTCGTCGTCGTCCTCGTTGTCACCGCTTTCGTCGTCTTCGTCATCGCCGTCTTTGCCCTTCTTGTCTTCGACCTTCAGGGCTGTCCACGCCCATTTCGATTCCTCGTCCTGGGTGCAGGTGTAAATGGTCTCGTCGGACTTGTCGAAGGCGTAAGTCAGCTTGGGGTTTGCCGTCGCCCATTTCTTCGTGCACTTGGGCATGTCGTCAATGTCATCGACAACGGGTGCCCACATGTAAGTGAGCTCGCCAATTCCCAGGTCAATGGCGGCGCAGATGTAATTGTTGCTTTCGCCCTTGACCGCAACGACTTCGTTGGCATTGGCCTTCGCGCACTTGGTCGTGTAGAGCTTGGTCAGGTCAGCAATCGTCTTGGAAGGCTCGTCTTTCTCTTCTTCTTCGGAGGATTTGCCGTTTTCCTTGACGTTTTCGCACATCGTAAGCATGGCCTTGTATGTCTTGTCGAGGGTGCCTTCCAGACCTTTAGTCGTGGTAATGGTGCAGGCCCCGTCTTCGAATTCGACTTCGATACCTTCTTCGTCCTGGTCCATTGCCTTGCAAGTGGCTTTTGCTGCGGCATTGGTTTCTTCAGGCATGGTTATGACCTGGGACATGGATTTCATTTTGCCATCTTTGAATACATAGACGGTCGTTGTATTGACTCCATCTTCGGATTCCTTTACCGTCACCGTATTTGAGGACTTGGAAACGGTGCAAGTCGGTGCGTTTGCCGAGGAATTGGAATCGCCACCGCTACTCGAATCGTCGCCGCAGCCGAAAAAACCAAAGGTTGCAGCAAAAAGCGCCGAGATGGCTACGATTTGCCCCTTGCGAAAAGATTGGAATTTAGACATGTTAACTCTCCTTGATGGAATGTTACAAATATATAATAAAAAACTGACAAGTCCAATAGGGGCCTCAGTTGGAGTTGACATTACGTATAAGCAAGGACTTCTATTCGCGGTCCTTATCGCGAATAGGCTGAAAATTTTCGCCTAGACTGTGGCTTACTTGCGTTTTTTCTTGACCTTGGGCGGCGTGTAGTTGCTGCCGACGGTCCCGCCGTTGTTCTGCTTTTTCGCGAAGGCGCCGACCTTCTTGAACATTTCCTTCATGCCTTCGTACTGCTTGAGCACTGCGTTCACGCGCCCGATATCGGTTCCGGAACCCTTGGCGACGCGCGCCTTGCGGCTGCCGTCCAGGATTTGCGGTTTCTTCCTTTCCTTCGGGGTCATGGAGCTGAGCACGGCTTCCACGTACACGAGCTGCTTCTCGTCGATCTGGTCGAGCGGGAGCTTGTTTAATCCCGGGATGAGCCCGAGGATGTCCTTGATGCGGCCGAGCTTCTTGATGGTGCGGAGCTGCGTCAGGAAGTCGTTCAGGTCGAACGTGTTGTTGAGGATTTTCTTCTTGAGGTCCTTCGCGTCCTTCTCGTCGATGACCTGCTGCGCCTTTTCCACGAGGCTGACCACGTCGCCCATGCCGAGGATGCGGCTTGCCATGCGGTCGGGGTGGAACAGGTCGATGTCGGGGAGCTTTTCGCCCACGCCGATAAAGCATATAGGCACGCCCGTCATCTTCTTGATGCTGAGGGCTGCACCGCCGCGGGTGTCACCGTCCA
>JAGCGO010000095.1 GCA_017649565.1 Fibrobacter sp. | reverse complement strand
AAGCTTACCGACCTCCTCTACAGCACCTACGACCTCGCCTCCAAGGGCCTCGACTTTTCGACCCCGTGGAACCTGATCCGTCAGCGTTACGACGAGATCTGCAAGGACCTGGGCCTCGAAGACAAGCTGACCGAAGACCTCGACAGCCTGGAAGACAAGCTCAAGAACCAGCCTGAATCCGTGAGCACGGACTTCCTGGTGAGCCGCGGCGAGTTCCTGTGCGCACGCCTCATGGCCAAGTACCTGGGCGCAAACTTCGTCGACACCTTCCCGCTGATTACCTTCGACGACAAGTACCGCATCACCCCGAAGACCTACGAAGACATCGCGAAGACGCTCTCCGACGAGAACCAGCTCTACGTGCTTCCGGGCTTCTACGGCGCAAACCTCCGTGGCGAAGTCAAGACCTTCAGCCGTGGCGGTTCCGACATTACGGGCGCCATCCTCGCCAACGGTATCGATGCCGCCAAGTACGAAAACTGGACCGACGTGTCGGGCATGCTCATGGCTGACCCGCGCATCGTGGAAAATCCGCTCCCGATCGAATACGTGAGTTATCGCGAAATCCGCGAACTCGCCTACTCCGGCGCCAGCGTGCTCCACGACGAATCCATCGCCCCGTGCCGCGCGAAGAAGATTCCTATCAACATCCGCAACACGAACCGCCCCGAAGACGCGGGCACCATCATCGGCCCCACTCCGGAAGAAGCGAAGCTCCCGATTACGGGTGTCGCCGGCCGCAAGGGCTTCTCGATGATCTACATCGAAAAGTCCATGATGAACAAGGAAGTCGGTTTCGGCCGCCGCGTGCTCGCCGTGCTCGAAAGCGAAGGCCTCTCTTACGAACTGTGCCCGAGCGCCATCGACTCCATGAGCATCGTGGTGGATAGCAAGGCTCTCGACGCCGTGCAGGACGTGGTCCTCGAAGACATCACGCAGCAGATGCGCCCCGACCGTATCAAGGTGTTCCCGGGCATCGCCCTTGTCGCCACCGTGGGTCACGGCATGACGAACAAGATCGGCGTGGCCGCGAAGCTCTTCACCGCTCTCGCCGAGAACAAGGTGAACGTCCGCATCATCGACCAGGGTTCTTCGCAGATCAACATCATCACCGGTGTTGACGAAGCCGATACCGAGAAGGCCATCAAGGCCATCTACAACGCCTTCGTGAAGTAATCGACGGATGTCATCCCCGGCTTGATCGGGGATCTCCCTTGCAATTATCGCCCCCGACCATCTGGCCGGGGGTGTTTTTTCTTGCGAAAGTTTGCAGCAGAGTTTGGTTCTTTTGGATTAGCTCCCTCTATATATTTATTTTGTGGAGGTAATGGCTTATATGGGGAATTTGGGCCCTTTCTAAATAAATAATCGTAAAATTGCCGTTTTTTGAATATTTTTGGGGTGACCTATACTCTATTAAACTATATCCAGGTTAGTGCCGAAAAAATTATATTTTCAAGGCAAACGTAAAAGGGAGCGACCGATGCAGAAATTTTTGCCTGCCCTGACGATGGCTTTTTTGTTTGTCGCCTGTGGCGATGACGGCAGTTCCGCAGATTCTTCGCCGCAATCTGTCCAAACAATTTACGACCTGGGCAAATGTACCGATAGTCGTAAGGGCGAGTCTATCTTTGTCGTAGAAGATGACGAGGAATACCTTTGCTATTCCGGGAAATGGGTTCCCGAAAGCAAGCTGGATGCATCCGACGACGAAGATTCACCCGAGACGTCCTCTTCGGCAAAAAAAGTTTCTTCCTCCAGCAAGAAGTCCTCTTCTGAAAAGAACTCGTCCCCCGAAAAAATCTCGTCCTCCGAAAAGATGTCTTCGTCAGGGAAAAATGCGTCATCGGCAAAGGAGATATCAAGCTCCAGCGAAAAGGACGAATTGAAGTCGTGCAGCTCCACGGACAAGGAGTCTTCTTCGGACGAGTCCTCTTCCAGCAAAACGCCGGGGTCTTCCTCGGACAAGTCCTCTTCCAGCAAAACGCCGAAGTCTTCCTCGGACGAGTCGTCTTCTAGCGAAACGCCGGAGTCTTCGTCCGCAAAGTCGTCTAGCAGCATAAAGAAGAACGAGGACATATTTGTCGACTCGCGTGACGATCAAACATACAAGGTGGTGAGAATAGGTACGCAGACCTGGTTTGCGCAGAATTTGAATTATGGTGGTGTAACAGGCTATTGTCCTGTCGGCAATCCGGAAAACTGCGAAAAATACGGAAAGCTGTATGAGTTCGACGATGCCGTAAAGGCGTGCCCGCCGGGATGGCATCTGCCGACATTGGCTGAGTTCCAGCAACTAATCGACTATGCGGGCAAGCGTTCGGCTGTCATGCTCATGGCCGATACCGGCTGGATTGAACGCGATGATATTTTACCTCATGTCGGGATAGACAAGTTCGGGTTCGCGGTCCTTCCTGCGGGCACTAAGCTTACAGGGGGCTATGATACGGTTGGTTATGCCGCCTATATCTGGACGGCTACAGATACCGCCGGCTCGGCATACGGGGCTTGTTTCCTTCAGAATTTTTCAGATGTCATGATCGGCACGTATGGTTTGGAAAATGGTTGGGCCATGTCTGTCCGCTGCCTAAAAGGGGACGCAAACCCGGCGAGTTCCAGTAGTGCGGGAAGTCCAATTTTACCCAGGCGCTTGGCGCCTGCAACGCAGCGCACGGAGCGGGATTCGTCCTTCCGGAATTCGCCCAGTTTTGCCACCGGTACGCTGAAGTCCAGTAGCAGGTATCGGGCCAGCCCCTCGGGGGTTTCCGATGCGCTCCAGAAGTGAGCGTAGCCTCCGATACCGTCGAACTTTCCGTCGAAACGGCCGAAGCCTGCGGGCTGAGCCCTGAATCCGAAATCGTCGGAACCGTTACCCTTCTTGAACCAGCCGCTGGTGGACTTGAGTGCCTTGCCTGCGATGTCGGTGCCGCCTGCTTGCTCGATAAGATCCGCAAAGTCCGTACTGTCCGGCAACCGCCAGCCTTCGGGACATGCGCTGCGTGCCGCTTCCCAGGTGTAGAGCCTTCCCATCTTGGAGCATTTTTTGGCATCGCCGTCCGGGCAGGAACTCCCTTCCGTTTCGTACGCCAGGTTCTCGGCCATCCACTGGGCGTTCCCGATTTGCACGGTCTTGTACGATTTCCCGTCGCGCGGGTCGGTGAACGATTCGGAGCAGCCGCCGAGCAGCAAAACAGCTAGCAGGAGAAGGGGAGTCTTGCGCATAATCTTGACCGTACGTATCAGGTGAGAGATTTCCACTTGAAGAACAGGCCCTTCAGCTTCTGGAGATAGAGCTTGGTCTTTTCTACGTCCAGGAAGAACGTAGCGATGCATACCACGAAGAATGTATTGAATAGCAGCCCGATGATGACTTCGCCGACGAGATGTCCGCTGAACACCTGTTCGCGGGCAAACATCAGGGTATTCCACAGGATCCGAACGAAAGCGACCAATGCATAGATTTTCAGGACAGGTACGTTTCTCTTGGCAAGGGCGAAGATGCCCACCGCGATGGCGACGACGGCGAGCACAAAGGCGACAGGGGGTACGCTTCCGCCCGTCAAAAGGTTAAGCGTCATCTTGACGAAGTCATGCGCTCCGTCCACAAGGAAGATGACCGCACAGAACCGGAGCAGGCCCAGGTTCGGGTTGCCGCTCTTGCTGCGCTTGATAAGGAACGTGGCGATGCAGAGCACAAGCGAGGTGCTCACGAAGTTGTTGACCATCGCGTTGAAGATGGGCTTGAATCCGAGTCCCGCGGACATGTAGGTGGCAGGTATGGTCGCAGCACCGTACAGCCTTCCGGCAATCGCAATGGCGCTGATAATCATCAGGGGCAGTGGGGTCTTTTTGGCGAGCGCGATGGCACCCGCGACGATACCGAGTACGCCCATCAGAATCGAGACGACGTACCCCATCAGGAGTGACTCGTTTTCCATTCCTGTCGTGAGCAGGCGCAGGAGAAGCCCCGCAAGCGTGTTCAGCCCGCTCACGATGAACAGAGCGGAACAAACTCTAAGCAATGCCAGATTCATAGGTCCCCCTATTCGATTCCGTTAGAGATGTCTTGCTATAATGATATAAAATAACAAAAGAAAATTCTTTCTTGCGAAAATTTCGCCTTGCTTTTTTTATTTCAGCAGTTCTTCGGGAACGCATTCCGCCATGGCTTCGTAAGCCTTGGCACTGGGGTGCAGGTGGTCGCCCGAATCAAAGTTGTTCGCGAAACGCTGGGGATTGTCGTGGCCGCGGACGGCCTTGTCAAAATCCACGCAGCCGTCGAATTCGGGAGATGTTCTCAGCCATTCGTTGAATGCGGTGCGGATGATGTCGCGGTTCTCGTTGTAGGTACGCCAGCCGAATATGGGCAGGAGTGTACCGCTATAAACCTTGAGACCGAGCTTCCGTGCGTGCGAGATGTAGAGCGAGCGTACGCCGTTGATGAGGTCGTCGGCCGTGGGCATGTCGCTCCAGGGGCGGAACCTGTTGACCTCGACACCGACCGGGTGGATAATGTCGTTGATGCCGTGCTGTACTATGACAGCGCGGGCTCCGGCCACGTTCATCTCGATGGGGAAGCGCGTGGCGCCCTTGAGACCGTAAGCCGCATACGTGATGCAACTGTATTCGCGAAGGATGCGAGTGCCGCTTACTGCTCGGCGAATGATGGCGACGCTATTGAACCCTTCGCGGGCGCAGCGCAGCGTCAGGTAGTCGGGCCAGTCCTGCGCCGTGATGGAATCCCCGAAGCACACGAGCGCGAAGTTTTTCTCTTCGGTAAGGATGTCGATGGTATTGAGGAAGTAGATCCAGTTCGTTTTTCGAGTGAGGTCATCGGGGAGGCTTGATTCCCTCGCGAAATTCCCGTAGCTGTACTTGCCGCCGGAAAGCGGGCCCGTGATGGCTGTGCCGGCGTTCATCTGCGTGAAGTCGCCGAAGTACATGCTCACGTCGAAAGTTTCGCCCGCGGTCACGTCGAACGCGATTTCGTCGCTCAGGATTTCTTCGCCCGCGGGGATTGTCCCCGAAGCGCTGCCGCCGAACGTGATAGGGGTCGGCGCATATTTGGCCGTCGCATTTTCTGCCTGTGTGGCATCCTCTGCTTTCGCGACATACGCCTCGGAAATCGTTACGGGTTCCGTGCCGGTAAGATTCGAAAAGTGGAACCGCAGCTTGCTGCCCGAAAAGCAGGCGCGTATCGGGTAGCGGAGTGTCAGGTCCTTGGCGTAGGTGGATTCCTTGCGGTCGGTGATGGAGGTGGCGTTACCCCAGCAGGCCACCCATTTCGAAAACTTTTCTGGCATGGGTAAAAAATAGCTAATTTAGGGCATCTTTTCTAGATGGCGATAAATGTCCGAGATTTCGTACAGCAAGAAGAACGACAGGATTGAATGCGTCCGCTACAAGGACTGGCGCAAAACGTACCCGCCGCACACGCATACGGGGCACTTGACCGTAGGCTACATCGAAGAGGGTTCGATTTGCTTGGTGATGAACGGTGTCGCTGAAATCTACGGTGCTGGCGACAAGTTCCAGATACCGCCCGACGTGCTTCACGAAATCAGGACGGTTGACGGCAAGAGCTATTCGATGGTCGTGTTGTGCATTGCGGTAGATGACGCTGCCAGCGAAGGTGCGTTATCCGGCGCATTCGAAAGGGAATACGAAGATGCTGTCGCGCGCCTGAGCGAACTGCGCAAAAGCATTCTCGAAAATCCCGAGAACATTTACTTGATAGAACAGATGGCGCATGATACATGTATCAGCCCGTTCCACATGATTCGCGAATTCAAGAAGGCCTTCGGCCTCACGCCGCACCAGTTCCAGATGCAGTGCAAGGTCCGCAAGGCCCAAAAGCTGCTCGCCGAAAGGAGCGCGTCCGAAGTGACTTTCGATGCCGGGTTCTACGACCAAAGCCACATGGACAGGTGCTTCAAAAAAGTGGTCGGGCTTTCGCCCAAAGAATACAAGAAGGCCGTGAAGCCGACAACGGATCCCGATTGATTCTGCGCTGTTTTTAGCACAGTGCCGGGATGAATTTTGCGAACAGGTAAAGCCCGTCTTCACCCGCGTTGACCTCGTGCGGGATCTTCGCGGGCATGATCGAAATTACGCCGGGAACGTATTCGATTTTGGCGCCGTCGTTCACGCATGTTCCGCTACCCGCGATGACTTCGTGCGTCTCGAGCTGTGTTTCGTGAATGTGGTTCTTGATGCTTTTGTTCGGGGCGATTCGGACGAGGTGGTAGCTGAACGTGCCGCCGGTCTCTTTCGAGGTGATGATGTGCTTGAGTTCTACGCCTTCGAAAGTCGGGTGCTTGCTCCAGGCGATATCCCTGAATGCTTTTGCGTTGCTGGGGAGCCTGAGTTCGCCGTCGTTGAATTTTTCGAAAAGTTCCTTAGTCATTGTATAACTCCTTTTATGTCTTGTGCGTTGCAGAATGCGCCGCGCTTGCACCCGAATTCTATATAGAAGGAGTCCCTAAAAATTGGATAAAATTGCTGAAAAATTGTATCTTTACAACATGACCGAATCGGCAAACGAAAACCAGGGCACCGAAAATCAGGATTCTGAATTGCAGGCGAAAAAGGCACGGGCCGAACGCATCAGGAAAATGCGCGGCTGGCTTTCGCCTCGCGATTCCGTGGCGGACGATTTTACCGCCGAAGACGAGGCCCTCTATTACGGCAGCGGCCATTCAGGCTGGAACCGGTGAAAAAGTGCATTGATGGATAGTAAAAAAACAAAATAATTCAGTTATTTTGTAAAAAAATTGTATTTTCCAACTGTAACTTTATACGGTAGGAAAATATATCAGTATGATCAAAAAAATTATTCTTGTATGCATGCTTGCGGCGGCTTCGTCGTTTGCCACTTGGGACTTGTTCCCAGTTCTTGAAAACCATAAGGGTCAAGCGAAGTTAGGGGCGGCCTATAAGACTTACGAAGTCAAGCATAGAGATTATGATTTGTTTTTTGTAAATGCAGGTGTTCGATATACCGTAATTCAGGATTTGGAACTTGCTCTCACTATCCCGTATCGAGCATTAGTGTACGTAGATGGCGAAAATATCGGGGAAGAAAGATTAGGAAATCTGCAATTTTCAACTCGTTATCAGTTTATTCCCGTTATGAATGTTTTCGCTGATATAGGTATTCCTGTTAGGGATATAGACGATGACGCATGGGATTTGAATTTCGGGTTGCAATTTTCAAGTCGGATCAACCAGTTGATCAATTTTGGCTCTGAACTCGCAGCTACCTTTATTGTTGTGCCTGATTATGATGATGTTCCTATAGATCTATATGGCGGCGCATGCCTTCGTTTTGCAGTTACACCGCAATTCACCCCGTACGTTGGCACGTTGTTCACCCTCACCCTGGGTGGATACTCCGATAACGGTTACCAGTATTCACACGGCGGTGGGCATGTTGCTCTTGGACCTTATATTGGTGCGATCTACGACTTCAACGACTTTGTGTCCCTCGATGCTTGGGCACAAATCAGCAGATATGTCAATGTGGATAATGCAACCTTGTTTGTAACTACTGGCTTGTCTGTTTTGGTTAACTTCTAAAACTTGCGGTCCTGATCATAAATTTAGAACAATCGGTTAAGCTGCCGGCCCCGTATTATGGATCGTCGACCTGCGCATAGCGCGGAGACGGTTTTTTTTATGCGATGAAATCAAGCCTCAAAGGATTACTGGTGAATATGAAATAGCTGGCAATATAAAACTTGATTTTTGTAATGGTTTGTATTATATTCGTGTTTGGAAGGAGGTTCCTGTGGCCACGACTGTTTTGCAAGTCCGCATGGACGAAGATTTGAAGAACGAAGCTTCTGAATTGTTCGAGAAGCTCGGGCTAGATATTCCTACTGCAATCCGCATTTTCTTCAAGCGTGCCGTGACTGAAAAAGGCATCCCGTTTGAAGTCCGTGAACCCACTGCTGTCTACAATGCTGGCAGCAGGGCTTCCTCAATTGAACGCCGTGCCGCTGCCCTTGAAAATCTCCAGAAATATCGTGGGCGAATTCCCGCCGGTATGGATTACAAGAAGGAACTTGCGGAAGCGAGGTTGGAAAAAATCCAGGAAATCTTTGCCGATGACAAAGGCTGGGCAAGCGAACAGGAAATGCTTTCCGATTTAGCCGAGTTTAGACGCTCTAGGAAGAAGGGTTGATTTTCTTGAGTTCCTAAAAAAAGTTATATTCATAATATAAACCCAAGGCGCAAAATGTCAGTTCTTTCATTTAAGACATATTGTATCGAGAATTACGCCGAATATACCGGCAAGGCTTCGAGCGAAGTCTACGAGCTTTTTGCGCACTCTGGTTTGCTTAAAATGTTGCAAGACGACTATGAAGACTTGCACGGTATGGGCAAAGAATACCTAATGGATTTCTTTGACAAGTGGTTTAGCGGGGCTGTAAAATGATTTTATACCATGGTTCCGATTTAGAAATTGTCACACCCAAAATTATCACCTCCGAAAAGGGGCGCGATTTTGGATTTGGCTTTTATACCACGACCATCCGGGAACAGGCGGAACGTTGGGCCAAGCGTATTGCAAAATTGCATGGTCGCCAAGATGGCCTGCAGCATACCCCTGTTGTAAGCGTTTTTGAATTTGACGAAGATGCTGCTCAAAATCTGAAACGGAAATCTTTTAGCGAAGCCTCGATGGACTGGCTTGAGCTAGTCGTCAAATGCCGTTCAGACCTCAAGTACCACCACGATTACGACATCGTGTTCGGTAAAATTGCAAACGACAGCGTCGGCGAAACTATCGAATACGTGCTTGCCGGAATCATGCGCAAGGAAGATGCGATTGAACGGTTAAAGTTTGAAAAGATTAACGACCAGATGTGCTTTAATACTGAGGCGTCGTTGAAAACGATTCGCTTTGTAGAATCATATACTTTGAAGGTGTAGCATGGCAGCCGATACACATCATCTTGTTAAGTCTATCTTGATTCCGCAAGTGGTGTCAATGCTGATGGAAATTTATTCCATTTCGGAGAATGATGCCATACGAATTGTGTATACGTCACCTACGGGCAAATGCCTTGATGACGATTCGCTTGGACTTTATGGACAAAGTGCTCACTTTATCTGCGGACTTATTGAGAAGGATATCCAGAGGAATCCGGAACTGCTGAAAGAGGCGGGTTGAGGAAGCATTCGACTGTTTGTTCTTTCTCCGACGATGAAGCTCGATTTTTTGGAAAAATAAAACCTTAGTTTGTCGAGTGAAAGCAGAAATGTTCACTTCGGCGAGCTCTATGAACTTTATTTTTTTTCAAAGAAACTTTATGAATCTTGGATTAGGAAGGATCTCGTTTTGCTACAGCCTTCCTGCTACTTTTTCGGCAAATTCATCTAGGGGCTCAAAGTAGGCATTTTCGCGGATAGTGCGATAGTTGTTGTATAGATCCGTCAAGTCTATGCGCAAAGAATCATCCGTGTATTGTTCTTCATAGGCGCTACGTTTTGCCATGGTCCATAATTTCACGACAACCTGGTTCAAATAGGGTTGACGTTGGACCATAGCGTAATTTTCCATACGCTGGATTGCGGAAAGCAGAGCCGCATTGGGTGCTGGACTAAAAATAGCCTCGGTCACATGCGCCGAAAACTCGGCGTCCAAATTCAGGGTCAACTCCGGGTGTTCAATTTGGTCAACAATGTGTTTTGTCTCGTGGATGGCGGTGTTCAATTCATCGACCCGTTTGATGTAGGCGAAATTTTTTCCGCCGAGGTCTTTTTTCAAAAGACGATTGTAAATTTCGCTCGCCTTTTGCAAACTCAAATCTAGGCCCAAGTAACGCCAAAAACGTTCAAAGCGTTTATCGCCATATTTCCTGTAGAATTCTCCCTGCTCCAGTTCTAGCGAATCGGATTCTGCGCGGGCCGCAATCATGTCGTCAAGGACGACGACATAATTCATCCCTATGGTATAGTAGCCCGCTTTCGAGGGCATCAACCCAGGAATAAAACGTTTAAGGTTTATTGCCGCCAAGGAATCACCCTTGTACGCCGTCATTGGCAAAAGCGTATCTTGGACTTTTAGGATACTTGCCATACTTTGCAGTTCAAAATCCAGAAACAATCCGTATTTTAGCAGGTTCCTGTTGACCGCATTTTTGAGATCTACATTGAAAGATTCCCCGCTAAAGTAAACCTTTGCCGCATTCATAAATGCAAATAATGATTGGGCGGCTCCATCATCCGGGAAAAACTTTCCATAGAGGTTGCTTACAATGCGTTCAAAAGATTCATTGTCTGGTCCAGACTTGTAAATCTCATTACGGCTCAAGGCATCCAGATACGGGGCAAGGACATTGACCACAAAATCCTTTCGTGCAGACTCTCCGTTCTGTTGCTCAAGCTTGACTGCCTTTTCATAAATGGCTTTCTCATAATCGGACTTCATTTTATCGGTCGTCTTTTTTGACAGGATATGCTTTTGGACGGCAATGATTGCGCCCTCGTTCATTCCAAATGACTTTGCCAACATCGCCACATATTCTTTATTCGAGCTACCAAGTTCAATCGGATTCTGTGAATAGATGTGCTGTGCCAAAATATCCGGTTCCATATCCGGATACTCGGAACAAGCCGCGAAGAATAGCGCAAGAAGCAGGAAAAGGAACTTCATCATATGGCAAATATAATCATTCGAATAAGTTGGATGGTTTTAGTGAGAAAAACTGTTTCCCTAAAAGCTATGCCCTAAAATTTATAGAACCACTAAATGCCCATCTTACCTCAAAAACACTCAGTAAATAGTTTTTTGTAAAAATGTGCAATTTTCTTGAAAATTGGGCAGGAAAATGTGTGGCTTCCTATGAAAACTGGGCAGGAAAATGTGTTTTTGTTTGAAGATGTTTTACTTCATTGTTTATTTCCGCAATTTCAATGGCAAAATTGTTTACACAAGCACCCTGCCTGATTGCCTAAACAGTCATGTATAGCATCTTCATATTGATATAAAGTAGATGTGTGTTAATTAAGTGATAACAATTCCTCGCCTTCGCAGACATGACAAATGAAAAAAAATCCCCGCGCATATTAAATTGCACGGGGAGATTTTTATAAAAGGTGATCCCCGCTCGGGGGCGGGGATGACAAGTATGTGTTGGGGGTTCCCTCCAAAAATATAAAGTTCACTTCGACAAGCTCAACAATCTTTATTTTTACTTAATTTGTGCCATTCTTGGATCCTATCTACTCAAAGAGCATAACTCAACTACAGAACTAATGTTCTAAGTTTCGTATAGGGTTCTACGAACCCTATAGGATGACAAATGAAAAAAATCCCCGCTTTCGCGGGGATGAAATTAGGGTGGATTGCTTCGGGGCTATTCGCCCCTCGCAATGACAAGGGAGCCTGCAGCAGGAACGCTTTGTAATTTTATTGCTCAGAGGCACGAAGTGCCGTGCTCACGCCTCAGAGCGCAGCGACCCCAAAGCGCGAAGCGCGACCTCACTAATACCTATAGTGATCCGCCTTGTACGGGCCTTCCACAGGCACGCCGATGTAGTCGGCCTGGGCCTTGGTAAGCGTGGTCAGGTGGACGCCGAGCTTTTCGAGGTGGAGGCGCGCGACCTTTTCGTCGAGGATTTTCGGGAGCGTGTACACGGTGCCGCTTTCGTACTTGATGCCGGCGACGGTCTGCTTGCCCTGGGCGTTGAGCCAGAGGTCGATCTGCGCGATGGTCTGGTTCGTGAAGCTTGCACTCATCACGAAGCTCGGGTGGCCGGTAGCGCAGCCGAGGTTCAGCAGGCGGCCTTCGGCGAGGATGAGGATGCTGTGGCCGTCGGGGAAAATCCATTCGTCGTACTGCGGCTTGATTTCGTTACGCTTGATGCCCGGAATCTTCTTGAGGCCGGCCATGTCGATTTCGTTGTCGAAGTGACCGATGTT
>JAGCGO010000094.1 GCA_017649565.1 Fibrobacter sp. | reverse complement strand
CGGTGCACGTTGGCTTCGCGAGCGCGGAAGTCACCGCCCTTCACGGTATCGTAGAACAGACGGTAAACGGAGTCGCCGTCGTTCTTGTAGTTCTTGGCAGCGTTGATACCACCCTGGGCGGCAATGGAGTGCGCACGGCGGGGGCTATCCTGGATGCAGAAAGACTTGACGTTGTAACCGAGTTCGGCGAGAGAAGCGGCAGCGGAAGAACCGGCAAGGCCAGTACCCACGACGATCACGGTGAACTTGCGCTTGTTGGCGGGGTTCACGAGCTTGAGTTCAAACTTGTGCTTGGTCCACTTTTCTTCGATGGAACCACCGGGGATTTTAGAATCAAGAATCATTAGTGGTCTCCTTAAAATTCAGCGTTGAGAGAAACTTGAACTTCACCGACAGAAGGAATCACGAAGCTGGCCTTCTTTTCGGCTTCAGCCTTGGCCTTCTGCTGTTCATACTGCGGCTGGAGAGCGCGGGACTTTTCGATGAGGGCCTGCGTCTCGGGCTTGCCGGACAGGTAGAAAGCACCGGCAGCGAGGAAGGCAAAGCCAAGGGCCACGACGACACTGTACACGAGACCGAACTTCTCGATGATCGGGGTCCACTTCTGGTGGGCGATACCGAGCGTCTGGAACGCGGAGGCGATGGCGTGGAACAGGTGCATGCCGAGGACGAACATGACAATCACGTAGAGAGCGGAAAGCCACGGCTTGGAAAACGCCATAACGGTCGTGAGCCACATGTCACGGACGATCTTGCCATCCCACACGTCCGGGTTGGAGTACAGGTAGTACTCGCCGAACTTGAGGGTCATCAGGTGCCACACGAGGAAGACAGCGATGATGAGGCCAGTCCAGATCATGGTGAACGAAGCAAAGGACTTCGTACCCTTGCGGGCGTTGACATCGTAACCGATAGAACCGCGGGCGACCTTGTTTTCGATCTTCAGGGTCACAGCAAGGAAGATGTGCAGGGCAGCAGCGCAAATCATGACGATTTCGACGCCATAGATGAACGGCTTGTAGCCCGTCAGCAGCTGGCAGTACGAGTTGTACGAAGCCTGTGCCGCAGCCGGATCCGGGTTAAGCAGTTGGATATTTCCAACCATGTGTCCAAACACGAACGCCGCGAGCAGAGCTCCCGTGCATCCCATGATCTGCTTCTTACCGATGGACGAGGTAAGATACTTGACGATCCATTGCATTGAGTTGTATCTCCTTGAGAGGGGGTTATTTTTGAAACTAGAGGACGCAGCAGGCCTTGAGAGAAGGCATCTCGTAGGCGTAGCGTTCGTCGGCCTTGAACCAGAAGTCGAGCTCGCGGGCAGCGGACTCGGGGCTGTCGGAGCTGTGAACGACGTTTTCGGTCATGGACGGGGCAAAATCGTAGCGGAGCGTACCGGGTTCCGCCTTGGCAGGATTGGTGGCACCGTTGATGGCGCGGACCTTGGCAATGGCGTTTTCGCCGCCGAGGGCGAGCATCACGGACGGGCCCTTGGTCATGTAGGCTTCGAGTTCCGGGAAGAAGGGCTTCTCGACGTGCTCGGCATAGAAGCCGCGGGCATCTTCAGAAGTCATCTGGTGCATCTTCACGGCGCAGACCGAGAGGCCCGCACTGATGTAACGGTCAATAATACGGCCCACCAAGCCGGACTTGACGGCGTTGGGCTTAATCATGGCGAATGTCATTTCCATAGGATTACCTTTTGTTTGAAAGTACGTGAAATATAGGATTTTAGACGAGAGACGAGAGACGAGAGACGAGAGAATGTATTGTTTTTAGACGAGAGACGAGAGACGAGAGACGAGAGAATGTATTGTTTTTAGACGAGAGACGAGAGACGAGAGAATCGATGATATTGACACGAAGTTGCGTTTTCAAGATTCTTTTCATACGCGATGCGTCATTATTACTCTTTCGTCTTTCGTCTGTAGGCGCGCAGCGCCGTTCTTTCGTCTTATTCTTCAGCCTCTATCTTCTTCATGAGGTCGTCGGCGAGTTTACCACCCGACCGGATGTTCTCGATGAGCCAGTCGGCAGACTCGACGAGTTCGCTCTTGGGGAACTTCTGCTTGAACTCGTCAAGCACTTCCAAGGCAAGCGAATCCTTGTGCATGTTCTCGGTCAGGATAAACCCGCGGCTGAACATCGCCTTCTCGGCATTCACATCGTCGGGCCACACGCTGTAGAACGCGCGATACTCGCGCTGGGCACGGTCGAAATCGTTCGTCTCGCTCAGGATATGGGCAATCTCGTAAGTCGCCTTCTTCATGATGGAGTCGACCTCGGGATAACGGTCGCGCAGGCCGTTCCAGCCGACAAGCGCCTGTTTCAGCTTCTGGTCGCGGTAGAGGGAATCCAATTCCTGGAAGGCGGCATCCATCGAGTTTTCCTGCGGCGGCAAGTTGATGGAATCCACATAAAGCGAGACCTTGGCCTTGCTCCAAGCATCCGTCTTGACACGGTCCCAGTACTGGTTACGATACGTAGAAACCGTATTGGCGAACAGGTCGACAACGGAAGAATCGTAGCTCTTCGGGAGATAATCTTCCAACTGGTAATAATAGATGCGCTTCAGGAGAAGCTTGGGCATGTCCAGCCATACAGAGATGTCCTCGCGAGACTTCTCGAACTCCAGCAACTGGTGAGCCGGGTTCCCGATCTTGTCGTACACGGCCTTGAGCGTATCTTCCGAGTGCGTGACCTTGTGCCTGACATAGTATTCGAACTGATTACAGACAAAGTCAAGATTGCTCATGCGGACCAGAGCCCTGTATTCCCAGGAGTGGTCGACCTTGCGCTTGCGGGCCTCGTTGGCAAAGGCAATGTTCTGCATCATCGAATTGACAATGTTGTCATGAGTGATGCGGTTTTGCGGCATGAGATTGGCGGCATACACGCCCATCACATCGCTTTCGCGGACCACCGGTTCCCCGTTCATGGTCACAAGTACATACGTCGAATCCAGTTCGTAGTTGGTGCCGTTCTTGAGCTCGTTCTCGATAGCGGCACGCGCCTGTTCCACAGTCTTCTGGCGGGACGGGACCACGCTCGCAAGATAGAACACGTGGAAGGTTTCGCCCATAAACGTGCGGATCGGAGTGGAAACCGTACCGACCGGCTTGTCCTTGAACTGGGTAAACAGCGGGGACATTTCCCCGATACCGTAGGGCAGTACATGCTTTTCCAGCACCTTCCCCACATAACCGTCGTTTGCAGCCGTTTCCTTGTTAATGCTGTTGTCGCGGGCAAGTTTCTTGAATTCTTCCAGATCCATGCTGTCGGTATAGAACAGTGCGGCAAGAGCCACCGAGTCAGCCATCTCGACATGGTAAACTTCGAATCCCGGTTCCGTCACAAACCAGTCCTTGTGCTTCTCGTAATATTCCTCGACTGTCGGCGGAACGATCGGAGCCAGAGCCAGGTTGTACACCTTGACCAAGGAATCGCCCATCGTGCGGACCATCCTGTCGCGGAATTCGCGGATGAACCGGGCGTTCCAATATGCGCTAGAAGTGTCGGCCGTATCGCCCGCGGCCTGGCCCCTCTTGATGAAGGCGGCAAGGGAATCGGCATTCTGTTCGAGGAAATACTTCTCGGCAACGCGGTCACGTACAACCATGTACTCTGCCGTATCGCCAAACAGGGAGCGGTGGGCATCGAAGTAGACCCGAAGTTCGCCATCGCTGTACATGAGGCGGTCCATCGCGTAGAAGCGCTGGAAAGCAAAGGTCAAGAGGTACTCTTCGACAGTGTGTCCGCGCCCCTTCAGTTCGTCCTTGATTTCGGGGAAACGCTCGTAAGCCTCGGCATAGAAGGAATTGCGGCTGAAAAGCGACGCAATCGACGCCCTCAACTGCTCCGATTTGGGGCTCCGGCCATTCAGACGCACCATCAGGTCAATGTCTTCCTGGTAAATGGATTCACCATTCACTCGACCGATTATAGTATCCTTGTCACCAATGGAATTGCACCCCGTAAACAGCAGCGCACCAAGCGCGAGGAGCGCCAAAACCTTATTTTTCATTGCTATCCTCATCAAATGAGCCGGATGGCCCGAAAATGTTCCGATAAGCCCAATATAAAAAAAAGTTCAAGCCCCGAAATACGTACAACGGCCCAAAAGCGCAGGATACGCAAAACGGCCTTGAGAGCCACCGAAATAACGTCATAAGTAGTTATAAAACAACAAGTTACGTAAAATCGGGCTCCTTTTTTTTCTATATTCTTAATGCACTTGAAAAAAGTAGCTACAACATTCCTTAGGATCATCCTTTTCCCGATGATCGTTGTGGGCGTTATATCCGCATGCGCCTGGTTTGTCGACTATATCGTCCCCTATTACCTTTCGAACGAGCATACCTTCGGAACGACAACCATTACCCCCTACGGTTACCACGGTGGGCCCCTCCTGGACCACTACTGGGACTCGGTAAAGGTGGACAACGGGACAACGACGGTTATCGTAAGGAACGTCGCCATCAACGCGACCATCCTGAACAAGGAGTCCCGAGGGCTATCCCTGGCGGCAGGCAGCGTGACCGCCAACATCACCGTCCCGCCCGAAGACACCTCCAAAGTAAAAGAACCGCTGGAATCGCTTGAATTCCCCGAAAAGGCAAAATTCTACATCCCCGTGCAGCTCACGGTCGGCAAGGGCGAAATCAACCTGTCCAACGGGAACAGCTGGAGCTTCGAGAACCTTTCCATCAAGAGCGAGGGCAAAAAGAAGGCCGCAGTAGAAGTAAGCAACGTCCAGGGCTCGCAAGTCCCCCACCCCACAGGAACGAACATCAACGTCGACTTCAGTTCCAACAACATCAAGGTCCACGGGAAGCTCTACTCGCTCAAGGACACCCTGGATGTCGTCGTGATGGCCCCCAAGGACAACATGCTGGACATCGCCTCCAGCGTAGATGCCGATGTCGAGAACCTCGACCAATGGCTCCCCTTTGCCTGGCCGGAAAAAGCCCCGCAGATATCCGGCATCCACGTCAAGGGCAACGTCAAGACCAAGCTGAACACGGGAGAAATCGCTTACGAAGGAACCGCGAAGGCGCACATGAGCGAGATATACCCGCTCCTGGCGTTGGACGCGGCAATCGAGTTCGACGGGAACGACAAGAACATCCACATGAACGCGAAGTTCCAGAACAAAGAAGGCGGTTCCATAGAACTGGACGCCGACATCTGGAAAAACGGCAACATCGACCTTTACGGCAACGTCAAGAACATGAACGCCAAGTTCGGTCCGCAAATAATGCCTCTCGACCTCACCATCCACTCGGCTGAGCTGCGCGGCAAAAAACTCCACGCCATCGTGGAGACGCGGCAGGGATCCAACATCGACGCGCACCTGAACTTTGAAAAAGAATTCAGCATTACCTACGTGGGCGACATTTCTCCCTACGAGCCCTGGGCGATCGACTGGAGCAAGGGGAACCTGGAACTGGCCAAGACGACCAAGGTGTACGGTTCGTTCAAGGACGCGCACATGCATGCGCTGGTCAAGTTCGACACTATCCCCAACGCATACAACATTACCGCCGACTCCATGGTGACCACGCTGGACCTGTACAAGGACCACATCGCATTCTCCGACGGTATCATATACTCGCCCAAGGAGACATTCGACTTCGTGGGTGAAGTCGTCTGGAACCACAAGAATCCGCACACCTCCTGGAGAATCTCGCAACGGCACGGAGGCGTCGCGCAGGCGTACATCTTTATCATCGATTCCACCGCCATCCAGAGCAAGGCGGACAACGTGGCATTCGAGACCATTCCCTTCTCCAACTTCAAGTTCAACGAGAACCTGAGCGGAAACGTCACGGGGTACTTCAACAAGAATTTCGACACGCACGTCGCCAGTCTCGAAGCCACCGTCGACGGGGAATACCAGCCGTTCAAGTTGCAGATGAGCGCCAAGGCCAGGCAAAACGGAGACTCCATATTCATCGACAAGTTCGAAGCAACGCACAACCACAACAAGGTCGAGGCCGAAGCATCGTTTATCCTCCCGAACGATTCGAACCCGGACTTCGCGCCCACGGGCACCCTTCCCGTGCAGGTCATCCACGCCTGGGCGTCCGCCCACGAATTCGGCATTCCGCTTCTGCTTGAGCCGCTCAACGACACGACATTCTCGTCGGGCCTTATCACCGGCGACATCGCCTACAACGAGGGACAAGGGCTCGTAGGCAACATCGACTTCAGGGACCTCGAATTCAGCAACATTCCTAAGCAGCTGTTCTGCATCCACAAGATGAACCTCTTCGCCGAAGCAAGCAAGATAGAGCTGAGCGCCTACCTGGGAATCGGCGGTGGCGGATGGACCGGCAACACGCAGATTATCGTGGACAACGTGTTCATGCCCGAACGCCACGTAAGCATATCGCACAACAGCGACAACGGCGGCAACCTCTGGGCCGAAGGATTTATAGACACGAGTTTTGTGTTCACCGGGAAACTGAACGCGAACGGATCCTGGTTCATTCCGGGCACCATCAGCGAAATCAAGCGGACAGACTTGCAGATTGAGGCAAAGGCAAACCTGCGCGAAGGAATCAAGGGCATCACGGCCGACATCCGTCTGGACTCGACGCTATACCAGCCCCCCAAGTTCAACTACAATTTCCCCATCAAGGTCCGCGGACATATGGAGAACGGCATGCTGGACGTTACCGAAATGGAGACGCGCAACGACAGCGGCGAGATTGTTTCCGGCAACTTCCTGCTCGACATGGACAGCCTGCGGCTCAAGGCGTTCAACTTCCACTCCGACCACTACACCTTCCAGACTTCACGGCACCAGATTATCGCAGACAACATCAACGGCTCGCTGGAAAGCTACGACGACTCGGTCACCATCATGGCGACGATACCTTCGATACAGTACAAGTTCCACGACGAGACGCTGGGCGATGCAAACGCGCTGGGCAGCAGCAAGTTCAGCCTGCACATTCCGCACAACAAGGACGGCATCATCCAGAACAAGACGCTGACCGGGGAACTCCTTGTAGACAAGTTCGTCTATGCCAAGGAACTCGACATCGAGATTACCCCGAGCTCGATAGACAAGTTCATCACGATGTTCAACAACGCTATCATCAAGTTGCGCAAAAAAGATGTACAGGAAACGAAGATTTCCACGGCAAGTCCGATCAACCTCGCCGTTCACGTAACCGAAACGCAGAAGGACTCCGTCGAAATCATCACGCCGTTTGCCGAATTCCCGTTCACGTTCGACGTCTGGGTGCTCGGAACGACGAACCGGCCTCTGCTGCGCGGCGACCTCGGGAACTCCAACACGGGATTTATCGGAGTCAAGGAACTCTACCAGTTCGACTTGAACTCCTTCAGCATCAGCTGGAACAACGTTCCGTGGCAGCACGGTGTCGTTGACGTTTCGAGCCAGCAGGAACTCCCCTACTGCTCGGCCACTAGCGAGACCGAAGAAGAGGACACCTGCCCCGTCAACCTGAACATCCAGGGGACCATCACGAACCCGCAGCCCACACCCAGCAGCAACTGCGGCAACGAGAACTCTTCGGCGGCGATTTATTACAACATCTTCCTGGGTTGCATCGCGGACGCCAACGGAGATGTGACAGACTGGAACAAGATTGCAGGCAAGGCTATTGGCAAGGTCCTTTCGAGCACGGCGAACCGCACGCTGGGCGGAGACTACATCGGCGACATTGACATGAAGGTGATGCTGTTCGAAAGCAACACCACAAGCGACAGGGACTCCAGTTACTTCAAGGTTCCTGTTTCGCTGGACCGCTGGGTCAAAGATTTGAGCCTCATCTTCGGTTACACGCAAGACCAGAGCAACGAAAATCGCACCTACGACCAGGCGCTGCAATTCGGCGCCAACTACACGCTTCCCTTCTTCAGGGAAAAGGATTATTCGCACAAGAACCATCTATCGCCATCGCTTTCGCTGAACGCCATGCTGATCTCGAAACAGTACCTGACCAACACCGGTACCGAAGAAAACGAGAACCGCATTGAAAAAAACATCGGTTTCAGCTATGTTTACCGCTACTGGAACCCGTGTCTGCTGCACCTGGGATACTGTGAAACCATCGAACCGGATAAACTAGAGGACGCGAAGAAATGATGAAAAGGATTCTGACATTTCTCGCCTGCCTTATTGGGATATGCCTTGCCGAAGAAGGCGTAAAGCATCCGTGGTACATGGAATTCCGCGGGAACAACGTGTTTTCCAACTTCCAGATAGAAGAACAAATCGACATTCCCGACGAATTTGGCCAGCTGGACACGACCAAGCAAGACTTTTTGATGCGTCTTTCCATAGAGAACCTGAAAGCGCTCTACTACTCCCGCGGTTACTTCAGCCTCGAAATGAATCTCGACATCCGCAAGGAGCATATCACGCAGGACAGCGTCCAGCGCGGTTACATCATCTTCATCAACGAAGGCGAACGCTATCGATTCGGCGGAGCAAAAATCATCACGCCCGACACGAATGCCATCGAGATAAAGACAACCTCTCTAGAAACCTCGAAAGACAACTACTACTCCCAGGACGACATCTCGCAGGACATGCAGACCATCATCGACGTGTACAGAAAGGAAGGCTTCCTGCATGCGCAAGTCACTTCGATCGAGATGCTGGACACGGCGAACAAGAAAATCTATGTGGAGCTCAAGGTAAACCCGGGCGCAAAAGTCGTCATGGGAAACATCCGGAGTACCACGGCGCGCGTACAGGACCGCGGCAAGCGAAACGACACCCCCGAAGAAGGCCTTACCGATACGGCATGGCTATCTTCGCTGTGGAGAATCCCCAAAGGCGAGACCATCGACGGTAAGCAATACAATTCCTTCAAGAACAAGCTCTTCTCGACGCAGCTCTTCACGCAGATCCGCCTGGAAGACTCGCTCCGCACGGACGGGCTTTCCGACGTACACCTCAACGTCACGGAACGCATTCCCGGCGATGCGCGCTACGGATTCTTCTTCGAAGAAATCTACGGCTTCGGCGCGCAGGCCTACGCAAGACACAAGAACTTCTTTGGACGCTTCAACGAATTCTCGACCAACTTCCAGATTGCACAGCACAAGCAGGAAATTTCTGCAGGCTATGCAAACCCGCTCCTGTTCGGGACTTCGTTCCCGATGATTCCTACAGCTATCCGCTTCGAAGACCGACTGACGTTCAACCACGAAAAGATCAACCCGCCGGCCTACCCGGACAGCATCGAAGAGCGTTACGAAGTCATCAACCGTGGCGACCTGACCTTCGGCATTACGCAGCACATCCGTTTCCGCGGAACGTTCGATACCCGTTACGTCGACAAGAACGACCTCAGGCTCTTCAAGCTCAAGACCGAAGTCGCGCTCACGTTCGACTTTACCGACGATTACTTCAACCCGACAAAGGGTATCCGTTTCGCACCGACAACCGGTGTCGGCACCAACTTGACTGGAAGCCTCGATTCCCCGCGCATGATCGGCCACCCCTACACCTACGCCGAAGCGACAACGAACCTGTACTTCCCGCTCTTCTGGACTTTCTACGGCGCACTCAGCGGAAGCTGCGGACGATTCTTCAACGAAGCCATCGAAGACGACGCCCGCGTGTTCTACCAGGGTGGTTCGCGTTCCGTACGCGGTTACCGTTTCCGCAGCATCTATGCGAGCTACACCAGCACGGAAACCACCACCGACAAAGACGGGAACGAAGTCGAAAAGGAAGTCATCAATACGGGCCTGACACCGCAATACGTGAGATTCAACCAGGAAATCCGCTGGACCATACCTGTCAGGAGCTGGCGCAAGTGGCAAATCGTGCAGTTCTTCGACTGGGCCAAGATTACCGACGCCGATGCCGACCTGTACGAGGAAGAAGAAGACGCGAGCTTCGGATTTGGCCTACGTTACCGCTGGCAGTTCCTCACGTTCAGACTCGACTACGCTTTCAAGAAACAGTTCCAGGACATGAGCTTGGCTGAGCGCTTTGCATGGGGCCGCTTCGCGTTCGACCTGTCGCACACGTTCTAGGGGCTAGAGGCTAGGATCTAGGGGTTAGGGAAAAAAATCCTGTTTACTAACCACTATATCGCCCCTGAGACCACGTCACGGTACAGCTTCGCGAGATTTGCTGTTTCGCTCGTAACGTCCGCCTGGATGCCCGCATTTTTCAGGGCTTCGCGGACCTGTTCCAGAGTCACGCCAGCAGCGGATTCAATCTTGAAATTCGACGATTCGTCAGAAATGTCCTCGACGCTTCCACTCTTGAGCAGATGGCCACGGTCGATTATCGCGTAGTCGGTCGCCTCCGCTTCCATCTCGGCAAGGATATGAGAGCAGACGATTGCCGTCCCGCCTTCTTCCCTGCGCCAGTCCGCAATCAGTTTCCATACGGTCTCGCGGGAAATCGGGTCGAGGTTCGCCACCGGCTCGTCCAAAATCAACAGGCGCGGGCCGGGCGCCATCGCGCGCAGCAGCTGCACCTTCTGGCGGTTTCCGAGCGAAAGTGCGGCCATGCGGGTTTCGAGCGGCGGGAGTTCCAGTTTCTGCGCGAGCGCCCGGACGCGTGCGGCCGACGCACGCGAATCCCATTCGGGATTCCGCGCCGCATAGAAGCCGACAAAATAGTCCACGTACTCCGCAATCGAAAGCTTGGGATAGATTCCCGGATTCTCGAGCAGGATTCCGCAGGCAGCGGTATCCAAGAACCCGCCTTGAGAGCGCACACCGTCCGCAATTTCAATCTTTCCGGAAAACTTCGCAAAACGACCGCAAAGCAGGCGAAGCAGTGTCGTCTTCCCCGCCCCGTTCGGGCCCAGGAGCGCAAAGAAACTCCCCCGCGGGATCTCGAGCGTCACGCCGGCAAGCGCATCCGCATCCGCCTTAGGATAGCGGAACGACACTTCGTCGAGTTTCACCAGCGGGCTCAAATTTTCCATCGAGAAGCTCCCGCGCAAGAATTACTTGCAGAATTCCTTGACGGCTTCGCAGGGATTCTTGATGAGCGCAAAGACGCCCTTGTCCTTGCGCACGGCTTCCATCTGCACGGCTTCGCTTGCACGCTGCAGGAACTCGATGCAACGCGGGTCGGTACGCACAGCGGTCAGCTGCACGGGCTCGGTGCGGTGCTTGATGCTCACGAATTCCAGGGCATGGTAATCTTGCTTGACCGCGGCCGCGACAACGGCAGCTGTCGGGCGCTCAATTTCTTGCAGGTAGCGCCAGTCGCGCTCCACCGCGGCAATCAAAACCTTTTCACCCGGGTCGCGCACGAACTTGAGCGCCTCCGCGCTTGCGCGGACAGCCTCGGCCCACAGTTCGTCACTTGCGTTTTCAATCTTCCTGACAATCTTCCAGTCATTGCGGACCACCGCCTTGAGCAGTTCCGGGTTCGTCACAAACTTCAGGATGTTCGGGTCGCCATTCATCGCGGCGAGCAGGGACGCTTCGTCGAGCGCATTCAGCGCCGTCTTCAAGTCATCGCACAAACCGTTCTTCACAAAAAGGATTGCCTGCACGTTTGCCGCAAAAGCAGCCTTCTGCACGGCGGGCGTCGGATTTTCGATCAAGCTGATCGCATACCAATTGAGTTTAACAGCCTCGAGCTGCTGTTCTTCGGTCGGATTTTCAATTTTCTTAATTTCAGTCCACGACTGCATAATACCTCATCAATATTGCGATAAAGATAGATTTTAGACGAGAGACGTGGTTTGGCTGGCTAACCAACCGAGACGAAATATGCGAAACTAGGTGCTTTAGCGCCTTAGTTGAGTTATACTCAGTTCTATATCCCCTATGCGCCTTCTCCAACCTCGTCTAATACTTTCATTCCTTAACGCAGCGGACAGAATAAGCAACTTTCACTTCCGATCCCGAGTGCATACTAATCGGATCGCTGCTTCCATCTAGTTCCAAAACAGCCGGCGATTTTTTAAAGAGATACCAGATGGCCGCATGGCTATATCCACTACCATACTCCCACGGTCTAAGATTGCAATATTCCTCCGTAACGGCTAAAGAGTCATCGAGTTCAAAATATTTCAATCCTGCAGGAATAGCGCCGAACCCTAACATATCGTTGCCCGATCCTAATTCCCATCCCTCGGTGGCCGTTAAATAATTACCATCAAAAACGCATCCACCCAAGTCGTAGTGAGTCTGCCTCGCAAGCGTAACAAGATTCCAAACTTCATCATCATTAGGCAACCGCCAACCCGCAGGGCATGCATCCTTCGCTTCTTTCCATGGGTACAAACGTCCCCAACCATCACAAGAAGTCGTATCGCCGCAATTGCAGAATGTCAGGCCGTCCGGGACATCGTACTTTAGGTTGTCCACAAACCAGACCGTACCGGCGATATCCACGGTCCTATAGACATTGCCATCGCGTTCATCCGTAAACGAGCCGTACTCTCCGGAATAGGGCGTAGGCTTGTCGCAACGAACCGACGGGAAATCATAGGTTGGCCACATTTGATTTTCACCGTCCTTGAGGCAACGGACGGGAGCCTTGGGAGCATTTTTACCTACACCATAAACTTCCTGTCTAGTACTGTCAGCACCTATTACAAAAAATTCATTGCCAAACCAATCCCCAGGAGTCGGCCCATTCGTCGAAGACCAATAGTAGACTTCGTCCTCCCCGTCCGCAGGCTTTGCGCCAAAACCGTAAACATCGAGGCCATTCTTACCGTCGGGCCAGCCGCTTGTCGATTTCAGCATCAAGCCCGTAAACGAGCCCATCTCAAAATTATCCCCATTGTCCAAGCCGTTTACAAAGGCACTGAGCACATTCCATTCATAATAACTCGGCACATGCCAACCGTCAGGACAAATTCCCTGGATCGGTTCCTTTGCAGAGCAGAATTTCCACATCCCAAAATCATCGCCCCATATCAGGCTATCCAAATAACAACCCGTCGCCGCGGCATCTATCACTTCTTCATAAGTGTAAGCATCCTTGGAACCATAAGCCAAATTTTCTGCCATCCAGACCCAGCCGCCAATATCTACCGTCTTATAGACATGCCCGTCGCGAGCATCCGTAAGGGAACCGAAATCTCCCGCGTAAGTGCTCTCGACACGGTGAATCTTGACATCCAGCCCCTTTTTCCCTTCCCCCTGAATGCATCGGACAACACTCCCGAAGGAATATTCCGCCATCGAAGTGGAAAAATCGGCATAGGCGTTATACCCAGAAAACACAAGCGTCGGCACTTCGTTATAATAGCGCACGTCAGAACCCAGGATTTCGGCAAAGCCATCCTTGGTAGAAGGGAACATGTTGAAACCGAAGCAATCCACACCGTTGCCGACACCTTCCCACCCCACTGTCGATTTCAAGTACTTGCCTGCAAATTTGGGGCCACCGGCAAAATCCACCAAGGTTTGAAAATCATCGGCCGTCGGAAGGCGCCAGCCATCGGGACAAAGGCCTTGTGCCGGCATGGCCACAGGGCAGTTTACAAAGGTAACCCCATCCTGGACAAACTTCCCATGAGCAGGGCAACCCGCCTCTATGGCACCCGAGGCCTCGTTCCAGGAATATTCGTATATCGAGTCGGCGGCGTACAATTCGTGTTTGTAAAGGAGGTTCTCGGCCATCCATACCTGGTTTCCAATCTTGACCGTCTTATAGACATGCCCATCGCGGACATCCAGGAATTCCCCCATTACCCGCGTAGAGTCGGAGCAGGCAAAGTTCGGGTCTACGGTGGCGTAACCGGAAGTATCGTGCGAGTTCGAAGAACGAAAGACGAGAGCCCGGGGGCCCGAAAAAGCATCTTCCTCCGGTGCCGACGACGTATTGTCATGGCAGGCCGTAAAGGCCACTAACAAAAGCAAGGCGCCCCAAATCGTTCTTTTCATTATAAACTTCCTTCCCCAACATTTCCAATATAAAAAAAAGGCTCCCGGATACAATCCGGGAGCAAAATCCGTTGACTTAGGTCACCGATTATTACTTGTAAAGCGGGTGCTTCTTGCAGAGAGCCACGATGTCTTCGCGGATCTTGGCAAGACCGGCTTCGTCGTCCTTGGCCTGGATAGCGCGGTCGATGATGCGGGCCACTTCGCGGGTGTCTTCTTCGTCGAAGCCACGAGTCGTGATGGCGGCAGTACCGAGACGCACGCCGGACGGATCCATCGGCTTGCGCGGATCGAACGGAATCGTAGAACGGCTGCAGGAGATGCCGACCTTTTCCATGGCCACTTCGGCTTCCTTAGCGGAAACGCCCTTGGATGTCATGTCCACCACGATGAGG
>JAGCGO010000093.1 GCA_017649565.1 Fibrobacter sp. | reverse complement strand
CGCCGAAGGAAGCGATGTTGCGGATTTCGCCAACCACGCGGGCACCCGGGGGAAGTTCGGTTTCGATGGAATCCCACGGATCGCTTTCGAGCTGCTTCATGCCGAGAGAGATGCGTTCGGCATCTTCTTCGACCTTGAGCACCACGGCTTCCACTTCCTGACCGACGGTGAGGATCTTGGACGGGTGCTTGACATGCTGCGTCCAGGACATTTCGGAAACGTGGATGAGGCCTTCGACGCCGCTATCCAGTTCGACGAATGCACCGTAATCGGTGATGGAGACAACCTTGCCCTTGACGATGGCGCCTTCCGGATAACGTTCGGCGATGTCCTTCCACGGATGCGGCTTGAGCTGCTTCATGCCGAGAGAGATGCGTTCCTTCTTGTCGTTGAAGTCGAGAACCATGACTTCGACTTCCTGGCCAAGCTGGACCATTTCGGTCGGGTGGTTGATACGCTTGTAGCTCATGTCGGTAATGTGGAGGAGGCCGTCTACGCCGCCAAGGTCGATGAACGCACCGAAGTCGGTGATGTTCTTGACGATACCCTTGCGGACCTGACCCTTCTCGAGAGTTTCGAGAACGTCGCCACGCTGCTTGTTGCGTTCTTCTTCGAGAACGACGCGGCGGGACACGACGATGTTGCGGCGGGCCTTGTTGACCTTGATGACCTTGAGGTCGAAGTCCTGACCGATGAGAGCGTTGATATCCGGGATCTGACGGAGGTCGATCTGGGAACCCGGGAGGAAGGCGTCGATGCCGAACAGGTCGACAACCACACCGCCCTTGATACGCTTGGTGAGCGTACCGCGCACGACTTCGTTGTTTTCGAAAGCGGCGTGGATGCGGTCCCACACGCGCACGAAGTCGGCCTTCTGTTTCGAAAGGATGAGACGGCCGTCTTCATCTTCGAGCTTTTCGACAAACACTTCGATTTCGGAACCGATTTCGAGGGAGTCCGTGTCCTTGAATTCGGCACGGTCGATAACACCTTCGGACTTGTAGTTGACGTCGATCAGGACTTCCTGCTCGTTCACCTGGCTGATCTTGCCCATGACGAGCTTGCCCTGTTCGAGGCAATCCATACCGGCGTAGACGTCGGCGTTCTGCTTGCGGAAGTCCGGGCTGCATTCGCCCTGAGCGGCGAGGATTTCAGCGAGATCTTCTTGAGTTCCGAATTTGAGATTTTGAGACATATTGTTTAGTTGGGTTGTGGTTCAAAGGATCCAGGCTACGCCACTACACCTACGTAGTCGAGAATCTTTTGCACCTGTTGTTGGATTGAGATGTGTGTAGTGTCAATTTCGATTGCGTCGTCCGCCTTCTTGAGGGGGGCGTTCGCGCGGGAGGAGTCCAGGCGGTCGCGTTCGACCAGGTTGTTCAGGACTTCTTCCAGGGTAACCTTTTCGCCTTTCTCAAGGAGTTCCTTGTAGCGGCGTTCGGCGCGGACCTTCACGTCCGTCACCATGAAAAACTTGTACTTCGCATCGGGGAACACGACAGTGCCGATGTCGCGGCCGTCCAGGATGCAGCTCTGCTTCTTGCCGATTTCGCGCTGCTGCTTGGTCATCGCGGCACGGACCGACGGGAGGGCGCAGTAGACGCTCACGTTGCTCGAGACCTTCATCCCGCGGATTTCGGATTCGCGGGAGACGCCATTGATGAGCACGTGGTTTTCTGAGTCGAACCCGAGCGTGAGGCCCGCGAGCAATTCGTCCATCGCCGGGCCTTCCTCGGCCGGCAGTCCCTTGTCGAGGGCGGCAAGCGTCACGGCGCGGTACATGGCGCCGGTGTCGAGGTAAGTGATACCGAGAGTCTTGGCCACGATCTTCGCGGTCGTGCTCTTCCCGGTACCGGAGCCCCCATCCAGGGCAATGACAAAACGTTCAGAATTGCTCATGAGTGGGGTCAAATTTAGAAATTAGACGAGAGACGAGAGACGAGAGACGAGAGAAAAAGGGGGTAAAACGGGATATTTTAGTACAGGTCGTGATAGTAGTGGTACTCGACCAGGGGATCATACTGGGAGTAGATGGCCTCGGAGCCATCGTCAAACACGGTCAGGAGACCCCCTTCCACCGGGAACTGGAAATAGTAGCCCCTATCGTCGACGCCCCTGTCATACTCGTCGCTGTAATAGACATACCTGTCCCTATCGAAAATCAGGACGGCATACCCATCGTCTTCTATGGACATCGAGATAGAAAAGGACCTGGAAAGCGACCCGGCATCGTAGCAGCCATAGTCGCCAAAGGCATCGTAATCGCATTCCTGGCTGTAGAAATAGTTAAACGTGACCTTGTAAGCGCGCGGACCGGACGTGATGTAGTTGTCATTATCACCGCAGGCAGAAAGCATCATCACCGCAAGCAGGGCGGCAAGAACCAAGCAACGTTTCATATCTACCTCCAATGCAAAATCCCCGAACGAATCGGGGATCCCGCACAACAAACAAACTAATTTAGGTGTTTCGGACTAGAAGTCAGATTCGTAGTCGCCGTGAATTTCTTCCTTGGCGCGTTCTTCATCTTCGTCCGGTTCATTGAAGGCTTCCGGAGCCTGCAGATCACGGGTGCTGCCGTACTTGCGCTTTTCTTCGTCGGTCAGCTTGTTGGTGAAGACTTCGACTTCCGGTTCGGCCTTGGCTTCTTCCTCTTCGCCCTTCAGGATCTTCTGGCCTTCTTCGATACGGCGCTTGATGCGGGCATCTTCCATTTCCTTGAGGTTGGTGCCAACCTTAGCCTGTTCTTCGGACATCACGTAACGTTCGTTGGCCTCGTCCATGGCCTTCTTGATACCGACAAGGCGGCCATGACGGTCGAGTTCAAGCCCGGCCTTGCGGAGAGTCGAAAGCGGAAGACGGCGGGCAGCCACCTTATATTCTTCCTTAAACTCATAGCCATCGGGGCTAATCGCATAAGCTTCGTCCTGAGTGACATAATCAAGGGCTTCTTGCCAACGGGAGCTCTGCACACAAGCAGCAAAACCAGCAAGGGCATTGTCCAGCTGCTCCGGATCCTTCGAAGAACCTGCACAGGCAGAAAGAATCATTGCAACAAAAGAAAGACCCAATATAATTTTTTTCATAGGAAGACCTCCGAAAAATAATCCCGCATCAAATATACACATTTTTACCATATTTTCGTAATGGATAAATAAAATTTATCCTAGAGAGCCCACCTTTCGACCAATCGGCCCTACTTTTTCTAAATTAGCCCCCATTATGAGCGAAAACGCAGACATTTACCGCATAAATTCGACCGACGGACGAGAAATCATCCTCATCGGCACGGCACATATCTCCCAGAACTCCAAGGATCTGGTCCGCGAGACCATCGAGAAGGAATCTCCGGATACAGTCTGCGTTGAACTCGACGAAGGCCGATTCAAGTCGCTCAAGGAACCCGACCGCTGGAAAAATACCGACCTCAAGCAGGTCATCAAGAAAAAGCAGCTGGCAACGCTCATCGCAAACCTCGTGCTCGGGTCTTACCAGAAGCGCATGGGAGCCCAGACCGGCGTAAAGCCGGGCGCCGAGCTCAAGGAAGCCGCCGAAACCGCGGAAGGCCAAGGAGCCCAACTGGTACTGGCAGACCGGGATATCAAGATTACCCTCAAGCGCACCTGGGCATGTACCCCCTGGTACCGCAAGCTCAGCCTGCTCGGCGGGCTTTTCGCAAGCATTTTCGACAAGACTGAAATCAGCGAAGAGGAACTCTCCAAGATCAAGGAACAGGACGCCCTCAGCAGCATGATGCAGGAATTCGGCAAGTCCTTCCCCGAAGTGAAGCAGGTGCTCATCGACGAACGCGACCAGTTCCTCGCAAGCAAGATCAAGAGCGCCCCCGGCAAGAAGATTATCGCCGTCGTCGGTGCGGGCCACATGAAGGGCATCGCGAACATCATCGAGACGGACAAGGAAATCCCGAGCGAGGAATCCATCAGCGAGATTCCCAAGGGCTCCCCCGTCTGGAAAATTATCGGCTGGGCCATTCCCATCGCCATCATCGCAAGCATTCTGTTCATCGGTTACGAAGCCGGATTCAAGAAAGCCGGCGAACTCAGCCTGCAGTGGGCCATGCTCACGGGCGGCGGCGCCATGCTGGGCACAATCATCGCAGGCGGGCACCCGCTCACCATTCTCGTAGCGCTGGTCATGGCACCCTTTACCGGACTGACCCCCCTCGTGGGCGTCGGGTTCTTTACTGCACTCACGCAGGTGTACATGCGTCCCCCCCGCGTGCAGGAAATGGAAACTCTGTCCGACGATGTATGGCAGGTGAAGCGCTGGTGGAAGAACCGCGTCACCCGCGTCATCCTCTGCTTCCTTTGTCCGGGAATCCCGGCAATTGTCGGGAAGATCCTCGCGATATTCAAGATATATCAGGCGATGTAGACGAGAGACGAGAGGCGAGAGACGAGAGACGAGAGACGAGAGACGAAAGACGAGAGAAAGTAGAAAGTAGTTGTCATGCCCGCTTTAGGCGGGCATCTCCTTTTGTTCTGATAAGAAGGAGGTCCCCGACCAAGTCGGGGAAGACATTGCCCTCAAGCCTATTGCACTTTGTTCAAAATGAACGTATATTATCTGTATGCGTTTACTGATAGTCATACTTGCATTGAATGCGTTGGTTTTAGCCCAGGGAACATTCCTTGATGGTAGGGATCACGAGCAATGCATACCTAATTATGATGAGTGCCTCAACCCCAAAGGTATGCAACGACTGGTGGATGATCCCACAGATAGTACGGACATGTCTACATTCCCGAGCTTGGAACATACAGTGAACATCTCAGGGATTGTTGATTCAGTCGTCCCAATAGTTATGGATACTGCAAATGGGAAATTCGATATCAACGCCTGCGTTGAATACGAAAAAAATGGGAGAACATTCTGTCATTACAGCATTGTTGGATACTTGGCCCCATCTGGCACGCAACAAGAAGAGATAAGGCATGTCCTTCTGCGAAATTTCATGGCTTACTTCGAAACAGAATCGCCCATGACAAAAGCGCTGGATTCTTCTTGGATTTATTACCCTAAAAAAATTGAACTTAAAGTTGGAGATTCGCTTTTTATAAAGGGGTATTCAGCACTATTCAACAACACAAGATCAAAAACCTCATGTTTGTATATACCATCGGCCGTAGTTACTGGCGAATACTTCGTCAACCCGACTGAAGACATCCTGTCGACGCCGCGTTCCCGCGTTTTGAGGGTTGAAAAGCCCAAGGTTCACAACCGCGATGCCGGTGGCCGCTGCCTGAACGACAAGAAAAGGAATGTTATAAAGTATTGAGTTCAGCACCCTTCGGCATAATGAGGAATTAGACAAAAGGAGATGCCCGGCCGGGCATGACATTATCCTCGGGCATGAGATTCCCTAGCCTCTAGGCCCTAGATCCTAGTCTCTCACTAAATTTTCTTCAGCACGAGCAGATGGCTGGGGGCCTTCGCGGGGTCAAGGCGAACAAAGTTCTTGTTGCCGCGCCACACGTAGCTCTCGTCGGTAATCAGGTCCTTCAAGAAGAAGAACGCATCCTGCTCGAGCCCGAGCTTTTTCATGTCGAGTTCCACCATGCCTTCCTGCGCGTTGTCCATGTCCATGTTGCATACGCACAAGATAACGTCGCTGCCGGTCTTCTTGGAGTAGACCATCAGCTGGTCGTTGGCGCAGTAGTGGAAGTCGAGGTTGTCGTATTCCTGCAGGGCGATGTGTTCCTGGCGGGCGGTGTTTACGCGGCGGACGAAGTCCTGGATGCCGGGGCCCTTCCAGTTGTGGACCTTGTACTGGTACTTCTCGCTGTCGGCAAGTTCTTCCTTCACGGGGCTCGGGATGTTCTCGCACAGTTCGTAGCCGTTGTACATGCCGGTAAGGCTAGAAAGCGTGCCGGCCAGGAAATAGCGCTGCTTGAACGCGTTCGGTCCCTTGTACGCAAGGTACTTCGGGAAAATGTCCGGCGTCGTCGGGAAGAAGATGCCGCGCATGTATTCCTTCGCGTCGCTCTGGGTGAGTTCCTTGAGGTACTGTTCGAATTCCCACTTGGCGGAGCGCCAGGCAAAGTACGTATAGCTCATGTCGAAGCCCGACTTGGCCAGGCGATGCATCATCTTCGGGCGGGTGAAGGCTTCGGCGAGGAACACGAGTTCCGGGCGCTTTTCCTTCACGTCGGCAATCAGCCATTCCCAGAACGGGAACGGCTTGGTATGCGGGTTGTCGATGCGGAAGATTTCAATACCCTTGTCGGCCCAGAACAAGATAATGTTCTCGATTTCCTGCCAGAGTTCCTTGTAGTTCTCGTTGTAGTAGTCGAACGGGTAGATGTCCTCGTACTTCTTGGGCGGGTTCTCGGCAAACTTGATGCTTCCGTCCGGTTCGTGGTAGAACCATTCCGGATGGCTCTTCACGTACGGGTGGTCGGGGCTGCAGTTGAGCGCAATGTCGAGCGCGAGGCGGAGACCCTTGCTGCGGGCGGCCTTCGCGAAATGCTCGAAGTCCTTCATGGACCCAAGTTCGGGATCCACGTCGTAGTGACCGCCATGGCTGTTACCGACAGCATAGGGGCAGCCGGGTTCGAGCGGGTTGCCCTTCTTGTCGACTTTGGCATGGAGCGCATTGTTCGCCCCCTTGCGGTTGGTGACACCAATCGGGTGGATCGGCACCAGGTAGACGGTGTCGAAGCCGAGGTTCGCGATATAGTCGAGCTGGTTTTCGCAATCCTTCCAGGTGGCGCTCTTCTTGGGATCGGTGCCCTGGCTCTTGGGCCACATCTCGTACCACGTGCCGATGCGGGCGTAAGGCGGATCCACGCGGAGCTTCATCACCGGGCTTTCGGTCGGAACGTCCTTGGGTTCCAAAGTCCAGGCACAAATTTTGTATTCGTAATAGCCGATGTTGTTGACGGTAAAGGAGCCTTCCCACTGGTCGTTGTCCACGAAATGCATGGGAGCCTTTTCCCATTTCTTCTTGGAATCGTGGCGGAAGAATATAGCCGCGTCATACTTCTCGTGGCTGTGGCGGAAAATATCCGCAGTAAGCGTAACCGTATCGCCCGGTTCGCGCTTAATCATAAAGCGTCCGCCTTCTATCTGGGGACGGATGTTCTCAATAACAAGATTGTCTTTGCTGGTAGGAATAATAGCCATAGTAGCCAAAAATTAGCAAAAACAGCCCGACTGCAATAGCCGGGCTTTTATAGAAAAATTGAAAATGAAACGCGCTGGGACTAATCGAGCCTCACAACCTTCACGTCGCGCACCCATATCTTGCGAACCTCCCCGCCGATATTAAACTCAAATCGAGCAAACGGGTCGTTCACCTCGGGTTCGAATTCCACCTCAAACTTTTTCTCGGAGGTGGTCACAGTCACATGTTCCTCGAAGCCGACGGTTTCGTAAGTCAGGTACGAGCCGATACGCGCCGTGATCAGGCCTTCCTTGTCCGCCCTGATAAGGAACGAGCATTTGTACCTGTGTCCGGCAAGCATCGGGATATTTTCGTGCAGGAGCTGAACACTGTAAGAGAACTGGCCCGCCGAAGTCACATCCACCTCGAGAGCGCGAGTTTTCTCCTTGACGTTCACGTATGCAGAATCGGCTTCCCCGCGGAGCTGCGTCAGGAAAATCCAATCCGGGGAATAGCTGTCCAGCTTTCCGTCCGTGACAACGTTCTCTTCCACGTCACCGGCGACATCCAGCAGGATGTCCTCCACGTAATCATTGAAGGTATGTCCCTTTTCGTCGAGGTATTCATAGCGCAGGGCTCCGAAACTCGGGACAAACCGTTCGTTGAATTGTTCCCAGACCGAGGCATTGCTCGTACTGCTGATGCGGACGACACCATCCCTATCGACTTCCAGGGAACCCAGGTCCACGCCTTCCGTGAAGTGGCGGACATGGAACGCTACAGACAAATTCGCGATCCAGTCTTCCACCTTTATCTGAGAGAAATGGTAACGCAGCGAGAACTGCTGGAAACGGGAGAGTTCATAGATGAACGGCACATAGACGTTCCCTATCATCACCTTTCCGCAGATAGCAGGATGGTTCTTGCGGCTTATCTCAAACGACACCCCGATTTCCTTGAGGCGGCCTTCGGACTGGAGGTCGATACTGCTGAAAGTTTCGTCAATCAGTTCATCGTCCACAAACGAAACCGGCAACACGGCATAGGGCGTGTTCTCGTAGGGCCAGACTACCAAGCCCATCGACTGGACAATCGAAACGCCGACATAGAAGCTGCAATAGGAGCGGACTTCCGTAAGCGTGAGATACATGGAATCTATAAGTAAAGGCTCGTTTTTCGAAGCGGGCTTAGCCAACGGAGACAAACGGGCCAGGGCAGACGGCTTTTCATCGTTAGACGAGAGCACATCGGAATAGTCGATGGAGAACCCGGCCTTGAAGGCAAGCGGCTGAGCCGAATTGGAAGTGGAGTCATTATTCGCCACTTCGGGGTTTCCAATTTCGATACCGGCAGAATCACCAGTATTGGAGCATCCCGCCATAAGCAAGACGCCCAACACAAGACTAGCCATGTACCCGAAGATACGCATCACAAACCTCGCGTTAGCGGGAACAGCTGAATGTTGACCTGAACGACATCCTCAGCTTCACCCTGTTTTGCAGAGAAATCCAGAAGCTCCTTACGCATGAGCTGGATATGCTTCTTAAGATCGGCAAACTTGTCACGACGGATTCCGAAACTCACCGCGGAGAAGTCCCTCTCGCTGGCGGGCAGCATAGAAAGCATCTCGCTACCGAGGCGCAACATCTGGCAATGGTACTGCTTGACCATCATGTCCTGGACTTCGTCGTCCGTCGTGATCATGGGGTCACGCTGAGCATACCCGTTGGCGGTCTTCACCAAAAGCCCGAGATCCAGAAGCAGCTTGAAGGAATCTTCCACCTGAGAAGGCGTCACGAGACCGCGCAGGCGCTTGGACACCCAGTTGGGATTCGTGCTGAAATCCTTCATGGCGACCATTTCCAGAATGACGGAATGGTGCCACTCGCGGAACAGGCGGAACTGTGCCTGGTCCATCTTGTGAAGTCTGGAACGCGAACTCACCTTGAGCAGTTGCGCATAGTAAAGTTTCTTGTCCACATCGGAGGTCGCCTGGTTAAAGAAAACCAGGTTCTCGAAGTATGCCGCACGGCGATTTTCAAGGCCAATGCCACGAATCAGCTTGTTTATCGTAACATTCGTTATGTTACGAGAGCCGTCCATGGTCAACTTCAGGTGAGCATGGCTTGAAATGCCGGATTTTTCCGCAAAATACCGAAGACTGAAGGCCCTGGAGGTCTTCTTCTTGTACTCGTAATAATCCCGCAGATATACACGATAGTTCGTGTACTGCAAGACATCAGGTTCCTGTATTTTTTTCTCCTCGATACTCATATAATTAAAGATAATTGTATGGAAGCGGAAATACCATACCAAATGTATAATTTGCGTTTACATGCGTAACCAGGAAAACCCGGCTAGACCCGATTTTCAGGGTCACGCGCCAACCGCGAAAAACGCCGGTGGTCCACGAAATTTCCGTTTATTCGCTCAAAATCGCGACTTATGCCTTCTTCGACAAAACCGCACCGCAGTGCCAGGACAGCACTCCTTTCGTTGTATACGGAGGCCGAAATCTCGAGCCGGTTGAGTCCCAGAGAAAACAACTCGCGGGAAACCAGCCGGAGCGCCTCGGTGGCAAGCCCCCTGCCCGTGAAATCCTTGCCGAGCCAATAGTTGAGGACCGCAGAACGGTGGGCCCACTGGATCCAGCCAGCAACGATACACCCCCCGACAGCCAAGCCCGCGCCCGTCTTTTCGAAAATGCCCCAGCACGCCCCGTTGCCCATTTGCGCCTGCAGGCTCCAGGAGTCAGCACGCGAAGCGACGTCTTCCACGGAATTGCAATCCTTAGGCCAGGGCAGGAACTCCGAGAGGTGGTCGCGGCTCGAATCGATGACATCGTAGAGCAAAGCGAAGTCGCGCTCTTCCAGGGAACGCAATACAACGCGCTCCCCCACCAGTTCCCTTACCGGGATTTCGTCTAGGTAGATTTCATCGGACATCGATTCCCCCGTCGGCGGGTATAATATAAAAAACGTCCCCGTTTCCACGGGGGCGTTTTTCAATTTTCAAGTAGTCCGAGAATTACTTCTCAGCGACCACCCAAACCTTGACCTGAGCTTCGACATCGCTGAACACCTTGACAGTGACGGTGTAGACACCGAGCTGCTTGATGGGTTCGGCAAGATCGATCTGGGCGCGAGAAACCTTGACGCCCTGCTTGGTGATGGCATCGGCGATGTCACCAGCCGAGACAGAACCATAAAGGCGTTCGCCCTCCACGACGCGGCGTTCAAGATTCACAGAAATCTGAGAAAGCTTGGCGGCGACGTCACCGGCAGCAGCGAGTTCCTTCTGGAACTGAGCTTCGAGTGCAGCGCGGTTGGTTTCGATCTGAAGCTTGGCTTCCTTCGTAGCACGGACGGCGAGCTTACGCGGGAAGAGGAAGTTACGAGCGTAACCGTCCTTAACCTTCACGACGTCAAGCATCTTGCCCAAGTGAGGAACGTTGGCCTTAAGAATAATTTCCATAGTCTAGTTCCTCCTATTAGCGCATGCTGTCCGAAACGAACGGGAGAATGGCCATCTGACGAGCACGCTTGATAGCCTCGTTCAGCATACGCTGATACTTGGCAGAGGTGCCGGAGATACGGCGCGGGATGATTTTGCCACGTTCAGAGATGAAGCGACGGAGAGTCTTCTCGTCCTTGTAGTCGATGAACTTGACATTGTTTTCCGTGAACCAGCAAGTCTTCTTGCGGCGGATACGCGGACCCTGTTTCTTATCTTCAAAAGCCATTATTCAGCCTCCCCGTCTTCGGCATCGACCGGCACGATTTCTTCGGTGGTCTGAGCCAGGTTCTGATCGTAAACAATTTCGCTCATCGGATAATCAGCGAGGGTCATCCAGCGGAGAGCGTTTTCGTTCAGCTTGAGAGCGGCTT
>JAGCGO010000092.1 GCA_017649565.1 Fibrobacter sp. | reverse complement strand
TACTTGATGATTTCGGTTACGGAACCGGCACCAACCGTGCGGCCACCTTCGCGGATAGCGAAGCGGAGCTGCTTTTCCATGGCGATCGGGGCGATGAGGGTCGTGTGGATCGTCACGGTGTCACCCGGAGTCACCATTTCAACACCTTCCGGAAGCTGGATCGTGCCAGTCACGTCGGTGGTGCGGAAGTAGAACTGCGGACGGTAGCCGTTCATGAACGGCGTGTGGCGGCCACCTTCGTCCTTCGTGAGGACGTAGATTTCGGCCTTGAATTCGGTGTGCGGAGTCACGGACTTCGGGGCGGCGAGAACCATGCCGCGGATGATGTCCTTCTTCTCGGCGCCGCGGAGGAGGAGGCCAACGTTGTCGCCGGCCTGGGCGTCGTCGAGGAGCTTGCGGAACATTTCAACGCCGGTGATGACGTATTCGGTGGTTTCACCGAGACCGACGCGTTCCACCTTGTCGTTCAGGTGGACGGTACCGCGTTCGATACGGCCGGTAGCGACGGTGCCACGACCCGTGATCGTGAAGACGTCTTCGATCGGCATCAGGAACGGCTTGTCGGTTTCGCGCTGCGGCAGCGGGATGTAGGAGTCGCAGGCGTCCATGAGCTCGATGACCTTGTCCTGGTAGGCAGCGTCGCCTTCGAGGGCCTTGAGGGCGGAACCGCGGATGACCGGCGTGTTGTCGCCGTCAAAGTCATACTTGGAGAGAAGTTCGCGGACTTCCATTTCGACGAGGTCGAGGAGTTCCGGATCGTCGACCATGTCGCACTTGTTCATGAACACGACGATTTTCGGCACGCCGACCTGGTGGGCGAGCAGGATGTGTTCACGGGTCTGCGGCATCGGGCCGTCAGTAGCGGCAACGACGAGGATAGCGCCGTCCATCTGGGCAGCACCGGTCACCATGTTCTTCACGTAGTCGGCGTGCCCCGGGCAGTCGACGTGAGCGTAGTGACGGTTGGCAGTGGTGTATTCCACGTGCGAGGTATTGATCGTGATACCGCGGGCCTTTTCTTCGGGAGCGTTGTCGATTTCGTCGAAACGCTTGGCGGCGGCGAGGCCGCGTGCAGCGAGAGTCGTGCAGATAGCGGCGGTCAGAGTGGTCTTGCCGTGGTCAACGTGGCCAATAGTGCCGATGTTGCAGTGCGGCTTGCTTCTGTCAAAATGTTCTTTTGCCATTTTTTCCTCTTCTTCAGCAGAAGGTTTATCGCTTCAGGTTCAAGGAATCACCGGGGATTCCCGTAATCCGAAGAGCATAGGAAGCGGTACTCTTCGAAATTGGAGCCACAAATTTAGTAAACGACAGAATTTTTTCAAGCTTTTTTTCTTCGAATTTTTGCGAAATCGGCAAAAAATGGACTTATCCACATAATAAATGGCCCCCGGGAGGCATCCCCGGGGGCGCAATTGCGTCCAGACGCGAAATGGCGTTTTTCTTCAAATTTTAGGGGTTCAACATTTCTCGCCTCAACGAATTTCCAATATATTTACAATTTATCAACATAGGCCGAATTACGGCCCCAAACGGCCGGATTCCTGTTTGTAAAATCTTGTTTACATACGATATTTTACAAAACTTTACATTCCTTCTTTTCGCAAGTCCGTGTTCCCCAGGCGCTTATCTCCCCCGTTATGTCGCCTGCATCACACCCTACATTGACTAATCTTCCATAATTTCACTATCTTTGCATGTCGCAAACCTGTCAAATTTTTTTACATATATTTGTTGGGGATGGGCGGAAGAGGTAAACATGAGTTGTCTGATTTTAAAAAGGATCTTCCTACCGTGTGCGGCGATCGCCGGCCTGTTCGCGTTTGCCTGCACCAGTGACGAAGCTGCCACCGCCCCCTCCACACCTTCCTGCCCCGTCGCGGAAGTCCCCTGCTTTTTTGACTCTACCTACAGCTACGTGCTCTACGGCGACGCTTACCTGTACCCGAAAACGGCCACCACGCAAGATGACCTGCTCATCTACAAGGACACAAAGATTGTCACCGACTCCAAGGGCAATCCTGTAGGCACTCTCAACAATTCCGGGAACGCCATCATCGACAACCTTACAGGCGAACCCCTCGTGCAGATGCTCAAGCTGGGCGAGCTCCAGCTGATGACCCCCTATATCCCGCCCGTGGAACCCCCTGACGACATACCGGACACTTCGTCCACGCCAGCACCGGACGGAAAGTACAAGATGCTCCATGACATGGCCTGGCTGATCCATGCCGGCAAGGACTACCTCATCTACGGCAACGGCGAGGTCTCGGACGCGAACTGCAACGTGGTCGGCACCATTACAGACCATTTCGGCGGCGACATCGTCGACCCGGACGGCAATGCGATCGTGGAAAACGTCAATGCCGGGGAACTGGATGTCATCTCCATTGAAGACAACATTGCGTGCCCCGCCAAGCCCGCCTCTTCCAGCTCGGCAAAACAGGCGAACAGCTCCAGCAGTTCCAAGAAAGACGAAGCCAAGAGCAGCTCTTCTAGCAAGCAGAACCAGACGTCAACCGGCTGCCCCAACATCCAGACCAAGGGCGGCGGCGGCAGCGGCTGGGCCACGCGCTACTGGGACTGCTGCAAGCCCAGCTGTTCCTGGAACGAGAACGCGGGCGGAAAGCTCTCCAGGCAGTGCACCAACAAGGGCCGCAGCCAGGACACGAACTACGGCAACGGCAGCGTCTGTGACGGCGGCGGTTCCGCCATGACCTGCATCAGCCAGATCCCCTTCACCGTGGACGGCTGCTCCGACATGGGATTCGCCTTCGCGGCAGTCCCCGCAAGCAACGGCGGGCAGTGCGGCAAGTGCTTCCAGCTCACCTTCACCGGAGCGGGCCACTACAACTCCACGAACTCCAACACCAATGCCATCAAGGGCAAGAAGCTCATCATCATGGTGACAAACGTCGGCCACGACGTGGAACAGGGCCAGTTCGACATCATGATCCCGGGCGGTGGCGTGGGCGCTTTCAACGGCTGCGCCAGCATGGGCTGGGGCAACCAGGGCCAGCAATACGGCGGGCTCCTCAGCGACTGCGAGACAGAATCCAGCTACAACGCGAACAAGTACCAGGAATGCCTCAAGAACAAGTGCAACAGCGTGTTCAGCAGCGATAGCGACGCCAAGAAGGGATGCATGTTCCTCGCCGAATTCATGCACGCCGCAGGCAACCCGGAGCACAATTACGTCGAAGTGGAATGCCCGGACGTACTCAAGAACAAGTACTAGTCCCCAGCGCCCTTTAGATAGTGTCAAAAATCACAATTTTGCAACGTTCAAAATGCTGAACGTTGCTTTTTCTTTACCTTCCCTCCGTTTTTTATTGACCCCTTTCACACCTTACAAAATTTTACATCTTTTTCGTAAATACAAATCTATCTTTGACTTGGGTGAAAAATGTTGAGGCTTTATGGGAGGTCTCACCGTAATTTCTTACGAGGAAAAAATTATGAAGCATATGTTCATCAAGTCCATGGCGATCGCCGCCACATTGATGCTAGCATGGAACTGTTCAGATGATTCTTCTACTTCATCGCCGAGTACCGAAAACAATGTTCCGGAACTCACAGTTACAGCCAATACCTGGTTAATCTTCTCCGGCGAAACAGGCTACCTTATCCAGCAGCCGAACGAAGTGGGCGTCCAGGTCGTGACCGACACAAGGAGCAATCCGGTCGGCATATACGACGCTACCACGAAAAACATCTCCGATGTCGAAGGCAATGTCATTCTCATGGATGTTGACCTGTCCACTCTTCTTGTCGTTACGCCGCAAAGGACGATCATCGGACTCGACGGCAAGGAAATCCGTATCGATGACGGCGTCGTAGTCAAGGAAGCCGATCCCCCGCAGGTTCCGGAGCAGCCGGCAAGCTCCAGCACGCCCGCAGCGACGGTGACGACTTCGTCTTCCGCCCCGGCAAGCAGCGCCACGGTTCCTTCCAGCGCAGACACCGCGCAAGTTTCTTCTTCCTCTGCCAAGGACAGCACCGCTTCTTCGAGCAGCGCGAAGTCCTCTTCTAGCAGCGCAAAGTCTTCTTCTAGCAGCGAACAGAAGTCTTCCAGCAGCCAGCAGCCCGAAGCTGAACCGCTCAAGTACGTGCAGGGCGGCCACTCCGGTTCCGGTTGGGCAACCCGTTACTGGGACTGCTGCATGCCTAGCTGCGGCTGGAACGAAAACTCCGGCGGAAACCCGACCATGTATTGCGACGCCAAGGGCAAGAACCGTGTTGAAGGCGGCCAGAGCATCTGCTCCGGTGGCCAGAACACCACTTGCACGAGCCAGATTCCTATCATCGTGAACGACAAGGTCGCCTACGCCTTCGCAGCTGTTCCCGCTGCTGACGGTGGTAAGTGCGGCAAGTGCTTCGCCCTCGAATTCACTGGCGAAGGCAAGTACGAAACCAAGGCCAACCACCAGGCGCTCAGGGGCAAGACCCTTGTCGTGATGGCATCCAACATCGGTGGCGACGTGAACCACGGCCAGTTCGACGTGATGATCCCGGGCGGCGGACTCGGCGCCTTCGACGGCTGCAGCCAGATGGGCTGGGGCAACCAGGGCGAAAAGTACGGTGGACTCCTCTCCAACTGCGAAAACGAAGTTGGCTACGACGGCGACCTCCTGAACAAGCGCAAGGAATGCCTCAGCAGGAAGTGCAACGAAGTCTTCAAGAACGACGAACAGGCCAAGGAAGGCTGTCTCTTCCTCGCCACATGGATGGAAGCCGCAGGCAACCCGAACCACAACTTCAAGGAAGTGGAATGCCCGCAGGCACTCAAGGCTAAGTGGCGCTAATTTTTCCTCGATAAAAAAATGGCATCCCGGAATCTTTTCCGGGATGTCTTTTTTTATGACCCGCAATTTGCCGACGTTGACATATCTATGCGTTTAGCTATATTTATGCATAGATTGAATTTGCCTACTCGGAAAGCCGCTTTGTCATCGCGAACGGAGCGCAGCGAAGTGTGGCGATCTCATAATTGCTTCAAAAGAGGATTTTTTCATGGAATACAAAATCAAGGATATCAACCTTGCGATCGAAGGCCGCAAGGAACTCGACCTCGCCGAAACCGAAATGCCGGGCCTCATGGCTCTCCGCAAGGAATACGCCGGCAAGAAGCCGCTGGCGGGCGCCCGCATCATGGGCAGCCTCCACATGACCGTGCAGACCGCTATTCTCATTGAAACGCTTACCGACCTCGGTGCCGACGTGCGCTGGGTCAGCTGCAACATCTTCAGCACGCAGGACAACGCTGCCGCCGCCGTCGTGGTGGGCAAGAACGGCACCGTCGACAATCCGCAGGGCGTGCCCGTGTTCGCCTGGAAAGGCGAAACCCTTGAAGAATACTGGGAAAACACCGCCCGCGCCCTCGTGTGGCCCGACGGCAAGACTCCGGACCTGATCGTGGATGACGGCGGTGACGCCACCATGCTCGTGACCTGCGGTGCAGAATTCGAAGACGCCGGCAAGGTGCCCGAGTTCAATCCCGAAAAGGACAGCGAAGAATGGGGCGTGTTCCTCGCCACCTGCAAGAAGATTTTCGAAAAGGATCCCAAGCAGTGGACCCGCGCCCGCGAAGCCTTGAAGGGCGTTTCCGAAGAAACCACTACCGGCGTGCATCGCCTGTACCAGATGGCCCAGGCTGGCCGTCTCAAGTTCCCGGCAATCAACGTGAACGATTCCGTGACCAAGTCCAAGTTCGACAACCTCTACGGCTGCCGCCACTCTCTGATCGACGGCATCAACCGCGCCTCCGACGTGATG
>JAGCGO010000091.1 GCA_017649565.1 Fibrobacter sp. | reverse complement strand
AGCCGAAGGACAAGACCGCTATCCCCGCTCAGCCGATGCCGCAGCTCGAACCTTCCTACCGCGCCCGCGTGATGGAAGAAGTGGCTCAGGGTTACACCGAAGCTCAGGCTATCGTTGAAGCTAACCGCTGCCTCGCTTGTAAGAAGCCGTTCTGCGTGGAAAGCTGCCCGGTGCACATCGACATCCCGGCCTTCATCGCCAAGATCGCCGAAGGTGACTTCAAGGCTGCTATCGCCAAGATTAAGGAAACTAGCTTGCTCCCGGCTATCTGCGGTCGTGTTTGCCCGCAGGAACGCCAGTGCCAGATGAACTGCACCATGGGCAAGATGCACAAGGACGTGAACAAGGCTGTGGCTATTGGCCGCCTCGAACGCTTTGTCGCTGACTACGAACGCAACAACGGTGGCGCTTCTGTGCCGGCCGTGAAGCCCGCTACCGGCAAGAAGGTGGCTGTGATCGGTTCCGGTCCTGCCGGCCTGGTCGTTGCCGCTGACGTGCGCCGCGAAGGCCACGACGTGACCATCTTCGAAGCTTTCCACAAGCTCGGTGGCGTGGTCCGCTACGGTATTCCTGAATTCCGTCTGCCGAAGGCTATCGTTGACAAGGAAATCGAATCTCTCGCTGCCATGGGCGTGAAGTTTGAGACAAATTTTGTCATCGGCCGTACCCGCAAGCTCAAGGACCTTATCGAGAAGGACGGCTTTGACGCCGTGTTCGTCGGTACTGGTGCCGGCCTCCCGCTCTTCATGAACATCGAAGGCGAAAACCTCGTCGGCGTGTTCGCTGCTAACGAATACCTGACCCGCGCCAACCTCATGCGCGCCTACGACAAGGAAAATTCCGATACCCCAATGTGGCCCGGCAAGAACGTGGTCGTCCTCGGTGGTGGTAACGTCGCTATGGACGCCGCCCGTATGGCGCTGCGCCTCGGTGCCGACAAGGTCCGCATCGTTTACCGTCGTAGCATGAACGAACTCCCGGCCCGTAAGGAAGAAATCCTCCACGCCCAGGAAGAGGGTGTCGAATTCTGCGTTCTGCAGAACCCGGCCAAGATCCTCGGCGACGAAGCCGGTCATGTGCGCGGCATGCTCGTTGACAAGTACGAACTCGGTGAACCCGATGAAAAGGGTCGTCCGCGTCCGGTCAAGATCGAAGGCGCAAGCTTCGAGATCGAATGCGACACCGTGCTCGTTGCTATCGGTAACGGTTCCAACCCGCTTATCAGCAATACCACGCCGGAACTCTCTGTGGACAAGAAGGGTCATATCCTGCTCGAAGACGCAACCTGCAACAAGACCTTCATGGAGAAGGTTTATGCCGGTGGCGATATCGTGCTCGGTGCTGCCACTGTCATCTTGGCGATGGGAGAAGGTCGCAGAGCGGCAGCTGGAATCAATGAATTCCTGAAAAAGTAGTCTCGCTATAAGCGTCGCGATAGTTCGTCGCTCGCCCCCTCACGTACGACTAGTACGCTACGGGGGCTCGGCTCCTGCTCTCGCTCGCTTCTAGCTTCGACTTGGAATTTTTTTCAATAACAGATTACATGGCCTCGCTTTGGCGGGGCTTTTGTTTTGTTCGACTCGGAAAATACTTTGTCCCCGCTTCGGCGGGGATTTTTTCGCGTTGTTGTTAACTTTTGTTAACAAATGAGCGGGCTGATTAGGCTTGTTCTTGCCTGATGGGGCTGGAAAATTTACGCTGGCTGAAAAATGCGTTGTCTATGTTGAGATTTTCGCAACTTGTTGTTGTCGTCAGCAACGTGTATTTTTCTTTTTTCAAACGGTTTTTTTCCCCTTTTGTTATTTTTGGATAGCTTAGGTGCTTGGACTATTGATGAGGGTGCAATAGTTCCATTTTGCCTTACCATGGGAAAAAAGTAATTTTTTACGGAGAGCATAATGCTAGACCTTCTTGCGGTTCAATCAAGTACGACCAACGCTACTATTATCACGTTGGCATATACGCTTTGCCTTGCCTTTATCTTATCTTCGGCAATCGGCTGGACTTACGAAAAGACCTTCCTCGGGCTTTCCTATTCGCGCAACTTCGTTCAGGGTATCGTCTTGAGCTCGGTTGCTGCGGCGATGATCATGCAGGCCATCGGCGATAACGTCGGTCGCGGCCTCGGTATGATGGGCGCGCTTTCGGTGGTCCGCTTCCGTACGAGTTTCAAGGACCCGCGAGATATCATGTTCATATTCGCGGCGCTAGGTGCGGGTATCGGTTGCGGTGTTTATGCCTGGGGTGCCGCAGTCGGCGGTACGATCGCATTCTGTTGTGTTGCTTTCCTCCTTTCCCGCACGGGTCTCGGTACCAAGCACTTCTTTGACGGCATGCTCCGCTTCGCTCTCCCGAACGAAGGCGATGCCCGCGCTCAGGTCGAACATATCATGAAGACCAGCCTCAAGACTTTCATCCTCATTACCATGCGCGAAGTCGATGGCGGCGCCCGTCTGGATGTCGCCTACCAGATTCGCCTGCGTGCGACGAAGCCCGCTGCTGAAATCCTGAACGATCTTTCCAAGATCGAGGGGATTTCGGATGTCCAGTTCATGATGCAAGACGCGACGACGGAAATGTAAGGGGAGGATACAATGCATAAACTTGAAGATCTTCTCGACAATTTTTGGAACACCCACAAGAACAATGCGGGTGTGGCTTACGTCTATACCCACAAGTTGTCCCTCGCCTGGGCAATTTGCGTTGTCTTCGCTATCGTCCTCGGCCTTGTCTACCAGGGCAAGGTTGCCATGTTCAGGGGCATTGCCGATGCGAACGAAACTATCATCAGCGTCCCGAGCGCAACCGAAATCGTGAAGGTTCACGTGGTTCCTGGCCAGGAACTTCAGGTGGGCGACACGATTGTCGAAATCAACCGTCCGGACCTGACTCTCCGCATCTCCGAGGTTACCCGCGAAATTGACGCCCTCGAAGGCCGCAGCAACCTGAGCTCCGCCGAAATCGACCAGAAGGTGGCCGAAGTCAAGGCGAACCTCGAGACAAGGCGCCTCACTCTCAGCGCCGAAATCCGCAACCTCGAGACGGAATACCAGAAGAACAAGGAAATTTCCGCCAAGCTCAAGAGCCTCTCGAACTCGAAGTCCAGCGGCGACGGTAACGACGCCATGGCCCTGCAGATCAAGAGCCTCAAGAACGAACTTGCACTGGCTACCAAGAGCGCAAACCAGCAAATCGCCCTTTTGCGCGGCAGCGGCCGCCTGCAGAAGACGAGTGGCCAGAGCGAAGTCGATAACCTGAAAAAGGAACTGGCCGAACTCCAGAAGCAGCAGGAAGACCTCGTCCAGATTGCCAAGGAAAACTGGGTGGTCGGTGACGTGAACGTCCGCGATGGCGAAAAGGTTTCGAGCTTTGCCCCGATTCTCACCCTCACGCACAAGCGCCCGACGATTATCCGTGGCTACATCAACGAACAGATTTACCAGAACATGGATGTGGGCGAGACTGTAAAGGTGACCACGCTTGCCGGTACGGGCAAGGCGGTTGTCGGCGAAGTTGTCGGTCTCTCCAGCCGTATCGTTCCGTTCCCGACCCGTATGTGGAAAATGCCGGAATTGCCGGTGTACGGTCGTGAAGTGACCATCAAGATCCCCGAAGAGAATTCGTTCCTCCTGGGCGAAATGGTGACCATCGCGGAAATGGGCGTTATTCAACAACATCTCAAGAAAGACGGTAAGAAATAATGAAGCGCTTTGTTGCACTCCCTATCATGTTGTCTGCGGCCTTGTATGCAGGTCCGCTGACGTGGGACCGTCTTGTCCAGTCGGCGCAGACTGACCCCCGTTTCGAGGCCGCACAGAAGCGCTCCGAGGCAACGTCTTCTCCCAGGAACACGAAGCTCTGGGACAAGATGGAACTGCGTTACCAGTTGGATGGTTTTAGCTTTGCCAAGCACGATTTTGAATTGCGCATGAGCCCCAAGACGTTCGGCGAAGGTTCTGCCGACCGTGAACGTTACGAGGCTAATAAGTCGTATGAACTGGCCCGCTTTGGCGTGGAACGCTCCCTGTTGCTGTACGACCGCTATGAACGCGGCGTGCGCTACGTGATGCGCAAGAAGATCAACGAAATCAACAAGCAATTGCTGCAGGTGAACTCCGACCGCATCGAGGTGTTGCACCTCAAGTCCGGTTCGGCGTCCTTCAATCCCGAAGACCTGATGGCCGCTCTGGAAAAGGGCGCTACCTTGAAGGCGGATCTGCTTTCGGACAGCACGGCTTTGCGCGACGCGGAACTCAAGATGAAGATCTGGGTGCCCGATTTCGATGGAGTTGATTTGGATTCCTCGTTCCTCCCGACCATGGACGAACTCGCTCAGAACCTTTCCAATGGCGTGGAAGTGAATGAAAACTTCCCGCTGGTGGCGATGGCCCGCGGCAAGCGCGACGCCGAAGTTGCCCAGGCCAAGCAGGACGTGAGCAAGGGCCGCGACTATATCTCGCATATCGGTGTCGGCTACTCGTTGCAGATTGAATCCCGGATGGAAAAGTACAAGGAACTAGATCCGTCCGATGTTTATGGTAATGGAGCCTATAGTGATTATCGTGAAAGATTCAATGAGAAAGCTGGATGTGATAATTTGGCGGACTGTCTGGACAAAGATGCTAGGGCAACATTCCTTTTCCCGGACAAGGACGATCGTAAGACGGTCGACAAGTTCTTCGTGAATCTCGCTTTCCGTCTGCCGTTCTTCGACAGCGGCAAGGACGGCGATCTCAAGCTCCAGGTGGCTAAGCTCGATGCCGAAAGTGACTACCTCGCTGACGTGCGCGATATCAACCAGAAGGTGGCTCGCCTGACCGAGGAAGTGCTTGCCATGATTGGCCAGTGGAAGGTGCAGAAGGAATATGTGCAACAGGTGAACGCGAGCGGGTTTATGGAACAGTTCGCGATAAACTCCGGCTCCGATCCGCTGCTGCTCCTGCGCGCCAAGGAAAGCTCTCTCGAGAGCGACATGAAGGCTGTCAAGCTGGAATATGATATTTTCGTGCGCTATTTGGAATTGCTCAACTATGCGGGAATCCTTGCCCGCGAAGGTAGCGCAAACCATCTGCGTGAGGCTTTGAAGTAATATGGCCGAAGCCCGTGGATTTAGCCTTCTCGAGCGATTCGAGCTCAAGTACCATATCCCCGTCGAATGGGCGGACCGGATAGGTGCTTTCCTTGCTCCGTATTGCGAAGAAGACTACTATTCCAAGATTACTCCGGGTGGTTTCTACTGGATTACCAACCTGTACCTGGACAGCCCCAAGTGGACATTCCTGGGTTGGAAAAAGAAACAGCTCCTGGACCGTTTCAACATGCGCATCCGTACCTATGGCGAGCATCCGGCACAGGACGGTACGTTCCATTTCGAAGTCAAGCGCAAGATCCGTAGCATCTGCTACAAGAGCCGTGCGACTATTAAGGGCATCAACCCCGGCGAAGTCTGGAACATGAAACCCGAGGAATGGCCCTGCAAGACGGACAAGGACCGCATGTACTTGAAGGATTTCCTGTACAAGACGGAACTCCACGGGGCTCATCCGCGCCTTTTGACGCAGTACAAGCGTCGCGCTTGGTTTGGGCTGCGTGAGGAATATTCTCGCGTGACAATCGATACCGGCATGCGCTTCCGCGAGGAAAACGGATTTGACTATACGGTGGACCCGCACTACATGCATTCGACTGGACTTCCGAGGTTTTTCCAGCCGGGAATGGACGCTGTGCTCGAATTAAAGTGTCCTTGCTCACAGGTTCCTTACTGGATGTTCGACCTGATAAGATTTTTGAACCTCAAACACTCCGCATTTTCTAAATTCGGTAATGCGGCCGCTGAATGGAAACGGGTCTACGAGAACCCGCGAAGGTTCAAGAGCCCTTACTGGACGAAACTGGCGGGGAATTTTTAGAGTTTTTTAGCATTTGACCTGAACAAAGGATGGCCCCTATGAACATGAAAAAGTGGCTTTTGACTGGTGCCTGCATTGCTATGCTCGGTGCATTTTCTGCATGCTCCGAAGACGATAGCGGTAGCAATCCTACCAATCCCGAAGTGAGCTCGGATTCTAATCCCGGCAGTGTGGACAATCCCGACAACCCCCAGAGTTCCGGCGGTACTCCGGCTGAATCGGGCAATAGCAGCGGCGGCACACCCACCTCTAGCGACAATGGTGACAATCCTCCGCCATCGAGTTCTAGCGAAGAAGAAATTCCCGACACGGCTCCTCCGCAGATGGGCTGTTCTGAAATCATGTACAATGCAGCGGATGGTTCCGCCCTGGAATGGGTTGAAATCTATATCGCTGGTGGTAAGGATATCGAGAACATGCAGGATTACTTGCTCCACTTGAGCGGAGCTGTTGAATATACCTTCCCTGCAGAGCCTTTGGCAAAGGGCGAATATGTCGTCATCACGAATGACCCGGCCTTGTTCAAGGAGACTTATCCCCAGTTTGCTGGACGTCTGTTTGGCCCGTGGGATGGCGGAACGGAAGCTAAGTTGGTCAATGAAGGCGATGTCGTGAACGTGAAGATTGACGGTGAAGGCGACGTGAGCTGCGCCTTTGGCAACGAACCTCCTTGGCCGAGTCTTGCCGACGGCAAGGGTCGTACCCTCGTGTATAAGGGCGGCAATGCAGCCCAGCCGAATTCCTGGGCCGCAAGTAAACTGGATAAGGGCAATCCCGGTGTCGGTAACGACGAATGGATAACTCCTGCCACCGTGCGCATTAACGAAATCATGCCGAATGTCGGTTCCGATAACGCATGGATTGAACTTTACAATACGGGAGACAAGGAAGTGGATGTCGCCGGCTGGACCCTTGAGGTCAAGCGTCGCAAGCAGACGCTGACGATCAAGTCCGGTGCTGTTTCTACGGTCATTCCTGCGAAGGGTTATGTGGTGCTTGACGCCGTTGATAACTTTGACGAAGAACTGGTGGTGAGCCCGCAGGGCGGCGAATTCTACCTCCGCGGATCATTGGAAGGTGAAGAATCCAGTATCTGGGTGCCTGCCGGTACGAGTACGAGCGGCGTGGTCGACCTGAGCGACGGTTCTACTGCTCAAGGCCCGTTGGCTTCTGCAACACCTGGTGCAAAGAACTCCGCCCTCAAGATGGGATCTTTGTATATCAATGAAATTCATTATCATCCGGATGAAATGAGCACAGTTCCGTTTGAATTCATGGAATTGGTCAATGGTGGTGACGCTGCCATCACTCTTTACAGCTCCAATGTTCAGAAGGGTTGGAAGGTTGAAGGTATCAACCTGGAATTCGGCAACATCTCGATTCCGGCAAAGGGCATGATTCTTCTGATTCCTGCTACGCTTGAAGCGGAAACGATTGCGGCTACGGGATTCGATAACTGGAGCCCGGATTTTGTCCGTTCGACTTATTCTATTCCAGAAGCGGTGCAGATTGTGACCTATTCCGGTAAGCTTTCCAACCGCAGCGAAACCATCGCAGTCAAGGAACCCTTCGAAAAGACTGAAAGTAAGAGTGCTCCGTCGGGATACCTCTACTTCTACATCTGGCACGATGCCACGCTCTATTCGGACAAGTGGCCCGAATTGAAGGAGGCTGATGGTTTCGGATTCAGTTTGCAGCGTGTCGATACGAGCACAATGGGTTACGAAGCCAGCGCCTGGAAGGTCGGCGAACCGACCCCCGGCAAGTAAAATACATATCGCAAAAAAATATCAGAGAAAAGTTTCCTCCAAATATGGGGGAACTTTTTTTATTCTCCATTTGTAGCCTATTTCCCCCGTTTTGTCGGAAAAGGGGGGCTTATCTCGTAAATTGAAAAATTTATTTTGCTATTTTGTTTTTGCTATGAGATTGCATTTTACATTTTCTGTTTTTGTGTCTGTAGCGGCTGTGGCGGCGCCCCTTTCGCTTCAGGACGCCCTGAACATGGCAAAGACGGGCAATTCGCAGATTAAGGCCGAAAAAGCCAAGGTCGAGATGGCCGAGAGCGGCAAGAACGAGGCTCGCTCACGCTTTATGCCCACAGTCTCCCTGTCTGCCGGGGTCACCAAGATTAACGATCCAATCAGTATTGACTTGAACGAGGTCCGTTCGGGCATCATCTCGGTGCATGGAGCCGAGGCCTATCAGAACTATTATAGGACAGGTTACGAGGCTGCCTATGCGGAAGCCCGTGAGAAAGGCGCTCCTGAGGATATGGCGCTTCCCATGGCGAAGGGTGTCGGCGATTCCGTGGGAAATCTTGCCAAGATGAAAACGGAATCCACGCTGGATTCGGCCTTGCCGGATTTCAAGAAGAAGGTCCAGGATGACGTGTTCTTCAATGCGCGATTGTCTGTTGTGTGGCCGATTTTTACCGGGCTCAAGATTTATTCCGCTTACGATGCCGCCAAGGAGAATGTAACTGCTCGCAAGGCCGAGTTTGACATGGCCCAGAATGCCATCCTCATGGATGTCGCTACGAGATACTTCTCCCTGCGCCTTGCCGAGGAATTGACGCTGCTCCGCGAGACGACGAAACGTAACTTGGAAGAGCATTTGGAACGTTCCAAGAAACTTGAAGAAGGCGGGCAGATCAGCAAGGCGGAACGCCTCCGTGCAGAAGTTGCCCTGGCCGAAGCCGAGAACGCATTGGAAGATGCACAGCGTGACCAGACGTTGGCCCGTCTCGCCTTGGCTAGCCTTTTGCATACGGACACGAGCATTACCGCGACGACTCCGGTCGAGTCGCCCGAGGAATACCGATCCATTGATGAAATCAAGGCTCTGGCCCGTGAGAAACATCCGGGACTCAGACAGTTGCGTACCGAACGCAAGCGCAGCCAGGCTGCCGTCAGCGCCGCCCGTGCCGATTATTTCCCGACGGTCGCCCTGTTCGGTTACAAGGAACTTTATACGAAAGACCTGACCATGCTGGAGCCTGAATGGGCTGTGGGTGCGAAGGCCCAGTGGGATTTGTTCAAGGGCGGTGAGACCCGCTCGAAGGTGAGCAGCGCGAAGGCACTGGACCGTTCGCTGAGTAGCTTGGAAGAGCAGACACTGGACAATATCAATTTGCTGGTGGAAAAGCGCTGGCGCGAGATGGAACATGCCAAGAGCCGCTTGGTCAGTCTGCAGAAGACGCGCGAGCTGGCCGACGAGGCCCTGCGTAGCCAGAACAAGGCTTACGAGGCGGGTCTTGCGACAGGCCTCGATGTGGTGGATGCCGAACTGGCTCTGTCGCGTTTGCAGGTGGCTGACTTGAAGGCCCATTACGATGCCGTGATTGCCTGGCTTGGCCTGCTCGAATCGTGCGGCGAGGTCGAGAATGCGGGAACTCTGCTTACGGCGTCCAAGCCGGTGGCTCCGCCTCCGGCTAAGGAGGAGCCGCTCGCGGCTCCTGCTCCGGCTGCGGCCGCCCCGACGGCGTCTACCGCTCCGGCTGCCCCCGCCACTGCAGAAACGTCAGCTGATTCCGCTGCAGCGCCCCAGGGCGCGGCTGAAACCCCGGCCGCAGCCGAGACGCCTGCCGCTGCACCGACTGCGGCTCCTGAATCGGCTCCGCAAGCTGCACCGGCCACGGCAGCCCCTGCCGCATCGGTACAAGAATCTTCTGAAAAGGGAAACGCGGCAGCGGCTCCCGAGAACAAGGAGAATAAACAATGATTAATGCTTTGAAATTCATTGGTAAGGTGGTCATCGTGCTGGCGCTTGTAGCGCTGGTCGTGATGGGCGTCGCCCAGCTCAAGAAGTTTGCCACCGAACCCCGCGAGCAGTTCTTGCAGGGGCAGATGGAAGCTCGTCGCGTCCTTGTTTCGGGAAAGGTTCCCGGCCGTATCGAGGCGCTTTTGGTGCGCGAGGGTGACCTGGTGTTCAAGGATTCTCTTGTGGCCATTATCAGCAGTCCCGAGATCGAGGCGAAGAAGATACAGGCCGAAGGTGCTCTCGGTGCCGCGAAGGCCCAGGCGAACAAGGCCCGCAATGGTGCCCGCAGCGAGGACATCACGGCGCTCAAGGCGATGGCCGACCGTGCCCAGGATGCCGCTACGCTCGCGAAGAATACGTATGACCGTGTCCAGAAACTTTTTGACGAAGGCGTGCTCCCGTTGCAGAAACGCGACGAAGCCGAAACGCAGATGAAGGCATCCCAGTCCGCCGCCGATGCCGCGAAGGCCCAGTACGACCAGGCCGTGGCCGGTGCCCGTAGCGAAGACAAGGCCGCCGCAAACGCTCTCGTGATGCAGGCCCGTGGCGCCTCTGCTGAAGTCGATGCTTACCTTGAAGAAACCAAGATCCGCTCCCCGATTACGGGCGAGGTTTCGCTCAAGCTTGCCGAAGAAGGCGAAGTGGTCGGCTCGGGCATGCCCGTGGTGGCCGTGACGGACTTGAATGACGCCTGGGCGGTATTCCACTTGCGCGAAGACTTGCTTAAGAATGTCTACAAGGGAAGGGTCCTCACGATGCACGTTCCCGCGCTCGACAGGGATGTCGAGATGTCGGTAAGCTATATCGCTTCCGTGGGTGATTACGCCACGTGGCGCAGCAGCAAGGAAAGCGGCGGGTTCGACCTCAAGACTTTCGAGGTGCGCCTGCGTCCCAAGGAGAAGATCGAGAACCTTCGCCCGGGCATGAGCGTCCTCCTTTCTGCGGAATCTATCCGTTAGCGGAGGCTTGCCGTGCTGTTGCAGGGATTCCTGAAAACGGTCCGGAAAATTTATTTCAGCCACAATCTCGTCTTGTGGCTGATTCTCCTCGTTTTGCCCGTGGGAGTCTCGGTGTTCATGCTGGGACTGTTCTCGTCGCAGATTGTGCAGCACGTGCCTATAGGTATCGTACGGCAAGACGACAGCTACCTTGCCGACCGCCTGGAATCTAAGTTGCGTTCCAGTCCCGTTCTGAACGTGAAGATGATTTGCCATGACATGGGCGAGTGCGAGCATGCTGTTATTCGCGGGGAGCTCCAAGGCTTTCTGGTCTTGCCCAACGACCTGGAACGCCGTGCCCTCAGGTTCGAGAGCCCCGTGATTCCGGTCTATTCCAGCGGGCAGAATTACTTGACCAACATGTTCGCGACCAAGGAAATCCGCGCGGTGCTTTCGGCGGCGGGAAGCGAAATGTTTACCGCCCAGATGGACGATCCCGTGAAGACGGAAATCCATTCTGTCGGCAATGTCGAGGGCAACTACCAGGGCTTCCTGGGACTCGGCCTCGTGACGGCTCTGTTCCACCTCGCTGCAATGATTGTCGGCGTGTATGTAGCGTCGTTCCCGCTCCGCGACCACCGCGTGAGGGAAATGCTCGGCTATGCCCGCGGCTCGCGCTTTACGCTCTGGTTTGCAAGTGTTGTGCCCATGAATGTCATTCTTTGGCTCGGCATGATCGGCTGCTACGCCTATAGCCATAGGTTGCTTGCTCCCATGACACTTAACGAATTTGTCATGACTGCCGCGGCGCAACTGTTCATGATTCTCGCCTGTTCCGGTGCCGGCATCGTATTTGTCGGGGTGACGGGCTTGATGAGGATTGCGACAGGTGCCGCAGGCGTAATCGGCAGTCCGGCCTTTGCGTTTGCGGGGCAGACGTTCCCCGTGATGGCCATGCCTTTTGCCGTGCGCGGCTTTGCCTTTATACTTCCGTTGACTCATGCGCTCAAGATCCAGTCGATGATGCTCCTGGGTGACTTGAGCATGGGCCCCGCATGGGAAGTGCTGAAGATACTTATCGAGATGGCTCTGTTCTGGAACATCCTGGGCGCATTCCTCATGTCGATGCGCTGGAAACAGTTCGCCCGCAGGGAAGCCGAGTACGAAGAGAAAATGCGAACGGCTCCGGAGGCTTCTGCATGATCAGTCGTCTCTGGAAAGTCGCCTTTACCGAATGGAAACTGATGTACACGGATGCTGCCGCGGTGCTGTTGCTCGTGGTGGCGGGCGTTCTGTACGCCTTCTACTATCCGACTCCCTATATTTACCAGACGGTGACGAAGGTCCCTGTCGCTATCGTGGATATGGACAATACGGCGATGTCGCGAGACCTTATCCGCATGGCTTCGGCATCGCAGCAGATCGAGGTGAAGGCGGTCTATTCCGAGATGATGCAGGCCGAGGAAGCCATGTCCCGCGACGAGATTTACGGCTTCATGGCCATCCCCGAGAACATGGAAAAGGACATCCGCGGCCATCAACAGGTGACGGTGAATATTTTTACGCACGGGGCTTACGTGATGTTCCATGGCGCCATAGGCACGGCTTTCTCGACGTGTGCGTTGACGCTTGGCGCGACAAACAAGGTGAAGCAGATTGCGCTTTCCAAGAAGGTTCCTTCTGCAAAGGCCATCGCCATGCGCGACCCGTTCCCCCTCAGCATCCAGACGCTGTACAACAGTACGGGCGGCTATGCCAATTATGTAGTGCCCAGCGTGCTGGTGGTCATTCTCCAGCAGTCGCTCATCATAGGCATTTGCGTGTTGGGCGGCTCCCGAGCCCACCGCCGTTTCCGCAAAAAGATGCGTGACAGCGCGGTCGAGAACGAAACACTCCCTTACCGCTATTTTGGACGCTGCCTAGCTTACTTTGTTCATTATTGCTCGTTCATCCTGTTCTACCACTGCATTGTCTACAACATCTTTGATTTCCCGCGTCGTGGCGAACTGTTACCCATGGTGGTTTTCTCGGTAGTGTTCCTTGCGTCTACCATCAATCTGGGTATGGTCGTCTCGCAGGTGTTCCTGCGCCGTGAATCCAGCATGCAGCTTTTCTTGTACCTGTCTATCCCGATTCTTTTCCTTGCGAACTTCAGCTGGCCCAGCTACCTGATTCCGCACTGGATGACCGTTGCTTCGTATATCTTGCCGAGCACCTTTGCCGTACCGGCCTGGCTCTCCATCGAGCAGATGGGGGCGGACATCTACGACGTGGCGCCCAGACTATACTTGCTGGCAGTACAGGCTGTGGTGTACCTTGCTTTGGGACTTTTGCTGACGCGCGTCCGCGACAAGGCCAAGATAGATATCGGCGATATGTAGTTTAGACGAGAGAACGGCCCTGCGGGCCTACTGACGAGAGACGAAAGATTGTATTTTTATAGCGATGAGGTTCGAGGCTCCAGGCTCGAGTAAAATATTCACTAGATCCTAGATTCTAACCCCTAACTACTAACCACTGCCTACTTCCTACTGTCTACTTCCTACTAACCCCTAACCACTTCCCACTAACCACTAATCACTAACCACTAATCACTCCCTATGATGCTAGATCCTTTATACATGATGATTTTGCTGGTGACGCTGGCCCTGTCCGGCGGTGTCTCCATGCTTGTCAAGTCCCGCTTTGCTGCAGGACAGAAAGTGAACATTTCCAGCGGTCTCACCGGTGCCGACGTGGCGAAGGCCATCCTCATGGATGCGGGCATTACCGACGTCCAGGTGCATGTGCATCAGGGCTTTCTTTCGGACCATTACAATCCGCTGAACAAGACGCTCAACCTTTCGAAGGAAGTGTACTACGGTCGTAATGCGAGTGCCGCAGGTGTTGCCGCACACGAGGTGGGCCATGCTATCCAGCATGCACAGGGGTACTTCCCGCTGTGGCTGCGTTCCGCCATTGTCCCCGTTGCCAATATCGGCAGCAATCTCGGACCGTGGCTCGTGATTATCGGCATCGTGCTGATGAGTGCTGGCCGTGCGCTGGGCTATTCCCTTGCGCTGGTGGGCGTCATCCTGTTTGCTGCCGCGACGCTCTTTACGCTCGTGACCGTCCCGGTCGAATTCGACGCTTCTTCCCGCGCGAAGAAGGCGCTCGCCCGTATGGACGTGGTGGCGCAGGGTCGCGAATACAATACGGTTTCCGGGGTGCTCTTTGCCGCAGGCCTCACCTACGTGGCCGCTGCAATATCTTCCATTCTGCAACTGCTCTACTGGGCGTACCGCGCCGGCCTTATTGGTGGGCGCAGGGACTAGGGGGTTCTTATGGCCGTCAGGACTTTAACTGTCGAATGCCCCATGTGCAAGGGCGAACTCGTTGTCGATGCAGATACGGGCGAGGTACTGAGCCACAAGGAATACAAGAAAGAAGTCAAGTCCTTTGACGAATTCCTCAAGAGCCAGAAGAACCGTGCCGCCGAGCTGGATGCCCTCTTTGCCGCAGGCAAGGAGAAGGACAAACAGCGCGCTTCCATCGCCGAAAAGAAATTTGAGGCCGCAAAGCAGAACAAGGACCTCAAGGATCCGCCGCCTACGATTAACTGGGATTAGAACCCGGTAGCCATACCTCGGTATTTTATTATTTTAAGAGGTATGAAAAACCGCATTCTTTTCTATGCCTTTACAGCGGCTGTGCTGCTGTCGTTTTCGGCATGTGGTGATGATTCCTCTAGCGTGGACTCCCGCCCCTCCGATAATCCCGAACTGTCGGAAGATAATTTCGACTCCCTGGAAGATCTGCCGAAATGCAGTGCAGAAAATCAGGGTGCCCTTGCCAAGGTGAAGAAAACACATTATACGTGTTTCGCCGATTCCTGGGTGACGGTAAGGGAATTTGTTGTTGGGGTATGCCATCTCAAGGCATGCGATAATAACGTTACGGACGAATTTTACTATGTCGAATCCGGCAAGGAAGCTTACCGGTGTGAGTCCGGAACCTGGAAGAAATCTACGGGAGCGACATTCTCTGATTCCGAGTTTGTCGATTGCTATGTGTCTGCCGTTGTGACGGCTAATGTGGAATCAAAAGATTCGTTGAAAGCATGCTCGTCGAAACGCGAGGGCGATTTGGCTTATGTCGCCAATCAACTTTATGTCTGCTCATCCAAGAAGTGGCAGAAGCAGGTCGATGCCGTGATTTCAGAATCGGATTTGGGCGAATGTATTCAGGACGGGGAAAACAAATATGTCTTGTCCAAGTCGGCTTCGTATTCCTGCAAGGATGGATCGTGGCTCAAGAATGGTAAGGCGGTCTCGGCAACTTCGGCGCCTTCGTCTTCTTCGTCGTCTAAGACATTGTCTTCTTCTTCGGAAAAACTTTCTTCTTCGCCTGTCGGAGAAACGAAGTCTTCGGCAGAAGAATCCTCCAGCTCGAAGGCCCCTGAGGTAGAAATCCCGGTTGACGATGGCACCAAGGTTCGTGGTGTATGTATTGCTTCGGAAAAGAGTATTGTCCGGGGTTCGAAGGTTACTTATTCTTTCTACAATATGGGCGGAACTCCCATCACGTTCTCCTGGGATTTTGGAGACAAGGTCGAGCCTGGCACTAGCGAAGAAGTCTCGCCTGCGGTCACTTACAAGCGTGGCGGATTGTACCATGCACAGTTGATTGTGAACAAAGGAAAAGAATCGGAAAGCGATACGATTGTCTGTTCAAAAGTCAACGTGTCGGGCATCCCCGTAACGGATTGCCAGTGTGAAACGCAGACCGATACGTTACAGGTTTCGGCGGACTTCCCTGACAGTGCTACATGGAAGATTTCCGGATGCAAGGGCGGTCAGGAATTTAAGTACGAATGGACCGGTTCCAAAAATTACACTTGGAATCCGTCTCCCGATAGTTTGTCCGTTGTGGGGGTGACGACCAGGGCGGGGCAATTCTCGCCTAGCATTGAGGTTACAAACGATGAAAACGAATCCATGCTTGTCTCGTGCCCTGCTGTTTTTGCAAGGGGAATTGTCTCCGCAACTTGTTCCATGAGCCTGCTCCGGGATGAAGACGGAAATGAGGACGGGTTCAAGTTCAGTGTGCGGAATTTCAAAAATGTAGGCGAAGTGACGAACTTGTCCATGACCCTTTCGGCCGATGATGGCTATTCGAAGGATATCACCATTAGTGTCCGCGATTCCTATTACTGGAACTGGGAAAGCGTTTCCTACGAGATTCCGAAATCTGCCGCCCCCGATCTCCATACGTACACGTTGACGTACGGAAAATACGAGGTCTGCTCGGTCACCCCGATATATTGCGGTGCTTCCGAAAGCAGCGTTTTCAGGACCGACACTTCGCATTGGGGCCTGATCGGTGTGGGCGACTATACGGCCAAGTCGTACTTATGGAATTTTGTCGACGGGCAGGGCAGCAGCATTTCCAGCACGGATGCCAAGCCGAAAATAAGCTTTAAGGAAATTGGAACGGCATATGCAAGCGTCGTATTGGACGAAGGGCTTGAATCGGAAAGGACCATTTCCTGCTCAAATCTCAAAGTGGAACAGCGCTCCATTTCGAATTGCTCCTGCGAGCTGAAACTGCTTTCCGAATCGGATAGTATTGTCAAGTCGGATAGCACTGGAGAACCGAACGAGGTTGTGTTCGAATGGAGTGTCACGGGTTGCGAAAGCGGCGGTGCCGAGCTATTCATCTACACTTGGAGCAACAGCAATGATACGACCAGTTCTTCGATGACCCTTACGTTTACGAGCAGGGGCAAGTTTACCCCGAGCGTTACTGTGGAAAATCAGGACGGATCTGTCGCGATGCCTCAATGCCCCACGGCAATCGTAAAGGGTGAAAGGGGAGGCGACGGCACAATGACGGATGCCCGTGATGGACGAACTTACAGGACGGTAAAAATTGGAGAACAGACCTGGATGGCGGAGAACCTGAACTACGATACCACGGGTGCCGTATGTTTCGAGAATTCCCTTGACAGTTGTGAAAAGTACGGACGCCTGTATTCGGCGACATTGGCTCAGACAATTTGCCCGGAGGGCTGGCGCCTGCCGAGCCAATTGGAATTTAGCGCACTTGTTGATAGTGTCGGTGGATTTGACAACCTGAAATCTACGGAATGGGGTGGAGATGATTTCTATGGTTTCTCTGCTCTGCCTGCAGGCAAGTATGACTATGTCTCGGGACCAAAATTTACGACAGACCAATTTTTAACGGGCTGGTGGCTGTACGCGGAGACTATAGAATATCGATCGGTGCTATATGGCGTATATGCAGCAGCCGATCCTCGCGTCACCGCAGATAATAACGAAAACGGATTCTCGGTCCGTTGCCTGGAGGATTAGTCATGAAAAAAGAATTTATTTTCAATAAACTATTCTTCCTTGCAGTTTGCTTCTCGTGTGCTGCGATTCTCTCTGCTTGCGCGGATGACGATTCTGCCATCAAGGTCGGCGACATCGACGAAGTCGCGCCGAACGGTGAAGCGATTCCCGACAGCGTCCTCTATTCGGATTCGCTCTATTCCTGGTATCTAGAGCGTTTTAATAAGGAAGAAGAGGCAAAGGATTCCACGCGAAAGAATTCGTCGGGCACAAAGGATTCTAAAAGTTCAAGTTCAAATTTGAGTTCGAATTCAAATCCGAATTCTAGCAGTTCGTCCGGAACCTCTTCTGCTACAAGTTCCAGTTCCGAAGTGGAAATCGACAGCGCTCTTGCCGAAGCCGCCAAGGTCCACTTGCTTCCCCCTGCAGGGTTCTACAACGAATTGGCCATCCCCGTGCCCGCAGCGCTGTATGGGGGTACCATCCGCTGTACTTTCAACGGGTCTGCACCTGACGTGAATTCGGCCGAGTTTGTCGAGCCCTACGTGGTAACCAGGAATACTCCGGTACGTTGTGCAGAATTTGTCGGGGACTCCATTGCTCGCAAGTCGAGCCATACGTTCTTTATCAATGAAACGGTGTCTATGCCGGTAGTCGCCATCAGTGTCGACTCCGCATTCTTCCGTGAAAAGTACGCCAACACGTCGGACTGCTTTGGACAAAATCCCTACAGTTGCAGGGTGGACATCATGAGCGATGCGGAATATCCTGTCCATGTGGAATTCTTTGAAGAGGGTAGCCGCAGCGCAAAGAAGGCATGGCAAATCGATGCGGGAATTTCCCTGATGGGCAACTGGAGCCGCACCTATGCCAAGAAGCCCGTGTCCATCAAGATGAAAAAGGAATACGAGGACGGCCGCCTGAAATACAACTTGTTCTCGACGCGCCCCGAAGCGAACAAGTTCAAGGGCTTCAATTTGCGCAATGGCGGAAACCGTTACGTGGGCGACTTTGTTGCCGATGCGGCCATGACGAGCGTTGTGGAAGGATCGTCCGTAGATTACCAGCGCAGCCGCCAGGTGGTGGTGTTCTATAACGGCGTGTACATGGGAATCCACGATTTGCGTGAACGCCTGAATGAGCACTTTGTGGAAACGAACCATGGGATAGATTCCAAGAGTGTCGACATGGTAAAGCATGTGAAGGATACCGTTACGGCAAACGGCGGGACAGCGGATTCGTATATCGACATGCTGAACTATATTGCCACGAATGATTTCTCCGGGGAAAACAATGCTGCGTATAAGCATGTCCAGACTCTCCTGGATGTCGGGAATTATGCGGACTACATGGCTGCCGAAATTTACCTGAGGAATGCGGACTGGCCAAGCAATAACGTCCGTGCGTGGCGCAGTCCCGATCAGCCTTACCGATTCGTTCTCTTTGATGTGGACCAGGGTTTTGGCTGGAGCTGGGTGAGTGCCGATTTCCAGACGCTCAGGGGTACAATGTTTGACTGGATTCGACATGACAGGAGCAGCGGACGTACGGGACCGGGATATTTTGCCAACATCTTTGTCAAGTTGAGGGAAAATCCGGACTTCTGCAGAATGTTCGTCAACCATGGCGCCGTGATGCTGAGCAGCTATTTGACCTACAATCGGATCGTAGATGCCGTGAATAGGGTCAATTCCGAAATTCCCCTTGCTGAAATGGAACGCGACCTGAACAACGAATCGGTGTTCCAGCGCCGGCACAGCCCCTACGGTACGTTCCCCTCGGGCTTCGACCGCACGGGAAGCTACGTGACTTCGTACGCCGAGAAAAGGACCGAGGCGACCCGTGAAGAGTACCGTACGGAATTCGGCCTGGGAGACGACATCTCGGTAACTATCTCCTCTAACGGTAAGGGCAGGGTGTTGCTGGACGGCATGAAACTTCCGAGCAACAATTATACAGGGGCGTACTTTGAAGGCAATGCGATGCTCCTGACCGCTGTTCCAGAAGACGGAAGTTCTTTCGTGAAATGGAAAGACGGCTCCACGGAAAATCCGCGCCTCGTGAATCCCAAGAACAGGGATACCTTCGTCGCCGAGTTCAAGTAGACCCGTTGCGATTGATTAGTTGGGATTAGAGTCTTCCCCTGAATAATACGCCTGGGCCTTCTTGATGAAGGCCTCTATTTCTTCGTCCGTCATGGGCATTTCCGGGGCCTGTTCGGCAACCGGCTCCGCAGATGTTTCCTCTGCAGGTTCTTCGGTCGATTCTTCTACCAGTTCAGCGGGCTCGTCACTTGCGGATGTTTCGACCGGCGAATCGGTCGGCGCATCTTCTAGCATTTCAGAAGATGCGGCAGTCTCGTCCGTAGCGGCTGTGGCGTCGGTGTCTGTGGTTTCGACTGATGTTGCTTCGATGGGTGCTGCTTCGGCGGTTGCCTCGGCATTTCCCGCGGGGTCCGTGACGGCAGCATCCTGGGCCGGGGCGTCTCCCTGTTCCTTGTCGTCGTCGCCAAACGGATTTTCCTGGACTTCGCTCAGGTCTTCGCGGCCTTCGAGCATTGCGGTGAGGTCTTCCTCGGTCACGTTCCTGCCACGCGATGTCCACAGCACGGCTTCGCGCATCACGGCGGCGATGTCGCCCACATTGCCCTGCTGGCTGCGTGCGAGCGCTTGGCTGCGGATGGCTTCCACGAGACCCGGCTTGACATCGGGATCCTTCGAGAAGAACACCGTCTCGCGGGCCATTTCCTCGGCGTAGTCGGGGTTGTTTTTCTTGCGGTAAATCCAGATGGGGCCGAAGAGTTCGCTCTGGCGGAACACGACTTCGTCGGTCTTGATCATCTCGAGGAGCGCCATGAACGTCACCGCCGCCACGATGGGGTGGCTGTCGTTGTCGAGCAGGTCCTCGAAGAGGGCGCGCCCGTTGACGCTCAGGTAGTTGTTGATGGCCTGTTGGCGGTCCTGGATGGTCACGTAGTCCAGTTCGATATGGTGGATGGTTTCCGAAATCTTTGTCTTCAGGCTTTTCTGGTAGGCGCGGAAGAGCTGCCAGATGTTCGCATCGGCGAGCGTGTCGTCTTCGTTCTGCGATTTTTCGAGGCGTCCGCGGGAATACGTGCCGAAGTTCTTGGATTCCATCTCCTGCAGGCCGCCGGCAACTTGCTTGTAACGCTGGTATTCCAGCATTTCCTTCATCAGCTGTTCGCGGTCTTCGTTGTAGGCTTCCACGAGTTCGGGGTCGCGTTCTTCGGCGGGGAGCAGTTCCTGCACCTTGAGCGCCATCAGGCGGCTCGCCATGCACAGGAAGTCGCCGGCCTTGGAAAGGTCCATGCCCGAATAGGCCTCGACCCATTTCGCAAAATCGTCCGCAATTTCGGCGATAGGAATCTTGTCCAGTGCCATTTCCTTTTTCTGCACCAGATAGACGAGCAAGTCCATCGGACCGTTGAACGATCCAATGTTGACTTCGTAATCTTCCTGTTCCTCGATTTCGGTCATCTTCTGCGAAAGTTAGCAATATTTGGAAATGCCATTTGTCTCCCGTTGCGCCTTTTTGCATATTTGGGGACGGACCGTTTTTACAGGAGATTCCTTATGGCCATTGCGATGGAAGAGAACGTGAACCCGATGAAGTATTCGAAGGTGTTCAAGGTCGAACCCGAGATGATCGACGACAACCACCATTTCAACAATGTGTGGTCCGTGCAGTGGATCCAGGACATTGCCATCGCGCACTCCGATTCCGTGGGCGGTACCGAACTCATGAGACGCCTGGGCGCCGGCTGGATGATTCATGTGCAGCACGTGGAGTACAAGAACCAGGCTTTCCTCGGCGAAGAAATCCGCGGGACTACGTGGGTCGATGCCTACGGCAAGGTCGCCTGTGTGCGCAAGTGCAAATTCGAGCGCGTCTCGGACGGCAAGGTAATCTTCGAGTCAGAGACGCAGTGGGTCTTTGTCAATATGGAAAAGGGACGGCCCGCGGCCATCCCCGACGAAATGAAACAGTTGTATAGGCTCGAGGCTTGAGGCTCCAGGCACGAGGTGCGAGGCCCCATTACCCTCTCTCGTCTCCTCATGGGGGATAACTCAACTAAGGTGCTAAAGCACCTAGTTTCGTATATCTCGTCTGTAGCTCCACCTTCGGTGGAGCGTTCTCTCGTCTAACTATTCCACCGTCACGCTCTTGGCCAGGTTCCTCGGCTGGTCCACGTCGTTGCCGCGCAGTACGGCAATGTGGTAGGCGAGCAGCTGCAGCGGGATGCAGGTGAGGATAGGCATGAGCATCGGGATGGTCTTGGGCACCTTGATGATGTGGTCCGCAATCTCGTCGAGCGGGCTGCAGTCGTCTGTCGTGATGGCGATGACCTTGCCGCCGCGGGCCTTGATTTCGCGGACGTTGCTGATGATCTTATCGAAGAGCGCATCCTTGGGGGCGATGACCACGACGGGCATGTTCTCGTCGATGAGGGCGATGGGGCCGTGCTTCATCTCGGCGGCGGGGTAGCCCTCGGCGTGGATGTAGCTGATTTCCTTGAGCTTGAGAGCGCCTTCCATCGCGACCGGGTAGTTGAAATGGCGGCCCAGGTAGAGGAAGTTGTTCGCCTTGCAGTAGGCCTTGGCCAGTTCCTTGATCTTGTCGGAAAGCTTGAGCGTCTCCTCGGCAAGCTGGGGGAGTTCCAGCATCGACTTCGCGATGTCTGCGCCTGTTTCGAAACTGAGTCGGCGTTGGCGGCCGAGCAGCAGTGCGATCATGGCGAGCACGGTGACCTGCGAGGTGAACGCCTTGGTACTTGCGACGCCGATTTCGGGGCCCGCGTGCAGGTACACGCCGCCGTCGCTCGTGCGGGCGATGGTGGAACCCACTCCGTTACAGATGGCAAGCGCTGTGGCGCCCTTCTGCTGGGCTTCCTTGAGTGCCGCGAGCGTGTCGGCCGTTTCGCCGGACTGGCTGATGGCGAGCACCAGGGTGCCCGGCTTGATGATAGGGTTCCTGTAACGGAATTCCGAAGCGTATTCCACTTCGACCGGGACTCCGGCGAGGTCTTCGATCATGTATTCGCCGACCATGCCGGCGTAATAGCTCGTGCCGCATGCGGTGATGATGATGCGGTTGATGTTTCGCAGTTCCTTGATGTTCGTGTCGAGGCCGGCGAGCTTCGCATTGCCTTCGGCCACGAGGAGCCTTCCGCGCATGGTGTTGCGCAGCACTTCGGGCTGTTCGAAGATTTCCTTGAGCATGAAGTGCTCGAAACCGCCCTTGGCGACAGCGTCCGCGTCGAACTCCACGTCCTTGACTTCGCGCTGGACTTCGTGGCTGTTCATGTTGACGATAGAGTAGCTGCCGTCCTTTACCTGCACGATGTCGTTGTCGTCAAGGTAGACGACCTTCTGCGTATGGTTGATGATGGCGGAGACGTCGCTCGCGAGGAAATGGTCGTTGTTGCTCCCGATGCCGAGGATGAGCGGGGATCCGCGGCGGGCGCCGATGAGCGTGCCCGGTTCGTCGCTCGAGATGACGGCGAGGCCGAACGTTCCCTCGACAAGGGCGAGTGCCTTGATGACGGCGGTTTTCAGGTCGCCGTTGTAGAAACGCGCAATCAGGTGGGCCACGACTTCGGTATCGGTCTCGGAGTTGAACTTCACGCCGTCCGAGATGAGCCTGGCCTTGAGGCTTGCGTAGTTTTCGATGATGCCGTTATGGACGATAGAAATCTTGCCGTTGTAGCTTGTATGCGGGTGGGCGTTCTCGACGGTGGGGGCGCCGTGCGTGGCCCAGCGGGTGTGCGCGATGCCGATGGTACCCTTGGGCGGGTCCACCTTGAGCTTGTCCTCGAGTTCCTTGATTTTGCCGGAGGCCTTTACCGCCTTGATAGTGCCGCCATCAATAAGGGCGACGCCCGAACTGTCGTAACCGCGATATTCCAGTTTCTTGAGCCCGCCGACGAGAATGGGCAGGGCTTCGTTTGTGCCAATGTAGGCGACTATTCCGCACATATAAAGTCCTTAAAAACGATAATTCCAACATAATATACGAAAAGAACGTGTAAAAATCTTTTTTTCGTGCGCTAAATCACTGCCGTTTTGCTATTTTACTGATGTCAATTTAAAAAGAGGACTTCTTATGAAGACAAAAATGATTATTGCAGCTGGCGCCATTGCCATGCTTCTGACTGGATGTGATCAGTTCTGCCAGGGCCCGAAGACCAAGACTTCCCTTGTCACTGAAAAGGAAAAGTACAGCTACGCTCTCGGTGCTCATTTCGGCAACCAGGCTCACTTCCAGCTTGTTACCCGTGATTCCATCGACTTGGACATTGACCTCTTCATCCAGGCTTTCAAGGAACGTTACAACGAAGATTCCGCAAAGTTCCTGATGAACGACTCCGTGATCTTCCAGACCCTGACCGACCTCTCCCAGGCCCGCCAGGCCGAAAAGGTCAAGAAGGATAGCATCGCTGCCGAAGCCAACAAGGCTGCCGGCGAAGCCTTCCTCGCTTCCAACAAGACTGCCGAAGGCGTCGTGACGACCGCCAGCGGCCTTCAGTACAAGGTCATCACCGAAGGTACCGGTGCTACGCCTGAAGAAGGCCACATCGTGAAGGTGCACTACACCGGCACGCTCCTCGACGGCACCAAGTTCGACAGCTCCGTTGACCGTGGCGAACCTCTCGAGTTCCCGATCAACGCCGTGATTCCGGGCTGGACCGAAATGCTCAAGCTCATGAAGGTCGGTGGCAAGGTGACCGCATGGATTCCGAGCGACCTCGCTTACGGTCCGCACGGCCGTGGTTCCCAGATTCCGGGCAACAGCCTCCTCGTGTTCGAAATGGAACTCATCGACACGCACGCCGCTGACGCTCCGAAGGAAGAACCGAAGGTAGAGGCCAAGGCTGCTCCGAAGGCCGCTGCCAAGCCGGCTGCCGCTCCGAAGGCTGCCGCCAAGCCGGCCGCTGAACCGGCCAAGACCGAAGCCGCTCCGGCTGCTCCGGCCGAAGCTCCGGCTGCTGCCAATCCGTAATGGGCCCGCCGGCATGTTCCGGCTCCTGTAATCGGTTTTTGCCCTGGCTTTTTCGCCAGGGCTTTTTTTTAATAGTTATCTTTAATGCGCTTTGTTTATGGATAGGTTTTGATGTCCCTTTTTAGACTTTTTGTTCTCTTTGTCATTGTGTCCCTTGTGGGTTGCCGCGAGCAGGCGAAGATTGAAGCCCTGCAAGAAGAAGGCAAGCAGCTTGCTGCCACGGCGGATTCCCTCAGACTCGAAATTGACCGGCTGCAGCAACTTCCGGGAAACTGGATTATCCATAACGATACGGTCCGCGCGGGTGACGGTCTTTTCCAGGTGCTTTACCGCATGCAGATCAACCAGAAGGAACGCGGCAAGATTGTTATCGGCATGCAGGACAGCGTGGAGCTTTCCAAGATGCGTGTGGGACATGTCTTTTTTGCTGCCCTGGATTCCAGCGGCAGCGTCCAGCGTTTCCGCTATGCGCCGAACCCGGCGGTCATCCACGTGATGAGCAAGGTGGACACGGGCTATGTCTACAGCCGTATCGAGAAGCCGGTAAAGATCCGCCAGTCTGTGTACGAAGGCGTGATAGAGAAGGACGGCACCCTGAGCGGCATTTTGCACAAGGTCGGCATCCCGTCGCGCATGGTGGGTATCGTGGGCGGAGTGCTGCAGTGCAAGGTCGCGTTCCGGCAGGCATGGCCGGGGGACCGTTTCCGCATTCTGCTGGAAGAGACGTTCTACCAGGATTCCATCTGGATCGACGGCAAGGTGATTTACGCCGAGTTCGAGGGCAGGACTGTCGGCCACCACGAGGCGTTCCGCTACTACGACGGCGACCCCAAGAGTACATACAACGCGCACTACACGGAATCGGGCGAGGCACTGATCTTTGACGGCCTGCGTTATCCGCTCGACCGTCTGCACATTACGAGTTCCTACGGTTCACGCATCCATCCCATCACGGGCAAGCGCACGGTTCACCATGGCGTAGATTACGGTAGCCCCACGGGTTCGCCGGTTCATGCCGTCGCCGTCGGCGTCGTGACCGTGTCGGGTTTCGACCCGCTGAGCGGTAACAAGATCGCCGTGAAGCACAGGGACAATTCCGTGAGCTGGTACATGCACCTGTCGTCACGCGGCGTGGGCGTGGGCGCCCATGTTTCGGCGGGCCAGATTATCGGCCGCGTCGGCTCGACCGGGCGCAGCACGGGCCCGCACCTGCATTTCGGGTTCAAGAATGCGAAGGGCGCCTGGATTAATCCGCTTTCGAAGACGATGATTGCGACCCCGAAGCTCACCGGGGAACGCCTGGCAAAACTCACGAAACAGGTCGCGGAAATCAGGAAGCAGGTGGAGCTTACGCTTGCCGCCCCTGCCGTACGGGTGAACGACACGACGGACGTCATGGTCCGCATGCGTGACGTGACCGGCGAAAAATAAATTCGGCCAGATTATTTGGAATGGACCGGGGACTTGATCACCTTGAACGCGCCGAAGTGGTCGCGGCGGTTCAGCTGCGGCTTGCCATCTCCCCTGCGGGCGAGGGCGGGGAAGTGTCCTGAGGGCGTATCGCTGTAGCCGGCATATCTGACCATGGTCCCTTCTTCTGCGATTTTGACAGCCTCGTCCACGGCGTCCTTGAGCGAAGATGTCTTAATGTCAGGCTCGATACCGAACGTATGGTAGCTGTTCTTGTTCTTGTCTAGGAACTGTGAGCTGGTAATCCCGGCAAAGCCGCCTGCGATGGTGGGGATATAGTACTGTCCGATTCCCTTGCCATAGCTGCGTGTACCGACAACGGGGGCGTTCCTTGCTGCAGTGACTGCGGAAATCATGAGCTCCGAACAGCTGGCCGTGTTTTCGTTCTGGATGAACACGATGTAGCGGTTCTTCGCTATGCCGTCGCCTTCCACGCCGTAGTCGGAGGGGAGCATGATGGTGGTGTCGATTCTCTGCTTGTATTCGTAGTCCGAACTGTCGATTTCTGCGGAGATGACATAGCCGAGTGTAGTGTTCTTGGGGAGCAATTCGGCCGCCATGGCCTCGCAAAGGTTTACCGAGCCGCCGCCGTTGTCGGCCAGGTTGATGACTGTCGCCTTGGCGTCTGCCGTCTTTTCCAGTGCTTCTTTGAATTCCCCGTAGGTTCCCGTGACCAGGGTCGTGGTGTCGGTGAATTCGGTGATGGTTATTATCGGAATGTCTCCCTTGTAATTGATGTATACCGTCGGTGCCTGGACTTCGCGTGCCAAGATGCTTACCGTATCGAGTTCATCACCGCGGGCAATGACGAATTCATACTTCTCGCCGGCAGAGCTCCTTTCTTCGATAAGCATGAAGTCGTTCTGGGTCACGCTCATTTTGTCTATGCTGACAATGACATCCCCTTCCTTGAATCCGGCATCTTTGGCGGGGCCTTCCGGGTATACGTTTGCGATGACGGCCTGGTCGTTGGAGGAGTAGTTGATGGTGTCAAGCCTTAGTCCGAAGCCAACCCCGTATTCGGAGTAGTAGAGAGCGTCGACAATATCTTTACTGAAGCTCGGGTCGAAATAGTTGGTGAACGGGCAGCTCATCTGGTCGAACATGTAATAGATGTCTTTGTAGTCGGCGGGGTAATTCTTGTATCTGGCGATATGCTTGGCTTGCCCGAAATAGTCGTTTCGATCGCCGAGCTCATGCTTGCTGTGGGCGTATATGTAATACAGGTCCAACAGCTCGTATGCCACCTCGAATTCTTGAAGCTTTATCGGCAACAACTCGAAATCATCTTCGCTTATGGGTATCGAGAGACCTTGTTCCCTGGCGGCTTCAATGAGGGCCATTTCAAAAGCTCCCTCGTTGTCGTTGTCTGTTGTCGTTGTATAACAAGAGAACAGGAAGAAAGTAGAGATGGATACAAGTATTTTAAATAACGTTGTCTTGTTCATGGTCGCCTCGCTTTAAACCCTAGTTGGAAAAATAAGAACTTTTACTTTCCGATTCTATGTATGCTCCGCCACTGATGCTCTTTTTGGGGAGAATTTTCATGTGGGGAACATTAAGAGCCTTGCGCTTTTTCTTTCCGAATTCCGCGGCTGCCGCGTTTTCGACGCATTCGTAGATAGATTCAGAATCGTCGCAGGGATAGTCCGGGACAATGCCGGTCTGGTTGTAGGAGCCGTTCTTGGGTGTCAGGAATTCCAGGTTCGTGATGATGGCAAGCCCGCCGGCCTTTGTGCTCCATGTCGTTTGGCCGATTCCCTTGCCGAACGTGGTGTGGCCTACGACCGGGATGGGGGCAAGTTCCGTGACGGCGGCAGTGAATATTTCTGCACAGCTGGCGGAGTTCCCGTTGACAAGGATGAGGAACTTCCCGTCTTCACCGGCATCGCCCGGCTTGGCTTCGTTGCTTGCAGTGTGGCGCTTCGCGTATCCCTCCGGGTCGAACGCTCTCCAGTTTCTTGTTGAGAGCGTACCCTTCTTGACGAACAGGTCGGCCATGCCGACGCACTGGCTTACGTGTCCCCCGGGGTTGTTCCTGAGGTCGAGTATGCGCACTCCCTTTTCGCCGCGTGTGGAGTCCAGGTAGTCCCTGAGTTCCCCGAGCGAACCGCTGTCGCGGTCGACGGTTTCCGGCTTGAATTCGCGAATCTGTATGTAGGTTATCTCGCCCACGGTGTCCAGGAAAACTGTTGGCGCATAGACGTCTTCCTTTTTCATCTTGTAGACTTTCGTCGTGGAGTCGTCGGCGATCTTTAATGAAATCTTTTTGCTAAAGGCCATGATGGAGTCGAAGACGGCCATGTCTTCCAGCGTCTTGATCTCGTGCCCGTTGATGCTGATGATGTTGCCGTAGCGGGGGACTCCGGCCTTGGCTGCCGGGCTCTTGGGGTAAACCCGGTAGACGAACAGGATGTGTTCCGCGTCGAGGTCGTACATGTACTCGAGCCCGATGTCGCCTTCGATGACGCTTGAGTTCAGCTGCTTGCTTGCCTGCTCGCTTTTGGACGGCGGTACGTAACGGGTGTAGGGGTCGTCGAGCACCTTGTACAGGGCCTGGACGGAATCGCCGTCGGGATCCAGCTTGGTCAGTTCGTCTTCGTACAGGTAGGTCTTTTCCAGAAGCCAGTAGTTGTACTGGTATTCTGTCGGCTCGGGAGTGTCTTTAACGGGCGACATGAAGTCGCTGCAGGCGGCGAGTAAGACGAGAGACGAAAGACGAAAGACGAAAGACGAAAGGCGAGAGACGAGAGTGTGTCGCTGAATAGCATAAATGAAAAAAGAACACATGTTGTCCCTCTTAATATCTTTCGTCTCTCGTCTGTAGCCCCGTAGGGGCGTTCTCTCGTCTAAACTACTGGTCTATATTGAGGCCCTTCTTGTCGAGCAGGACGCGCGGGATGCCGCCTTCCATCGGGTTTTCGATGATGGAGATGACAGTGAGGCTGTCGCACTCGGCGAGGCTTTCGGGGAGCGTGGCCAGCTGGTTCGCGTCGAGCACGAGCTCGCGGAGTCTCTTCAAGTTGCCGAACTCGGAGGGCACGGCGCCGATGTGGTTGCCCGAAATCATGAGGATCTCGAGGTTCTCGAGTTTCCCGAGGCTAGCCGGGATGGACGTGAGGTCGTTGTTGTCCAGGTAGAGCTTTTCGAGGCTGGCCATCTTCCCTATGGCTGCCGGGATTTCGGAGAGCATATTGTCGTGCAGGCTGAACTTGGTGACCTTTTCCCACTTGCCGACTTCGGGGGTGAGGTCGAGCAGCTGGTTCTTGGCGATGTTCACCTTCTGCAGGTTCTTGAGGCTGCCCACGGTGTCGGGCAGTTCGGAGAGGCTGTTGTAGCCCAGGTAAAGGTTCGTGAGCTTCGTAAGGTTGCCGATGCTGTCGGGCAACGACATCAGGTCGTTCTCGCTGACGGAAAGGCTCTTGAGGTTTTTCAGCAGGCCGATGTCCTCGGGGAGTTCCACGAGGAGGTTGCGGTCGAGGTTCAGCTCTTCGAGCGATTCGATCTCGAAAAGGGTGGGCGGAAGAATCCTCAGGCCCATCTGGGACAGGTCGAGTGATTTGGCCTTTTCGTCTTTGGCTTTGGCAATAATATCTAGCAAGTTCATAAAAGCTCTCCTAATGATTAAATCATAGTATTTTTACAAAAACATAGGGCTTTTGCAGAAAAAAAAAGTAAAAAGAATGCTTTTTGCTCATATGAGCATTAATTTTCGGCCTTTTTGAAAAGTTTTTTTAAAGATTTTTGTGTGAGACTGTCCAAAATGGACCATTTGAAACTATTTTTAGTGTGCATAATACGAGACAATACATTATTAAATGGTGTATTGGTCGGTTCCACGTTAGAGGATAAGAATGGAATTAACAAAATCTCAGGAACGTCGGTTGGCTTTCGTAGCTAGCCTCTTAAGTCTCAATCCTAACGACCCTACTGACAGAATTAAAGCCCTCAGGCACCTGAATCTGGACGAGGATGGTTGTTTCCATGGATTCCAGTACTCCCAAGGTTTCTTGGAATTCTTTATCTTCCTGGATGAAACGACTCCGCTAGAAAAGGTGGTTTCCCACCTGACGAAAGACCTGAAGCAGCTGCAGATAGCCGTGTTCCGCACCAGCGATCCGGAAAATCCGTTCTTCATGTCGCTGCGCGAAGAAGCCGACCCCTGGGCAATCAACAAGATTAGCGAAGAAGAAGATGAGGACGGCGATGACGCTCCGGCCAGCCGACCCTACATGGAAACCCTCGAGATTACGGTGCTGCGTACCCGCTCCAGCCGCGACATTACCGACAGCGAACTGGAACGCACCCTCAAGGACATGCGCCGCAAGCTTTCTATCTGGAAGACCGAAGTCAAGGCCAAGCTCGAAATTATCGCCGAGCACGACGACCTGACCCGCGACTTCCGTTCCGTGGACGACAAGCTTGAAATCGTGATGGATTCCGACCCGTTGCACATGACCAGCGAACACGGCGAGCTTTTCCTCGGCTTCTGCCCGATCCGCACGATTTTCGATTACCACGTGAACCTCGGTAAGCGCCTCAAGACGAAGCACAACATGGCTATCGTCTCTAGTAACATCCGTACTTATCTCGGCAACCTGACGCACACGAACGCTGCCCTTATCGATGCCTTCCAGACGATGGAACGCGCCGACGACAAGAACGTGGACGTGGAAGACTTCCCGTTCCTGCACAACGGCATGACGCTGACCGGCGACGACCTGCGCCTCAAGGAACGTGACGGCAAGAAGGTGCTGTTCATCGAACGCCCGAAGATCATCAACGGTGCTCAGAGCTTGTTCACCTACGAAAACTATTTCAAGAAGAGCAAGAAGCCGGTGAACCCGAAGGTGCTCGTGAAGGTCGTGGTGCCGTACCCCGGTGCCGATACCTTCCTGAACCAGGTGACCATGGCGAACAACCGCCAGAACCCGGTGTTCAGCTACCACCTGCGCGCCGCCGACGACCTGCAGTTCTTCATCTGGCAGCGTTACCAGGAAGAAGGCTTCACCTACGTTTACAAGGACGGTGTCCGCCTCAAGGCCCGTACCCGTAAGCTCGAAGTCCGCATGCGTCCGGAACTCGCCAAGACGCTGTTCATGATGGACGGCAAGCTCAGCGAATGCCGCAGCAGCGACTGCATTTTTGACAAGGAAACGCTTTACCAGCGTTGCTTCGGCGCCTTCGTCCGCGTGGCTCCCGAAAAGGAAAAGGACTTTGTCCGCAAGACCATCGCCTACACCAAGGCTTGGCAGCTTTTGACCCGTCTGCCCATCAAGATCCGTCGCGTGGTCCCGGGCCAGGGCGTGTCTATCGAGGCCAACGACGATAACCCGCTGACCAGAATCACCTGGAACGGCCGCCTCGAAGACAAGTTCATCTTCCGCAGCGCCGTGAAGGACCTCGTGGTGGCCATCGCGCTCCGCCACTGGCTCATCTACGGTGACCCGATTCGCGATTTCGAATACCTCGTCGAAAACGAGCTCGACTTCAACGAGTCCCTGCTGAAGTATGCCTCCAAGATCTACAGCGAAGACCTGAAGGGCATCTTGATCAACGAGTTCAAGGACAATCACGACTACTACGACACCATCACGACGATCGACAAGGATTCCGGCGAATCTGTCGAACGCCGCCTGTGGAAGGGCTTTGCCAACACTGCCACCTATGAAAAGGTCATGGACCTCCTCGAAAAGAAGGATCCGGCCTGGAAGAAGTGCCGCGGTGGTATCGAGGCCTTTATCTAATCGTTTTCTTTGATCGAAAACTTTCGAAAAACCCGCCGAAAAGGTGGGTTTTTCTTTTGTATAGACAATGTAATACAAAGTATGTATTGCTGCCAACGTTATTTTAAAAAACAAACTCGTTTTTATAGTTTATATGTGTAGTTGGTGTTGACAAATGATTTGATATAGATTACATTCTCTACATTATGGAATAAGAAAGGAGCGAGTTATGCCTGTGGTTTGTGTCAGGATGGATGAGGAGACAAAGCAAAAGTTTGATGCTTTTTGTACCTCAGTAGGAATAACAATTTCGGCCGCCGTCAATATGTTTGCGAAGATGACGATCCGAGAAGACCGACTGCCGTTTGATATAAAAGGGTCGTCGACTGGTGGTGCCGGTAAAACCAAAAAGAATGCGCTGTCGAAGGAAAACGAGAAAGAAGAATGAAATTTTTGAGTTTAAGAGCGTGATGAAAATTGAAAAGGACGCACCAGATGGTGCGCCCTTGTTTTTTGCTTCTTGCTTGTATTAGTCTATTGCTGTTACGACGCAATTTGAGACGAATCGGGTGCCATCGTAGAGCTTGATTTCCATGCCTACTTCCAGCGCAACGGATTGTGCGAGTTGTACCTGGTAGGGAATTGGCTTGCTCGGATCGATCATGAAAAGATCGCTTGGAACAGCTAGCGTTCCGGGGATAACGACGTTGCGGATGTGGAACTGCGGGTTGGTTACTCTTTGCTGCTGTGAGGGCCTGCGGCCTCCAGCATTTCTTTCTAGGGGTGGCATCTCCATTCTGAAGGAGGTTCCTTCCTTCACGGTGTTCGGGGTCGCGATGATCATCCCGACGACGATGTCGCTCTTGTCGATGCCGCGGAAGAGAATTCCGCCGTGCTTGCCGTCCGAGAAGTTGTCGATCAGCTTATGCTCTCCGAAGCTCATGTATAGGGCGGTCTTGCCGAAGCCGATGCATTCGACCATTTCGTTGTATGGGATTTCGCCCTTTTCGATAGTGCCGCTTGCGACGACGCCCCTTCCTTCAATGACGAATACGTCTTCGACTATCATGAGGAACGGTTCCTTTGGCTTTTTGGGCGTTTTGGGTGTTCTCGGGACTTTTGTGATGATGCCCGCGCCAACGGTTCTGCCCCCTTCGCGGATAGCGAAGCGGAGGTCCTTTTCCAGGACGACAGAGGCGATGAGGTCCACGCTGATTTCTGCAGTGCTGCCCGGCGTTAGCATCTCGACTCCGTCAGGGAGTTCAATTTCGCCGGTCACGTCGGTGGTGCGGATGTAGAACTGCGGGCGGTAACCGTTCATGATGGGTGTGTGGCGTCCGCCTTCTTCCTTCGTTAAAAGGTATATAAACGCGTCGAAAGAGTTGTGTGCGGTTACCGTTCCGGGGGCGGCAAGGACCATGCCGCGGAGGAGGTCCTTCTTGTCGGCGCCGCGGAGGAGGATGCCGACGTTGTCACCGGCTTGGGCTTCGTCGAGAATCTTGCGGAACATTTCCACGCCCGTGACGACGTATTTGACTGTCTCGCCGAGGCCAACGCGTTCTACCACGTCACCAAAATGAATGACTCCGCGCTCGATACGGCCTGTTGCTACGGTGCCGCGTCCGGTGATTGCGAAAACATCTTCGATGGGCATCAGGAAAGGCTTGTCGATGTCGTGCTTCGTGAGTTCGATGTAGCGGTCGCACGCGTCCATGAGGTCCATGATCTTGCCTTGGTAGAATCCGTCGCCTTCAAGGGCCTTGAGGGCGGAACCGCGGATGACAGGAACGTTGTCGCCATCAAAGCCGTATCTGGAGAGCATGTCGCGGACTTCCATCTCGATGAGGTCAATCTGTTCCTTATCGTCTACCATGTCGCACTTGTTAAGGAAGACGACGATATATTTTACGCCGATTTGGTGGGCGAGCAGGATGTGCTCGCGAGTCTGGGGCATCGGGCCGTCGGTGACAGAAACGACAAGTATGGCTCCGTCCATCTGGGCGGCACCGGTGATCATATTCTTTACGTAGTCGGCGTGCCCCGGACAGTCGATGTGCGCGTAGTGGCGGTTGGCGGTGGAGTATTCCACGTGCGCGGTGTTGATCGTGATGCCGCGCTCCTTCTCTTCGGGGGCTTTGTCGATTTCGTCGAACCGCTTGGCTTCGCAATAGCCTTTGGCAGCGAGTGTCGTGCAGAATGCGTCGGTGAGGGTGGTCTTGCCGTGGTAAACGTGGCCGATAGTACCGATATTGCAATGCGGTTTGGTCCTGTCAAACTTTTGTTTTGCCATTTTATGTCTCCTTTCCTGTCTAGGATGATTTAGTGTATTATTATAAACGCAAAAAAGTTTTTTGTAAGTTTATTGTAAAAAAGATAACAAACGAAATTTTTTTATTTGGACTGACGATGCCGGTTTAATTTGTCCTGTAAATGTGATGTTGTCCTAGATGGAATTTGGACAAATTTGTGTAAAACGGTCGCGGGGAATCCTTTTGTGAAGGAATCTAAACGGCGTGTTGGTGTTGTTTATGTAATGTATTGACGATGTAATACATTGCGGAGAAAAACAAAAAAAGGGAGCGCTTCTGCGCTCCCTCTTTGTGCTAGGAGTATCCTTAGATTCTTTTGAATATGAGCGACGTGTTGATTCCGCCGAAGGCGAAATTGTTGCTCATGATGTAATCTACGTCCATTTCGCGGCCGTTACCCGTGATGTAGTCGAGCGGGGCGCAAGCCGGGTCTATGTTGTTGAGGTTCAAGTTCGGGCTGAACCATCCCTTGCGCATCATGAGGATGCTTGTCCAGGCTTCGATGCCGCCGCAGGCTCCCAAGGTGTGGCCAATGTAGCTCTTGAGGCTGCTGATGGGCACGGCGCGCTTGCCCAGCGCATTGTAGGTGGCCCAGGTCTCGGCATTGTCACCCTGCGGGGTGGCCGTGCCGTGGCCATTGACGTAGCCGATGGCTTCGGGGGAGATTTCTGCGTCTTCTACGGCGAGCTCCAGGGCGCGCTGCATGGTTTCGGACTTGGGCGACGTGAGATGGTCGCCGTCGGTGTTGGTCCCGAATCCGACGAGCTCGGCGTAGATCTTTGCGCCGCGTGCCTTGGCGTGCTCATATTCTTCGAGGACGAGCGTGCCGCTGCCTTCGCCGATGACGAGGCCGTCCCTGTCGCGGTCGTAGCTCGCGGGGGTGAGCTTGGGCGTGTCGTTCTTGGTAGACGTTGCGAACAGCGTGTCAAATACGGCAGACTGGGTCGGGTTGAGTTCTTCGGCGCCGCCGGCGATCATCGCGTCTTGCATGCCGTACTTGATGTATTCATAGGCCGTACCGATGCTGATGCTGCCGGAAGTGCATGCCGTGTTGGACGTGTAGAGGCGTCCCGTGAGACCGAAGTAAACCGCAATGTTCACGGCGCAGGTCTGCGGCATGGACTTGATGTAGGTCGTCGCAGTAATCTTGGAACAGTCGTCGGTCACAAGCATCGAGAAAAAGTCCACGAGCGGGTAGACGCTGCCCATGCACGAACCGTAGGCGACGCCCACGCGGCCGGACTGCAAAAAGGCGGGGTCCTGGTCGAGTCCGGAATCCTTGAGGGCTCTGACAGCAGATGCTGTGGCGAGCAGGGCTACGCGTCCCATTCCGCGGATTTTTTTGCGGGGCAGGTCGGGAACTTCGAAATTGACCGGCGAGGCGAGGCGCGTATTCATTTGCGCATAACGGTCCCAGTCATCCATGCGGACGACCTTGTTTTCCAGTTTGCGGAGGCTGTCGAACACTTCGTCGACTTCGCAGCCGAGGGCAGAAATGCAGGACCCGCCGGTAACGACGACTCTACGGGTCATGCGAGCCCCCCGTTGACGGAGATAACCTGGCGCGTGATGTAGGCGGCACCTTCGGAGAGGAGGAATACCGCGGTGGCGGCGACTTCGGAAGGCTTGCCGACGCGCTTCATGGGCACGGTCTGTAGGATAATGTCGAGCGGGGCTTCCTTGATCATCTCGGTTTCGATGACGCCGGGGGCAATGCTGTTGACGGTGATGTTACGGCTTGCAAGTTCCGTGGCGAGCGCCTTGGTCGCGCCGATAATGCCGGCCTTTGATGCGCTGTAGTTGACCTGGCCGCGGTTGCCGATGACGCCGGAGACCGAGGAAATGGTGATGATGCGCCCGATGCGCTTGCGGCACATGGGCATGACGAGCGGACGTACGACATTGTAGAATCCGTTCAGGTTGGTATCGAGCACCCTGTCCCAGGAATCGTCGCTCATGCCGGCGAACGTCATGTCGGCGCAGACGCCTGCATTGGAGATGATGCCGTAGTAGACCCCGTTTTCTTCGATGTCCTTTTCGAGGACTTCCTTGCACTGCTCGCGGTTACAGATGTCGAATTGCAGCGTGCGGATGTTTCCACCGGCCGCCTTGACTTTTTCCACAAGGGCTTCGATGGCTGCCGTACCGCGATTGTAGTGTGCGACCACGGTGTAGCCCGCTTCGGCTACGGCGAGCGCGATGGCGCTTCCGATGCCGCCACTTGCTCCTGTGATGAGAACTTGTTTGTTGTTGTCCATTTTTTCCCTTTGTTCCTCTTTAATTTTCAAGTACCGCTTTGGGGTCGTCTATTTCGATTGTATTGATGACGGCTGTCGCGACGACCGTGTCGCCCAGGGTAATGTTCCCGTCGAAAGTGACAATGTTGTCCATTCGCATTGTCTGCCGGACAAAAATCTTCGCTATGGAGTTTGTCGGGAAGACGGGCTTTTTTGCGGTAAAGTTGTTCACGCTCATGATGAATCCGATTTTCGGCTCCTGTCCCTTCGTTTTCCCGTAGATGCCGGAAAGCGCGGAAATGCTCTGAGCCATGTACTCGAAACCGATCCAGACCGGAATGCCGTTGATGTCCTTGTCGAAGAACATGCTGTCCGGCGTGATGTCCACTTCGGTATGGATTTCGAGCTTGTCAAAATCGTAGTCGACGACCCTGTCGAGCAGGGACATTTTCCCGGAGTGGGGGACGATTTGCATTACGGATTCTTTTGTCTTGAACTCTTCCATTTTAAACCTTTTCTACGATAAGCGAAACGTTGCAGCCGCCGAAGGCGAAGGAGTTGCTTTGGATGCGCCGGATGCCCTTGCAGGAGTCTCCCGGGCGTACGAGCCGGATTTCGGGAATCTCGAGATCGCGTTCCCCGTCGTAAAGGTGGGCGGGCAGAAGTCCGTCGGGATTGGAATCGGAGAGAACCAGACAACAGAAACCGAGCTCCAGGGCACCGGCCGCGCCCAGCGTGTGCCCGGTGAGAGCCTTGGTGGAACTGCAAGGGACGTCAGTCCCGAAAAGCTTGTGCACGGCGGTTCCTTCCATGGAGTCGTTCAGGCGGGTGCCCGTTCCGTGGAGGTTGATGTAGTCGATGTCGCTTGGCTTTAGGCAAGCGTCATCGAGCGCCTTCGCCATGGCGAGGCGGGCCCCTTCGCCGTCGGCTCTCGGGGCCGTGATGTGGTCGGCGTCGGCGCTTTCGCCGATTCCCGTTATCTTGAATTTTGCGTTTCCCGGTTCCCTGGTGACGACGAAGAACGCGGAGCCGTCGCCGAGCGTGATTCCTGCGCGGTTCTTGCTAAAGGGAATGGCCGGCGTCGCGGATACGGCACCTAGCGCGTTGAATCCGAGAACGACTGCCAGCGAGGCGATGTCCACGCCCCCGATAATGGCCGCGTCGCAGTCCCCCACGTAGATGCTGTGCCTGGCTGTCGCGATGGCTGTTGCGCTCGACCCGCACGCCGTAGATTGCAGTGCGCACGGGCCGTGAAGCCCGAATTTGGACATGATGTATTCCAGCGGGAAGTCGGCCTTCTGCTTGTTCAGGCTGTAACCTGCGGGGAATTCTCCATGCTGTTTCTTGTAGCGCAGCGCGTTGATAGAAATTTCGGAACCGTTGTCGCACGAGCCGATGAATACGCCGACGCGGTCTGCCCCATACTGGGCAATCGCTGCCTGCACGCTTTGCTCGATATCGCGCAACGAGATTTCGGCGAGCCTGTTGATCCTTTCGTTGTAGTAGGGGCTTTCAGGGGCGGGGAAGTCTGTTGTGTCGATGTTTGCCACACAGAATTGCTCTTCGCCGTGCACGATCGTCGCAAGCGTCCCGCGTTCGCCCTTGATGAGCTTGTCAAAAACTTGCGCCTTGTCGTGGCCCAGTACGGAATGGAAACTGAAGTCCTGTATGTAGAGCGGCTGGTTCATTATACCTGCCCTCCGGTCACCGTGTAGCTGTAATGGCGTAGCTTGTTCTTCAGCTCGATGGTGTTCCCGACTTTCCGGATAGTGACTATGTCCGTGTTCCCCCTGGAAAGCTTGCGGATAGTTGCGTCCCCTTCGGTTGTTTCGGTCAGCGTAAAACCGTAGGACTCGAAATGGGGCTGGAGTGTCGCCATGTCGTAAAGGCAGAGCTGGATGTCGGCGACGATGTATTCCGCCTTGATGTCGTTCAGGTCCATCACCGTACTGTTGAAATGGACGGAGTCGTGCGAGCAGGTAATCTCGGCCAGCGTGTTGCCGAAGGAACTGAAAAGGACCACGTTCAGGAGCGAATCGTTCAGGCGCATCCATGCGTCCATCGAAAATTCCTTGTCCCCGTACCGACCGTCGATATGCTGGGGTGCGTCCATGACAATCCCGCTGCCGGAAATATCTAGCAGGTATACGAACGCGTCGTCGGTATAGTATACCGGTGTCGTGGAAAGGACGTTCTGGCCGCTGTGGCAACAGCACAGGATGAGGCTGAACGCTATGGCGAGCGCCGGGCCTAAACCGTAAATGCTGTGAAGATTGCCTTTGAAGTCCATCGGAGTAAAGATAGAAAAGTTGAAAACTCAGTTCCGCTTCTGTGTGAGCGGTGAAAGGAGGAAGCAGGTGAGTGTACCGATGAATATCGAAAGCCCAAAGACGTATACCGGCTGGAATTGGCTGAAGGAAAGCGTTCCGAACGAAAGTATTGTCGTTGCTGCCGAAAGGGCTATGGCGAGTGCCGTCGTGTCGACATGGTAGCCGCTTTCGCGGAAGAACAGCGAGTAGTCTATCCCGACACCCAGGGTGAGGATGACGCCCGCGATAGCGAAGAAGTTGAAGTCGATGCCGGCCAGGCCGAAAACGCTTGCGACGGCGATGCCTGCGCATACGGGAATGCGGATAATCCTGAAGGCCGTTTTCAGGTCGTACACGGGAATGAATATGGCGAACATGAGCAGGTTCGTGATGGCGACAAGGACAATCAGGATGCGCGAGATTTCCGTGAGCGAGCGGCTGATTTCCGGCACCTTGTTCACGAAGTAGACTCCGTCGCATCCGTCGGCGAGGCCGGGCATCGCAGAGAAATCGTTCACGTGGAGGGGGAGAACGGCGCTGTAGTAGGCTCCACTGATTTCTCCGAGCCAGAGTGTCTGCAGGGCATTCTGCCAGTCGGAGGGGAAGGTGTCTTCGGGTGTGATCGGCCGGAAGCTTTCAAGGCTTTTCTGGAACAGGGAATCGTTATCGAACTTCTGCGATTTCAGGAAGTCTGCCGCATCCCCTTGCAGTACCTGCTTGAGGATTGCGAAATCTTCTTGCTGCTTTTTTTGCGATGGGATAAAGTAACTCGTGGCGAGGTAATTCTGGAAGATAGAATCTTTTTTCGCCTGCTCCATCTTGCGAATGAAGGCTTCCTCTTTTTGCAATACGTCTTCGGCGGATGTCCCCTTGACGATGTAGTAGCTGCCGCTTGTACCGAAGTCGATGACCTTGCTGGCGAGCGTCTCGGATTTCTTGAGCGAGTCGGATACCGTGTAGAGGTTGTGCAGGTCGGTCTGGACGTTCAGGCGCAGCAGTCCCGGCACTGCAAGTGCGCAGAGCGTGATGGGCAGTGCGATCTTTAGCGGTCGGCGCAGGCTGTAGTACCAGTCGTACATGTGCGAAAGCGATTTTGCCAAATGCTGGGCACGTCCCGCACGAACACGCATGGTCTTCGGGTACGCCTGGAAAAGGAAGATTGTCGTGCAAAGGGCGCTGGCAAGTCCGGTCGCGGAGAACAGGGCCATCTGCCTCAGGAGCGGGAACGGGGCCACGGAAAGCGCGATGTAGCCCAGTTCGGTTGTCATGAATCCGAGGAGGATGCCCTTGAGGATGCGCTTGCGGACTTTGTTGCCGTCGGGGTTTTCGCTGGAGAACTTCCATTCGGTGAAAAAGTGGATGGCGTAGTCGATGCTTATGCCGATGATGCTTGTCCCGAACACCAGCGTGAACATGTGGATTTCCCCGAAGATGCTCCATGTGAGGGCGAGCGCGGAGACAATCGCCATGAAAACGGAGAACAACGTGCTGGCGATGGGGACGGGAGTCCTGAATACGGCGATGAGCAGGAGGAGCGCAAGGGTGATGGAAACTGCGGAAATCCAGGTAATCTCGGTCTGGGCGTTCTTGGAACTTTCGAAGCTGTGGAACGGAACTCCCGACTTTGCGACGGAGATGCCCGGGTAGCGTGCGTTGAGGGTGTCGATGGCATCATTGACGCGTTCCAGGATATGGCCTTCGCTGGCGATTCCCTTTTCGCTTGGATGGACTCGGGCGCTCCAGAGAATGTATGTCTTGGTGGAGTCGCTTGCGGTAAGTCGCGAGTCCTTGAGAGAAAGCTTGTTCGAAAGCAGGGGGGAGTGCGCCGTGAAACGGTCGAAGGCAAGGGCGCCGAGCAGGTAGGGGTCTTCTTCGAGGTGTGAAAGGTCGCCGAGGCTGAATGCGCCGTAAATGCGCTGGAGCGCTTCGTCGCGTGCGAACTGCGCCCCTGTCGTGTCGGCAAGTGTATGTACGTAGGTGTCCCCGAGCAGCGAGAAACGGTGGCGGTAGGTATAGTCGGCCGTTTCCTCGAGCGCCCCGTCGGAAACAATGTACCGCACAGATTCCAGCCGGGGGTCGTCTTTCAGCGCAGCATTGAGCCAGTCCGCCGCTTCTCGCGCGGTTTGGAAGTCCTCATGACCCACGAGGATGTTCAGCTGGTTCATCGTCAGCTCGCCCATCCGCTTTTCGGCTTCGCTTACGTCCTTGAGCGAACTTGCCGTGGGCAAGATGGAGTAGAGCGAGGTGTCGATATTCCAGGGACGGGCGCATAGAGCAAGCATGAGCATGGCGATATGCACCATGCTCCTGATGGCGATACCTATGGGCTTGCTCTTATTTTTCAATGAGGGCCTTTTCCTCTGCGGTAAGCCCGCTGCCGGGCTTGGGGTTCAAAAGTTCATACAGGAGGGGGCTTCCGCTCCCGTCCACAAGCTTTATTCGCTCCAGCCAGGTTCCGCCGCTCAGCTCTATCGACTGGATCGCCTTTTTCACGGAGGCTTCCTTGGGGATAAGGCCAACGGTCCAGTTGTTGCCGCGCCGGTCGAAGAATACGTGGAAACCGGCCTGCAATTTGGACGTGCTTCCCGAAAAGATGGACTGGATCGCCTTTGCAATCTGGGCGAAGACGACGTTGTCCTTGGCGTTCATTTCGGAGCGGGAACCGTTCGCGTTCTCCTGGACCATGCGGGTCTCGGAAATGGCAAGTCGGCTGGCGAAGGGCTTTTCGGTATCCCAGAGGATGCCCTTGTCGTTTGCGATGACGAATTTCCCGAACGATACGAATTCCCGGTTCAGCTTTGCGATGGTCTTGGTCTGCTTGAAGTCCCCGCGGACGACGGCATGTGCAGTCATGGGGGAAAACGTGCTGTCGATGGCCGTAGAGCCGCTATCCTTGAGAGGATGCTTCCAGATGTCTCCCTCTGCGGCGAGTCCGTTTGTGGCGAACAGCGCGCAGGCGCAGAGCAGAACGGCGGCTAGTTTCATCGGGACGGCCATGGTAATCCCTATGCGTTGCCTTCGACGAGTTTCTGTCGGTAGGCTTCGATTTTCTCGACGAGTTCCCTGGGGGAAACGAGGCATGTCTCGCGGTTCTTGATGTTGACGGCCATCTGTGTCGTTTCCGCCTTGGTGGTCACCTTGCCGGTCTCGATGTCGACGAAGGTGTACGTGAGACGCAGCCCGAACTCGTATTCGGTGATCCTCGCCGTGACCCGGACTTTCTGGCGGAACTGGAGCGGCCTGATGTACTTGACGTGTACGTCGACTACGGGCCAGCCGTATCCGTCTTTTTCCATGTCCACATAAGTGTAGCCGATTTTTTCAAGGAGCGCACAGCGGGCTCGCTCCATAAAATTTATGTAGTTCCCGTGCCACATGATTTGCATCGGGTCGACTTCGTAGAATGCGACTTCGGTATCGATGGACGCTTCGATAAAGGGTTCGTTCATGATTCTTGTTCCTTCTCTTCCCAAAAATCAAAAAAATTGTACCACTGGTAGGGATGCTCTTTACAATGTTCCTCGATAAATCCGATGTATTCTTCGATAAGCGCTTGGATTTTCTGCTTTTTTTCTTTGCGGCTGCCCGAGAAATCGGTTGTCGCCTTGTGTATCATGAATTCGTACTTGGAATTTAGGCTGAAGTTCTTGCAGCGGATTCCTACGCCGAAATAGATCGGCGCGCCAATGATGCTTGCGAGTATGAACGACCCTTCGGGAAATTCCGCCCAGTCGCCGAGGAACTTTGCGCGCACCGTGCGGTCGCGGTTCTTTGCAGATGTCCTGTCCCCAGCAATAACAACAAGGTATCCCTTGTCTATTTTGTCCTTGAGCATGATGGCGGAATCGATGCCGATGTCGCTGGCGTTAATGATGTTGTCCATCAGTTCCGGGTTCAGCTTGCGCAGCAGGTTGTTGTACCTGGAGGAATTCTCGATATCGACGATGGGGCAGATGCGCAAATTCTTTATCTTGGCGTTCCCGCCGATATCGCCCAGGGACCGGAACATGTCCAGGTTGCCGAGATGCGATGTCAGGAGGATGGCGCCGTGTCCGCTTGTAATGTTTTTCAGGAATTCTTCACGCTCTGCATTTTTTGTAAGGTCGGATACCTTGAGGCGTCCCATCCAGCTGAGTTGCTTTTCGAGCATTTGCAAGATGAAGCTGAGGATATGCTTGTAACAGTCGAAGGCTGTCGGCTTTTTTCGCCCGGTGGCCTTTGCGACCCTATTCAGGTAGGACATCGAATTTTTCCGGACCGATTTTGCTCCGAGGAAAAAGAAGAAGCATATTATGGCCGAGAGCGCGACAAGCAGCGGACGCGGCAGGTACTTCACCATGAGGAACATGAAGGTGAACGTCCAGGACGTCCCCGCCGACACTTCCTTCCGATCGTACCAATGTATTTGGTTGCTAGCCATTCTTCCTGAGTTTCCTTGCGAGGAGGACGGGGAGGCGGACCAGCATACTGAAGAAGAGCTTGGTGTGCATCCACGAGATGGAAATGTTGTCCTTGACCATGCGGAAATTGGAAATGCCATTTTCCGGGTATGTCACCTGGATCGGGTAAAAGTTCATCTCCATGCCTTTCCACTTGAGCTTTACGAGAATTTCGATGTCGAATCCCATGCGGAGGTTGGATAGCTTGCGGATGACGGGGAGCGTCTGCTTGATCGGATATACGCGGAACCCGCACATGGCATCGGGAATGTCGAAGGAAAGGGTCTCGATGGCAATCCAGAAGTTCGTTATCTTGCGCCCGTTTTCGCGGCTCTTGGGAACGCTGGCATCGTATTGCGGGAATCCCGAAATCAGGTTGTCGGGGTGCTTCTTGGACGCCTTGATGAAAAAGTCCAGTGCGTTCAGGTCGTGTTGTCCGTCGGCGTCGATTTGTACGGCGTATGCGAAACCGGCTTTCTGAGCGGCTTCGAGCCCCTGGGTCACTGCATAGCCCTTTCCGCTGTTTTGGGCGTAGGAGATGAGCGTGATTCCCGGAAGTTTCTGGGCAATATCCTCGAGGATTTTCTTGGCTTCGGGCGTGTTCCCGTCGTCGACGATGAATACGTGGATGTCTTTTTGGACAATGCTCCGTGCCACGGCTTCGACTGTATTTTCGTGCCTATATACCGGGATGATTGCGCAATAGATAGAATCCTGCATGGCCTACGCTTCCGCTCCGGTCTTGACGCTACCGCTCGAGTACTTCTTGCCTTCGCTACTGCTGAAGTTGAATGCGATGCGTCCTGAGTCCTTGTCGTAGGAAAGTTCCAGGATGACTTTTGTGTCCGGGAGGATCGGGCTTGTGAACTTTGTCCTTTGGATCTTTTGCATCGAGAGGGGGGCGTTCAGGTACTTGTGCGCAAGTTTCATGACGAAGTTTACCTGGGCCACGGCCGGGAGCAACTTGAAGGATTCAAAATGCCCGTTGAAAAAATCGCTCGTCGCGGGGATTTCCATTTCGATGGTCGCCGTGTTTCCCTGCACGTTCACGTTATGGATCTTGCAGTTCGTATCTTCTGGGTTTTCTTCGAACAGGGCCTGGATGTCTGCCGTCTTGATTTTGCCCATGGCGTCTTGCGGGAGTTCGTCGGGGAACCTCCAGCGCTTGGGAATGACAATCAGCTCAAGGTATTGCGAAAGGAAGTTCCGGAAGAACTTGTTCATTTCGAGTTTCCTTGCTCCTTTGAACTTTTCCTTTCCGTCTTGGTTGAGGACGACGGCTGCCGCGAGGAATTGGCGCTTGCCCGCCATGGCGATGACGCGTACGTCCTGCACTAGCCCTGTCTGGCGGATTCGCATCTCGACTTCGGGGAGGGAAATGCGCTTCTCTTCGATCTTGACGATAGAACCGGTGCGTCCAAGCAACATGAACCGTCCATCTGGCTCGAGCTTGATGAGGTCGGCAGTCGTGAACCCGCCTTCGTCGTAGATATAGGGGGATTCCACGTGGAGGCATCCGTCCTGGGTGAGCGTGATGATGTTGTGCGGGAACGGTGTGTAGAGGGGGCCGTTCTTGCTCTGCCTGTGTGCCATGCAACCTGTTTCGGTACTGCCGTAGATTTCGGTGGGCCAGTACTTGAGGATACGTTCCGTTGCGGCCGCAGCGTCTTCGGGGAGTGCTCCGCCTGCCGACAGGATGAACGGGGGCTCGATGAAATCAATGCTTCCGTATTTCGAACCGGCAAGGCGCTTCAGGAATGCCGGGCTTGCGATGATCACGAGCTTGCGTTTTTTGAGTTCCTTGAGTTCGTCGGAGAAGGCGACGATATTCCTGCGGATCGGGGTCCCGCTCATCAGCGCCATCATAAGCGCGAAGGTGAGCCCGAAAATGTGGTGGTGGTCTACCGTCCGGATGACAAATGCGTTTTCGTATTTCCCGAGGAACTGGCTTGCGAATATGTTGACTTCGTCTTCCAACTGGATGAATTTCTTGGGCGAGACCTTTGGCTTTCCCGTCGTTCCCGAGGTGTACACGTCCACGTCGGCTTTTTTCGGGTCGAACATGACCCACTTGCCGTCATCTTCGTGCCTGCTGAGGATGTCCTGGATCTGGAAGGCTTCCCCGGCGGCGTGGTCGGTCATGAACGAGACGTCTTCAGAGCAAATTTCCTTGACGAATTCCTGTGAGTGGTTCGCGGAAATCTTTGCCGCCTTCCCGGCCTGCATCACGGCGAGCAGGGCGACCATGAAGTAGTAGCTGTCTTCGAAATTCAGTAGCCAAGCTTTTTGCGGTTTGTCCTCGATTTCCTGACGTACCTTGGAGACGTCGGCTGTGAAGTCTCCCCATGTCTTTACGCTGTGGTCCCCGTTGCCGTCGAAGGCGAAAAGAGAGTCGGCGCTTCTTGAATCACGTGTAAGGCTGGATATGTATTTATACTGGTTCATCTTTTTTTGCATTCTTTTCCGAAAGATAAATTCCCCAGAGAACAGGAGCCCCATGAGGACATAGGAAAGTAGCCCGTTGTAGAGGGCCCATAGCTTGTCGGAGCCAAGGAAGCACGTGTATGCCGCAACGGTTCCGTTAAAAATAAAAAAAGCGCACCAGATGATGGTCACCTTGAAGCAATAGGGCTCTACGAATTGGCGCAAGGCCGATTTTTGCAGGGTCTTGTCGCCGAGGCATGCCAGCTTGAATACGAAACTGGGGCCAAACAGTAGCGTCGATCCGAAAAGGACGAGGAGTGCAGCACTTACGGCGACCGGGTAGAATTTTAGGGAAAGGATGCTGTCGGTTGTGCAGGCGATGATGCCGCAGGCGAGGGCAAGGAGAAAGAGCATGCCGCTTTTCAGGGCCTGCTTCCAGCCTTTTCCTATAGTCTTGATGAGCGTGAGAAGGTTGACGAAGGCGATGGCGAGCAGGACGATGCTCAGGACCCTTGGGCGCAGCCCCCCAAAATAGAGACCACAAAAGATGAGCCCTGGGTAAAGAACCGAAAGGGCGGCAAAGGAAATCTTTCCCGCCGCGGTTCTCATTTTTTCACGCCCGGTTCCTGGATGAGGTCGTATATGGCGTCAACGACGTCTTGCAGTGTGCGTACGGACTTGAACACTTCCGGATTGATATTGCGCGGGAGCATGGACTTGAGTTTTACGATGAGGTCGACGGCATCGATGGAATCGAGGTCGAGGTCTTCGTAGAGACGGGCTTCCGGTACGACTTTACTGCTATCCAGGCCGAATTCAGAAACAAGGGCGTCCTGGAGTCTTTTCAAGATTTCTGACTTTTCCATATTAGTCATTTTGCTTGTTGGCCGTAATAAAGGCGGCCAAGGAGTTTACGGAGGCGAAATGCTTGCGGGTCTCGTCGTTTACTGCAGTGAAGGAGACACCAAAATTTTCCTTGATGGCAAGGCCGAGTTCCAGCGCGTCGATGGAGTCGAGTCCAAGGCCCTCTCCTTCGCCGAAAAGCGGAGCATCGTCGTCGATGTCTGCCGGCGTAATATCTTCAAGTTCCAGGGAGGTAATGATGACATTCTTGATTTTCGAATTCAGGTCTTCCATAAATCTTTTTTGCGTTATTTATGTTTTTTTCCCAACCAAATATAGAAAAAATGTCAAATATTTTTAAATTATATTTACATATTATTCTTGTTTTCCAATTATTGAAATGTCCAGATTCGTCCATATTACCAAATACAGTTTCTGGGCTCCGGGTTTGGAAGCCGCCGAGGATTTGGCGGCTTTTGTGCGCGGGGAAAAGGATGTTTCCCGCATATCCGCAGTGCCTGCTCTCCCGTTCGTGCCGATGCTCATGCGGCGTCGGCTTAGCGATGTCACCAGGATGGCTGTCTATGTGAACCATTTTGTCTCGGAGGGTCTTCCCGAGGCGAAAATCACGTTTGCCTCGGAATTCGGTGAGGTCCGGCAGCAGCTGAAAATTTCGGAGCACCTGATCGAGACGGATACGGTGACGCCCGCGGCATTCAGCCTCTCCGTGTTCAACGCCCCCGTCTCTTGCGCGACGATTGTCGAAAAGAATATGGCCGGTTACTCTGCCGCCTATGCCGGGGCAGCATCCTTTTTGAACGGCTTGAAAGACTGCGCCGATGCGCTTTCTACGGGCGAAGGCGACGAACGCATATTCCTGTTTTCTGACGAGCTTGTCCCCGAAACGTACGCCTCCGTTGTCGACGGCTATCCAAATGTGCCCTGTGCCATGGCTTTGCGGCTTTCGTCCGTTGCCCAGCCCGGAGCTATCGATGTGGATATCGACGAAATCCCGGAAACGCACTTTGCCGCCGAGCAGGCGCTCTGGCTCCTCAAGAAGATCCTCGTGGAGAACGTGTGATGTTTGTCTTGCGACGGATTGCCTACTGCTGGCGCGTATTCATCAAGGTGATGACGTTCGTCTGGTTCGGAGTGGGCAGCTTGTTTTTAGCGACAATCCTGTTCCCCGTGCTGTATGTGCTGTCGGGCTTTTCCAGGGAGAGGTTTGGCCGCCTGGCGAGGCTTGCCGTGCATTTCTCGCACAAGCTGGCCATTGCGCATGTCGCCTACTTTGGCTGCGGCAGGTTTCGCGTGGAGCATCGTGAACGGCTGAAGGGGCTTAGGTCCAAGGTTGTCGTGGCGAACCATCCGTCTATCCTGGACGTGGTCATCCTGTTCTCGCTGATCCCCAATGCCGACTGCATCGTGAAGGGGAGCCTGGGCCAGAACCGCTTCATGAAGGGCATCGTGAACGCCATCTATATCGTGAATTCCAAGACGTTCGAGGACCAGTTGGTCGAAACGGACAAGTCGCTCAAGCGGGGCAACTGCCTGATTATCTTCCCGGAAGGGACGCGCTCCGTGCCGGGGGAACGCTGGCAGTTCAAGAAGGGGGCTGCCCGGTTTGCCCTCCACTCCAAGTGCGATGTCGTCCCCATCTACATCGGCGGTAACGATCCTGTCGGGCTCAGGAAGCACGACCGTATGTTCTCTGCCCCTCCTAGGGAACGGTATCACTACGACCTGGATGTGCTGGAGCCTATCCCCATCGAGAAGTTCCTGGGGTATCCGCCGAGCCAGGCGGCGACCCTTTTGACGCGGGAAATGCAGGAAGTGCTAGAAGCCCGCCGCGCCCAAGATCCCGAGCGCGTATAATTCGGGCGTGCATGGGCTGGTTCCGCTTCTCTGCGCTGACGGACGAAATGGATGAATTCTATATTGGCGAAAGAGGTAAAATATGAAAAAGGGTTTTGGAATTTGTATGGTGTTAGCGGTGTTGATGGGAACGCCGTTCATCCTCACTTCGTGTGCTAGCGGTTATGAACGCTACCAGACGCCAGATTCGATGCGGGGACTTCCGAACTGCATGGGTCTGCACATGAAGAATGCTCAGTGGTATTACAACGATTCTTACGGCAACCGGATTAATGTCGTTGGTCGGTGCGTCCAGGGAATGATGCATGGGAATTTCAATTATTCGTTGAATGGCAATCTGGTGGCCAAGTCCAAGTTTACCCGTGGCCAGGAGGTCAAGACCACCTGCTTGGTGGGCCGGAAGCATCCCACTCTCCTTAATGCTTGCATGAACGAGGCTGCATCGCAGGCCGTGGCTTACAGGCAGGGCACCTATGTCGTCCAGCAGAACCAGCCTGTCATGGTCACGGTTCAGCAGGGAAGCAATGCCGTCATGGTTCCTATACAGCCAGGTCAGGCTGTCGTGGTCCCGACACAGTCGGGTCAGTCGGTCATGGTTCCCGTACAGCCGGGCGCTCAGCCTGTCGCGGCGCAGCCCCAACAGGCGCAGCCCGTCGCCGCCCCGGCTCCGCAGGATCCGCCGGCACCTTAGCCATATTTTACTTTGTTTTTCCATGTATGGCGTAAACTTGCAGGCTTGCCGTTTGCGACTTTTTTCCCTTGTCGTCGGCGGATGGGTCTAAACGCGAACTTTTTTTTGCGTGAGGTCCGTAATTTGCTTGAATTTTTTAAATTTGCGCCACATATTGTGGATTTTGTAACGCCTAATTCTGTATTTTGAGGTTGTTGATTTTTAGAAGACGGTTACATAGGGCTTTCTTGAATGGCCTTGCTGGTGCGCTTATCGCGGTGGGTTTCGCCTTTGCTCAGGCGACGTCCGCGTCCGAGGCGCAGTCTTCTGATGCGGATTCCACGGGATCCCAGCCGGATCCGGCCGAGACGGAATGGCAACCGACCCTCAACTACATCGCGCTTCCTCCGTCGGCGGCTCCGCTCGACAACCTTCTGCCCTTTAACGGTGTCGGGGCAAACCCGGGCCTGATGAACACGAGCAAGGGCCGTGTATTCAGCCACGATATCGACATTGCCACCCGTGAACTCGACGTGAGCGAGAAGCGCGTGAACGGCGTTTCCCGCGACACGACGACACTTTGGACGGCGCACTATCCCGAACTGGCGGACTACGTTTCCGACATGTACGACGTGGGCCGCAGGCGCCTGTGGCTGAACGGCCTTGTCGGCCAGGCGAACGAAGGCTACGAGGCCCCGGAGACCGGTTCCGTTTTTGACATTACCATCCCGGTGAACATGCCTGCGTGGATGAGGGACTTCGGTCTCGACAAGCCGAAACTCATGCTGCAGGGTACGATGGACATCCGTCTCAAGGGCTATGGCGAGAAGGACGACGCCCCGGGTAGCGACAATACGAGCCTCTGGCCGTCCCCGTCGCTCTCGTACGACCCGAGTTTCATGGTGAAGGGCAAAATCGGTCCTTATATCACGGTCGAAATCAATAATGTCGAAAGCGGCCTCGGGGTCAAGAACCAGGTCCGCGTGGTCTACGAGGAATCGTACAAGGACGAGTTCGAGGACTATATCTTGCAGCGCGTGGAAGCCGGTACGACCTCCCTGACTCTTTCGGGTACTGAACTGACCGGTTACTCCGAACAGCACCAGGGCCTTTTCGGTATCAAGGCCGACTGGAAACTGGGCGACTGGCGCCTCACGACGATTGCTTCTCAGGATGGTGGAAGCCAGGAAGAATACTCCATCAACGCTAGCGAGTCCACTACGGAATTCCAGGTGCTCGACAAGCAGTTCGTCTCCTACCGGTACTACTTCTTGACCTACAATGCGAGAAAGAACTACATCAAGAACGTGATCCTGGGAGGAGCCCCTCCTTATTTCAAGGCCGATGACCTGAAGCTTTACAAGCGCATCACGACGAAGGTCGATAAAAGCAACGATGTCTTTGAAGACATGAAGCTCGTTTACATAACTCCCGATGGCAAGAAGATCACGAAGGAAGTGACCCGCATGATGGCCATCCCCAAGGAGGATTACGACTTCGATAACAAGACGGGTATCCTGAAGATTTCCGGGGCGAACCGCAATACGGTGATTGCCGCGAGCTGGAATTCCGACAGTACTGCACGTAAGGGGCGTGGTGTCCGCAATGGCGATGAACTTGTCCTTGTCCAGTGGGACGCTACGCTTTCGGAACTGACGGATATTGACAAGCTCATGCTCAGGAACGTGTATTCTATCGGCATTTCCGACGCAAGCTCGAGCAACTTCGTCCTGCGCATGAAGAACAAGGCCGGCGTGACGAACTCCTTCCTGAAGCAGTTGGGCGTTGCCGATTCGATTTCCGGCGCTCCCTTGGTCAACGATGCTACGATTTTCAAGAAAGACGGTACGGGTAGCTATACCGGCGAAATGTGGCTCCCCTGTAAGCCCGTCTCCTACTATATCGACAAGAAGTACTCGAATCCGGAAAAGCGCGCTGCGGAAAACTGCTTGGAACCGTTGCGTGACCTGGATACTTCGGCGGCGATGTCCCAGCTTTACACGCTCCCGGTCTATAACCTGAACCGCTACGCCAGCAGGTTCTACTTCGAGTCTGTCGGCAAGCGCCGTAATTCCACGATCAGCGTTCGCGACCCCAATTCCAGCTACTCCGTGAGCGCGGGTTCCTGTATGGATATCTCTCCGGGTTCCGAAAAGCTTACCGCCGGTTCTACCGTACTTGTCCGTGACGTGGACTACGAGGTCAACTACGAGCTGGGCCAAATTGAACTTTTGAGCGAGCGAGCCTTGGACCCCAACAAGGAAATCAAGGTGACGTTCGAGTGCGAGCCCCTGTTCGAGATAGACAACAAGCTATTGCTGGGTGCCCGTGCCGAGTTGCCTTTGGAACGTTACGGGTTCGGCAATGGTTCCGTGTTCGGCATTACCGCGCTGTACAAGAGCCAGAGCACGACGGCCAGGACCCCGACGCTTGGCAACGAACCGTACCATAGCTTCCTCTGGGGCATGAACCTCCGCCTGCAGGACACCGTCTCCGCGCTTACGACGCTTGTCAACATGATCCCGCTGATCGAGACGCAGGCCGTGTCCAACTGGAGATTCGAGGCCGAATTCGCGAGCAGCCGTCACAATGCCAATACGAGCGAATCCAATGACGCCTTGGTCGAGGATTTCGAAGCGACGGCGACTGGCCTCATGTACCCGCTGTCCAGGCTCTCCTGGTATCCGGCGTCTCCTCCGGGTGGCGTTGAAGGGACCCAGACCTATATTGCAAGCCAGGACTACCGTCACAAGGGCGAGTTCATTTGGCATAGCAACAGTACCGAGCTTTACAAGTACATCTATCCGAATGTAGGCAACTCCGATGTCGACAACCAGCACCTGACCGTGCTCAAGATGACCCTGCGTGCGAACGACAACCTCATGGGCAATTCCTGGGGTGGTATCATGCGTCCGAACAGTTCGTACTACCAGGACCTGAGCGACATGAAGTATATCGAGATTGTTGCCCGCGGTAACGTGGGTTCCATCTACATTGACCTGGGTCTTATTAGTGAAGACATTTCGATCAATGGTCGTGCGCCGAACGGGTATTACGACGGTGAAAACGACTTGGGAACGACGACGCCTCTCCATGACAAGGGTATCGACGGTGTCTCCGGTTCCGAAGAAGCGGACTCCGTGTCTGTGTGGATTTGCCGTGGGGCCAACGATTGCGACCTCAAGTCGAACGATGTCGACGCTTCGACCGTGGACATTGCCCGCGACGACTATTCCGATAAATACGACGACGACAGCGATCCTCCGATATATATCAACGGTACGGAAGATAACTCCGGCGAGCGCAAGTACGATACCGAAGATATCAACCGCAACGGTTCCTTGGATAAGGACAACAGTTTCGTCCGTTATCGCATAGACCTTTCGGATACGACTTCTCCCATCATGGAGACCCTCAGGAACGGCTGGCGCAGGTGGCGCATTCCGCTGAGCCAGTACGATACTATTGTATCTCCGGTGGGCGGCAGTTACCAGAGCATCCTTTCTAGCGCTCAGTTCACCCGTGTCTGGCTTGGAAACCTGAATCCCGGTGTCGCCGAGTCCAAGGTGCAGATCGTGAGCTTGGGCGTCATGGGCAACGCTTGGGAAGAAACGACGGTTGCCGACCGCTACGTGACGACGACTTCCGAGAATTCGCAGGTGGTGGAAGTGAACGGCGTCGAGACGATGGTTTCCGGGACGGTGGATTCTCGCGACACGAGCTACCTTAAGGTGACAACCCTTAACAACCGCGAAAATTCCAATACCTATTTCAAGTCTCCCAATATCAAGACGGAACGCGATACCGACACGAACGCCCCGCTGAAGGAGACTGCGCTTAGGCTTGAGTACCAGAAGATGAAACCTGGACAGGAAGTGGGCGTGACCCGTATTTTCGAGACGGACCGCAAAGACTTCTCCATGTACAAGTCCATCAAGATGGAAATCCATTACGAGAACAAGGTGGCGGATGCGACCTCGGTGCCCGTAAGATTTGCCTTGCAGTTCGGTGAAGGCTCGCTCGAAGGTTCTAGCGACTACTACGAATGGAGCTTCCGCCCGGCCGATCTGGAAAATCCCTGTCCGGACCGTCCGCAGGATTGCCACGAGAGAAACTGGCTTGATAACGCGTTCTCCATGAACATCATGGACTTCTCGCAGTTGAAGCGCGGCCGCCGTCCGCCCTTCCTTGAACCGGTCGTGAAGGAACTCGACGGCGAACGTGAAGAACGCCTGCGCTTGGTGGGTAATCCCTCCATTACGAACATCGACTGGATCCGCTTTGTCATTATTGCCGACTCCAGCGCTTCGCCCGAAGACCTCGAAGGTGAATTCTGGATCAACGATCTCCGCCTTTCCGACATGGATACGGAATGGGGCTATGCCGCACGTGTCGGTGGCCAGGTCGACTTCGCGGACTTCATCTCTGTTTCTGGTGCGGTGCGCTACCAGGACGGTGACTTCGCGACGCTCTCCACTTCCGGTGGTTCACCCAAGCCCAAGCTTTCCGAGGCGGCAACTCAGCTCGACGTTTCCGGCGATATTAACTTTGCGCTGAACAAGTTCCTGAGCGACAGTATGGGCTTCCACATCCCGTTGAGCTTGGGCTACGCCAGTTCTACGAAGCGTCCGTACATGAAACCGACGGACGACATGATTCTTGAGAAGAGCAGCTTCTCCGACATTACGGGCGATATGTTCAAGAACGACTTGAGCGTGACTTCGAACAAGAAGGAGCAGGAACTCCGCGACGAAGGCAAGTCCAAGGGTTATGAATCGTACACCCGCGACAAGACGTTGGGCTTAAGCTATAGCAAGGACTACAAGGCTGACGAATCCGCCCTGGCCGAAGTGCTTTCGCAGGTGCTCTTGGAACGTCCGGCATGGAGCTATTCTTACCGCGAATCCGAGGGCCGCGCAACGACGAGCGCTGACTCGACCTACTCTTACCACACGACCATCGAGTACAAGCTGGGTACGTTCAGCATGTTCAAGCTGACTCCGTTCGGTGGCCTTGCCCGTTACGGCTGGGCGTCCGACTTCTCGAAGATCGAATTCGAACCGTGGCCGCAGACATTCGACCTCACGCTGTTCGACTTGAGCTATATCCGCTATGTGGACCAGGACCGCGATCCCGATTTCGTGGAACCGCAGGTAGACAAGGTAGTGACCTACACGACAGACTTGTCCCACAAGTTGAACATGCGCTGGAACATCTTCAACTTCTTGTCGACGACTTACAGCATCAATGTCAAGCGCGACATGTTTGGTGGTGGCGACCGCGAGGCGTTCGTCAAGGAGAACTTCTTCTCTCCGGATGATGGCGGCCTGTTCGCAAGCGACGTGGTCTTCGATTACGACCATACGGACCGCAAGGTTTACATCTCTAGGGACAGTACGGTCATTATCCCTTACGACACCATCCCGCAGGTGGATGCCGACGGAAAGCCCATGGCGATCGACTTGCAGAACCCGGACAGCTATGTGATCCGCTACGATACCACGTCGTTCTACAAGGTCGACAGCGTGGGCTCGAGGGAATACGGCAAGTCCTACGGCATCCTGCGTAACGAACGTTCCAGGACGCAGCAGTTCCGTGTGAACTTCAACCCGGCGATTATTCCGTTCATTCCGTTCACGACGTCGTTCTCTTCGGACTTCAGCCAGTTGAAGACGATTCCGGACAACTACAGCATCTATGACGAAACCAATGTCGAGAAGAATTACTGGACCATTTCCCAGACAAACCGTTTCGATTTCAACCCGACATTCAAGATTCTCGATTTCGTGAGGTCCTTCGGCAGGGAGAACGTGGTTGCCCGCGGCATGGACAAGATCCGCTGGCGTGAAATCCGGTTCGGGTGGAATGCGACGACCAACACGGTCGGCGAGAACTTTACGCTTGCCCAGTTGTACGAAGAACAGAAGGTGACACCGTTCCAGTACTATCTCTACGGTCTCGGTATCGGCAACGGCTACCGCAACCGCGGCTTGTGGAATATCGTGTCCGGCGACATGGGTCTTGACCATCGCGACGATTTCAGGGACTTCGCGGAATACCGCAACCGCCATGTCGATACGCTTGTGTACCAGGGAAGTTTCCGTCACTCGGTCTCCCGCGCGTTCCAGACGGGAACCGGCATCACGCTGCCCTTCTGGGATATCGGCGTGAATGGCGATCTGCAGTGGAAGGAAGATTTCGCGCAGTCGCGTGAATATCCGCTGTATCTCGACACGACGACCGTCTGGCCGAAGATTGGTATCGGCATCAACGTGCCGAACTTCTCGCAGAGGATTTCGTTCCTGAACGGCTTCCGTAGCGTTTCGGCGAACAGCCGCCTCGACTACACCTACATCACCACGGTCCGCCCGTTCCAGAGCGCCGAAGATTCCTGGAGCACGGAATGGAACTTCAACCCGCTTATCCGCCTGAGTTTCCTCACGCAGAAGAATATCCGTATAGAAAATGCCGTCCGCCTGAGAATCCAGGATGTGGACCGCAGGCCCAAGGAAGAAGTCATCGGAATCACGAGCTGGCCGGACTCTTCCGCACACGGTATCGACACGTCGAAGTACTTCTGGGAAACCCCGTGGATCCACACTTCGCTGTATAACGACTTCGACATCAACGTGGGTGACGACTTCTCGGTTTCCTATCCGCTCAAGACGAAGCGCGGTTTCCAGCTGTGGAAGTGGTATTTCAAGTTGGAAAACGATATCGACTTGAAGCTCACTGCCGGTTACGACTACAAGAAGAGCATCCGCAAGCAGTACGATCATGATCCGGGTTACGACATGTGGAACGAGGACAGCGGTACCGACGGCGTCTTCAGGTCGTGGAAATTCGATGACTGGGAGCCTGTGGCGTACAAGCCGAAGCTTTCGAAGACGGACCGTACTGTGCCTTCCCGTACGCATGAATGGTTTATCCGCCCGAGTGCCGGTTACCAGTTCAACAAGATTGCCTCGATGAGTTCCTATATCGAGTATAGGCAAATTCACGAGAAACTGGATGACGAAACCGCTCATCTCCGCCAGATCCTGCAGTTTGAAATCGCGTTGATGCTCAGGTTCAACTAATTCTAGACGTCCATATTTCTGATGTTGTACAGAAAAAGACCGTTTTTTCTGTAAAAAAATCCTATAATTATAAAGCGACGTCTTAGCGAAGGAGAATCTAAAAATGCATAGCGTTTCGGCCGGGGAGTTTCTATATCGTGTCCGCCAGTTTGTCCGGAACCGTTTCTTTGACAGGCTTGCGGAAGACGATTTCGGTGTGAGTCTCCCGATTCCCGATTGTGGCATTATCGATACGCCCGATGCCCACTTGCCCTATCCGATTTTTGATTCCCATGTCGACATCTTCAAGGAGATCGACTGGCATCTGGACATCTCGACGGGTAAGCGGTTCCCCTCGGTTTTCGCTAACGACATAGACGTTTTTAGTGGCCGCAACGGCAACGTGAAGTACGTGTGGGAAGTGAACCGCATGCAGTTCCTGCTGCACTTCGCGCTTGCATACGAGACAAGCAAGGAGCTAAAGTACCTTGTGCTGTTCTGCCATTATCTCGCCACCTGGAGGGAGACGAACCCCTACATGCTCGGCGTGAACTGGTTCAGCAATATCGAGGTGAACTTGCGCCTGATCTGCTGGTATCTCTGCTGGCACGTGCTCGACGTGGATGATTTGCGCAAGCGCGACAGTGCCATTGACGAATTTATCGGCGACGTGTGGATGCCGATTGTCTGCGAACATGCGGAATACTCTTATCTCCACCCGTCGCTCTATTCCTCGGCAAACAGCCAGCTGGTTGTCGAGTACGTGGGCCTTTTCCTGGCTACCGTGGCATGGAAGATTCCGCATTGGTCGTCTCGCCAGAAATATGCAGTCAGCGGTCTGGAACGCGAAATTCTCAGGCAGAACACGTCGGAAGGCGTGAACCGCGAGGAATCTGCGGAATATGTGCAGTTCGTAGGGGAACTGTTCCTGATTGCGGCTATCGTGGGCAGGAGTGCCGGGATAGAGTTCTCCCAAACCTACAACGACCGCCTGTACGCCATGGCGCGCTACATGAACGCTTTCCTGGATTGTCAGTTCAACAATCCGATGTACGGCGATATCGACGACGAGTACGTTCTGCGGACAGATATTGATGGACATTTCAACAACTTCAAGTCTCTGCTGATCTCGTTCGCGACATATTTCGAGGACTCCGCGTTCAAGCGGGAAGGGCTTGTCTGGGACGACAAGAATACCGTCCTGTTCGGCACCGAGGGCAGGAAAAAATTCGAGTCGCTCCCGTGTGCCCCGGTCCAGGATGGAAACACGTTCTTTGTGCAGAGTGGCCATTTCATCTTTAAGAAGGCTGTCCCTGCGGCCACTCCCGACGGGACTCCCCGCGAGACATTCCTGCATTTCGATGCGGCGCCGCTGGGCTACCTGAGTGTCGCTGCGCATGGCCATGCCGACGCGCTTTCGTTCGTGCTGCATGTCGACGGGCATCCTGTCTTTGTCGACCCGGGTTCATTCTCCGACCATACGCATGCGGATTTGCGTCGCTACTTCGTGGGCACGATTGCCCACAATACGGTCTGCGTGAACGGCAAGAACCAGGCGGAGCAGGCCGGCCCGACAATGTGGCTGAACCATTACAGGGTGAACACCGTTTCTAGCGACGAGGCCGCGGGCGAAGTCACCGCTTCGCATGACGGCTACGCCTCCGAGGGCGTGACGCATACGCGCCAGGTCAAGTACGACCGCGACAAGGACGAGTTCGTCATCACGGATTCCCTGCAGTGTGCGCATCCTGTTTCCCTGGAAATTCCCTTCCACCTGCATCCGGATGCATCTGTGGAACTGCACGGATCGACGGCTGAAGTCCTGGTTTCGGGTTGTCGCCGCGTGACGGTCGAGCTGGACAAGAAACTGTCCTACGCTATCCGCGAAGATGGCTGGTACTCAGAACATTTTGCCAAGAAGACCCCGGCAAAGTTCCTTTATGCAAAGATTGAATGTTTCGGCGATGTGAAGTTCGAAACGAAGCTGCGCATCCGCGGATAAAAGTTTATCCTAAATGACTACCTGACGATACCGACGTTGGATTTCTTTACGAATCCGCGGATGGCATCTCCCAGTCGTATCTCTACAAAGTTGCCCTGCTCCGAGAGCACTTCGAAGCTTGTACCTTCGGAAAGTGTATTGAGGGTCTGTGAACGGTCGTTCGGGGCGCTGGTGATGTCTGCGTCCTTCGCCGTGACGACTCCCGTGATTTCCGTTTCCGCGACGAACACCTTGTAGGCGGCGCTGGTGCCAATGATGCCGAATATGACAGTCACGGCGAACACGGCGCCCGTGCAAGCGTTCTTGGCGCGGTCGCCGTGAACGATGATTCGTAGGACGCAGACGAGCGCGATAATCCAGAACAATGCGAGCAGCGTGAACAGCTGGGCCTTGAGCGACATCGCGTGGTGCGCTTTGTACAGCGCGGAAAGGATCGGGTTCTCTTCCTCGTCGTCCACCTTGTCCTTGGTCATGGCCTGGGCGTATTCCAGGTTGTGCTTGAAGTCGTCGTCGTTGGGACGCAGCTTGAGAGCGACCTTGTAGTTGTAGATGGCCAGCCCGAGTTGCCCGTTACGGAAGTAGGCGTTGCCCAGGTTGTAGGAAAGGTCCGCGTTCTGGTAGCCGTTGTCGATGCAGGTCTGCCATTCGTCGATGGCCCTTTCGAATTCGCCTTCGTTGTAGGCCTTCGTCCCGGATTCAATTCCCGGGCACGTTTCATTTGCCGCGAAAGCCGATGTCGCGAAAATGGCCAGCAAAAGATATGTAAGATAGTGTTTCATTCTCGATTCCCGCCTGTTTTCCCGTCGTTCATTTGAGTATGCCGAGTCCATCGCAAAGTTTTTCCATGTCCTTGAGCATGGATCCCTGTTCCTCGGGGCTGGGGTTCACCGGAGCGAAGCGCGCGAAGGAGCACTTCTCGAGCCACTTGTCGATAGCGTCGATGTTGTCGGCGCCGAGCCCGAGCTTTTCGAGTTCCTGCTTCATCTGGTTGCGCGTCATGCCCTTGAATTCCAGGTTGGTGATGTCGCTCAGGTAGTCGATGAGGCCTGCCTCGAGTGCCGCGTAGAATGCCTTGACGTCACCCTTCTGCATGGCCGTGTGCGCATCGGCGAAGCGCGCCTTGAGCATCTTCTTGGCCTTGCCCTTGCGGACGAGCGCTGCGTCGCTGCTGTGCTTGCGGTGGCGGCGGATCATCCCTGCGGAGACCAGGTAGAACGGGATAGCCGCGAGGAATATAATCCAGAACAGGATGTCCCTGTGGGGCGTGGGGGATTCTTTTTTGCCCGAGACCTTGTGAATGAAGCGGATGTCGCTGCCGAGTGCCTCGATTTCCTGCTTCTGTACGGCCGTGGGACGCGTTGCCGCCGGCATGAATGCCGCTTCGGCCGAGGCGTCGCCCTTCTCGACTTCGATGGTCCAGGGGCCGAGCGTTTCGGACTGGTATGCCCTCTTGGCCGGGTCGAACCACGAGTACGAAATTTCCGGGATTTCGAAAGAACCCTTCTTCTTGGGATAGAGGAAAATCTTGATGTTCTTTGTCGTCACGACCTTGCTGCCGGCAATCTTCTTGTCGATGCTGTTTTCGGGCGGCACGGAGCGGAAGTCGTCAAAGCTGGGCAGTTTCGGGTCGGTGATGGTGCCTGGGGTTCCGTCGCCCTTGATGGTGATGGAAAGCGTGAGCGCCTCGCCGACTTTCAGGTGGTCCTTGTCGAATTGGGCGTCGAAGCTGTAGCTGCCGACCATCCCCGAGAAGTTGGCCGGGCGGCCTTCGGCGGGGAGGGGCTTTACGTTGATGTTCACGACGGGGGTGGCGGCTTCGGTCTCGACGGATTCCTGCTTGACGCTCCTGCTCGAGAACGACATGTTGCCCATCTGCTTCTTCTCTTCGACAATCTTGGGCTCGCCGCGCTTGGTGTACTTGAACTTGAAAGCGGGAATCTGGAGGTTACCGCTCTTGGTGGGGCTGAGCCAGGCGAACTTTGCGCTGGCCTGCATTTCGCGGCGGGCGCCTTCGACCGGCTTGAATTCCATGTTGGAAAGGTCGCTCCTGTGGACGATGAAGTCGCTGCCGGTGTTCATGTCGGTGGCCTGGAGGTTGCCTTCGAAATGCTCGAAAGTGTGGAAGCCGAGGGTCACGTAGAACTGTTCGCCTTCGTAGATGCTCTTCTTGCTCGGGGTGAGGCTCACGGCCAGGGCGTCGTCGTTGTAGGAGCGCTGCACGCTGACGGGAATAATCCCGCTGACAGGCTGCCTTTCGCCATTGATTGTCCAGAAAAGCTGGCCCACGTTGATCTGGCCTGTCTTTTTCGGGGCCCGGAGCTTGAACGTGTAAATACGCGCCTTGTAGGCCCTTCCGCCGCCGAAGAACATGTCTTCGAATCCGGGACGGATGACCTGGTCCGTACTGTCGAGGCCCAAGAAGGTAAATCCGTTCTTAGTTTCTATCTGGACGACTTCACTGTTGGCCGGGATTTCTTGCAAGGGGACGACAAACTGGAGACCGAACGTCTGCCCGGCCTCGATGCGCTCGCGGTCCACCTGAAGCGATGGCGATGCCGCTGCGAAAGTTGCGAGGGCGAGACAAGTAAGTAAAACGCGTTTCATGTCCTAAAATTTACCAATTTTCCCCGTGTAAAATGTAACGGGGGGTGGGCAAATGGACCCCTGGAATCTGCTGTCGGGGGGATTTTTTCTAGGTAATGAAAAAAAAGTATTTCCTATATACTTTTTTCCCTTGAAACGTTAGTAAAAAATTGTTAATATTGGCGCCGTTCTGAGAAATCAACGACAGAACGCAAAAAAGAACGACGAAAGGAGAACAAATGTACTGCATACTCGCTGTCCTGCTGGTCAAGAGCTTCAAGAAGTACGCCAAGCACGCCTAATTGGCGAAATTGGCTAGATTTTTGGGATTCTTTGGAAAGGTTAAGCCCCCGGTTTTATGACCGGGGTTGTTTTTTTGGGGTAAAAACGGCATTTCCGGTTGCCGATTCCATTTTTTTGCGTTATTATTATATAGATGGCTGTTTTACGGAAACAGGCTAAGGAGAAGAAAATGGAAGAAAAGAAGGAATACATTGCTCCCGAAATGAATGTCGTGGACATGGAGTACACGCAGATGTTGTGCGGCAGCGGCTATGGTTCCGATTGTGAGGATAATACCGATCCAAATTGTGGCGGGTTTAACTGATTTTTTGATTTTCTCTCAAAATGCCGCAAAAAATCACGCAACATATCGTTGCGCGAATAAGCACACTTCGACAAGCTCGGTGTGCTTTTTTTATTTAGTCGAAATGGCAATTCCTGCCTTAGTCAAAATTTAATGAACGGCGGTATGGCGTGAAGCCGGCGTTGCGGATAAATTCTTCGGCCGCCTCGATGGTGGTGAGTCCGTGGTTCTTGAGCACGTTTTCTTCTATCACGATGCTGTTGATGTCGTCGGCGCCGCTGTGCAGCCCGAGTTCGCCGAGCGAAAGCCCCATGCCGAGTAGCGAGACTTCGATGTGGGGGATATTGTCGAGGTACAGGCGGGAAAGCGCGAGCAGCTTGAGGTATTCGTCGCCGCGTACGTGCCGGATGGGGAACTTGTCGGTCTGCGGCTGGAACGTCCACACCACGAAACTCTTGAAGCCTTGCGCGATGTCCTGGGTCTTGCGCACGTAATCCAGGTGCTCGATGATTTCCTCGGGAGTCTCGACGCTACCGAAGACGATGTTCGCGCTGCCGGGGAGCCCCTTCTTGTGGCAGGCGGCTAGCGTGTCGCACCACTGCTGCGCGGGGAGTTTTCTGGGGCTGAGCATTTGGCGCATGCGGTCACTGAGGATTTCGGCGCCTGCGCCCGGTACGGAACTGAGGCCCGCCTCCTTGAAGATGTCCAGCAGTTCGTCCAAAGTAATCTTGTTGAATTCCGCGATGCGCACGAGTTCCACCGGCGAGAACCCGCGTACCTTCATGCCCTGCTCCTGCGTGAGCATCTTGAGCACGTCGGTGTAGTAGTCCAGGGGAATGTCCTTGTTCACGCCGCCCTGCAAAAAGATATGGTCGGCGCCTTTTGCCTTCGCTTCGATGGTCTTCTGGCGGATTTCGTCGAGGCTGAGCACGTAGGCTTCGGGGCTGTGGGCCGGCCTGCAAAAACTGCAGAAACTGCACGTGATCTCGCAGACGTTCGTGTAGTTCACTATGCGGAACGCCGTGTAGCCCACCTTGTTGTCGGGGTGCATGCGCTTGCGCACCAAGTCGGCGGCTTCAACGACTTCGGTCCAGGGGGCGTTCTTCAGCAGGTCGAGCGCTTCGGCAGGGGAGATGCGTTCCCCCTGCACACATTTCAGCAAAACGGAATTCACGCAAACAAGATAATTCATTTCGCCCATATTGTAAACATCCCACATAGAATAACCCAACATGCTTGGCATGGACTGATTGTCCATAGAAATGCGTGTGAGCCTGGACACATTTCCCTTTTACGAAGATATCTTGATAGTGCAATATGAGGAATAATTGCAATATGAGGATGTTTTGGATTAAAAGTACACTGGCAACAGGTGTATCGTTGTGCTTTGCCGTCGCCTTTTCGGCTGTTGCGGCAAATGCTTTCACTGTCACCGGGAAGGTTAGCGACGAGGGCGGCAAGGCCATAGAAAAGGCTTCTGTCTCGCTCCTCGGAAAGGGAATCCTTGCGCAAACCGACGCGGATGGGAAGTTTACCCTCCATCAGGACGAGGTCTCTCCTGGGAACCAAGGCGAGCAAGCCCCTGGAAATCAGGGCGAGGTTGCTCCCGGGACCCCGGGCGATTCTGGCCAGATTTCGATTGGCGGCCAAGTCCAAGGGATTGCGGCTTCCCGCTCCGTGGGCTACCTTTCCGTGAACGACGGTATACTTTCTTTTGCGGGAGGCTCCGGCTCCCCGGTCCGTGTACAGGTCTTCGACATGGTGGGCAACCGCCTGATCGACGAGACCCTGTACGGCTCGGGAACGGTGAACATGAAATCTTCCGTCAAGGCCAAGGGTACTTACTTTGCCCGCGTAAGAATCGGCAATGCGCAGCAGAATTTCCGCTTCGCTGCCGACGGGAGCTTTTCTGCCGTGTTCGGCGAAAAGTCCCACGCCCGGGCTCTCCTTAAAGTGGGCGACAACGACAGCCTCCGCGTGGTTGCGGAAGGTTATGACACGCTCACTGTTCACCTTACGAATCTGGACACGAACCTTGCGCTTGTCCTGAAAAAGCCCGCACCGCCTGCTCCGCAGTATGAGTATGGTTGGGGCCTCAAGAACGATCCTGTACCTTCGAGCGGCTGCGGCAAGGATGCTCCTAATCTGAACTACCAGTATCGTGGCGACAAGCCCCACTTCGAATTCAAGTGGAGCAAGGGTACACGTACCGTACGCATCGATGTCCCGAAGAGCTACGACAAGAACAAACCGTACAAGTTAATCTTTGGCATGCAGTGCATGGGCGGCTGGGCCGGCGGCGTGCAGGACGAAGGTTACTATGGACTCAAGCCGCTTGACAAGGAAGAGACGGCAATCTTCGTGGCTCCCGAAGGCAACGGCAATCAGGCCCCGTGGGACCAGAACGACTACATTCTCTTTGACGAACTCCTTGCCATGCTCGAAAGCAGTTTCTGCATTGACTCCAGCCGTGTGTTCTCGACAGGCTTCAGCTACGGTTCCATGTTCAGTAACGGCCTTTCCTGGAATCACCAGGACGTGCTCCGCGCGGTTGCCGTGTACGAGACCGCCGAACGCAACATTTGGCTTCCGCAACGCCAGAACAAGGGTGTCGGCTGGATGGGCGTGCTTGGCTTGCAAGACGATCTTTGCCGTCCTGAAATGGGACGTGCCGCCCGCGACATTATCCTGGAGCTCAATTCCGAAGGCGGTAAGGCCAAGAACGAAAAGGCTCAAGAGTACGGCGGAAATGGTCCGCATGTCTGCTACGACTACACTACGGTCGAGGAACGCTTCCCGGTTCGCTGGTGTACGCAGAATGGCGGACACATCTGGGATCACAAGGATCCTGGCCAGCAGAAGAGCTGGGTGCCCGAAGCCACGTGGGATTTCTTCAACAAGTTCTAAATAGTACTACTCCTCCAAAACAAACATCTTTCCGCAGTGCGGAAGGGTGTTTTTTTATATTTGTCAGTATGGAATTTAAACGTTTCGAGGCCCTGATAGAGATGTTCCCGCAGGTGCAGATTTTCAGCACCGAAGGCGAGGACTTGGACAGGGTTATCACGCATTTCTTGAATCAGCAGAAGAACGTCTCGACGATGTCGGAGGCGTTGCAGCGGAAAATCCAGCATGCATTGGCCCCGTTTTTCCAACAGCGCTTCATCAGCCTGCACGACGAGGAAGCTCCGCTGGTAAAGAACCTGCTTTTGAACAAGAAGTTTTTCTTGCAGACGGACCGCTATATCGACGATATGGCATGGCCTGAGACCGACCCCGCAAAAATCGACGAAGCCCTTTCTATTGCGGAACTTTCTCCGGAAATTCTGGAACGCAAGCTCCTGAGCCTTTCGAACGGGGAATTGCGCCGCGTATTGCTCGCCCGCATGTGGATGGAAAAGCCCGAGTGGATCTATTTCAATGATTTGTTCGGAGGGCTGGATCCGGAATTCCGCAGCCACCTCGCATCGAGCGTGGTGGACTTGTCGAAGCGCCCGGGAGTGAAGTTGGCTGTGCGCCTCGCCCGCGAAGATGAACTGCTGCCCGAGATTCCCGCGTTCGTCTATGCGGACAAGACGTTTACGCAGTACGCAGGTGACTTGCCGAGTGCTGCCGCGAAACCCAAGTTCACGAAGGCGGAGCTGAAGGATTACGAGATCGTGGAACTTCGTGGAAGTTCCCTGAGCTTGCCGAAGGGAACTGTAGTTGATTCAAATCAGGTGGTTCGGCAGGCTCACCAACCTGATTCGCAGTCCACTGCCGAGATTTTGTTTGACCTCAAAAACGTCAACGTCCAGTTCGGCGACACGACCGTGCTCAAGAACCTGAACTGGACCGTGCGCAAGGGGGAACACTGGGCGGTGATGGGCGAGAACGGTGCGGGCAAGAGTACCCTGCTCGGACTTTTGACGGCCGACCATCCGCAGATTTACAAGAACGACATTACTTTGTTAGGGGAACGGCCGGGACATGGCCTCAACATTTGGGACCACAAGGCGAAACTCGGATTCTTCTCGCCGGAACTGGCTCTCCAGTACCGTGAAGACCTGGACCTTTCCGAAGTGCTTTGCACGGGCTTTACGGGGAACCTCTGCAGGGCGGAGAATACCACCTGGGAAGAACGCGCGAAGGCGAAGGAGTGGCTCGAGTACCTGGGTTTTGCCGATATCCACGCTCGCTACCGCAACCTCTCGCCGATCGACAAGCGCGTGGTGCTCATGGCGCGTGCGGCTATCCGCCCGCCAAAGGTGCTGCTGCTCGACGAGCCGACCCAAGGGTTGCAGGGCGGCTACCGCGAAAAGATTTTCAACTTGCTGCAACTGCTCTCGACAGAGACGACGATCATCCTGGTCAGCCACTACGAAGAGGAATGGCCCCCGTGCATGACGCATCTGTTGAGAATGCCTAAGTTCTCTATGTAATCTCACCCTAGCCTCTAATCTCTAGCCTCTAATCTCTACTATGCAATTGACCGAACAAAATATTCTTAGTGCCTTGCGGGCGGTCCAGGATCCGGACCTCCACAAGAATATCGTGGAGCTGAACTTTGTTCAGAATCTGAAGATTGACGGAGACAAGGTGAGTTTCGACCTCCGCCTTACGACTCCCGCCTGCCCGATCCGCGACCAGTTCAAGGACCAGTGCATCGCGATTGTCAAGAGCCTCGGGGCAAGCGAGGTGAACGTGACGTTTACGGCGCAGGGCCGCGTGGAAGGCTCCAACACGGCGGCGCAGGCTCCGAAGGTCTCCTACATCAACGAAGTTGCCCATGTGGTGGCGGTCGCCAGCGGCAAGGGCGGCGTAGGCAAGTCGACCGTGACGGCGAACCTTGCCATGGCTCTCAGCCTTTCCGGTGCACGGGTGGGCATCCTCGATGCCGACATCTACGGACCGAGCATGGGGCTCATGTTCGGCATCGACAAGGCTCCCGAGGTTTTTGACGACAATACGATTGCGCCAGTCGAGGCCAAGGGCGGCATCAGTATCGTCAGTATGTGCATGTTTGCCGACTCCGACAAGGCGACCATCTGGCGTGGACCGATGGTCTCGCAGATGATCCAGCACTTTATCCACCATGTGCGGTGGGGCAAGCTCGACTACCTGCTGGTGGACTTTCCCCCGGGAACAGGCGACATCCAGCTCACGCTCACGCAGAACTGCCCGATGGCCGGTGCCGTCGTGGTGACGACCCCACAGGAGGTGGCGCTCGCCGACTGCCGCAAGGGGCTCGCGATGTTCGATTCCGTGGGCGTACCTGTGGTGGGCGTCGTCGAGAACATGAGCTACTTCATTTGTGACCAGTGCGGCAAGCACCACAACATTTTCCGTGAAGGCGGCGGTGAACGCATCGCCAAGAGCTGGGGAGTCCCCCTGATTGCGAAGGTGCCGCTTGAACCTGCGGTGGCGGGTTGCGGTGACGAAGGTACGCCTGCCGTGCTGCGTTACCCGAACTCCGAGTCGGCGAAGGCCTTTATGCAGGCGGCCGATGCCACGGTGCGCACGCTTTCGATGTTTGCCTCCGAAGGTGACGGCGTGCTCAAGAACTTCAACTACGAGTTTGAACAACTTCCGGTGGAGGATGCATGATTCAGCCCAAGAAAGTTTTCAGGACGAAGGACGGTAAACTCGGCTTTGAATGGAGCGACGGTACTCGCGGTGCATGCGGCATTCGCGAACTTCGCCTCGCATGTCCTTGTGCACTTTGCGTCGATGAGCATACGGGAGAAAAACTTTTGGATGATTCCACCGTGCCTGCAGACATCACTTTAGTCCGTGTACAGTCGATAGGTCGGTATGCTGCGGGATTGTCTTTTAGTGATGGTCACAATTCGGGAATTTACCCTTACGACAAACTGTACAATTTGACGAAACGGGAGTAAAAAACCATATTTGTTTGACCGATGGTTTTTTTCCTGAGGGATTGATAGGTGTGTGTCTATGAGTGATTTTAACGAAGCGCTATACTTCCGGGACTTGAATAGGTATCCTACGCTGACTCCGCAGGAGGAATCGGCGTTGTTGAAGATCATCAAGAATGGCGAGACGGAAGAGATCCGCAAGTCCGCGTTGCAGCGCCTTATCCGTGGCAATCTGCGGTTTGTGGTCAGCGTTGCTCGCAAGTATCAGGGACGCGGTCTTTCCCTTCTGGATTTGATCAACGAAGGTAATCTTGGCCTTTTCAAGGCTGCCAAGCGCTTTGACATGGACAAGGATGTCAAGTTCATCAGCTATGCCGTGTGGTGGATTCGCCAGTCCATCCAGAAGGCGCTGTTCGAACAGGTGGGCGCGGTCCGCATTCCGCCGAACAAGCTTGCCCTCGTGAACCGTTTCAAGCGCGCTTTGATGCAGAACGGCGGCGATTACGAAAAGACCATTGCCATGGAAGAGTTTGCCCCTTACGAAAGGGACATTGTCGAGGTCATGGAAAAGATTGTCGACATTTCCTTGGATGCCCCGATCGGCGACGATGCCGGTGGCGGTTCCAGCAGTGCGGATTCCGTGAGCACCCTCATGGACGTGCTTGGCTCCGACGGCAATCAGGACGAAGACCTCGAACGCGACGAGCGCAGGAAGCTCATCCAGGAGACCCTGTCGTCGCTCCCGCAGCGTGAAGAAGAAATCCTCCGCATGTTCTACGGCCTCGACACGATTGAGGATACGACCCTCAAGGATATCGGCGAAGACCTGAAACTCAGCCGCGAACGCGTGCGGCAAATCAAGAACAAGACCCTCCGCAAATTGCAGAAGAGCAAAGAGCATAAAGAAAAACTCGTGGACTTCCTGGAGCTTTAATGTCTAGTCAGTCGGCATCTGCCCGAAAGGCTGCCTACCTATTTTTGGTTCTGTGTGTTGGCGCGGCAATCGCGTTTGTTGGTTATTACTTCTTTGACGTCTATGGCCCGTCCAAGGTCAATGTCGAGGGAATCCCCTTCGGGCTCCCCGCCGGTTCGTCCGTGATGGTGGGTGATACGCCGGATTTCCAGAAGGGCGTGTCTTCGCTCCCGGCGCAGACGCAGGCCGAACTTCGGCGCGCGACGGAACTGTCCCGTTCCGGTTCCCTGGATGCCGCCTACGATATTTACGAAGCCATCGTGATGCTTTTCCCCGACTGCATGTCGGCGGTGTGGGGCGAAGTAAATACGTTGTTTAAAATGGATAGCCTCACGGAAGCCCAGGAAAACCGCATGAACCTGCTAGTCGGAAAAATCCAGGGCAGTTTCCCCGGCTCGGGTGTCGCCGCCTATGTGGATAGCCGCAAGGCCTACATGGTCGGGAATTCCAATGCGGCGCTGGAACTGGCCCGCATCGCCTGTGACAAGGCCCCGGCGCTTTACGAGGCCCGTCTCTGGTACGCCCGGCTGCTCGATGAACATTCCCGTATCGGCGAGGCCTTTGCCGAGGCCCATGCCGCAGTGAGCCTTTCGTTCGGGAAGTCCCCGGAAGCTTTCGAACTGCTGGCCGGCATGTACCATTCCCAGGGCATCCTTGACAGCTGTGCCTCGCTTGTGGACTATGCGCTTTCGCAGTACCCGGTGAACGTGCGCCTGCTTTTGCTGAGAGGCTATCTCGAAGAATACAAGGGACACTTCGATTCTGCCGAAAAGATTTATCAGCGCATCCTGGCGATCCGCCCGGATTTCAACCCGGCTCGCATGGCAATGGCTACCATCGGCGAAAAGCCGTCCCCCGCAGCTGGATCGGGGACGCGCCTGACTCCCCGCGACAGGGCGAAGGTGGCCTGCGAAATTCTGGAACCGCTGGTGGAACGTTATCCTGAAAACCTCCCGCTGCGCGAAGCTCTTGGCCTGGCTTACTTGAACGGTCGCGATTTTGATTTGGCCCGCAACCAGTTCCAGGAAATCATGGCCCGCGATCCGGAGTATCCCGACATCGCCCAGCGCATCCAGGAGACCAAGGTCAAGAAACCTGTTGTGGTCGAGACGAACAATACGGGGCTCGCCAACGACTTGAACCGCGCAGTCGATAGCCTCCGCCAGTCGATGGAACCTGCGACAACGCATGACTTCTCTACGATGCTTGGACATTACCTTGTTCGTTATGGTGTCACTCCGCGTGAATTCTTCAAGAAGTATTCCATCTCCAATTTCCGCCCCGTCGGTGAAAACGTCTGGCAGGAATCCTTCTATGTCGCGCCCTACATGCACCGCTATACGGTCGTGTTCGATTCCAAGAAGCAGTTCCGCGAAGTACACGTGGTGGTGTACGATTCCTCGTCGGCGTCGAACCACCTGGGCGTTGCCCCCGAAGTCTACACCCGCCTGCTCAAGCAGAACTCCCGTATCTCGGGCATTGGCAACAGTACGGGCGAAACGGACTGCGGTGACGGTATTGTCATGGATGCCGCCGTATGGGAGACTCAGGACAACTTCGAAATCCTGGCCCGCTTTATCGGAAAACCTGCGGAAGTCCGCATGGTCCGCTTCGACAAGAGCGCCCTCCCGCCGGGCATCAAGCTCTGCGACTACGTCAAGTACCTGAATGCGTACTAGGCTCGGGACACGAGAGGAGAGGGATCAGCAGTAAGCAGTGTGGCTCCGAACCCGAGCCTTTCTTTCTCATCGCTCACAGTTCACAGCCCCCATCTCCTCATAGGGGATATAGAACTGTTGGCAGCTTTGCTGCCTTACATGTTCTTATGCCCTATGAGTATAACTCAACTAAGGTGCTAAAGCACCTAGTTTCGTATATCTCGTCTTTCGCCTATTCCCTAACCACTGTTTACTAACCACTTCCTACTTCTTACTAACTTCCTCCTACTCCCTTTTCCTTACTTTTTTGTATCTTTGCGCTATGCTTTTTTGTCGCTACATCGTGCTGGCCCTGGTTGTCCTCCTGTTCGAGGGCTGCACCTGTTGTGCGTACCTGAACCACATGTTCAATGCGGAACGCCTTTACGACGAGGCGACCGAGATGCGCATGGCCCGTTTGGATAGCGTCCCTGACGAGACGGCCTCCAAGCCCGGTAACGACGAACGCCTTAGGTACGACAAGATTATCGAGAAGGGTTCCCGCGTTCTTGAACGTTTCCCCAAGAACAAGAAGCGCACTGCCGAGGCCGTGTTCCTCATCGGTGAATCCTTCAGGCACAAGGGCGAGTTCGACAAGGCTATCGTCAAGTACGACGAATACGAACGCTACTTTGCCGACTACGACTCCATGAGGGCCGTCGAGTACCAGAGGGCCTACTGCCTCTACCGTACGCAGGAGTACAACCTGAGCCGCTTCGCGCTGGAACCGGTCGTTGCCTCCAAGAACCATCCTTACTATTTCCAGGGACTCAACCTGATGTCTCTGTTGGACGAACAGTCCGAGTCTCCGGACCAGGCTATCGACGCCCTCGAGGCGTTGCTTGCCGACACGTCGGGAACGCCTTTCATGCGTGGCAAGGCCCATTTCCGCCTGGCGGGGCTTTACTTCGCCAAGGAAAACTGGGACAAGGCCCGCGAACATTACCGCGCCAAGGAAATCGAGAACCTGAACGTGCGTGAAAAGCAGGTCGCCGCCGAACAGGCTGCGGAATGCCTTGTCAACAAAAAGGAATACCTGGCGGCAGCGGACGAGTACAAGGCCCTCTATAAAGAAGAGGAATACGAGAAAAAGAGGCCGGACTATCTGGTTCGCATAGGCGAAATCTTGCTTTTGGCCAAGCGCTATCCCGATGCGATTATCGTGCTGAACAAGGTGAACAACGAATATGTGCGCAGCGTCCATGCCGCGAGGAGCTACTTCGCCCTGGGTGACTACGAACAGACCATCACGCTGGATTATGCGCATGCCATGGTCTACTACGATAGCAGCTATGTCTCCTATTCCGCGTCGGAGTGGGCCCGCAAGAGCCGCGAACGCCGCGATGCCCTGAAGCGCCTCATTGCGATGCGCCAGCAGAACGACGACGATCTCAAGAAGGATTCCATTCCCAACGTGAAGAATTTCTTCAATGCGGAATTCCAGATTGCGGAACTGTTCCTCTTCAAGCTTTCCGAGGTGGACAGTGCCGTCAAGCGCCTGAACAGCGTTATCGAAGGCGACGAGGATACCTTGAAGGTCATGCGCGCCACGTATGCGAGGGCCTTCATCTACGACGAATTCAAACACGACCCGGACTCCGCGGAAATTTTCTACAAGCAGATTATCGAGAAGTATCCGAATACGGACTACGCGAAGCAGGCGCAGGCGAACCTCGGTATGCGCGTCACGATGCAGACCGACGAGGACAAGGCGAAGGAACGCTACCTGCAGGCCGAAAGCCTTTGGACCGCTGCGACGGAAATTCCCATAGACCAGATGGAACGGGTGGACTCCGCCTATCTCGCCGCGTTCACCGCGTTTGACAGCCTTTACCATGAATATCCGAAAACGCAGGCCGGCATCCAGGCTCTGTACATGAAGGCGGTTTATTTCACGATGTCGTCCGACCGCAAGGACAGCGCGGCCGCCATCTACCGTCAACTGCAGAGAGAGCACGGTTCCACGCCGTGGGGCAAGGAAGCCGCCAAGGTCTTGAATACGCGCCTGTCGCTTTCCGACGACGATATGAAACGTCTGCGCCGTAGGGTGGAGCAGTCTGTCGAACATATCGACAAGCTCTCCAGGCAGTACTACGAGTCCCTGAGCAAGAAGCCCGAAGAAAAGAAGGCCGAAGTCAAGAGCCAGGAAGACGAGGTCCTTGAGAATACGTACAATAGCATGTACGACTTCGAGTAGGTTCGATTCACGATGCAGAAGGAAACGTTGCAGAAAGAGGGGGCGGCTCCGCGCAAGTGGACCTGCATCACGCTGCTTGTATGTTTCCTGGCGTCTGCGTTTGTATTCCCGGGATGTGCCGGGAGTGCAAGCATCGCCTCGCGCCCGGGGTATGACAGGGGGTACTCCTCCTCGAAGCATCCGACATCCAAGAAAAAGGCCCCCATAGGGACAAAGATTTCGGGAAGCGCCAGCTATTACGGCAAGGGCTTCGACGGCAAGAAGACCGCGAGCGGTGAAATTTTCAACCAGAACGCCTACACCTGCGCGCACAAGTCGCTCCCGTTTGGGACAAAGCTCAGGGTCACGCGCAAGAGCAACGGCAAGAGCGTCGTCGTGCGCGTGAACGACCGCGGTCCCTACGCCGGGAAGCGCATCCTTGACCTGAGCACGGCTGCCGGTAAGGAACTCGGGCTAGACAAGGCCGGCCACGCCGAAGTCGAAGCCGAAGTCATCGAATAATTTTCCCTTTTTTCAAAAAAAGCCGGATTGTCACTTTTTGACATTCCGGCGTATTTATATTTGGTGTTCAGAAGAGCACTGGCTTTTTTATGTGAAAAACAACCCTCAAAAGGAACGTATGGAAAAGGAAGGTAAAAAAATGATGAAGAAAAGAACGAAGGAAACTCCTTTTGGAAATTCCGGCTGCGCCATTGCGGCTCCTGCCGAACCGAGCCTCTGGAATACGGGTTTTTCTGCATTCAAGCGCCGTATTGGCGAACAGTTGCAGCTGTGTGGATTTTCGGACGGCCTCGTCGACGACGATACGCTGTTGCCCTTTTACCGTATGGGCGAGAGCGAAACGTATGTGCTCGGGGCGCTCGGCTGCCCTGTCGGAATGTAGGGCTGGTGCCGCTTTCCCCTATTTTGCCCTGTAGCTTACGAAGCGGACGTTGCCGCAGTAGTCCTTGTGGATTCCCTCGAAGTCGAGCCAGGGGTAGTTCCCGGCCTCGGTCTTCAGGACTTCCGCCTGTTCCGATCCGATTTCGAGGAGGACGGGGGCGCCTGCGGAGAGTTTGCCTTCGGTCTGCTGGAGCAGCTTGCGCACGAGCGTGAGTCCGTCGGGGCCGCCGTAAAGGGCGAGTTCCGGGTCGTACTTGTCGACTTCGGGCTGGAGCTTTCCCTTTTCCCCGTCGGGGATGTAGGGGAGGTTCGCGATAAGGCAGTCGATTTTTGCTGTGTCAGACATGGCGTCCAGCAGGTCGCCCTGTGCAAACGTCAAGGTTGCCGAGTCAGTCGTGTCCGTGCCGAGTCCGTTGGCTTGCGCGTTCTCGCGGGCAAGCGAAAGGGCTTCCTCCGAAATGTCCGTCGCAAGCACTTTCGCTCCGGCGATTTCCTTCGCGCAGGCGATGGAAATCGCGGCTGTTCCCGTGCCCACCTCGACGATGAACGGGGTGTCGATTCCCTTCAGGCGCTCGATCGCCATGTCCACGATGGATTCCGTTTCGGGGCGCGGGATCAGCGCCCGCGGGTCGCACTTGATGATGTGCCCGCGGAAACTCGTGTCGCCCACGATGTGTTGCAACGGTTCGCGGTTCGCGCGGCGTGCGACCAGCGGCCGGAGCGTGTCGAGTTCGGCATCCGTCAGGGGCTTCTCGAAATTCAAGTACAGGTCCATCCTGTTCTTCATCGAAAGACCGTGGCTGATGATGTATTCCGCATCCAGGCGTGCGTCGGGAACGCCCTTGCGTTCGAAAAACGCCTTGGTACGGTTCAAGATTTCGAGCACTGTCATCTGCGGCATAAAACGTATCTCTTTGTTGTCAGTCTGTCATGCCCGATTTAGTCGGGCATCTCCTTCTCGTATATTAAGAAAAGGAGATGCCCGCCTTCGCGGGGATGACATCATGCGTTGAACTTCCCCAGTTTCTCTTGCGCGTTCGCCATCTGGAGCCCGTTGATGACTTCCTGCAGGTCGCCGGTCATCACCTGGTCCAGATTGTACAGGGTGAGTCCGATGCGGTGGTCGGTCACGCGGTTCTGCGGATAGTTGTAGGTGCGGATTTTCGCGCTGCGGTCACCGGTTCCCACCAGGGCCTTGCGGCTTGCCGCCTCTTCCTTTTCCTTTTTCGCGATGACCGCGTCAAGGATTTTGGAACGCAGCATTTCCATGGCGTGCAACCTGTTCTGTAGCTGGCTTCTTTCGGTCTGGCAGCTCACCACCACGCCTGTCGGGATGTGGGTGAGTCGCACGGCGGAGTCCGTCTTGTTGATGTACTGTCCGCCTGCGCCCGATGAACGGTAGGTGTCCATGTGGATGTCGGCTTCGCGGATTTCCACGTCGACTTCTTCGGCTTCGGGGAGGATGGCGACGGTTGCCGCCGAGGTATGCACGCGTCCCTGCGTTTCGGTTTCGGGCACGCGCTGCACGCGGTGCACTCCGCTTTCGAACTTGAGCGTGCCGTACACGCTGTCGCCCTCGATGAACACGCGGATTTCCTTGTATCCGCCCACGGTTCCTTCGCTTGCGTCCTGGATGGTCATCTTCCAGCCCATACGGTCGCAGTAGCCGCGGTACATGCGGAAAAGGTCGCCGGCAAACAGGGCCGACTCGTCACCGCCGGTACCGCCACGGATTTCGAGGGTGGCGTTGCGGAAATCCCACGGGTCCTTCGGGACCATTAAAATCTGCAGTTCGTCGGTGAGTTCGGGGAGGACCTTTTCGATTGTCGAAAGTTCGGACTTGGCCATCGCGACCATCTCGGGGTCGGTGTCGCCCAGGGCCATTTTCCATTCTTCCTGGTCGTTAAGCATCTGCAGATATTCCTTGGCCTTGACGACCGCCTTCTCGATTCCCTTGTACTGCTTGTGGATCTTGTTGTAGCGGGCCTGGTCGGCAAGAACGTCGGGGTTCCCGAGTTCCGATTCCAGTTCCTCGTACTTCTCAATAAGTTTACGGGCTTTGTCTTTCATCGGGCTAAATTTAGAAATAATGCAGCCCCCCTGCAATAATTCGGGGCCGAAGAGGGAGGGTTATGTGGGGCTTGAAAATGCGTTTTTTTTCAATATATCCATATTTTTACAATGCGCTGATGCTTTAAATCACGTTTTTTTGGCTTTGGCGCTATTTGGCGATTTTTTTTGAAATATAATGACAAAAAAATGATATATATTTAGCAATCAGAGAAAGGAAAATCTTTTTTAAAGGGGTTCTTATGAAAAAACTCATTGGTTTGCTGGCGAGCGGCGCTCTCTGCATGTTTGCTGCCTGCTCTTCTGGCGATGACGACAACTCTATTACTCCGGTGGCGAGTAATAATAACGGCGGCAATAATAGTAGCGTGCCGACTAAAGAGTCTTGCGAAGCCATGGGAATGGTTCTGAACTTTGACCAGGCGACAAGCCAGCTCTATTGTGCACCTGCTACGCAGTCTTCTCCCGGTATGCAGACTGGTTTGTCCAGTTCCTCTTTCGATCCGTACGGAACTGCCACCACGACTCAGCCGGGCATTACTCCGGTGATGCAGTCTTCTTCTTCTGTGCTTAACATTGTTCCGTCGACGACCGTGAGCAGTAGCTCCGTGGCTCCCGCCACGACGACGCCGACCACGCCAAGCTCTCCGTCGACAACTACGCCGACCACGCCGACGACGCCGACCACGCCTGCTGCTGACGAGGAAGATGGCCTGTTCAAGCTTGGCCTGTGGGACGGTTCTGCCGGTGACGTCCAGGTCCCGACGGGCAACAAGGCTGGTGGCTGGTGGTACAGCTACGCTGATGACCTTGGATCTGCAATCACTTGGAAAGCCGAATTGGGTGCGGATAACGACATGTCTCCGGTTATCGAGGCGTGTGGTGGTGTTTGCGGCGATTTCGTCATCGGCGCGGGTGATCCCGATGAAAATATTTATCCCTACCTTGGTATTGCGTTTGGCTATGGCAAAACAAACGCAGTTGGCGATGCCACAACCTCTAAGGGTATCTGCGTTACATATAGCTATT
>JAGCGO010000090.1 GCA_017649565.1 Fibrobacter sp. | reverse complement strand
GATCATCCCGGCCGCAGACCTCTCCGAACAGATTTCTACCGCGGGCACCGAAGCCTCGGGTACCGGCAACATGAAGTTCGCCCTGAACGGCGCGCTCACCATCGGTACGCTTGACGGCGCCAACGTGGAAATGAAGGAAGAAGTCGGCGACGAGAACATCTTCATCTTCGGCCTCACCGTCGAAGACGTGAACGACCTGCTCGCCAAGGGCTACCGTCCGCGCGACTTCTACGAGAAGGACGACGACCTGCGCCGCGTCATCGACCTGATTGCAAGCGGCTTCTTCAGCCCCGACCGTCCGGAACTCTTCAAGCACATCGCCGACAAGCTCCTGACGCACGACCCGTACATGCTCTGCGCCGACTTCCGCAGCTACGTGGACATGCAAGCCAAGGTCGCGAAGGAATACCAGAACAAGAAGACCTGGGCAGAGAAGGCCATCCTCAACGTGGCTCGCATGGGCAAGTTCAGTTCCGACCGTACCATCAAGCAGTACGCCGAAGAAATCTGGAATGCCAAGCCGTGCAGCATCAAGCTGTAGGGGCTCGAGGTTCGAGGAGCGAGGCGCGAGCTATGAGCCGAGAGCTGTGAAGTTCGGGCCTGTGCACTAACGAATATGAATCCCGCGATGAGAGTCGCGGGATTTATTTATAATCTTCATTTCACATACAATATTGTCGGATTGTCCTTATGGACATCGAAGCGTGGAAGGTCAATGGAGCGTTCTTCACAGAAACCCGACCAGAGTCCATCCATTTTCTCGGTATTAAACGGTTTCACAATCAAATGGGATCCGTTCTTCGTCTGGATTTCCAAAATGTCATTTGCAGGCTGGAATGGCTCGCATTTTTCAATCAGTTCGCAAATGTTCTGTTTGTACGGAACATATTCCGCATCTACATCGACAATCCAGGTTTTATCTTTACCAGCACCGTTTGCGCGCCCCGCAGCACGTGCCACCAAATGAAGCGGAGATGCATATGTTTCGCCGGAACAGATTTCATCGGTGATATGCTTGAAAATCGCCATCGAAACATCCTTGAAGTTTCGCTTGTTCAAGCGGATATAGGCTCGCACATTGAACACATCGCAAATCGTCTTGATTTCTTTTTCCATCTCGTCATAGTGTTCCAGCGAGGAAATAAAATAGTCCTTGATGGAACGACTATGCATATTGCCATGATACGCTGGATCAGGAACGCCTCCTATTTTCGGGTCGTCACTTTGCCTGCGAAGCAGTTGTACGTAATAGCAGTCGCCAGGATTCTCGAACTTGAGCATCGAACGGATAATCTTGAAGTTATCAACCATTTTCACCTCCTACAGTTTTGATGGCGGCACGAATTAAACTTTCTTTGGTGAGAACGCCCCCATTGATTTGCATTTTATGGCAAAAAGCGAGAGCTCGCCCCATGCGAACATCATCCCATTTTTGCGATGCAAAATCCTCAGCCCCGACAATGGCGGCAGGTATTTCTTTTTCAAGACATTCCGCAACAATCGGGCGTTTCAAGAAATCGTCAAAACAATCCCTCGGTTTGCCATCAACATCCAATGTCGCTTTGCAATCGGCACATGCAAGGCGTTGTAACCGCCAAAACAATGGATGTTTTACCAGTTGCCAAATATCGTACTTGGAACGCATTACCTTTAAATTCAAAGCTTTCATGTGTTTTCGAATGAGCCAAAGAACCTGTTCACGAATTTCACGGTCAAAACCCATTTTCGCAAGCCAGCCAAAAGCAATGTTCGCCCCATCAATCTCATGCCCGTGCATATTTTTACCGTCATTGCGTTCTAGTGCATTTTTCTTCCCCACATCGTGAAGCAACGCAGCCAACACGTCAATCCAATCGTGTTCTTCGGCTACGACATTCTGAATCACGAGTTTCGTATGTTCCCAAACATCGCCTTCGCAATGGAAATTCTTATGTTCGCAACCGACCATGTAACAATCGATAAAGTCAAAAAATTCGTCCTTACGCGATTCAATTTCTGCAATAGGATTAGACGAGGAGAGAATTTGCCTGAGTTGGTCTTGGCAATCTAGCATAATTATTCGTATTCCATAAAAAAATAAGAATCATACATTATCGGCTCAGCACCATTTTCCAGATGCAAAGCATTAGACTTAAATCCCCAAAAACGACTTTTCTTAAACACTGGTTTTGTATTATCCCCTTGAATCAGGAAAACACAAAATTCCCTAGAAATACAATTTTCAAAATAGCCCCCAGCACCATCTGAAATACAAACACATTCGTCATCTTCAGGACCTGAAAATTCACACCATATAAAAGATGGATTCGTATGTATCCCACTAATTTTCATGAAAGAACTATAAATATTGAACCGACAATCAATAAATTTTGGTTTTATACAATTATTCAAAGCCAGCGTTACATCTTCAAACCAAAATTCGCAATTTTGCACCACTACATTCTGTGCAGTAATTATAAGATTTCCCTCAATATGGGTCCTATAATTCCTTTCGCACCATCCATACACCGAATCTTTGGGTGGAACATCTTCTTTTTCGCCCACAATCGTGATATTTTTAGCAATCGTCACCGATTCCTTATACTCGGTCTCACCCAAATGGAGAACTCCGCCTTCAGGCGTTTCATCTATGAGTTGCTGCAATGTTTTTTGCATAAGACACTCCTCGTTTAGGTCATTCTTAAATATAGATTTATCGACTGACATATTATGACATTCTTAAATATTTCTTGATTATTTTTATAATTGACATAATATGACATTATATTATATTATTTTCTTTTTGAGAGATTAAAGGAGCAATTTATGATTGCGAGCATAAAAGATTTATCAGAGATTGTTGCGGGACAAGGAAGCTACCCCCGTAAGCCTTTTTTATCTTGCCAAAACATTTCGTACGACGAACTCGTCGCTATTTTGGATGATGCCCCAGAATCGCATTCCGCTAATTTTATTTTTCAGCCTAAAAATTTGACCTTCGCCTTTCCGTACAATCGAGGCAAACAATGGCTCCGTGAAATCAAAGATATTTTACTATTGAATTCCGCAGAAGTCGGGCAAAGTCTTTTTCCTAAACTTTACCGTTTTGTCAAAGGCTCCGAAGTTAAAATCCGAGGAAAAATTTTTATCAAGACAAAATGCGCAAACCGTTTTTCTCTCGAGGAATTGACAGAAATATCACGCAAGATTTTAAGCAACTATATCATTCTCCCACAAAAATTCTGTTCGCTAGATATTAGTTGTAAAAGAAACGAAGATATAACGGTCGAAATCGGCAGAATACAGATTCCAAATTATTCGGGGATTGGTTTCTACATTCATTTTAGTCTTTCTTGTCAATTACACCGAGTTCAAACAGCTAGACCTTTAGAATATTTTTCAGAAATGCACGAAATCCGCATAGGAGGCTTTGGTCACAATACTTGCGGTAGAAACGGCATTTTCTTTGTACTTGTACAACTGTTTGAATACGGGAACACGCTTACAGAGATTCCAAAAGACATTGAAAATTCATTACTCGGATCTGAAAATCCTTGCGAAAACTATTGGAGTAAATTTCACAAGCAATATATTGCTACAGATTTTTTACCTGCATTTATAAAACAAAAATCAAAGATTTTTTCAGCAAGACAATCAAACGAAACAAGTACTTCTGGAGATTTCATTTACCATGACAAATTCGGCTATGGTCAAATTCTAAAGAAATACGAAGAAAAAGGAGATAAAAGAATTGATGTTCTTTTCAGCGACACTATTACTAGAACATTAATCATGAAATATGCTAACGAACATCTCAAATTCACAACCAATCAATACCATAATCAAGAATTCAATGAAGATGTTCACATTTCATCAGAAAATCCAATTTATGTGAATTGCACATTCAACAACGGCGTTTTTATTGAAGGAAACGTATCCCCCATTTTCATTTCATGCACATTTTATGGATTCGAAAGTGCCGGAATACGGCTTTTGGATGGTGCTCAAGGATATTTTTCCAACTGTCACATGTCGTACGATGAAACATGGTATAATATTCTTATTCTAAACAAATCTCATGGAGAATTCCACAACTGTTTGATAGGAAGCACAACATCGGACGGAGTTGGAATCATCGATGAATCATCAGGAATATTTGACAGTTGTCGTTTCGAAAACTTTCGGGACGCAGGGGACGGCATGCCCAGAGGCCCCTTAGAGCTAAAGAACAACAATAGTGACAAAACCCATTTCTCCTATTGTTCTTTCTTTGCAACTGATGAATTAAAAAAAGAATGCTTTTGCGTTCGCGGGAATGGCGAGGCGACTTTTGACAACTGCAATTTTTTCTATCAAGAAGGTGCCAATCTATTCGACAAGAACGAACCATACCATTACGAATTTTATAACTGCAGGTTCAACCGCACATTCCCCTATATTTTACCCAACATGAAAAACTGTTCTTTCGAGCCAAACGCCACAAAGGAAGATTTTAAAATTGGCGGATGCAAAATTGACAATAACGAATGCTAAATTATCTTTTAGGAACCAACCACAGAATATTTAAACTATGCACGACTTGTTTGAAAACATTTTCGAAGGTTCGATTATCTGGCTGATGATCTTGATTCCACTCTATGTCTTGAGCGTAGTCGCTGTATTACTGTGGTTTTGCGTCATAGAGCCGTTGTTTCAATTTTTAAGAAAGAAACATTTAGTGGCTCTTTTCGTCTTCGTCACCGCCATATCAATCAATATTTGGTGGAATTGGGATAATTTTACAAAAGAACCCGCAACTTTTTTGTTATTTGCAGGGGCGCTACTCATATGCGCATTTTTTGCGTGGATTGTCTTCGACTTGCTTATGGGGAAACCAGTCTCAAACACCAAACACGAATAACCCTCTATTAAAAAAATCCGTAGAATAACTAAAAAAAGGAGATCCCCGACCAAGTCGGGGAAGACAGAATAAAAAGACAGGTAAGTTGCGAAAAGCAAATAATGCAGCAAAAAATTCAAGAGTATGTAATTGCGCGTGCATTCCATAGGGTCATTTCCAAACTTCATTCTTGTTGTATGCCCCAGTCGCGCAGCTGCGCACATGCGGCAAAAGGGGCGTGTGCCCCAGTTGCCGTCTGAATCATTCAGCTAGCTTGTCCAAACATCGCTGCTTCAATGTTTTTTCCGTGCCCTCAAGAGTCCTTTCCCAATACCTGGGATATTCCTCGGCCACTTGCTGCAAGCAATATTCGACGTGGTCCGTCTTGTGGAATGAAGTGTTTCCCTCGATTTTACTTCGGTAATATTCGCACACCTCGTCCACACGTGCGTCATCTATTATTTCTATGCCGTTCTGTCCCAAGTGGGATGCATAAAATTCTTGCTGCTGCGTGAACAAGTACAAGCAATTAGGTCTGAAACTCTCCAGCATTGATGCGGTCAACACTGGCTCCGACGAGCTTGAGACTGGTTCTTGCTGTTCCGCTGGCGAGCTTGACGACGTGGCTGGCTCTGACGACTGTGGTCGTGGCTGCTGTGCCGAGCTTGACTGGGTGTATCCCTCGAGCTCGCTGGCTGCGGTGTCTGGCTCGGATGCGCCGGTATCGGTCTCGGGTTCCCGGGAGGAGCTGGACTTGGCCTTGGAGGAGGAAGACTTGGATTTAGATGACGAAGATGATTTAGTCTCTCTTTCGGATTCATCTCCGGACTCATCGAGTTGATTTTCTTTGGCTTTACTAGAAGAGGATTTGTCCGTCTTGGTTGCTTTCGTCTCTGTGGAGTCTGTGACGGATTGTCCGGATTCAGCGGAATCGATGCCAGCCGTAACTGGTGACTTGTCCCCCGAGCAGCCTACGAGGGCAGCCACTGCGATAAAGAGTACGAGCTGTTTCATGATTTGTTTCTCCTGTTGTCGCACACCATGCGGCGCGGGATTCGGCACGGTGCGTTTTGCGTACGCAAAGTCATTCGTTAGATTAAATCTGGTGTTTACCCTTGCTCTGCAAAAAATCGTGCCTAATTTCATTTATTTTCAAAAATACGAAAAGTACAATTTTCCACTAAAAAATGTGTCCAACACCTTGCGATGCAGGGCTATGTCATGAAGAAATATAACTTATTGCAAACAGAATAGGAGATTCCCGCCTTCGCGGGAATGACAAAATGAGGCGGGAATGAGAAATCCGGGCATGGATTGCCGCGGCCTCTTCGAGGCCTCGCAATGACAAGTCCGCCTTCGGCCCGCAATGACAAAGAGAAATCTGTCTTACCGGCCTGTGGCCATTTTGACGCTGTCGGCGGCGTTTTGGGCGGCGTGTCTTCCCCATTGTCCGCACGCTCCGGCAAGGAGTTTCAGGAAAAACTTGTGCTCGTTGTCGAGAGAATCCGGCACATGCTCGATTTCTCCGTTTTCCTGATAATGAGCGAGGCGCGAGGTTCGAGTCGCGGGATTTTTCCATTTTACAGGAGTACATATCTAAAATTGTAAGTCAGTGGCCCGCCATGGACCTGTATTCATCCGCCTTACTTTTGAATACTCCGCCATAAACGACATAGGTGACACCTAGCCCAACCATGGGTAGAACGAGTACCATTGATGCCGTTGAACCTTTTTGGCTAACGCCATAAGCGGCTCCAAGAGTTACAAATATGCCACCCACAGAAAAGCCCCAAAAGGAAGCTTCGCTATAAAGGCCGCCTACACATTGGTAAAAATCCGAGATGTTTGCTTTTTCGCGGCACTGGGCTTTTTTCTTAAGACCTCTAAAAATATCATCACTTAAAAGTGCAGTGTATGCCGCCTTCACAGAACTTGAATCTTGATTATATTGGAGCTTGACTTCGTCATAGCGCTCCGTAAAAAAATCCCTTCGCTTTTTATACACTGCAAGTTGTTCTGGCAGTTTGCTTGTAGCTAGCAATGAGGCGCATCCGGCTATGGTCAAGCCCCCCCCCCCAAAGATAAGCACAGCAGGAATCACGCCCGCACCAATGGCATAGCCTGCGCCACCAGCTCCCGCAATACTACCCAAAAGATACAGACCCGAAGCAAAGCTGACTGTGCCAAGACCTATCCCCAAATAAGCCCACGAGTTATCCCCAATTTTAGCTTCAGTTTTCTCAACTAGATTTTGATAATAATCAATACTATCCAAGAGAATGGCCGGGTCAACATCCTGAAGGTCTGACAAAACTTTCGCAGAATCCATCACAGAGGCAGAATCTTTCGCCTGTGCAAAAGCATTCAACGAAAGCAAAAGGCAAAGCACGAGAAGCAATTTATTAGTACAAGAATTCAGCATACCTTTTCACAAGATAAAAAAAAGCAAAAGACTATCAAATATCTGTACAAACTTCCATGTACATTATGTTGCGACACCACTATGCGAAGTAAATGGGAGAATTACTTATTGGCGAGAGGCTATTTTCACGCAATCTGCGGCAGTCTGCGCCAACCGCTTGCCCCAATCCGTGCAGGCGCCCACCAAGAGTTTCAAGAAGAACCGGTGTTCGTTCTCGAGGGAATCGGGGATGTGGGCAATTTCCCCATCGTCGTTGTACCGCGCGAGACTCACGGTGTAGTCGGAGCCGGGAGAACCTTCCTGACGGCCATAGCTGACGGAAATCGTGCGCACGTCAACGTCGCTATTGCGGTTTATGCAGAAAGTCGCCTCGACGCCCTTGTGCGGGCCACGCACCACCTTCAAGCACATCTTTACGGCATCCGTGCCAAAAACCGGCTTACCCGAAACTTCCACATCCTCGAACTTGAACAAGGTAAAGAACATGCCGAGGTCATGTACCAGCAGGTCAAGCGACACGTTCACATCGCGGCAACGTTCCGAATAGCGGTGTTCGCGACGGAATTCCAGCCGAACGGACGAATGTTCGGACAAGCTGTTCAATTCTGTCAAAAAATGCTTGCGGAAATTCAGGAACAGCGGATTGAAGCATTCCGACTGCGCCACGAAAAGCAACGTCCCGTTACTCTGGGAAAGTTCCACGAGTTCCTGGGCTTCCGCGGCCGACGTTGCGAGGGGCTTTTCCACGAACACCGGAATGCGGCGTTCCAGAAAATGTTTCGCATAGGCATAATGCGTTGTCGCGGGGGACGCGACCACAGCGAAATCGACAGGGACATCGCAAACGGAATCACCGACATCCACAACTTGCACGAAGCGGACGCCGCACGCCTCAAAACGGGCCCTGTGGCGAGTTCCCATGGTTCCGTTTCCGACGAGTATGGCGTTGTACGATTTCATTGTTGCGGTGACAATATAGAAAATGCAAGAAGCGCGCACCATCGCTATTCCGCATACGCCATTTAAAGTATATTTACCCCAAAGGACTATTTATGGATATCAAGAAGACGAACGCGGCACGAATTCTCGACCGCCAGAAAATTTCTTACGAGCTCATCCCCTACAAGGTCGACGAAAGCGACCTGGGCGCGCAGCACGTGGCCGACAGTCTCGGTGAAGACATCAACCAAGTTTTCAAGACCATCCTCGTTCACGGCGACAAGATCGGCTACCTCGTGTGCGTGGTTCCCGGCAATCTCGAAGTCGACCTGAAAGGAGCCGCGAAAGTCAGCGGCAACAAGAAAATCGACACCGTCCCGCTTAAGGACTTGACTCCACTCACCGGCTACATTCGCGGCGGCTGCAGCCCGCTCGGGCTCAAGAAGAACTTCCCCATCTTTATCCATGAGACCGCGATGCAGTTCCCGTACATCTACGTGAGTGCCGGCGAACGCGGCTTGCAGCTGAAGGTGGCCCCCGCCGACCTGGTGAAGGCGACACGCGCGACCGTCGGCGTCATCGCGAGAGTCCCGCCCGAAGCCCCCGTAGATTAAGAGGTTTCCATGCGCATCAAGAAGGCCCTGCACACATCCGCATCTTTCATAGCGAAACTGGCCACGGCGTTTGCCGTCGCAGGCATTCTTGCTGCGTGTTCCGACGACTCCTCCAGTGCGCCGGAAACTCAACCGGATTCCTCGGCCACCTCGGATGCTTCGGTCACTTCGGCTGATTCGACAAGCTCACCAACCAGCTCAGTGACCTTGTCATCAAGTTCAGTGATCTTGTCGTCCAGCAGCGGAAAGGTCGGTGAGCCTGCCGAACCGACCCAAGCGTCGTCTAGTTCGGTCACTTCGGCGAGCTCAGCAGCCTTGTCGTCCAGCAGCAGAAAGGTCGGTGAGCCTGCCGAACCGACCCAGACATCGTCTAGTTCGGTCACTTCGGCGAGCTCAGTGACCTTGCCCGAGAGCAGTTCCGGCGAATCTCCCTACCTCTGGAACGACGAGTTCGACGGAACAGTCATCGACACTTCCAAGTGGACATTCGAAATCGGCACGGGCAGCAGCGGCTGGGGCAACAACGAGAAGGAATTCTACACCGAGCGCAGGGAAAACGCCTACGTGCAAGACGGCATTCTCCACATCCGCGCCAACAAGGAAGATTACAAGGGCTCGAGCTACACCTCGGCACGCATGATCACCAAGGGCAAGTTCTCTTTCACCTACGGCACGGTCGAGGCCCGCATCGCGCTGCCCGTCGGCAAGGGAATCTGGCCAGCCTTCTGGATGCTCGGCGAAAACATCGACGCCGTGAGCTGGCCCGCCTGCGGCGAAACCGACATCATCGAGGCAGTCAATACAGAAAACATCGTCTACGGAACCAACCACTGGTCCTACAATGGCGAGCATGCCCAATACGGCAAAAACACCGGCGATTATTTCGGCAAAACATTTGAACTGGACATCACCAAATTCCACAACTACAAATTTACCTGGGACAAAAAAACTATCACCATGTTCGTGGACGACTTTAAGTACCACGAAATGACCATCGAAGACAATGCCGGCGGCACAGAAGCATTCCACAAGCCGTTCTTCTTTTTGCTGAACGTCGCGGTGGGCGGCAACTGGCCCGGCTTCGAGATCGACGATACGCAATTCCCAAACGAGATGCTCGTAGACTACATCCGGGTCTACCCCGACTCGACCCAACACTAATCCACCGACTTTTTTATATTCACCACATGTTTTGCAATAGGATCATAGGCACAACGCATCACGGCACGTACAAGAAGGTTGTCGACGTTCCCCTGCTGCGCGAAGAACTTTCCGCACATTCCATCCGCTGCATCGCCCGCGACGGCGTGGAAATTGAAATCGACATTTACGAAGACCTGCAGGAAGGCGACATTGTCGCCGAAACGGAACAGAACGTGTACGCCATAAAGATCTACGTTCCGAAGAAAAAGGAATCTCCCGAACCGGAACGGATGCACAAAGTTTACTTGTAATCTAGCACAAGCCCCATCTACTTGAGGCTCAGGCTTTCCTTGACGCTGATGCGTTCCTTGCCCAGCAGCTTATACAGTTTGCAGCGGAACAGCGGGATAGCGGCAATCACGACCACCGCAACAACCGGTATCGAAAGATAGGCAATGCCGGGCCTGTTGAATTCAGGCTTGAACAGGAGTCGCATCACGAGCAGTACCCACCAGTGGACAGCGAGAATGACCAGCGCATTCCGCGAGATGTTGCGGAGTACACCTTTGAATATACGCACGGGCGCCACCGAGGGAACCCGGCTTGCAAGCAGGAACACGGCCACAAGCCCCACGATGCCGAATACGGAACTGGCCAAGAAACGGACAAAGCTTTTTCCCAAAACGTTGTTCATGATGCTGAAATTCGGGTCGGGAACTTCGAAAACGGCATAAAACACAAGGCTAACGACAGCAACCGCAGCGACAACGGCACTACGCAACTTCCCCGCTCTCTTTATAGCCGGCTTGCACAGCCAACCGCACGCAAAGAAGAACATCACGGTGAGATCGCGTTCCACGCCCAGCGGAAGGCGTATGTGGTTCTTGAACATCAACCATCCGGAGACAAGGCTCGCCAGGGCAAACGCGGCAACGGCAAACGAAGACACCTTCCCCGCCTTGCTCGAAACACGCTGCACAAGGTAAAAGAGCAGGCTCACAGAATAAAGCGTAAACACGAACCATAGCGGTCCCGAGCCGATAGAGGATTTCCCAGCCACGAAAATCTTCGCGGCGTTCCAGCCAATATAATCCTTGACGTTCACAATTTCCGGACGGATGTTCATGATCGTCATGCGCGGGGCTTTCGGGAACAGGTCGAAGTTATAGATTACCGGATCGAGCAGCATGAACAGCAAGGACAGCGCGACATACGGCCAGAGAAGCACCCTGGTCTTATGGGTAGCGTAACTCCCGAAGCTGCGGAAACGCCGCGTACTGAACAGCACTCCCGAAATGAAGAAGAATGCGGACATGCGGAGAGCGCTCAGGTGCAACATTCCCATGGACGCACACGGGAAGGACTGCTCTACGTGATAAAGGCACACGAGCAGCAGTACGAATCCCTTGAATTCGTCAATCCAGCCTATTCTCTGACTTCCGTCACCCATCGATTCTTAGAACCACATTTTTTCGTCGGCAACTGTCGTGAACGGACCATGGCCCGGGAGCACGACGGTATTTCCGGGAAGTGTCAGGATCTTGGACTTGATACCGCTTACGAGAGCATCCTCGTCGCCGCCGAAAAGGTCGGAACGCCCCCGGCTGCCCGCAAAGAGGATGTCGCCCGAGAACAATGCCGGCACATCTTCGTCACCTGAACCGGTACTTTCGCAGTAAAAGGCAAGTCCTCCGGGAGAATGTCCGGCCACATGAATCACGCGAAGCCTAATCCCCGGCACCTCCACGATATCGCCGTCGGAAAGATAGCCGCCCAGCTTGGGAGCCGGATCGTCAAACGGCAAGCCGAACATGCTGCCCTGCTCCGCCTGCAAGTCCAGCAGGAACGTGTCGGCCTCGTGGGCCTCCGCCTTCACGCCAAAGGTGCGTTCCACGAAAGCGTTGCCCAGGACATGGTCCAGGTGCAGATGCGTATTCAGCACGCGACAAACCTTGAGACCGGCATCTTTTATATAGGCGGCCAAGGCGGAACGTTCCCGTTCGTTGCTCGCACTGGGGTCTATCAGTATGGAATCCCCCGTATCATTGCTCAATACGTAGGCGTTTACACCGAAGGGGTTAAAAACAAATTGCTTGACCTGCATGCAGCAGAATGTAGAAAAAAGGGGAAATTACAACGGAAAAATGGGCAAAAAAGGGAGCACGGCAAGGGGAACAGTACTTTTCAAAAAAAAATAACTATTTTTCAGACATATAATTGTAACATCTGTTTGACCCCAAAAAGGCAAGGTAAACATGAAAAAAGAACTCCTCCTCTCCGCTTCCGCCATCGCACTGGTGGTTGGCTGTTCGGACAACACCGTCGTCAACTCGTTCGACGAGGCCAAGTCCAAGGCTAAAATCACCGTCTCCGTTTTGGACGGCAGCTCGAATGAAGCCCTTGACTCCGCAAAAGTCAAGCCCCAGTTCGAAGAAGAATCCAGCTACACTGACAAGGAAGGCTTCGTTTCCTACACTAAGAACGATATCGGCGCCTACGTCTTTGACATTTCCAAGAAGGGCTACTCCACGACCCGCGCTACCATTTCCGTTGTCGAAATGGGTGCAAACGACGTGTCCCGCGTCCCGGACGTTCTCCTGACGGTTCCCCTCTACAAGGCTGACGTGACTGTCAAGGGTAAGGTCTACTATCGTGACCGCACGACGGGCAACCTCCTTCCGGCAGAGAAGGTCAAGGTCGTCTTGTCCTATTCCGGTTCCGCAAAGCCCGCCACCAACAGCGTTGAAGATTTCGGCCTGACGAAGAGCGAAAGCAGCGTTGAAACTCCGGAACCGTCCTTCACCATCTACCCGTCCGAAGTCTTTGCGACCACGAACGACAAGGGTGAATACGAATTCACCAATGTTGCCGAACTGGTCAACTTCTACGTCGATGTGCTGCAGTCCAAGATTGACTCCAAGTACTACCGCTCCGCAGGCTACGTCAACGCCAGCGGCGCTCGCGCCGGTTCCATCAAGAACATGGAAGAAATCACCATGGTTGCCGATGGCGAAATCCCGAAGCTCCTCAACTCGAACCTTGACGCAATCGATGATTCCACGGAACTCGAATTCGGCTTCTCCACCGAACTGGACAAGGACTCCATCGATGGTTTCTGGGTTGTGAAGAAGAACGGCACCACCAAGGTCCTGACGACCGCCACCCTCAGCAAGGACAAGAAGGTCATTACCATTGCCCCGCTTTCTGAAAGCTGGAGCCACGGTGATTCCTACACGGTCGAAGGCGAAGTGTACAGCAAGGACGGCGTCCGTATCTCGGTTTCCAAGAGCTTCTCGGTCGGTTCCGTTGCCATTCCGAAGCACGTCACCAACCCCAAGGTCAAGCTGGACGAATCCGCATACGACGACAACTACAGCGCAAAGTTCAACTACCAGTACAACGGTGCCCTGAAGCTGACCTGGTCCGCAAACAACAAGGACGTTTCCGGCTACAACATCTACTACAAGACGGATGCCATGGACGACTTCATGTTCTTCGCTGAAGCCTCGGATACCGTTTTCACCCGTGCAATCAGCAACCTCTCGTTCCTGAGCGACTCCTCCGTGACCAAGGTCTCCTTCATCATTCTCCCGTTCAACGGAGCTGGTGAACCGAGCGTGGCAAAGGCCAAAACCATCACCTGGACCGTCCCCGAAATCAAGGACGAAGAGCCTGAAGAATTCGAAGAGGAAGAGGAAGAAGAAGAAGGTGATGACGAAGAAGAAGGTGACGACGAAGAGTTGGACGAATAACTAGTCTTCAAAATCATTTAAAAGCAAAAAAGATGAGGCCCGTTCAAGGCCCCATCTTTTTTTACAGTTTCAAATAGAGAAGGAAACTAGCCCCTAGATCCTAGTCTCTAGATCCTAGCCCTTTATCTCCCAAGTCGTGCCTTCCTTGGAATCCTTGATGACAACGTTCATCGCGGCAAGTTCGTCGCGGATGCGGTCACTTTCGGCCCAGTTCTTGTTGGCGCGGGCTTCCTTGCGGGCGGCAATCAGGGCTTCGATCTTGGCGGTATCGATACCGTCGTTGGCACCCTTCTTGGCGTATTCTTCGCGGGGCTGATCCAGCTTCAATCCGAAGATCTTGTCGAAATCGGCAACCAGGGCGGCCTTCTCGCCGTCGTCGATATCGCTCTTGAGCATCGTGTTCATGATGCCGAGTGCACGCGGCATGTTCAGGTCGTCGCCGATAGCGTCCTTGAATTCGTTCTGGAATGCCTTGGCGGCTTCGCTTTCAATCGCGGTAGCCTTGCCGATCAGCGGGTCCGTCTTCTTGTGCAAGCTCTTGAGGCCTTCCTTGGCGCCTTCCAGAGCTTCCCAAGTGAAGTTCAGGTAGTTGCGGTAGTGACTGCCGATCGCGAAGAAGCGGTAGTCGAGCGGATTGAAGCCGCGGTCCATCAGGAGAGAAACCGTCAGGAACTCGCCGCTGGACTTGCTCATCTTGCCGAACTTCTGTTCGGTAGTGCCGTCTTCCAGCTTTTCTTCGCTCGCGGTGCGGAGGAATTCGCCGTGCATCCAGAAGCGGGCGAACGGGACGCCGTTGGCGCATTCGCT
>JAGCGO010000089.1 GCA_017649565.1 Fibrobacter sp. | reverse complement strand
GAGGTCGGTAAGCTTGGTTTCCTTGGGATTGCGCTTACCGGGGGCGGAAACGACGATGACCTTGCGGTTCTTGTCGGATTCGACGATGGCCTTGATCTTCTTGAACTGGCCGGCATCGGCGACAGAGCTGCCGCCGAACTTGCATACGATTCTTTGACTCATTTTTTCCTTTCGGGCCACCAAACCTCTCAGCTTCGAGCGCAACCGCTTTCCTCGCGATTGTCGTGCCCAAGCCTACCCATCTGGCCAGCCACTTGGTTTTTGTGTCTATGTCTGCGACGGCATTTTACCGCCGCGCGGGGCGAAATGTAGAAAAAAAGGCAAATCACGGCAAGGTTTTTACCTCCCCGACAGGCCCAAATCGGGCCGGATTGGCAAAACTCCTGCACAAATTGTCATGTATTCTTATGCACTTTAGATAGTTTTATGTTATATTAACAAAAACGATTTTAAGAAGGATTTTTCCCATGAAAAAGGCCCTGTTCGCCATTGCAATTTCACTCGTCCTGGCCGCCTGCGGCGACGACAGCTCGTCCAATGCCGACGACAATTCCGGCTATAGCATCTCCAATGACGGCAACCGAATCACCACAACCGGTCCACTTTTTGTTGACGAAGCTCAGCAAATAATTGCAATAACCCAAGATGCTAAAACCAATGATGTTTGCGTTCAGGAAAACGATTCCTGGATCTGGAAAAGCGTGTCGATTCCAAGCGAAACGGATTCTTATAAATATGAATTCCGGGGAGATTCCCTGTTACTATACCGCATGTACAGCGATACATCAACCTCGAACTATGCCTCTATATATATCGGAAAGTCGGGCGGAAAAATTTACCAAACATGGGCATCCACCCAATGTGAATACGACAAAGAGGAAGATTCCACGGATTGTTACGAAAGAAACCTAAAATATGTTTCGGAAACAATCACTTTTTCGCCAGGAAAATACTCTATCATTCTCAACCTTTTTCCTGACCAATTCTACGCCGACCAACCATCCATAGACTACATGAATTCTTTTTTTATGGATGAGTTGTATAAAGCCCTGAACGGCAATGAATCTGATCTTGATGTACAAGGTATTTTCATGGACAAAAAAGAAGCTGGCATTCCAGAAAAATACGGCATAAATATCATAGAAAATTCCAGAATGAGCCAAACATTTACCTCAGGAGGAAAACAATACACCGTTGCTGTAAAAAAAATAGAGAGAACGTTTCTTCAAGGCACGATTGATAACGATATCAGCATTGACGTAACTGATGGAGAGACGACCTGCAATAATTTCTACAAAGTTGTTTGGATAACAGAAAGAGAGAAATGCTCCGAAGAATATTCCACACTCTTTTATAAAGATAAAATAACCGATATCAATGGCAATGAAATCACAATGACGAGCGTATACCGAGATTACAATCGTTATGAATTTAATAATTGTATTCGTGGAATAGCCGCGAAAAATAGCGAACTGGTCAACAGCAGCGCTCTTTCCAGAAAAGCCACCGTTCGCCATGAACCTATCTATAAAAAAACAGATTCGGGCGTAAACGTGTTCTCCCCATTTTAAAAATTATCTAAATATTCTATCATGAAAAAATTTCTGTTTGCTATCACAATTTCACTTGCCCTTGCTGCCTGCGGTGACGACAGTTCGTCCAATGCCGACGACAATTCCTCCACCGTCATTGACACGGCAATCGAAAGCGACAGCTCTTCTGGGGACAAAGACACTTCTTCCGTCGACAGCGACACGTCTTCAAGCGTTGCTGACTCTTTGGTAACATCATCCAGCTCTAAAGTCAACGACTCATCATCAGCAACCAAGGCAAAAGAAAAGTCCTCTTCGTCTAAGGCAAAAGATTCTTCTACAAACAAGGACTCTTCCTCAACGAAAAGCAGTTCTTCTGCTCCCAAGGACACATCTTCTACAAAAAAAGATTCTTCCTCCTTTGCCCAAAATAGTTTTTCCAAAATAAGCGATACTTACTTTGCTAACAAAAAACTTTCAACCACTGGAACAGGGTCGCTATCCGTAGATGAAACCCAAAAAACAATAACCTTAACCCCTGATCCATACTTCCAAAAAGAATGCGTTGTCGAGAGTAATGGTTCGGTTTCCTGGAAAGATGTTGACCTCACAACGACCGGCTTTACTGCGCAATATGAATTTCATGAAGACTCTCTATTATTATCCTTTTCCGAAGAAAGCGATAGCATAGTTGGCTTGCTCATAGGAGGGACTCCTGGAAATATTTATGGCACATGGTCATACCCTCTTTGCTCCTACAACAGAAACACATCTGAAGTAAAATGTGAAGAAGAAAGAAATCAATACATAACGATTACTTACAATTTTTCTCCAGAAAGATATACCGGAACTAACACTTTAGACTATGATGCATTTGTTGCGCTTTACAAAATCGGAACGGAAGATTACAGAAATTCTTATTTCATGTCTTCATTGTTCAGTGCCCTTTATTATGGCTATGCCGCTTTTTCGCCCAATGAACTTTTTATAGATTTAGGTGCAGAGGAAATTCAGTCAGACCTCGAATCAAAACATGTAACTATTGTCAATAACTCAAACGCGAGTCAAACATTCTCAATAAACGAAAAAACCTACACTATTTCTGTGAATAAGGCAGACGCTTATTATAATTATTATGATTTCAATGGTTTAGAGTACATTATTTCCCTCACCGTAACAGACGGCAATGTCACCTGCCAATTTGACGATTTAAGAATGTCATTGACTCAAGACCTGTGCAAAAGCGAATACAGCGAATACTTTTCCTTGGACGACGAAAAAGATGGCAATGGCAATGAATATACCAGGGCAGAAATATTTGAAAAATCAAATATGGACGAATTCAAGAAATGTATCGAAAGCATCGCCGTGAACCAAGCCCCTTGATTTTTACGTTCCACACCGGAGCGTGTTTGTAAAAAAACGGGTTCAGGGGTAAAATATTTCGAAAAGGCAGGAAAAATTTTGCAATAAGAAAGTCTATAAGAGCAGGGGATCTATGAAAAATCTGGACGAACTGCTCAGAATAGCTGCAAAATCAACGATAACGGTACTGCTGCAAGGTGAATCCGGCGCCGGCAAGGAGGTCGCGGCGCGACAACTGCACAAGATGAGCGACCGGCGCGACGGGCCCTTCGTGGCGGTAAATTGCGGAGCCATCCCGTCACAACTTGTCGAAAGTACGCTCGAGGGGTCCCAGAGGGGTGCATACACGGGAGCAACCAACGCCCAGACAGGTATGGTCCGTGCAGCAGAAGGCGGTACGCTATTCCTGGACGAAATCGGCGAGATGCCGTACAACATGCAGAGCAGGCTCCTGCGCATCTTGCAGGAACACACGATAAGGCCCCTGGGTTCCACGGAAAACATCCCCGTCAATTTCAGGCTGGTCTGCGCCACCAACAAGGATTTAAAAAGCGAGGTCGCGCAGGGCAACTTCCGCGAAGATCTCTTTTTCAGGCTGAACGCATTCCCGATAACCATCCCGCCACTACGCGAGCGCAGCGACTTCGACGCCATCGCAAAGGAACTATGGAAAGAGCTTGACGAAAACGAAATCCGTATGCTCCGGAACGAACAGTGGCCAGGCAACATCCGCCAGCTCAAGAATGTCATCCAACGCTACGCATTGCTCAAGCCGCACGGCTATTCCCTTGCAGACATCCTCGACGACGAATTCGCACCGCCGAACACGAAAGATGGCTCCGCCCCCTACCATCCGGAAACGACAGGAGAAAATGCCCTATACGCCAACGAGCGTGCACGGGCCCCCGAATGGGATATTATCGAAAAGGCTATCGAATGCCACGGCGGCAACAAAAGCCAGGCAGCACAGTCCCTCGGCATTAGCAGGGGCTGCCTTGTCTACCAAATAAAAAAGCGCGCCATCGGCGCGCCGCAAGCAAATCCCGTAAGGAACTAGAACTTCATGCCCAGCGTAAAGAGGTGGTTCCCGGCGTTGAACGCCTTGCGGGGGCTGTAACCGTAATCGAAAACAATCGCGCCGAAAGCGAGGCCAACACCCGCACTGATACCATCTTCGGTATCCGGGCGAATCGCATAGCCGCCGCGCAGGAAAAGGATTTCGTAGAACGAGAGTTCACCGCCGAACAGCCACTGGGGATCGGTATCGGAACGGCGGTAGGCATCGGCAGAAACGTGCAGCGCCCAGTTTTCATTGAACGGGATCGTTCCCGTCAAGCCTGCCTGCAAGGCCATCGGCGCATAATTCCGTTCTTCCATGTACTTAGTCGCATAGCCCGCGTTCGTCAACGTCGTGGCAAAGGCGAGATAGCGGTTCACGCGGAACGATCCGCCCAGGTCACCCGCAAAAAGGAAACCCGTCTCGTCGTCGATGGTCTGGCTGGCGAAGCGTCCCGAAAAGGCCCAGTTGAAAACCTTGTTCTTACTGCCGAGTCCCGCCTGCAATGCCCAGGCATAGGCGCCGAACTCGGATGTTTCATTGCCGTCTTCGTCATAGCCCTGCAGGTCGTCGTAACCCAGGTACTCTATGGCAAAGGAAGTCGCATACTTTTCCCAGAACGGGAGCCCGTAATAGACAGAGGTGTAGCTTCCCGCATTGGCCTCGTCAAAGACAATCTGGTTCAAGCCGATTTCGGCACTGGCGGCAACGCTCATGGCAAGCGGATTCCGCGACACTTCCGACACGCGGCCGGCATCGGCGACACCGGCCCCGGACATGGCAGCAGACCTTGCCGACGCCGACATGGAAAGGAACTTCATCGTGACGTCATCGTTGTGCCAGTATTCCCCGGCAAGAGCGAGGGAACAAGTAGCGAGAGCAAGTGCGAGGGATCTCTTGAACATACGGAATATAAGATACAAATTTAGACGAGAGAGGAGAGACGAAATTTGAAAATTTAGACGAGAGAACGCCGCTGCGCGGCTACAGACGAGATATACGATACTAGGTGCTTTAGCACCTTAGTAGAGTTATCCCCTATGAGGAGACGAGAGATAAAGTAGGCAGTAGGCAGTAGGAAGTGGGAAGTAGACAGTAGGAAGTGGTAATCTCCGAGTTTGACTTTTTACTGCTTACTAATCATCTGAATCCTCATACCTCAGAGTGCGAAGCACGACCTCACTGCTCATTGCTCACTGCTCGAGCCTACTTCCTCCACCCTTCCATGATTTTCATACAACCGGCGAGGAGTTCGGCGGAGCGGTCCTTCGATTCGGTTTCCACGTAGCAGCGGAACTCGGGAGCATTGCCACTCGGGCGCAGGTGCACGATATCGCCAGAGTCAAATTCCATGCGGTAGCCGTCGGTTTCGTCGACAGAGACAACTTCACCGTGGAACGGCTGCGGTGCAGGGCCGTCCTTGGGCTTGAACTTGGAAGGCACCGCGGTGAGCGAACCGAACAGCTTCGCGCCCAGTTTCTGCTCGCGGATTTCGGCAAGCTTCGCCTTCGAGACTTCGGTCGGGAATTCCTTGAGGCGGTCGCTCACGGTAAAGCGCTTGGGGAGCTTCTTGAGCAGGTCAACCACGCACATTTTCTGTTCACGGACCATCACCATCACGGCGATCATCGGGAGCAGAGCATCGCGGGTCGGCAATGCCGGCAATGTACGGGTGCCGTCCTCGAATTTACGGGTCAAGTTCGTCTGCAGCAGGAATCCGCCGTTCGCCTCGTAACCGGCGACGGACACGGAAGCGTCGGCAGGGTCGACCAGGCTTTCCATGCCGGCAATCACGTAGGGGCTGCCGATGCGGGTGCGGCAAATCTTCTCGAAGCTGCCGGACTTCTCGAGCGACGTGTTGCAACTCACCGGAGTTGCAATGCGCTTGACGTGAAGCGCCTGGGCAGCCAGGATGCCCAGCACGTCGCCACGCAGCCACATGCCTACATCGTCTGCCAGGAGCGGACGGTCACTGTCACCGTCCGTGCTGAAAATCGCATCCACGAAATCCTTGTGCGCAAAGTCGCGGGCCAGGTCTTCGTCTTCCTTGCGGATAGCTTCCGTATCGACCGGGATGAACGTCTCGCTGCGGGCAAACGGCTTCACCGTGGCACCCAGGCTCTCGAGCACTTTCACCACGATATCGCGGCCCACGGCGGAATGCTGGTACACGCCGATGGTGAGACCCTGCAGGGCTTTTGTACCGAAGAATTCCGGATAGCGCTTGCAGTAATTTTCCTCGGCTTCCTTTTCCACTGCCGGGAGCGCGGGAGCATCCTTCAGCATGCCCTGCGCGTCAAAAATGCCTTCGTCAAAATCCACCGCCTGCGAAACGATTCCCTGCTCGTCCTTCTTGGAAATTTCGCCCTGCGGGTGGTTGAACTTGATGCCGTTGCGGTCGGCCGGGATATGGCTACCCGTGACCATGATGGTCGGGAGCGCCTTGTCGATGCCGTACAGCGCAATCGCAGGGCTCGGGATGCGGCCGCAGTAGACGACCTTCCAGCTGGAATCCTCGCCCGCCTTCACGAGCGCCTTCAAGATACGTTCGGTACTGGGGCGCAGGTCGCCCGCAATCGCAATCGTGTGTTCGCACTTGTAGCTTGCCTCGCAGTACTTGATAAACGACCGTGCATAAACGTAGCACACGCGGTCCGTCATCGCAGTCACCAGGCCGCGGGCACCGCTCGTGCCGAAAGACACGCCGGACTGTTTCATCACCTCTTGCATCGAAACGCTCATATAAACCTCAAGATATAGTGGCCAGTGGTCAGAATCGGAACCACTGGGCCAATTGTTTTGCGAGGTAAAAGATATAAAATTGGGTGCTGGATTACGGAGACGTATTCTTGACGCAACGGATGTAGGCACCAGTTACCTTGTGGGCGTTATCTGTTGTCGTGGTTGCATCATTGTGGAATGCCCAAAGCCAGGCATATTCAAATTTGTAACGATTGTCCGTCACCTCGTATTCCGTGGAGCTCCAGAAAAGCGCTTCATATCCTTCGGACCTGAATAAACCCTTGTAATCGTAAGCGCCGCCAAGCTGGTTCGTAAAGTTCACCATATATCCAGAATTTGCACCGAGATAGTTCACCAAATCCGCCCATTCCGGGTCACTCGGGAGGTGCGTGCCCTCGGGGCATATTCCCTGATAGGGCAAAGTAATTTCGCCGTGCTTTTCCGTATCGTACTTCTTGTCTATACCCATCGCCTGGGACCAGGTGTAAAGTCGACCGTACTTTTCGCAGTTTTCCGGATTGTCGTTGTAGCACACGCTTCCCGCCACTTCGATATTCAGATTATTCTTCATCCAGAGCACCGAATTGACTTCGACAAAATCGTCATCGGTCAGTTTAAACTCTTTGCTGCTACTGCTGCTGGACTGTACACTGCTACTCGACACCTCGGCACTCGAAGAAGGTGTTGCATTCCCGTCGTCCTTTATGCAACGGATATAGCCGCCGGTTATCTTGTGGGCGTTATCCTCCGCTACAGTATTATTCTCACGGAATGACCAAAGCCAGGCATATTCAAACTTGTAACTGCGATTCGTCACCTCGTATTCCGTGGAGCTCCAGAAAAGCACCTCGTCGCCCTCGGACCTGTACATGCCCTTGTAGTCGAACGCACCGCCAAGCTGGTTCGTAAAGTACTTCATATATTCAGGATTTTGGCCGATATAGCCAAGCAAATCATCCCATTCCTGGCTGCTCGGGAGGTGGGTCCCCGCGGGGCATATTCCCTGATGGGGCAAAGTAACCTCACCGAGTTCTTCGCCATCGTACTTCTTGTCTATACCCATTGCCTGGGACCACGTGTAAAGTCGACCGTACTTTTCGCAGTTGGCCGGATTGTCGTTGTAGCACAAGCTTCCCGCCACTTCGACATTCAAGTTCTTTTCCGTCCAGTACTTCGAATTGATCTTTATAAAGCCTTCGTACTTAGGCTCATCCTCTTCACTCGAAGATGACTGCTTCTCGGAACTCGAGGAAGACTTCTTGCCAGAAGAACTTGACAACTTTTTCTCTTCGGAACTAGACGACCGCTTCTTTTCGGAACTCGAAGAAGACTTCTTACCGGAAGAACTTGATGAAATTTTGATAGCCGACGGGGCTTCACGATAGTAATACTTTCCACCTTTTTGCTTGCAAAAGCAATCATCCATCTTCCAGTAACCTATATCCGAAATCACGGCGCTATAGGACGAGGTGCTCGCTACTTTGTACTGACATCCCGAAATCATGATCCAGAAATCCCTTTCTGTACCGTCATCGTCCAATGTAACGTCGAAACGATTCTTCTTGGAATTGTAATCGACAGAGACACAGCTCATCTCGATATTATAAATGTCAAAAAGGCCGACAACCTTGTCGCAAATTTGAGTCTTTATATAGCTCTTGTCGGAAATATCGAGAGACCACTCGTCTTCCTCGATGCCATATTCGTCAAGACAACGCTCATCCTGAGGAGCCTCATCTTCGTAACTCACCTCTATCGCTCCCCCGGATTTTTTATCACACCCCGAAAGTAAGAGCAAACCAACAGAAAGCATGAAAAGAAAAATATGCTTCATACCCAAATTTCCTCCCTACAAAGAGAATACTTTGTCTTAATATAATTTTGTTTTGCAAAAAACGAAAAGAGGGTATGGCAAAAAAGCTTTCTATTCGTATAAATTTAGAGCAAATGGCCCTTTTTCAATGAAATCAGCTAGCCGGCAGTTATGATTGCCGAGGCAACCACGCCCGAACCCGCATAGAGCACGAGCACCTGGCCGGGGGCCGAGGCGAACTGCGGTTCGTCGAAGCGCACGCGGATAGTGCCCGCGGCAGGGTCGAGATGCACGATATGCGCGGCGGCGCCCCTGTGCCCGAGGCGGATATGCGCCGAAAGTTCGCCCTTCAAAAGCGGAGATGTCTCGGAAACCATCAGGTTCAGGTCGACTCCGGCCACTTCGGTGCAGCTGAGCGCGCTGCGGGGGCCGAGCACCACGCGGTTCGCCTTCGCGTCGATAGAGACGACAAAGAGCGGTTCCGGCTGGCCGCCGATATTGAGACCCTTGCGCTGGCCGATGGTGTAGTGCACGATTCCCTTGTGCTTGCCGAGCACCTTGCCGTTCATGTCCACGAAGTCGCCCGGCACGTTGTCGGATTCGTCAAAGAGCACGGAATAGTCCCCGCACTCCAGAAAGTCCATGCTTTCTTTCTTGGTGGCAAAATCAATCCAGCCGATCTGCTTCGCCAGTTCCTTGACTTCCACCTTCGTCATGCCGCCGAGCGGGAAAAGCACCGTCGAGAGCTGTTCTGCCGTGAGGCGCGAAAGGAAGTACGTCTGGTCCTTGCCGTGGTCAAGCGATTCGTAAAGGAACGGCTCGTCGGGACTCTTGAAGTCGAGACGCGCATAGTGCCCGGTGGCAAAGTAGTCGAACTCGATGCCCATGCGGCGGGCAGCGATATGGAGCGCACCGAATTTAATGTTCTGGTTGCAGCGCACGCACGGGTTGGGGGTGCGTCCGGCGCGGTATTCCGCACGGAAGTAATCCAGGACCTGGCGCTTGTATTCGTCGGAGACGCTCACCACATGATGCGGAATTCCGAGCCGATCGGCGACAGTCTTCGCTTCGGCAATGCTCGCGTCTTCGCCGGGGCCAAAGCAGCCCTCGCGGCCTTCCACGTGCGGCATGTTAATGGAGCCGTCCCATGTGGCCATGGTCATGCCGATAACCTCGTACCCCTGCTGCTTTAACAGGTAGGCGGCGAGGGCGGAATCCACTCCGCCGGAAAGACCAACTGCCACTCTCTTCGCCATCTGACTCCTACAGGTTCACGCCTTACAAGTTCGCATAATGGAACATCGCGTCAATGCACTTCTTTGCCTTCACGCGGATGTCTTCATCGAGTTCCACACGGTTCGCCTTCTCGGGGTGGCGCAGCGTCTCGAGGATGTTCTCGAGCGAATTGGATTTCATGTACTTGCACATACTGCAGCTGCCGATGAATTCCATGTCGGGGTGCTCGTAGTGCATACGGGCATTGAGGCCGCATTCCGTAAGGAGCAAAACCTTGCTCTTGGGCGGAAGTTCGTCGATGTACTTGACCATCTGTCCGGTACTGCCCACGAAGTCGCTGTAGAACGCGGCGGACGGGTTGCACTCGGGATGGCTCACCACCTTGAGTCCCGGATTCTGGCTGCGGAAGAACTGGATGAGCTCGGCATCGTATGTCTCGTGCACGTAGCAGCTGCCCGTGTAAAGCACGATATCCTTCTTGACGCCGCGGCTTTCCATTTCGCTGATGATATTCTGGCCCATGAGCTTGTCGGGCACAAAGCAAATCTTGTCGTTCGGGTAGGCTTCCACGATCTTCATCACGTTACCGCTCGTGACGCAAACGTCACAGGCCGCCTTCACGTCGGCGGTCGTGTTGATGTAGCAAATGAAAGCGTGGTCCGGGTACTTTTCGCGGAGCGCCTCTACGTCCTTGCCGGTAATGGAATCGGCGAGGCTGCAGCCGGTCAGCTTGCCGGGAATGAGCACGTCCTTTTCGGGGCTCAAAATCTTGGCCGTCTCGCCCATGAAACGCACTGCAGAGAACAGGATCGTCTTCTGCGGCACCTTCGTCGCGTCTTCGCTCAGCTTGTAGCTATCGCCCGTATAGTCGGCAACGCCCAGCACGATTTCGGGAGCGCAGTAGCTGTGCGCGAGGATAACAGTATCCTGGTCCCTCTTGCGCTCGTTAATTTCGTTGATCAGCGGGAGCATCTGGTCGACCTTTTCCCTGGTATAGTGGCAAAGGACGGCGCCCGGCTGGATTTTGTTCAATCGATTGAAAAGTTCGTCCGCGGTCATAACCCAAATATAAAAAACGGAACCCCGAGCGTAAAGCCCGAGGCTCCTGGAGATATAATCCGCTATTCGGCGAAGAGCGCGGTAGAGAGGTAGCGGTCGCCGGTATCCGGGAGGAGCGCGACGATGGTCTTGCCCTTGTTTTCCGGACGCTTGGCGAGTTCCTTGGCGGCCCAGAGGGCGGCGCCGGAGGAAATACCCACGAGCACGCCTTCCTTCTTGCCGATTTCGCGACCGGCTTCAAAAGCGGCCTCGTTCTCGACAGCGATAATTTCGTCGTAAATCTTGGTGTTCAGCGTGTCGGGCACGAAACCTGCACCGATACCCTGGATCTTGTGGGAGCCCGCAGTACCCTTGGACAGCACCGGAGAGCTGGCCGGTTCCACGGCGACAACCTTTACGTTCGGGTTCTTTTCCTTGAGGTATTCGCCCACGCCGGAAACCGTACCGCCCGTACCGACACCGGCCACGAAGATGTCCACCTTGCCGTCAGTATCTTCCCAGATTTCGGGACCCGTGGTAGCCTTGTGGGCGGCCGGGTTGGCCGGGTTCACGAACTGGCCCGGAATAAAGCTGTTCGGGATTTCCTTCGCGAGTTCGTCGGCCTTGGCGATGGCGCCCTTCATGCCCTTCGCACCTTCGGTGAGCACGAGTTCGGCACCGTAGGCCTTCATCAGCTGGCGGCGTTCCACGCTCATGGTTTCGGGCATCACGATGATGATGCGGTAACCGCGGGCAGCGGCGACGGAAGCGAGGCCGATACCAGTATTACCCGAAGTCGGTTCGATGATGACAGCGCCCTTCTTGAGCTTGCCGCTCTTTTCGGCGTCGTCGAGCATCGCCTTCGCAATACGGTCCTTCACGGAACCGGCGGGGTTGAAGTACTCGAGCTTCGCGAGGATAGTGGCGCCGAGACCTTCTTCGACGTGAGTGAGTTCGAGAAGCGGGGTGTGACCAATGAGCTGGTCGGCAGAGGTATAAATCTTGGACATTGTGAAATTCCTTTTTTTTAAATGGTTGGTGGTTGACAGTTAGGATTTAGAAAGTGGTTAGTGGCTAGTGGTTAGGGATGAAAGAACTCTTGATAATCGCATTCCTATTTACTATTCACTGTTTACTAACTACTTCCTACTGTCTACTGTTATTGATTAAATAGCGTTGAGAGCCTGGTCGAGGTCATTGATAATGTCTTCGTAGTGCTCGGTACCGATGGAGAGACGGATCGTCGCCGGAGAAATGCCCGCGGCAGCGAGTTCTTCCGGAGTGAGTTCCGAGTGCGTCGTCGTGTAGGGGTGCACCACCAGGCTCTTCACGTCGGCCACATTAGCGAGCAGGCTGAAAATCTTGAGAGAGTCAATGAACTTGAAGGCTTCTTCCTGGCCGCCCTTCACGTCGAACGTGAAGATGGAACCGCCGCCGTTCGGGAAGTAGCGTTCGTAAAGCTTGTGGTCCGGATGGTCGGCAAAGCTCGGATGGTTGACCTTCGCGACCTTCGGGTGCTTCGAGAGGAATTCGAGAACCTTCTTGGTGTTTTCCACGTGGCGGTCAAGGCGGAGAGAAAGCGTTTCCGTGCCCTGCAACAGGAGGAAGGCGTTGAACGGGGAAATCGCGGCACCTTCGTCACGCAAGAGGATCGCACGAATGTAGACGATAAAGGCCGCTGCGCCAGCTGCTGCCGTGAAAGGCACGCCGTAGCTCGGGTTCACCTCGGTAAACTGCGGGAACTTGCCGGATGCAGCCCAGTCGAACTTGCCGCCGTCCACGATGATGCCGCCAAGGGTCGTGCCGTGACCGCCGATAAACTTGGTCGCGGAATGCACCACGATGTCAGCGCCATGTTCCAGCGGACGGATCAGGTAAGGCGTACCGAAGGTATTGTCGATAACGACCGGAATCTTGTGCTTGTGGGCAATTTCAGCGATAGCATCGATGTCCGGAATGTCGGAGTTCGGGTTGCCGAGCGTCTCGATAAAGACGAGCTTCGTATTGTCCTTGATGGAGGCTTCCACTTCCTTCAGGTCGTGGATGTCGACGAACGTCGTATCGATGCCGAACGCGGGGAGCGTGTGCTGCAGAAGGTTGTAGGTGCCACCGTAGATAGAACGCTGGGCGATCACGTGGTCACCCTTGCGGGCGAGCGCCGTGATAGCATAAGTGATGGCGGCTGCACCGGATGCGACTGCGAGGGCCGCGATACCGCCTTCAAGAGCGGCTATGCGTTTTTCAAAGACATCCTGCGTCGTGTTGGTGAGGCGGCCATAAATATTACCAGCGTCCTTCAGGTGGAAACGGTCAGAAGCGTGCTGGGCGCTGTGGAAAACATAAGAGGTGGTCTGGTATATAGGAACCGCGCGGGAATCGGTCGCGGGGTCTGCCTGTTCCTGGCCCACGTGGAGCTGGAGGGTTTCGAAGTGGAGTTTGTTCTGTGCGGTCATGTGTAAAATTCCTTTTGAGGTTCGAGGCTCGGGGCCCGAGGTTCGTGACAGGGGGTAAATTAGAAGATTATCCCTACCATTTCAATAGGGAAAAGCCGGACTGACAGAAAAATTAGCTTACATTTTGCTTACTAATAGGTTTTGACTATAACTGATTCGCAAAAAAAACTATCCCAGGGCCATTTTTAGCAGCCCCGGGATAAAATTGCCTGTATGATTAGCTTCGAAGAGAATCAATTGAGCTTAATCGTCTTCGCCCTCGTCTCCATCATCCTTTTCCTCTTCTTCTTCGGCAATCTCCACGTCCTCGACACAACGGACAGAGAACCCGCGATCCTTTTCGTTGTACGTTGACGAATAAAATCCCAGGGCCGTTTTACGGTAATCCAGGTACGCATAGACCGCCTGGTCAGTGTAGTACCCTTCTGTTGCCGTCCAGAAGTTCGCAAAATAACCTTCATCGTCAAAACGTGTCTGGCTATAGTCTTCATAAGGATCCGCATACCTTCCATAGTAGGCACCCGTCGGTATCGCCGAGAATCCGGTGGGGTCCTTCGACATATTGACAGATGAATAAGGCTCCCAGCCCTTTGAGGATTTCAACATTCCCGAGGAGCCTTCGACTTTATTCACATAATTTTTCAACGTATACCATTCCGTAGAATCGGGAATATGCCAGCCTTCAGGACAAATGCCACGATGCTGCCTCTTGATTTCACTGGTAGCCCTCTTTGTCAGGTAAGTAGAGGGCAAGTCCATAGCCGCAGTCCACGTATAAAGCCTTCCGGCCATTTCGCAGTTCTTGAGCGTGTCCCTGTAACACCAGGCATTCGAGACCAGGTTCGTGTTGGTCGTATCGAAATAATTCAGGTTTTCGGCCATCCAGGTCTGGGAACCAATAACGACCGTCTTGTACTCCTTCCCATCGCGGGAATCCTTGATCTTGCCGTACGTGACCTCGCTGTTCAGGAAAGCTTCCTTAGGACTCTTGTAAAGGGCCAGAGTGCTCCAGGATCCTCTGCCGCCATTGCAAACATACACGTACCTGGAAGTCGGCGGCGACATGTACGTGCCAGACTTTTTGGCAGTACAGGCATTCTCGTAAAGCTTTTCGGTGGAGTACATGATTCTCCACAGGCCATCTTCGCAGACATAGTATTGGCCAAGATTGGCGCTGGAAGCATTTTTCAGCTGAACAAAATCGGCATCCCTCTTTTCGTTGCACTCGCCAAACCCGTAGACCTCGCCCACGAACATGCTCACATACTTTTCGAATTCGGGAACCTGCTCGTTGATATCCTCGAGCATCTGGCGGATACCGCTCGTCCCGTACGAATAGGACATGATCCAGTCGGCCATGGCAACACGGGTTTCGTCGTCATCGTTCCACTTGCCGTCTTTTTCCATGTTGCTTGCAATGCTCGTGAGACGGCTCAAGAGTTCGGCTTCCGAAAGGTCGCCCTGCAAAAGGACCGATGCCGCAAGCAACTTCGCATCGTCCGAAGTCGTTCCGAAAATGGTCAGGTCTTCAAAGGAATGGTTCGCGCCACCAAAACCGAACGCCTTCATGATTTCCTGTTCTGCAGCAGCCTTTGCCGCAGGCACATTCTTGTACTTGCCGCTTTGAGTAAACAGGTAAACCACGCGCTTGTAGATCAAGTGTGTAAGCACGTTGATGTTCACGTGGTCACGGTTGTCCAAGTCGACAATACCACGTAGGGTCAGAGTTCCCGTAGAATTCTTGAAGAAGTTTTCATTGTAGTAGCTACCGCTTACCTGCAGCTGCGCATACTGATTCGCGAGCGTCACCTTCGGAGAGACAAAGTCGCCCTGATCGCCAGTCACTTCCCATTCAAAGTTCGTTCCCGTCAAGTCGAGATCTTCGTCGAGTTCAGACAGCCTAATCGTACTCCCGACAAGGAACGGTCCCTTTTCGGCAACACCCTTGAAAGACTTCTTGCTGATAGCGACAGTCTTTACAGATTCACTGGCGCCAACCACGCTTGAACTCGATTCGGGAACGCTGCTCGAGCTCGACTTCTTGGAATCGCTGGAGGCACCAGAATCTTCCTCCGAAGCCGAGGACTTGCCTTTGGAATTCGAAGATTCGTCTTTCGACGCAGAAGATTTTCCCTTGGAACTCGAAGACTTATCTTTGGAATCCGAGGAATCATCCTTCGATGCAGAAGATTTTTTCTTCGATGACGAAGACTTGGAATCATCGGCGGAATCGGACGACTCCGGTTCGCCAACATCTTCCCATTTTTTCTTATGGCAAAGATATTCAAGCCCCTCGTCTTCTACGAGGACGACATCGCCTTCCCTGTCAAGGGTACATGCCCCCAGATCGTAAATCGATTCTACGCTGGAACCGTCTTCAACGGTTTTGGAATCGGAACCGGAAGCGGAATCATCGCCACACCCCACCAGAACCAAGGCAGAGAATAACGGAAGTAGGGCAAGTCTGTTCTTTTTCATATTGTCCTCGTTTTTCATCTCTATTATTTCTCTGAAAATATATGTTATTTGTTCTCTATTTCCAAATTGCGGAATAGCCACAAAAGAGCGATATGCCCATAATCACGGGGTTTTAGGGGAAACAACATTGGTCTATCCCTTCAATGCTTGACTATATTTAACGCATGGATAACAAATTCGTTTATACCGCGCATATCGAAGTGCGCTTCGCCGAAACCGACGCCATGGGCATCGTCCACCACGCCACTTACCCCATCTGGTTCGAGCAGGCGCGGACCGAGTTTTTCCGCACCATCGGCGCACCCTATGTCGAGATGGAAAAGGAAGGCTTCGAGAGCCCCGTCCTTGAACTGGGCGTGCAATACAAGCGTTCCTGCCGATACGGCGACATCGCCGACGTCGAAACCACGCTGGAACTCGTGGACAAGCTGCGCTGCCGCTTCAACTACCGCGTCCTCGTGAACGGCGAACTCTGCACGACGGGCTATTCGCTGCATATCTTCACCAAGGACGGCAGGCCCACGCGCGAACGCCCCGCATCTTTCAGTATCGTCGAATCCAAGATTCTCGGCACCGATAAAAATATTTAGATTTTCCGCATGGACCAGCCTTTAGCAGAGCGCCTCCGTCCGCAGACTCTCGACGAGCTCCTCGGCCAGAACAAGATCCTGGGCGAGCAGAGCATGTTGCGCAGGAGTCTCGAGAACGATTCTGTCCCCAGCATGATTTTCTGGGGGCCGCCCGGCTGTGGCAAGACAAGCCTCGCCCACATTATCCAGCAGAAGACGCGCAAACGCTTTGTCGCGCTTTCTGCCGTATCGAGCGGGGTCAAGGATGTAAAGGAAGTACTCAGCGAGGCGCGCAAGATGAAGCACGCCTTCATGGACACCATCCTGTTCATCGACGAAATTCACCGGTTCAACAAGGGCCAGCAAGACGCACTGCTCGGTGCGGTGGAAGACGGTACGGTCACGCTTATCGGCGCCACTACGGAAAACCCCGGCTTCGAGGTGAACGGGGCCCTGTTGAGCCGCTGCCAGCTTATCCTCTTTGCGCCACTTAGCAAGGAGGACCTGCGCACGCTCGTCTACAGTGCGCTGCGCGACCACCCGAGGGGCCTGCAACTCAAAGATGTCGAAATCGAGGACTCCGTTGTAGACAAGCTAATCGCACAGTCCGAAGGCGACGCCCGATTCCTGCTGAACCAGATCGAATGGATTGGCAGCAGCCTGGGCGACCGTAAAAAGATCGACGAGAAACTGCTCGAGGAATTCCAGTACAAGAAACCCCTGCGTTACGACAAGAGCGGCGAGGAACACTACAACCTGATTTCGGCGCTGCACAAGTCCGTGCGCGGAAGCGACCCGGATGCGGCGCTCTACTGGCTGCACCGCATGTTGCAAGGCGGCGAAGACCCGCGGTTCATATTGCGGCGCCTCATGCGCATGAGCATGGAAGATATCGGCCTTGCCGACCCGAATGCTCTGCTGCTTGCGACATCTGCCCGCGAGGCCTACGACTTTATGGGAATTCCCGAAGGGCTCATCGCGCTCGACGAACTGGCCATCTACCTTTCGCTTGCACCCAAGAGCAACAGCGTGGAACTCGCCGGCATGGCGGCCGACAGCATTATCCAGCGGACAGGAACGCTGCCCGTGCCCCGCGCCTTCCGCAATTCCGTCACGCGCGTAGGCAAGCAGCTCGGCTACGGCGTCGACTACCAGTATGACCACGACAGCCCTGGCGCCTACTCCGCACAGGAGCACCTGCCCAAGCAAATCGCCGGTACAGAAATCTACCAGCCCAAGCCCTACGGCAAGGAAAAGCAGCTGGGCGAAAGGCTTGCGCAGCTCAAGCAAATCCGCAAGGAAAAGCAAGAATCGGAAAAGTAAGCAAAAACGGGTCGGCAAAACCGACTCGTTTCATTTTAACGAAAAACGGGAACCGGCTTTTACCGATTCCCGTAATTCAATTTCGCAGTTTGATTACTTGATGTTCGCCGTCTGCGTCTGGTTTCCGACACGGACGAGGAAGGTTCCTGCATGCGGCATGGCCATGTTCACGTTCGCGGCAT
>JAGCGO010000005.1 GCA_017649565.1 Fibrobacter sp. | reverse complement strand
TCGATGGATATCCGAGTTTTCGAACGACCTTTGTTGCCGACTTTAAATCATGAAATGTTTCCAAAGCCTTGGCGATTTGATCTTCGGTAAAATGCATGATGCGTCCTCTAGTTGTGTCCAACTATTCGTCCGCATCCCCTTTTTGCACATCAAGTTTTGCATTTCATCCTCATTCAATTGAAACCGAAAATCCTCCGCAAATCGATCAATGTTGTTTTTTACCTGGCGATTGAAAAATCTCGTCTCGTATCCGTAAATTTCAGCCAAGTCAGCATCGAGCATCACCTTGACTCCGCGAATCGTGTGAATCCGCGACTTCAGCAAATTTTCGTCAATTAGGGGGAATTCTGAAACAGCCTTTTCCCCAGATGGCGTTCGCACGGTATGCAGTTTATTCTTCATTTTTTACCCTGCCCCACAGTTCCTCGAACATCGGGCGGAATCCTTCAATATCCTCCAGCTGCACGATGGTCGTAATCTTGTTGCCGGCGTCCTTTGAAGATGCTCCGCAATGGTATAACTTCTCGCCCTTGAGCACCGTCATGAGCATATAAATGCCCTGCTCAGTGAAGGCGTAGGGAAGTTTTCTTGTCCCACCCCTCTTTGATGTCCGAAATTCGGATATCAAAGCCGTTCGATCAAGTTGCGCATATTCGTCTTTTGATAGCTGAAACCTAAAATCGCTATCGAATTTTTCAATATTATACTTTACCTGTTCGTTAAATTTTCGAGTTTCATACCCGTAAATCTCCGCCAAGTCGGCGTCGAGCATCACCTTGACCCCGCGAATCATGTGAATCCGCGACTTCAGCAGGGCTTCATCAATGAGCGGGAAATCCGAAACGGCCATTTCCCTAGACTTTTTTTCCCTGATTTGCGATTCGTTCCTCATTTTTCCTCCCATTGGCATGGACGCGTTTCCGAAAATCACGTACTATAAGACGTTTATCCGGCGGGTTTTGTCCGGAAATTTTTCGCAACATTTTGCGACCTGCCGAAATTGGGCTATTTTAGCCAATTTGAAAGGAAAATTTTTTTGAAAAAAAGATGGATAAAAAGCGTGAGCTAGCCGTCTTTTAATTGGCGGGGAATCTGTTTATATTTGTGGCGTGGGCAAATCAATGGAGCGACATATCAAGTTCAACGGAATGTCGACAAGAAGAAAAGGCATTTACGGCCCATTTCGAAATAAGCCAGATGCAACAGTATTGAAGAATCACTTTCTAGGAGAATTACAAGATGATGGATCTTGAATATGAAAAGGAAAGCTCTTTTCTGGATGGCGAATTATCTGGAGCTCTCAAAAAAACTCGTGAGATGGCGAAAAAACTTAGAGATAGCGGCGTAGCTATTGATGTGATTGCCGAGTCTTCAGGCCTTTCGCAGGCAGAAGTATTGGAGTTGTAATATTCCTATCGCAGTATCTCTTTTCATGACCGTTTGCGCGATTTACGTCTTATAAGACGCACGGCCTTTCGGGTTTTGTCCGAAAAATTTTCGAAACATTTCGCGACTTGCCGAAATCGCGCGATTTTGGTCGGTTTGAAAGAAAAATTTTTTTGAAAAAAAGAGGAAAAAAAAGCGTGAGCTAGCCGTCTTTTAATTGGCGGGGATTATTTAAGTGTTTCCTTTACAGGGCAAGAAATAAAAATCGTCTTTTTTTGTAAGATTGAAATCGGCTGGTGGGAAGCCTATTTTTACATATGCACTCCCCTCCATAGGCTTTCCCATTAGATACTTCGGTAACTTGCTTTTTTTCCCAATTTCAGCTTTTTTGAATTCTGCGCCATCAACAAAGAATCCATGCATTCTTTCATTATAAAAGACCGTATTAAATGTTGCCTCTTCCAATTCATCTGAGCCATCATTCCAGATTTCTCTTGGAGTGACTCGTGCAATCATCTCGCACTCCTTTTCAATCTCATCCCACATACTAATAACATCTGAGTCATTAGTAGAATCTTGTTCCAAAGCCAAAATCAAACAGCCGAGGCCTGCGGGTTTAAAGATCTTCCCCGCAAGCATGCGGAAGTGTGCGTCAACAAAATCTTTCTCAGAAGCTTTTGGCCATACCGCATAGAACACGTATTTCTTATCCAACAAATCCAAGAAGTTCTTGCGGAATTTTTCGCGGGCGGTGCGTTTAAATTCTTCACGAAGGCTGGAACGTTTTGATGTGTAAGCTTTGAGTACGTACAGGAAGTTCACGTCGTATGTTTGCAATAAGAGCGTGTCGCGGTCGAAAAGACGGTTTGCGAAGTGGCGGTTGCGCAAATTCCACAAATGTTCCATCATTTCTTTCTCGGCTTCCTTCTTGTTTCCGTTTCCCATTCGCGCGAGTTGAATCAGATCATCATTGATGTTTTCCGTGGCGCGGAAATAGGGCTCATTGAACTGTTCCGTATTTTCGTATTTAGGCAATTCTCCACGAATGAAGAAATTCGGCGTGACGCTGTAGCCTTCGGTCAAACTATCGCGATAGCGAACACCTCGATGCTCGTCTGCATCATGCTTCTTTATCCCTTCAACAAATTCCGGGCTGAAGAAATCCTGGATTACATTTTTTGCGTATGTAAATTGCTTTGCAAGGGACTTGCCACGAATATCTTCTGGATCTTGGTAATACTTGCTATCGCCTATATGCCAAATCTTTTCTGTGTCGCCACTCGCAAAAATGAGCGAAGGTTCCTTGTAAAGGTGGTCAATGATCTTGCCGTCGTCATTATGCTTGAGCGAATTGATGGATTTGCCGTCATCGCCCACGAGCTTGTCAATCATCGCCTCGAATACATTGTTGTATTTGCTCGTGAGCAGGTATTCGCTTTCGAAATCGTTCGCGCTGAAAGTGCCGCCCCACTCGAAGAACGCCTTCACGATGTTGTACAGTTTCAAGAAGCGGTCGGCGAAATACTTGTGCTTTATGCGGCGCAGTTCCACAAGCCCGCGGTGGCCCAGCAGACGACGGAATTCGTTCATGCGAATTGGTGTGTAAAATTCCGATTTCGGCATCTTGAAACCGAACGTTTCCTCGATGTAGTTCATCGCCGAGAAATACAGAACCAAAAGGCGGTCGTCCAGGTCGAAAACCTTTTTCTTGTTCTCGAGTTCCATGTAGATGGGCGTATCGCCTTGCATGAACGGCTGCGTGTGCGCGACCGTACGGCGCCAGTCGATGCGGTTGTTTCCGCTGTGCTTGTTCTTGGCGGTGAACACGAACAGGTTGCGGTTCTCGGCATAGAACAGCTTCATCGCGTTCATCACGTCGATAAGCGTGGGAGCCAGCTTGCTGCTGCTGAAACGGTGCGCGTCGGGAGCATCGGGAGCATCTATGTCTTTGTCGTTCGGATTCGTCAGCCGATACTGCCCGATAGAAGAGCATACCCACAAAGACAACTGCGAAAGGAACTCCTTGGGCTCGGCATCTATTTTGAAGTTCTCCGCATTCGGGATATCCTTGCCAAAAGCCTTCGTGCCATTCTCATCCAGGAAAACCTTGGGCAGCACGAACACGATTCTGTCCGATATGTCGGCCTTTTGCGTCTCTTTCTTGGTTGGGTTTCCATTGAACAAATAGCCTACGCCGTCCAGCTTGCAGTCTCGCGTCACGAAACCGTTGGGCAAGCCCTTGAAACGCCCCGCGCTGTCTGTGGGCAGCACCTTCTTGAGGTAATCCAAGGAATAGGTGAATTGTTCAAAAAGGAAAATCATGTCGACCGGCTAGATTCGATTTGGTCAATTTCTTTCAGGAGGTCTATGAGCAGATCCTCGCTTATGCGCCTGTGATTGCGGCGGAGTGAAAATACGCAATCGGTCGCTTCTTGACGAGAAAGAAAGCCTTCCTTGAAGGACTGCAATAGAATTCCGACAATTCCCATAATATGGAGACCGTGCTGGGTGGCAACAAGCCTTCCTTTAGCCTCGTCCATCAGGAGAATTTCTGCCGAGAGCTGCTTGGCTAGGACAATCGCCTCGCATTCGCCGATATCCAGGCCGTCGTTTTTTATGGACTGGACTTCTCCGGTGTTGACGACTTCTTCGACTTGAATGTAATCGGATTCACGCAGAACGGCGACCTCTTCCTGATATTTGGGATTGCCGGTCAATTCTTCGAACACTGCATACGGGATGTACACACTGCCGAAAAGGCTGTGCAGCAGCGCCAACCGATTCATTTTCAGCAACGAAATAATCGGGGTCGTATCGGAGACAACTATCATTACTTTTTCTTCGCTGCGGAGTAAACGGCCATTTCTTCGTGTACGGACTGGATGTTGCCATCGAGATAGGGAATGCCCATGTCTCCGTACAGGTTTATCAGCGTTTCTTTTGATATGCCAAGTATTTCAGCCGCACGACCGTGCGATATAGTCAAATCTTGTATATAGGGCAGAAGGATCAATGCATTACGGAGCAACTCGCTGCGGCAGCCATTTGCCGCGACGAACGTTTCCATTTCTTTGGGAACCTCAAATGCCAGCGTACCCATTGCCATCTTGAACTCCTATACAACCAATATAATATACAAAAAGCGCAAAAGCAAGTATTGAATCACGACTTAATCTTGCGAGGCCCCATCTTTGAGCAATTCGTCCAAGAATTTTTTCAGAAGGTCTTTCTTTTCCGGCTTATAAAGATCTTGGAAGGTGAAATGTCCATCATCTTTCGTGCGGAAGAACGAACCATTCTTGTGTTCGTCCTTGCAGACTTCATTCCACAGGTAGAACATCACCTTGCCCAAGAAACGGTCCTTTGAAATCACATTGCCGTTATCGGGCTTGATGAAGAACTCGCCGAGTTGCTTGTCTTCAGATTCGGTAAGAGAGAGAATCTTTTCGTTGACAGTCTCGACAAACTTTTGCCAGGGATACTGAGAACCATCGATATCAATTTGGAAATTGGCAGCATCCTTGCCATCGAAACTGATGGGCACGTATTCCCAGTCAAAACGACGCTTGAATGCGCTGTCCATGGGGAACAGCGACTGGTCGCTGGTGTTCATGGTGGCGAGAATGTTCAAGTTCGGCGGGAGTTTCAGCTTGCCTTCGCCGACCTTGTCCACATAATTAGGCCAATCATCTTTCAATACAGATTCTTCTTTGAGCCATGTTGCAAAATCATTGTCAGCATCTATAGAATACTGCGAGGCACCGGAACCATTGCGGTCGAGCAACTGGAAAATATCACCGAAAATCTGGGCGCAGTTTCCACGGTTGATTTCTTCGATAACGAGGAAAACGTTTGACTTTGCCGCTCCGGTTAATTGCAACTTCCATGCTGCCGCATACGCCTTTGCGAAAACCTGTGGAACGAAGGAATAGGTGATTTTCTCTTCCTCTTTCTTGGGCTTGTATGCACCAACAAATTGTGCGTAATCGTAATCTGGATGGAAAGTGGTGCGAAATACCTTTTGTTCAAACTTGTATTCCTTGAGAACCTTGATATATGCTTGTAAGGCGGTATGTTCCGGATTGCTGACGTTGTCTTCGGAGTCAACCTCAGAGAGCTTCTTTTCTAACAAAGAGAGTTCATCTATTTCCCAAACGTTGTCGCTAAATCTTGATTCATCGTTAAGAACATCCGTATTATGCTTGTTTTTTCTGCCCTCAGAACGCATGAATAAATTCTTTCGTTCTTCTCCCGTCAAATTCCAAACAGATTCATTCGGAAGAATTGAATTGACCTTATATGACTTGCCAGTGCCTGGAGCGCCAAAGAAAATGCATTGTCTTACAGTATTAATTCCATTATCATGATTTCTATAATCCAAAAAATCTCTATATTTTTTTATGGCCACACTACGATGGTATTTATAAGACGAGTCATTTTTGTCTTTTTCTTTAAAAAGAGGATCACTTTCAAGGTCCTCTATAATTTTTTCAATTTCTTCAGCATTCGTTATATCGTAAACGCTTTCAACATGAGCCCACTTAGTAGGATTATAATCAAATAATATCTCACTCTTAATAACTCTCAAGAATGTTGCTATAGAACTCGATGATAATGTGCTATTATGTTCATTTTTTGCAACATTTGACAAATATGATCTGAATTCAGACTCAATTCTTTCCCTTCGCTCTCTCATATTATCATCCCTTTTTTTGTAATCTACTTGTGCAAAAATAAACTCATCGCCACTTTTATATATGGAAAACGTTGTGCCTTCAGCTTCGTTTCCACAGCATTCTTTTAGAAAGTAGTTTAAAACGGGCAAGGTTAACTGAAAGTTGCCTGAAGCGTTCCATTGTGAGCTCAGATAATATTCTTGGCCATTTATAACAAATGGTGCTTCAAACCAACGTGGAGCTCTGCGAGCATTTCTTTCCAACATCGATTCTTTTGAGGCTTTTAAAAAAAGTCCTGTCAGCTTATGACCATTACCATCGTCTAGTTTTATAAGTCGTTCATCTTCTTTACCTGAATTTGGTATAGTTTCTGTAGCATAACGGAATAATGATACTACTAATTTTTTTTCTTGCAGGTAAGAGAACGCCTCAAAAATAAGAGGGGCAAGACTTTTTTGCGAAATTATTACTGTATTTGGCATGTATCATTTATCCTTTATACACATATTTTCTGTGATACTCTAAATATCTCTTTCTTTCGTCATCTAAAGGCAAATTTTTTACATATTGAGAGCCATCTAGTTTTAATAATTTTTGGCTTTCTAAAGACAACCACTTGGATACGAGCAGTTTTTTTTCATCAGTGAAAGAAATATATCCTTTGTCAAATAATTTATCATATAAAGGGGAAAGAATAAATCCGTTTTTTGGATCTGTTTTTTCTTTTTTTGAAGAAACTCTCCACGGCTTAATATGACTTGCCGTCAAAATTGCACTATCAGAGACTTGTGTAAACGGGCATCTAACACATTCTTCTAAAAGTAATTGTCGATATTTTCCTTGTCCTACACGGATATTTTTTCTTTTTCCTTTTTTCTTTCCGTAATCTAATAGTGAGCTTGCTTTTTCTTCAAAATAATCGTAATTAACAAATGGTTTCCAATAAAATAAAGTTTCTCCTTTAGTGTTCTCAACTTTAATTACAGATATGTAAGAAATTAAAGGCATGGAAATTTCTCTTATAAGTTCATAACCGGGTTCCTTTGATTTTACGTATCCACGAGAGCCTTTAATTTGTATTTGGTCTGTAACGGAAAAATAAATGGCATTATTTGTTAATGACCGTATTTTTTCCATCCTCTCTTTCCACAAATGTTTAAAATCAACCTTTTTATGCAGTTTGGTTTTTCCAATGTTTTTATGCCGTCTAGATTCCCTGAAAATAGAATATTCATATTCTTTTTTTAGCGCTTCTAAAAAAAGAATCAAGTCATCCTTTAAAATAAAGCACTTTGCCTTAAAGCCCTCTTTGCCAAAAAAATCCCTCATCAGATCTTTTCTTTTAAAATATAATTTTGCTTCTCCATGTGCCTTTCCAAGTTTGTTAGCTTTTTTTACAGAACAATCTGGTATGGTTATATTTTCAGGGAATATTTCCTTCACAAAAAAAGATTGACCATCTACAACAAAGTTTTCCATACGCATTACCCCCTAAATACACTTTTTCTGTGATACTCCAAATAAGCCATTCGGGCATCATCAATGGGAAGCAATTGAATGTATGAGTTATTTTTCAGGCCAATACGCTGGGCATTTTTTGGCGTCAGCCATTGAGAAACCATTACATACTTGTCGTCTGTAAATGTTATAAAGCCTTGATCAAATAAACGGTCGTATAATGGTGATAAAATGAAACCATTTTTAGGGTCTACACGTTCTTTTTCGTTAGAAACTGCCCAAGGTTTAATGTGGCTGGCTACCAGCAAGCGTTCATCATTAATCATCGTTATCGGGCAGAACGGACATTCTTCAAGCAAAGCGTTTCGATATTTTTCTTGGCCTATTCGCCCGTTATCTTTATTCTGCTTTCTTTCTCCAGCGTCATACACGACCTTTTTTTCTTTCGCACAGTCCGCATTCTTGCCGTAATTGAATACCAAGGGTCCGTTTTTCTTGGTCTCAATGGCTTCAAAATCGACGAATAACTTTAGATAATAGCAAAAGGAACCATCTGTCGCTTCTACACGCATCGCAGAAATGTAACTTACAAGCGGCAAAGATAGTTCTCGAATTAGATAGTAGCCTTCGTCATTAGAATTGATGTATCCACGAGGCCCGTCAATCTGTTCCTGATCCTGGACATGGAAATATATCACATCATTTAACGACAAAACTTTTTTGTAGCGTTCCTGCCACAAAGTCGCAAAATTTGATTTGCCCCGATAATCATACGATGGATTTAAATATTCTGCTTTTATAGTTTCCATGTACGAAATCAAATCTTGCTTCAGGAGAAAACACTTCGCAGAAAAACCTGTCTCTCCGAAAAAGCTTCGCATAGATGGTTTTGAGCCAAAATACAGTTTTGCTTCGCCATTTCCATTTCCAATTTTGTTCTTCGTTAAAACGAAACAATCTGGAATTGTTATGATGCTGTCATAGACATCCGCAAAAGTGTATTTGCCCGCGATTTTCATGTTACACTCCGTATTTTGTAATATCCATCTGCTTTAGCAATGCTATTAACACATCTACAACGATACTATTTCCGGCTTGTTGATAAGTAGCTGTGTCGGAAACGACAATCTTAAACGAATCCCTAAAGCCCATTAAGCGGAGACATTCTCGTGGAGTCAGCTTGCGAATGCGACCTTTATGTGTTACATAATTATCTACACCAGCACGATGCATTTTATGCATCGATTGAAGAAGCGGTCTAGCAATATCCAAATCGGTTTTGGTTGATGTTTTGAAATTTTTAGTGCCGCCAGCCAAAACATATTTTTTGACTTTGTCAGACAAGTAATACTTTTCCTCAACATCCTTCACGTCAAAAATGAAATCGTCAAAAGTTTCATCCGAAGGGGTCAATTTAGAATCTGGATGATATACAAAATCGCCATGCCAGTTGAACTGTTGATTACGCTTTTGACACAATGCAATATCGCCATTGATTTGTGTATAGCATTTTTCGCGGTTCTTTTGGCTAGTGACGAATTTAATGCCCTTTTCCTTCAAAAAATATTTCGTGTCAATGTAGTCTTCAAGGAAATCGTACATCTTGTATTCAAGAGGTATCGGGGCAGGAAATTCAAATTTTGTATTTTTATTTTTAAAGCCAAGACAGTACACTCGTTCACGATGTTGAGGAATGCCGTAATCTTTGCTGTTTAGAACCCTGAAATAGACCGTATAACCCAATTCCTCAAAAATGTCATGCATGACTCGCCACGTCCGACCTTTGTCGTGATTGAGCAAGCCTTTAACGTTTTCGAACAAGAATACTTTGGGAGATGTTTCTTTTACGACCCTAGCAAATTCATAAAAAAGCGTACCACGAGCGTCTTCAAATCCGAGTCTTTTGCCTACCATAGAAAACGCCTGACAAGGAGCTCCACCAATGATAAAATCAACTTTTCTTGCATAAGGCTTTGCGTCAAAATCTCTTATGTCAGTGAACCAATCTTTTTCTTCTATATTGTAGTTGGCAAAATAGCTTTTCTTGCAATTAGGCTCAATATCGCCAGCAAAGGCTATCTTATGCTTTAGCCCCAGGCGCTGAAAAGCATGTTCAATGGCCCCAATGCCACTAAACATAGTTCCGATACGAATGGTCTTTTCTGGCTTTGAGAACTCCAAATCTTTCCAATTCGTACCAGCTGAAATAGGGGTCTGTTGGACATCCCCATATTCCAAGGCTTCAACACGTTTTTTTACGATCTTCTTTACTTGAGAGATCTTCTTGCTGGTTTCTTGAATATCTTTTTTTACTGTCGGCATGGTCACAATTTAAAAAATACAATGGTCAAAAAATGTCATTTCTAGCATTCTAGCATACTATTTCCTAAGCGATTAACATGATTTGCCGCTTTTGTCTGTATGTCAAATGCCAATATTCGTTTAACTTGCATTACAATTTTCTTTCTGATACAATGTGTATGAAGAGTACTAAAATGAAAAAGAAGGACACATTTCTTCCCATTTTCATCAATAAACGGGGCTAAAGGGAACGTTCGATCCGATCTAGCACCTTTCATAACATCTAATACAGCTTTTTCTTGTGTTGGAGTATTGGGAATTTCCATCTTTATTCCATACACAACCCTATGATACCGTTTATTTCCTGCGCTAAGCATTTTGTTTTGCGCAACATCGCATTCAGGAGTTAAAACCATGCCTATCAGCGTTCCATTTCCCAAAGCTACTAATTTCTTTACAATTTTATCTGTTTCAATAGCGTTCTTCAATTCTTGGTTATTTTCGTAAAAAATGCCACCAAAAGGGGATTTACGTTCAATCCTTTCCTCAAAAAACATTTTGGTATTTATATGAGCAATCGAATTGACTGTTAGCTTAGATTGGTTCGGCAAACTAATATTCAGTTTTTCGCAAAAATCTGTTGGCAAATTTGATCCAAAACTTATATTCCATTCATTTGTCGCATATTTAAGTCGATCAGATGGAGAAACAGACATATCGATTTGATTTACAGCTAAATGCGACATCACTAATTTCGTTAGAATGTTTTTCAAAGCCTTATTACAGTCTGCAACATCTTGCATAGATTCATTTGCGCTAATTGCGGCAATTTCATTAGAAAAAAGAGACGCTTTGCAGCCTATTGCATTCTCCCATCCAATAATAAATTCTAGCGTATCATTAGATATTGCAGATGTGATTTTCTGTTCAAATTTTTTTAGAGACATTTTTCTTAACGCATCTTTTGGGGGTTTGTCCAAATCAATGGAACCAGCAGTTTTTAGCTTAGATTCATCTAAATATCTAATAACACTTTCCGAAACCTCTTTATTTTTAGTCCAAAAAAGTATAAAAAATGGGTAGGTTTTTTCATCTATTATTTCATTTAAGTATTTCGCCAATGTTGAAGCCTTTTGCTTATCATCATGAATACCGGATGTTCGTCCCTTTAAATCAATATCTAGAATAACCAATCGAATACTGGTGAACTTCTTAAAATTTGAAGGAATTTTAGAACCATTAAAATGGATATATGGGATGCCTTTTAATGAAAATGTCTGCATCAATCCCGCAACTTCGGCGTATTCATCATCAATTATTAAAACTTTCGGATTTTTGGGAAAAAGCATTCGTCACTCTCCTTTTTTAAAAGCCAATGCAACAATAGCACCTTTTTTGAATGTATCAGGAATGTCAAAATCATCTTTTTCAGGGAATAGCAACTGTCCATTCAAAGATTTCATAATCTCCTTTGTCACATGGAGCCCTATTCCCATTCCTAAACCAGCTGGTTTGGCTGTCAAAAATGGAGTTCCCAATTCTTCCTTGGTGGGTAAAAATCCTGGACCATTATCAGCAACAATAACCGTATTATAGCCTTCATATTCGTCAGTCACTGCAACATATATTTGAGGATCGTTAACCTTAGTATAATTCAACCACCAAATTGAATTATCAAACAAGTTCATAATAGCGTTGACAAAATAATTATCCGAACATATTCCATCTAAATTTTTTGATGGTCCCTCTATGATATTGATTTTATGAAATGAAAATCTTAGGCTTTCGTTTTGTATTGCGGTTTTTAATAAATTATTTAAATTTTGCTTTTTGGGCTTATAATTACGCACCAAAACTCCGTATCCCTCAGTTAGTATTTCTAATTGTTTTACATCGGCACGAATTTTTTTTGCATTATTCTCTTTTGTTACATTGTATTTTAAATTGTTGATTATTTTTTGTATTTGATGTAACACTGCAATTAAATTAAGCCCCGCTCCAGCACTTTTAATTAAATTATTTGTTATCCTCGAATAATCATCACGAATTCGATCTAAATGTCGATTTAGCTCTTGCACCAAATCAGCGTCGCTGAGTTTTTTTTCAATTATCGAGCGGATATTCTCAATCGAATCAGTGACAGTAACTGAACCTGAAACTTTCCCATTGTAAAGCCTACGCAACAATTCTTTATCTTCGTTGCGGAAAAATTCGACCAATTCTATTGCAAAAACACACGCTTTTTTAAACCTGACATACGCATCATTATCAACAAATCCCTCACGATTGGTTTTTTCAATGAGGTCGGAACTCTCTTTCCCATCAAGATATACGGCAGCTAAAATTTGTTTATTACCTATTTTAGCAGATGGATTGTTCACTCGTTTGGCGTCTAAATCCAGCCAATCGTCCCCAGCTTCTCCATAATCCCAAACACGCATATTATCACGAAATACTCTAACGCCACCATTTTGCGCCATATAGGTTTGCAATTCTTTTTTCCCAGATTCAAGTCCCAATGATAAAATTTTTCCATCAAAGTCATATATACGTCCTTCAATTCTTATTTTACCAATTTTCCACGCGTTCAACCGAATCTCTTTTCCGTCTTCGTCAATCATTAAACATCTTGATTTGACTTCCTTATATGAAATATGTCGAGGCGTTGCCTTATTTAATGATTCATAAGGTTTAAAATCATAGCTAAAATCAGTTATTACATTATTATCTATTAAAAGGTTAAAGGAATACAGATGCATATTTTTTATGTTTTCAAATTCCAATATTCCGTTTAGCCAATTATTATTTGTATGAAGATTTGCCGAAAATGATCCTACCGCTCCAAAAGGCGAGTTTAGTGAATTGATTTGTCGGGCTATATTGCGTATTCCTCCTCTTAGCCATGGCTTTCGTATTTTTTCTATTATAATTTTTGTGCCATGCCTTCCTTCAAATACTTTTGCGTCGCGCTCACTAATATCAACTGGAAAATCTTCAATATATTTTGAATTTTGAATTTCTTCCCAATTAATTTTCAATACACATTCTTTGCAATCTTTCATGCGTGAAATTAAAGTGATTTTTTTCCCTAATCTATGTACTCCCAAACGGCCAATACCTTTTTCCCCCAATGGAGTCCTTCCATATTTCGGGGATTTTACGCCATTCTCTTTTTTTTCCTGCTTATTATCAGTGCCTATTTCCAACCAGACATCTTTTATCGTTCTTACATCCATTCCTATTCCGTCATCTTCAATAACGATCTTGCATTTTTCAGCATTTTCCGGATCTGTTATTTCAACATTACAATAGGACGCATCGGCATCATATGCATTTTTTACAAGCTCTAACAGCGCAATTGATTCGCTTTTTATCAATTGCTCTCCAAGTTGACAAAGCAATCTTGCTCGAGTTTTGAAGTGAGGAGCTGCATTACTCATCCCATACCTCCATTAGTTTTGCGGCGATTTTTTGTGCCAAAAGAACGGGAACGGCATTGCCGATTTGTTTAAAGGCGTCTGTACGACTAGGTTTTCCAGAAGCGCTTTCAAAATAATAATCATCAGGAAATGTTTGCAAACGGGCTGCTTCTCGCGGTGTAATCGAACGATTCTGTTCTATATCAGGATGAATATAGTAGTGACCATCTTTTGCGATATGAGCCACAACTGTTTGTGCGGCTTTTTCATCTGCAGCAACAACTTTATATCGGTCTAGAAAAGTTGTTTGATTTGCATGAGTTTTCCACGCATTTGGAAGCTTATCATAGCTTAGCCGTCTTTGACCATTGTTCCATATAGACACGGCCCTTCTATAAATTTTCAAATCTCTTTCACAATTGGGACGAGCATAATGGAATGTGATTGGAAGGTTTGTGCTTATCTGAGTTTCGTCGAGCCATCGACTATGATTATTTAGGGGCTGGCAAGAGTGTACATCGCCTTCGCCAGCTTTTAGCGGGGGTAAGCCGGATAAAGCTGCTTCTACAGTGAAATGATGTTGGACCTCTTCTAACTCAGGATAATCAAAATCGTCATCCGTTCTTTTCCCGATCAAAATAATACGCTTGCGTTTTTGCAATATTCCATAATCATCAGCAGATAGCACTTTAAATTTAGTGCGATATCCTACATCCTCAAACTTTTTCCGCATTAAATCAAAATACAGATTCCCATCTTTATCTTTGGCGCTTTGCAGACCCAGCACATTTTCGAAAACAAAATACTTTGGTTGATACCTGTTCAAAAATCGGGCGTAATACTGATACAGGTAATTCCTTGCATCATCCTTCATACCGTTGGGGTCACGCGCTCGACCAACAAGAGAGTAGGCCTGGCATGGTGGTCCGCCAACAATAAGGTCAATATTATCTTCGCCCTTCAACGCATCAATTTTCTTAAAAATTGTCTGCAAGGTATTATCACCAATTTCCTTGCATATTACGGAATCAAGCCGTTCCTTTGGAACATGGGCATAAAGCTCATCACGAGTAATTTCGCCCCTGAGATATTGGGCATACACTTCGCCTTGCCCATTATTTTCCAAATAGTGAAATGCTTCGCGAGTCTTAAGTGTATAACAAGCTGCTTCCCAAAGCTCTACATGAGCAACAGGCTCAAAACCTTCCCGAACAAAACCTTCGGAAAGACCACCAGCACCAGCAAAGAGGTCTAAAAACTTCATTTTATCTTCACACCCAAAGATATCAATTTTTCTTTCACAGCATAGCAGTCGTCCATCATTTTTTTAACTGCAATCGGAATAGAATTGGAAGTGGGCAGGGTATATTTTTTTACATAAGAAATTGCTTTAAGAAGGCTTGTTTTTTCAGCATTATTGCCAATTCCATGAGCTTCGGCTAATTGCATGATTGCAGTCCAATACTGAGGACCCGGTTTGACAAAATCCACTAACGCCTTCAAACCATCGTTTTCCTTCTTATCCTTGGATGCGTCAAGTTCTTGCTTTTTCACCATACTCAAAGGAATCAGCTCATCTAGAAAGCCCTGTTTTAGCGAATAAGGTTTCTCTTTGAATTTTTCCCATGTGGAAGCTTTCTTACAATACTCAGAAACAATCATCCCATTGCAATCACAAATGAAATCATTCGTGAATTTTGTAGCCCGTTCAACTTCTTTCATAAAACCGGGACCAATTTTTTGCCATTGCCATATTTTTTCCCAGTCGATGCTCATGTCTTCTGGTATACAACTGATGATTTTTGCAATGGCATATGGAACAATATCCATTTTAAATCCGCCAGCTTTATACCAAAAACCTGTCGGTTTCTTTGCACTGTCTTTGTTCTTTTCTAGATATTCATCTACCGTTCTGAAAATTATCGCCGAAGCAATACTTTTATGAAAGAAAAACTCATTGAAAAGATTTTTATTTTTTCCAAAAAGTTCGCGAATGCTTTGGTTAAATTCTTTTATAACAAAATTCTTTCCCTTTGCAACAATATTCGGTTTTTGAGCAACAGTAGTCAAATACATTGCTAACTGTTCTTTTGTAACAATCTGTTCTTTGGGGTATTTTGCCAAGAATTTTTTCAGGTTTTCACCATGCAATTTTAATTGCTCTTGCTTGTACTTTTTTCGAGCGCGTTCGTAATACCATGCCGTCGGAATAGAATGTCTTTTGGGTGGAGCAAGATACGTTTTTGACATTCTTTCCATTTTTATATGGAAGGGGTCATTAGAGAATAGGTCGGCAGCGGTCACCTTATTTTGACTGTTTGCATATTTTGCTATGTCTTGAACCATTTGGTCATAGAAGCTAACGCCGTCTTCATTTTCTGTTTCTCGATTTTCAATAACCGTCAACTTCATTGGAACAAAGATGCCGTCCAATGATGTGTTGGTTTTCTTTAACACAGCTTCTGCAAGTGAGGCGGTCGTTTGACCTCCGTTGATGATTTGCAAATCATCAATTTCCGTAATGTACAATTGGGTATCTTGCTTGGTAAACTCAATATTTGCCGCTGTTGCCGCAATTCCATTGTTATACGTAAAGAAGTTTTGCGGCTCGTTGTTTATCGTTTTTCTTATTCCGCTGTTTACGCTTTTGGCTCCACCTGTACCCAAGAATGCACGAACGTTGCCTTCAAGGACTTTGCTGCCATAATCAATATAGATATCGGCTAATAGCTTTCCTGGAATAATTGCTATATACGCTTGGTACCCTAAGTTGTCGCCCAGGTTTCCCTTTATGCAAGGAATACCTTCCACATTATAGTCTTTTTCGAAATCAATGTGAACGGTTTCAGTCAAATTATTTTTTTCCTGGTCGTAAATGCGTTCAATATGCCACAAATCAATCTCTAAGGGCATCTCATTGAAATCGGCCTTTTTTATTTTCTTTGTGCTTTTAGTCTTTTTTTTACTCTTTGCCTTAGGTGCTTTCAGCAAATCCTGATTCATCAACTTTGTGTCCAATTCTTTATTTGTCAGAATCAGAAATTTGATTTTAAGAATTTTTTCAGGATCATCATTGTTTGGATTGTTTATTTTGCCTTTAATAAAAGATGCAACATCAAGCATTTCATCTGAATCGTCAAAATAGTCACTGATTTTGCCATTGCATGCTTCATCTAGAAAATAAAACATTCTCCAATACAATTCATCAACTCGAGTAGATGTTAGTTTTGATGCCTCAATGGAATCCTCAAAATCACTAATGAATAATATTAACGTATGGTCTGCATCGTCTATGCTATAGCCATCTATGCGCATTTTCCTGTTGTTTGAACAGGTCTTATCACCACAATTTACTCTTTGCGGAGATTGTAAATCATCATAATCCGTCAACAAATCTAAAATGTGATTAATGAATTCGTCTTCAGTATCTGTCCCATTAATTGCAGATTCATCACGAAGCCGTTGAAGAAATTCTTTCTTGTAATCCTGAATATCGTTCATAAGGAATATTCCATTCAGATGATTTCTTTATTTTTTATGGCAAGAAGGGATATCTCGTATTTTGCAGACACAACTCCAGAGGGTACATTTGACGGGGTCATTCTAGGAAAATCTCCATCAACATTAAATTGACGGATGTTTTTTAAAGCAAACATGAAACTGTCATATGCCACATTATATACATATCCGCTGCTTTCTATTTTCGAAAGAAATAATTCTTTAGTATCCTGAGCTTTAATAGATTCGCATATATCCCATATGAGTTGATTTAATGTAATGCCCATATACGAAGGACTCATCTTCTCTAGCAAGACAACTGCTAGTTCTCCAGGAATGTTTGAATCTAGTTGTTCTAAAGAAGATATTGAAACATTATCTTTGTTAAAAGATATGGCTTTTGCTTCGTACCATTTATCTTCATAAGAAAAATCTTTGCGCGTGCAGTCTTGACCGCTCCATCCATCTATTGATTTTTCTACACCATATTTTTCAAAAAGGACATTCTTCAGAAGGAGTAATTCTCCGATGAGCCCCATTATTTTCTCTTCAGAAAGAATTTCGTTTCTCGGAGAAAAGAACATCTTTTTCCATAAAGAAAAGCGGTCTATAACAGCGTTATAACCCAATGAGGCAGATTCCAAATTGCGAGTTTTTTCCACCATGTCCTCGCAAAATTTGAAAAATAAATCATTCAATTCTTTATCGCACAAAGAGAAACGGATTGTACAGTATTTCTCATTTTTATACTGATTGACTTCTATATACTTTGTTCCCTGAACACGTCGCGCGGTAAAATTCGACCTATATTCGATAGACATTCGCCCTTTCTCATCTATACCAATGTGCCAATCTAAAACATGGTCGGCATCGACCCTTGAAAAATAACAGGGTCGATCAAAGTCGGAAAATCTTGTTTTGTAATCCATTATTCAACCTCTTCTAATTCTTCGTTAGAATGACGATCATAATAGTTATATGTTTTATTGACTTTGTGTTTGACAGCACGACGTTTTGAAGATGTATCGTCAATTTTAGGGAAACCTACATAAAATGCAGTAAACGGGATTTCTCCCATTTCTTTCTTTATCCTATTAAATGATGCATCCTCACTTTTCATCTCCAAATTCAATAAATAAATCATCAACATAGGTTTTCGATCTTTAACATATTTAAAATACGCTTCCGTTGGCAAACTTTTCACTGCATCTGGAGATTCACTGTATACCGTTTTCAGCTCATCAACAATATCTTCTGCCGTTTTATCATTATAATCTACAATGCCAATTTTTCCATCACCAGGTCCACTTAATTTGCCACGTTCCCCGATCTTAATTTTTTTGCCAGCCGCATCAAATCCACACCCGCCTCTTTGGACTAGCTGAATTTTTTTCCCATCTACAATCGTTGTAGATGAAGAATCTCTACCCTCCATAAATGCAACGTCAAAATCATCTACTATATCATCATAATTATCATCTATAAACTGTACAATTTGATTCGGATCAAAGTAACGACAAGACTTTGATACAGTAATATTCCGCATAAAGCTTTTTATGTAATCTTTTGGTACATCTTGAATAATATAATGCTTTCCACATCCACTGAGTTGACTAGTCACTTGGTTTAAATCAAGTCCATTCTTTTTGCATTTATTGATCAAATTTTCTACAGCACAATAATTCTTTATCAATTTTTTCGCATCTGCTTCCAAATACGGGGTCTCCACGCATTTTCCAAAAAAATCATCTACTTCGTAGAAATCTGTCGTATTTCTCATTTTATTATACGACGTAATCTTCAGATCTTCCGAATCGTTTCTAACGCGAATGCCAAAATCTATCGGCTTGCATTTTCTTTCGCACATATCATTCATGTCTAATTTCAATTGCTCCGTGGCCTCGGCAATTTCAGCATACCAGTCAGCAGATCGTTCGGCAATCCAAATTCTAAACAAATCTTCATAATTTTTTCTATAGCCAAACCATCGTCCCATCTGCATCAAAACATCATAGGTATTTGTATTCCTATAGAAATAACTAACAATCAAACCTTCTAAAGTCAATCCTCGCGAAAGCGCCAAACCTCCAATAGCAATAACCCGTAAAGATTCATTTTTAGGATAAATCAATTTTTCCGACTGCTTCGAGCTGTTAACAACACGAATTTTTATATCCTCAATAGACTGGAATAGCTTTTTGGCGATTTCTTTCCACGAAAACTCTACTGATGGATAATAGCGTTTGAAAACTTCTCGAATTCTCCTTAAAACAGGGTCTGCGTCATCACTCGCACAGCCTTTTAAATTGAATTTAATTGCGCGATATGCAGAATCATGTATTTTCTCAATTTCTTCTTTTATATACTTTTGCACAGGAATAAATCGAGAAATATTCACAAGCATAGAGCGATGTTCTTTTTCATCTCCACGAAGGTCTCGCAAAGCATTCGCAATATAAAATGCGTATATAGAATCAGTAAGACTTTCTGGCAGGGGACCTCGCCAATCTTTCTTGTGTTTATAATAAAAAGGCTTCCCATCTTTTTCTGTCTCTCCAGCATCTTTTATATATACCAATTGGTTTCGAAATTCGCCACCCAGTGCAAACGTTCTTGTCGCCCCAACGTAATTATTGGGGGACTGCAGTGCTACAATGAAATCCTCAGGAAACAAATCCTGCGTTTTCATTTCTTTTGTCGTTACAGGATCAATAAAAACATTCGCAAATGGAGTCGCCGTAAACCCTACATAATTTGATTTCGTAAACACACTGGCTAATTTTCGTATTTTTTTATTTATTACAGTAGGGTCTTCTTTATTTTTACTTGTATTAATAGAAGCGTTATCAGCCTCATCATCAATAATAAGCATCGGCTGATCAATTTTATTGGTTCGAGGGTCAAGATTTAATTCAATTAGCCAGTCTGTAAGATTCGACAGTGCCGTCGTATTTTTCTTGATCACAAAAACAACCGCTTGGTTATTGCCTGCAAGACTATCTGCTATTGTATTCACACCTCCAACAAAATCTCTTTCTCGAGATGTCATGGCTTTTGCAAACAAAGGCTTCCCATCCAAGCCAACGCCAATGCGGATATTTCCTTTGTTAGACATGTCAACGCCTATGAAGCCTTCTTCAACACGTTCCTGAGTTTGGCGACGTAAAGACTCTGTAGTTCCCGTTAACAATATAAAGACCTTATAACCTGCATCTGCAGCTTTACACATCAAACCAATATACGTGGAAGTTTTTCCAGACTGCACATCACCTATAATCAAGCCTCGTTTTAAGAAACCCTTTTCCGACTTCGGATTTCCAATACAATTCATTATTTTCTCATCTAGCGTTTCATCACCAAGAGTACTCACCACATTAGGACTAAAATGTTTTGTTTCAATCAAAAAAGTTTTATATCTATTCCAAAACTTATGATCCAATTCTGATTTGCATTCGCTGTACCATTCTTCTTGTTCATAATCATTAAGTATGCTTTGTCCTGGAGCACAGAAGACTTGATATCTATACTGGAGTTCATTTTTAAAGGCGTCAAATTCCTCAGGTGAAAGCGAATAGCCTAAATAAAGGCTGGAGCGTTCTATTACCTTTTCAATCTCATCTTCGGTTATTTTCTTTTCATCCCAGTTGCTTGCCTTAATAAGAGACATTGCAGAGAGCATAAGATTGTTTATTTTTTCGTGATCAACGCTCATTTGCATTCCTCCAAAACTTTCTTTTTCAAATCCATATAATTGCAGAACGGTTCCGATTTAAACATATTTTCTACAATTTGCTCCTTAGACAGAGACGGATTCAAATCCTGTACCATTGTAAAAAATAACCTAGCTTTATTCATGACATCCGCAATTCGTTCTTCATTATCATTTTCATCAACAATATTTCGTGACTTATCCAAATATATTTGATGATATGGAATATTACGTTCGACTTCTTCTAAGAACAAATCAAAATATGCTTTGGCGTCATCATTTATTTTCTCGGATATCAGTTTAAAAATCTTTGATTCTCGGTTAATGGAATAAGTATAATATCCGCGATTATCAATCCTATTCCATATATAATCCAAATCGTTATCAACTTTCGCAATACGCCCACGGTATTGCTGTTTTTTTATAGAAGCATCCATAGCTTCGTCAACCGCTCGTGTTAAACGCTGGCGAATACTTGCAGGGATTTTTGCGTTCTGTTTTTTTATATCGATACCCCAAACATCATCTAATGTATTTGGAATATCAACTTTGATTCGAGCATATTTTGTTAGTTCGTCACGATGGCGATTAAACCATGTTCCCCAAATTATCAAGCGTTCATTTCTATAGATGTAAAAGCCCTGTTTTGTCCTATAATTTTCCACACCACCAGATTTTTTCTCATCTTCTTTCGTTAGATCTTTTTGGAAAGGTAATATATATGGTTGAATAGAAATCATTCGTTCAATTCCGCTACTGTCCTTTACGGGAATTGAGATGCTTTTCTTTACGGATGTTTTAGGATGGTTCTCCAAAAAGGGATCTAATGGTTCTAACTGAAAATTATTTATCCTTATTGACAGACGATCTTTTTTGTCTTTAGACAAGAATCGATGGAAAATAAGAGACAGATAGTTGGCCACGTCATCTTGTTGACGAACAATTTCTCCGTATTCTTCGCCAGCCTCTTTTCTAATGAAATCAAAATCTTGCCAAACAACAACTGTTCCAGATGTTTTTTTGTCTAAATAATCGATAAATGGGATTTGTGCGATTTCTCTGTCTGTGCAATCGATCATCAACCAATCATGTTTTTCATCGATAACATCTAAATCCCAAACATAAGCCGAAACCTTCCCATTTTTTTTGCTGACGACACTTAATCGGCGACATTGGGAATGAGATGCGGATTTCAAACCCATGCCAAAGCGCCCTAAATCATCTTCAGCCCTTTCTTTCCCCTTTAATGTGCTGCCATATTTCATTGCGTCAAAGAGTTCTTCTTTGGTCATGCCATTCCCATTATCACAAATGGCGATATATACTTCTTCTGGAGAAACCGGGAATTTAATTTCTATCTCTGTCGCTTTTGCAGTAATACTATTATCCACAATATCTGCGATTGCGGATTCTAAAGAATATCCCATGCAGCGCATGGAGTTTGACAACTCATGGGCGGCAGGTTCGTTTTTAGTCAGATTATGCTTCAAATTCATGTTGTTTTAAAAATACTCTTTTGACAACTTTAAAGATATATATTCATTCCCTTTTCGCTTATATTTGGCCTCTAACCAGCCCATCAAGCCTAGCTTCGGGTCTAGGTTCAAGGTATAAGGGGCTTAAACCATCCTTAAGTCGCTTTTTTGGTAGAAAACGGCGAATTTATCGCAGCCTTCTAGCATTTTTTTATTCAGCCTTACGATGAAATCTTCATCTTCAATTTCATGGGTTATAACTGCGATTTTGCTGGCATTTTGTTTGTTCAAGGAAAGGCCGACGCAGAGGTTCGGGGAAAGACTTAATATTAATTTATCTTTAATATTGTCGGCAAGGACAAATCTTTTGTCGGTTCGGTTGACCATGAAGTGGTAATCTATTTTCGTCCAGTCGTCATTGCCTTCTACCAACAGGTAAAAATTTACGGTCTGTTTCAAAAGCTTGTCGGTCGTAAGGCCGTTTGGTAGAACTTTTCCTGGAGTATACAGGTCTTTTGCAAAGGTCAGGCTTTCATACGTCTCGTTGACAAAAAGATTGTTTATGGCTTTTGTCCTGCAAAGGAGTTTATAGACCAACTGCAAAAATCGGATGTCCTGAAACACTTTCGTTTTTTCGTCGATGCGTTCTGCGGCATCGATTTCCCTAACATATTTCGAAAGCAGTTTATCATCTTTGCTGGTCGATTCCTCCGTATTTTGTGTGTATTGATTATTCTCGTAGCATATATTGCCCACGCCTTTTTCTTTAACATTGTATTCCTTGTCGCATATCCATACAGTATTTGGATGTGCATGTCCTGCGTTGTCAATCCATTGCTTGATTAAGCATTGCGGAAAAGAGTGATTTGCTTTCGTATTTCGTTTCATAGCTTGAAATATACATCCGGGGGTTTTAGGGGGGGATTCCTCCCCCGCCAAGGTCATTCCTCCAGGAGCACGGTCACGTCGTCCTCGTCGTACGCGTCGCCGGTGGCCTGGGTGTAGCAGGCGCGCAGCGCGGCCATCGCGTCGGGGCTCTCCCTGAAGAGGAACATCCCGCCGTCCAGGCATTCCATGTCAAGCTCGCCGTCGGTGTCGATGCTCTCGGGCCGGAAGGTGGACCACAGGCAGTAATCGACGAACCCTTCCCGGATGTCTTCCTCGTTCAGGTTGTCGCCGATGCCGCTCTGGACCTTCAGGAAGGTCTTCTTGCCCTTGAGCCAGGCGAGTATCGCGACGAACATGGTGTGCGGCCTCCTTCTGTTGCGGGCCCCCCGACCGGGGACCCGGGTTCTTCAGGGAATAAATATAGGTTTCAGTAGTGACAGAAAGTGACAATGAATGGCGAAATCGTGCTCTACCAGCCGGAGGGAGAGGTGCGGCTGGAGGTGCGCGTCGAGAATGAGACGGTATGGCTTACGCAGGCGCAGATGGCTGCGCTGTTCGAAAGAGAGCGTTCCGTCATCGCAAAGCATATCAAAAACGTGTTTAAGGAGGGCGAACTGGATTCAAAAGTGGTATGTGCAAATTTTGCACATACCACTCCCCATGGCGCAATTAAAGGGAAAATGCAGATTTCTGAGGTCGTCCTGTACAACCTTGACGTAATCATCTCTGTCGGCTATCGCGTTAAATCTATTGCTGGCACGCGTTTTCGCCAGTGGGCAAATCACGTCCTTAAAGACTACATGCTCAAGGGCTATGCCGTGAACCAGCGGAAGATTGCGACGGATTTGCAGATTGCGGACCGTCTGCACGAACTGGGGCAACTCATCGAGAAAAAAATCGGAAAAACCGATTTTTCTTTTTTTTTCCACATATAATTATGTATATTGCCCTATGCACCAGAAAAGGTGGTATTACGGATCATTCCCGCGCAAGCGGAGTGGTCCGTTTTTGTTTATAACGAGGTGAAAATGGCGAAAAACGAAGAAAAAGGCGAAATCGTGCTCTACCAGCCGGAGGGAGAGGTGCGGCTGGAGGTTCGCGTCGAGAACGAGACGGTGTGGCTTACGCAGGCGCAAATGGCCATGCTGTTTGACAAAGTCCCCCAAAACATCACAATTCACATCAAGAACATATACAAAGAAGGTGAATTGGACAAGGACTCAACTTGTAAGGAATATTTACAAGTTGCCCATGAAGGATGCAGAGAGGTAACAAGGTCGCTAAAATTCTACAACCTTGACGTCATCATCTCTGTCGGCTATCGAGTAAAGTCAATCGCCGGAACCCGTTTTCGCCAGTGGGCGCTTTCAGTCCTTAAGGACTACATGCTCAAGGGCTATGCCGTGAACCAGCGGAAGATTTCGACTGATTTGCAGATTGCGGACCGTCTGCACGAACAGCGGCAACTCATCGAGAGACAGGGTGCGGAAATCGCGGATGTCCGGAAGTCTGTCGCCGAACAGGATTCTCGCCTTTCCGCGGTCGAACAGCGGATAGACTTCTTCGTGAATGCGGCGCAGGCGCCCACCGGCGGCATTCTCGCGACAGGAACCCGTTTTGACGGGTTCGTGTTGATTGCGGATCTCGTAAAGTCGGCCAAGCGCTCCGTAGCGTTCATCGACCCATTCGCCACCATCGAGGTGCTGAAATTCGCGGCGATGCGAGCGAAGGGCGTGCAGGCGGCTGTTTATTCAGCGCGTATCACTCCGGAGTTCAGGGCGGCTGCGGACTTGCACAAAAAGCAATATCCCGGCCTGGATTTAAAGACGATGCGCACAATTCACGACCGTTTCTTGCTCGTCGACGACAAGGTGTATCACTTCGGAGCCTCGTTCAAGGATATGGGCAACGAGATGACTGCGTTCAGCGTCTTGGACTTTGTGACTCCCGCAGAAGTCATCGAGAAAATTCAGGAAAGCATGGAAGGGAGGTGATTTCAAACCCCTCGAATTCAAGGGGTTTTGTTATTCTTCCATCAGTATCGCGATGTCGTCCTTGTCGAAGTCGGTGCCGAAGGCTTGCCGGTAGCTCGATTCCAGCGCCTCTCCGGGGGTGCAGTTTTCCCTGAACAGGATCATGCCGTCGTCCAGGCATGCCATGTCGAGCTCGCCGTCGGTGTCGATGCTCTCGGGCCGGAAGGTGGACCACAGGCAGTAATCGACGAACCCTTCCCGGATGTCTTCCTCGTGCAGGTTGTCGCCGGTGCCGCTCTGGACCTTCAGGAAGGTCTTCTTGCCCTTGAGCCAGGCGAGTATCGCGACGAACATGGTGTGCGGCCTCCTTCTGTTGCGGGCCCCGACCGGGGACCCGGGTTCTTCAGGAGGGAAATATAGTTTTTAGTTTGTGACAGAAAATGACAAGAAAAGGCGACGCTCTACGGGGTGGAAACGAAGCGCATCAACGAACAGGTAAAACGCAATATTGAGCGTTTTCCGGAAGATTTTTGCTTCCAGATCGATAAATCAGAGTTTAGGGAACTGGTCGCAAATTGCGACCGGTTCAAAATGCTGAAACATTCATCATCTAGGTCTTTCGCTTTCACAGAACAAGGCGTTGCCATGTTGTCGTCCGTCCTGAAAAGTGAATCTGCCATTAGGGTAAATATCGCTATTGAATGCACGACCGTTTCTTGTTCATCGACGATACTGCGTATCATTTTGGGGCATCACTTAAAGACCTGGGCTAGAACACTTCTACCCGATCTTCCTCAGGCCCTCGATGTCGCGGAGCCTGATGGTGCCGCGCTTGATTTCGACGAGGCCCCTGGCCGAGAATTCGCGGAGCATGCGGGCGACCACCTCGCGGGCGGAATTCACTTCGCGGGCGATTTCTTCCTGGGTCTTCTTGACCTCGGCGCTGCCGGTACGGTCGTGCTCCGAGACGAGGTACGTGGCGAGCCGCTGGTCGAACCGCTTGAACAGCATGGTCTGTATCGCCCAGACGGTTTGCGAGTAGCGCTCGGTCTGCTTCTCGAAAACGAATGCGCGCACGTGGACGTTGGATTCCATCAGCTTCGCGCAAACGGACGAGGGGACCACCAAGACGGCGGTGTCCCTGTCGGCGGTGACTTCGGTGTCGAATGTCAGCTGGCGGATGACGCACGACGCGGTCGATACGCACACGTCGCCCTCGCCGGCGCGGTAGAGCGTGATTTCGCGGCCCTCGTCCGACACCAGGCCGACGCGGATCGCCCCGCTCAGGATAAGGACTATCCCGAGGCACGTGGAACTGTTGCTGGTCACGAGTTGGCCCTTGGCGAAGCGCTTCGTGACCGCGCGCAGCGAGACGGTCGCCTTCTCGTCCGGCGAAAGGTTTTCCCAGAAGGGGAGCCTGTGGAGCATCTGGCTTATCGACTCGTTCATGCTGACAATATATAAAAAGGGGATAGGGGCTAGGGTCTAGAGGCTGGAGGCCCGAGGCCGGAGCAGTAGCCTCGAGCCTCGTGCCTAAGCGAGCATCGCGAGGATCTGTTCCTTGGGGCGCACGCCCGCGGACGCGTTCACCACCTTGCCGTCCTTGACGACCACGAGCAGGGGGATGCTCGAGACGCGGAACATGGCGGCGAGTTCGCCTTCCTCGTCGACGTTCACCTTGCAGACCTTCACCTTGCCGCGGTTCTCCTCGGCGATCTCGGAGATCACGGGCGAAAGCATCCTGCAGGGCCCGCACCAGCTCGCCCAGAAATCTATCAAGACGGGCTTGTCGGAGCGGAGGACCTCTTGCTCGAAGTTGTTCCTTGTGATGTTCATTTCTGCCATTGTTTTACCTCTCTTTTTGTGTTTTTTCTTGTTCACGTCTATATTCTAGATAATCGCCCCGCCTTTTTCTGTGACTAGGTTACATTGGGAAATTTTCTGCAAAATCGTGCAATTTGCGTTGTTTTGCAGAAAATCGCATGAATTTTGCATAATATTGCAGAAAATTTTTATATATTATGGAGAGAAAAAAGGAGCAGTATTATGGCACAGGCAACCGTTTCCGCACGCATCGACAGCAAGGACAAGGAACGTTTCGAGGAGTTCTGCAGCAACGTGGGACTGTCTTCTTCTGCCGCCATCTACATGTTCATCAAAAGTGTCGTCAACGAGCGCCGCATCCCCTTCGAAGTCCGCGAGCCCTCCGTCCGTTACAGCGCGAACGACGTCGAAGCCCTTAAAAAAGGCATCGAGCAGTTGAACGCCGGGAAGGGAATTGTGAAGACCATGGAAGAATTGGAGGCTATGGAGAATGGCTAAAATCGCATTTTCCGAACAGGCGTGGCAAGAATATCTTTACTGGCAACTTCAAGATAAAAGATTGTGATGCTTGTCAAAAAATTGAGGCCCTAAATATAAATCTGTCTGATTGTCAGATTATGTCAGCTGGAAAAGTGTATTTTTGAAATTGGGCGGTTTTCTGTCCAAAAACAAAGAAAATGCACTTTTTTCCGGGATTAGAGCTATGCGGTACTTGAAAATCATATTGATCGGAATCTTTGCCGTGGCTGTTGCTGTGCAGGCGGCCGGCGGTGCTGCAGCACTTGTTGGTCAAAAAAGTAAAACAGGAGGGTACACGTACTCAGATGTGATACAGATACGTTTTTTACGTGATTGCTCCGAAAGTGCAAATCAGGTGGTTTGTGAATGCGTATTGACGAGATTGCAGGGTGAGTACAGCGAAAAGGAATTTACTGAACGTGATGCCAATTTGCGAAAGGGCTACAGGGATTCCGAGTTCACATCGTTTGTTTCAAGGGCTGTGGAAGAATGTGATGCCGAATTTGCAGAAACGGCTCCGGCACTATCCGAAGAACAAGCTAGAGCATATGTTGATTCCATATTGAAAGTACGTACTAAAAAGGAATTTATTAAAGAATGTGTACCTAGTTTCAAGGAAGTTCATGGCAGTAGTGGAGCCAACAAAATTTGCGGTTGTGTATATGCTCAATTAGTTCGTGATACGGCGCGTATAGTGCAGGCAGTCATGGATAATAGTATTATGGCTGAAAATCAACTGTGGGCACTTGATTTTGTATTGGATTGCATGCCAGATAAGATGACTCCGGAAATAAAGAAATTTTTTATTGATCGTATGAATCAGATGGGTCTCCCTAAATCCATGGGTCAATGTATTGTAAATGGTATTGCGCAAGAATACTCTATGAAAACATTTCTGTCATCTTTGCTAAAGAATGAAAATACTCTTGAATCGGCGTTCATGATGATGGGAACCAAGTGTGCCTTGGAGAAAATGCAATGACAATGCGATAGCAAAAAAATGGGAGCCACTTTCGTGGTTCCCATTTTGGTATTAGGAGCTAACGGTAAATGAAGTGCGTTGACTATTCTTATGTCGGAGGCGGGAGGTACGTGTACTTGCCCGCATAGCATTGGTAGACGCAGTCGTCCGTGGTGACGACATTTTCTTCGGGCTTGCTCGCGTCGCATTCGGTGCCGATGATGGGGTCGTCGCGGCATACGTCGTGCGTCCCGCAAGAGGCGTTGTTCCCGCAGTCGTTCAGTTCCTCGACTTCGTGGATTTCGCGGACGTTCTTATTGTTGTCGTACTTGATGTATTTTGCGTTGACGAACTCGTCGCTGAGGGTGAACGTGATTACTCCCATGAAGCCGCCGGTCGTCGTGCATCCCGGGTACGTGAAGGTTGCGTACAGGGTGTCGTTCGAGAGCAGCGCCTTCAGCCCGTTGGTGGTGCAGGCGTCGTCAATGAGCACCCCGTCGTCCTGGAAGGTGGCTGTCCCGTCGGCATTTTTCACTTTCACGATGGTCGGGGTCACTGCAGGGCCGCCACGGTGCCCCGTCTTCACGTTGGTCGCCACTTCCAAGCGCTTCCAGTAATTCGAAACGCACTTGTATTGTTCGCCGGTCACGCAGTCGGGGACGATTTCATTTTCCCGGTCAATGCAGTTTCCGTTGGCGGTCATTCCGTCGTAATCGGTGATGTGCTCGCAGATGGAGTCGCTCAGTATCCAGGATCTTTCGTGGCATTGATAGGTTTCCCCGGTACTGCACTCCTTGGCGGTTTCCCCTTCCGTACTGCACTGGAAGCAGGGCTCATTCGTCACCGGGCAGCTCGGTCCGTCGAGAGTCCTGTTGCACGGCGGGCATATCTGCGCTGCATCGATGCAGTATTCCTGTGTGCTGGAACTGGAGACTATGTCCGACGATGATGCCGGTTCCGCTGCGGATGACGATTCTGGCGCGGTGCCGGACGATGATGCCGGAACCGTTCCGGAAGAGGCGGGCGCGTCGCTGCTTGATGTCGGCGTGTCGCTGGATGCGGGCGGGTCCTGCTTGGCTTCGCTGGATGCCGGCGTATCGTTGCCGCTGCTTGCGGGCGTATCGCTGCCGCTGCTTGCCGGGGTGTCGGCGCCCGATTCCTGGTTCACAGGAGATACGCTGGAGCTGTTGTCACCGCAGGCGGTGAACGCGAAGGCGATTACCGAGGCCGCGGCAAGTCCGCAGACCATGCTGGTGATTTTCTTTTTCATGATGCTTCTCCTTGTTTTTTACCAGGCCACGCCGCCGCAGTCCTGATCGGGCGGGCATTCCACGCACGACGAGTTGTTCCCGCAGTCGGTCAGTTCATCGACTTCGTGAATCGGCTTGACATTGCCCCTGAAGTCATATTTCAGGTAATTTATGTCCGCGAAGGCATTGCTCACGGTAAACGTGAGGGTGCCCATTACGAAACTGCTCCTTGTGGGGTCCGAAAATTCAACGTGCGCGATCAGTGTGTCGCCTGCAAGTTCGGCGCCTACGGTTACGGAGTCGAAATCGTAAATGTCCGCCCCGTCATCGCGGATGGTGACTGTGCCGTCGGCGTTCTTTACTTTCACGACGATCGGGGTCACTGCAGGGCCGCCGCGGTGTTCTGCTTTCGCACCGGTCGCCGCTTCCCTGTGCGGGTCGGTGTCGTCGGGGTCGGGCGTGTATACCCACTTGCCTTCCTTGCAGGTGAAGATGCGGTTGTAGAATTCCATTGTCGAGTCCTCGACCGCGCAGGGCTCGAGATCGGGCCTGTAGATTCCGTCGGGAATGCCGTCACCGTCGCAGTCGCCGCCCGGGGGGCATTTGTCTATGGCGTTGAAGTTGGTCGTGTCCACTTCCGAGGAGGTCGGGGTCACGTCGGACGACGATGTCGGCGTGACGTCGGAGTTGGAATTTTGCGTGGTGTCCGCGCTCGGGTTCTCGCTGGAGGTGGGCGCGTCAATGCTGTTGGGACTGGCCGAATCGCTGGAAGCCGGAGCTTCGTTGCCGCTGGATGCGGCCGTGTCCTGCTTGGATTCCGTGGATGTCGGGGTGTCGTTGCCGTTAGACGTATCGTTGCCGCTGGAAAGCTGCTTCTCGATCGAACTGGTGTCGTTGACGGGGGATACGCTGCTGCTGTCGTCGCTGCAGGCGGTGAGCGTGAAGGCGACAATCGTGGCTGTGGCAAGGCCGCGGGCCATGCCGGTGATCTTCTTATTCATGATACTTCTCCTTTATTTTAAAATGTACTTGCCGTCCTGACAATGGTATGCGCATCCGACGTCGTATACCCATTCGTCTGATTCGGTGCAATCTGCCCCGATGAGGGGACTGGCGGAACAATCTGCTCTTCCGATGGTTAGCCTGCGAATGTCCATCCAGGTTTCGTCGATGCATTCGTAGGTGTCAATGTGTACCGTTACACTGTCGCCTGTTTCGCAGGGTACGTTCGATAGAGGTTCTCTCGTTGATATTTCTGTCCATTTGCCATAGTTGCAATAGTACCGCAGGTTGATGGAAAAGGATGCCCCTTTCACGGTCTTGTAGTCGAGGGGAATTGTCTTGACTTTCCCTTGCTCGGTGCAGGGTTCGCCTACCCAGGAATCGTTTTCGGTAAGGGCGTGCCAGGTGCCTTCGCGGCAAATGAGAGTTCCGTCCGTGTCGCAGTCCTTCGCGATTGCGTGTTCGTGGTGACAGGGAATGTCTGCCTTTGCGACGCCGGAGGAATCCTTCATGTGTACGCAGTAGCTTTCCCAGTAGCTCTCTTTACAGATGTAGAGGTTGTTGCTCCCGCATTCGACGAGCGTGTCGTTTTCCATCCCGCCGCAGTCGTTGCAGGCAACGGCAGGGATGGGGCACGGTTCTTCGTTGCACGGCGGGCACATCCTTTCGTACTCGAAGCATTTCTCGTGCTTTTCTCCGACGCGTCCCGCCGAGGAAGAACTTGCCACTGCCGAAGAGGAAATGGTCACGGCCGAGGAACTCGATGAGTTGCCGGATTGGCCATTGGACTTTTTTACCCAGTAATTCGCTTCGCAGACATAGATGCCGTCGCCGTCGCACGAGGCGATGGAGTCGCCCAAGGAGCCTATGCAGTGGTTGCAGGGAAGGACAAAGTTGATGCATCCGTTTTCGTCGCACGGCGGGCACGCTCTCTCTATGTCAAAGCAGCCCGGCTCCATTCTCCCGATGCGTTCTGTGGAGGACGAAATTCCGGTGGACGAGAAACTCGCGATTTCTTCGGGCTTCTCTTGCCACTTGTATTCCTTGCAGATGAGCGGCTTGCCCGTGTTGCAGTCCTTCGTTTCAAGAAGGTTGATGGAGCATTTCAAGTTTTTCTTTGCCGTCCCGTCCGAATCTATCAGGTGCACGCAGTCGGGAACCCACTCGTCGCCTATTCCGCAGATGTAGATGTCTCCGGTTCCGCATTCCACGAGCGTGTCGTTTTGCTGCATGCCGCCGCAGTAAGTGCAGGGCTGGTAGTAAATGGGACAGTCGTCACCGTCGCACGGCGGGCACATGCTTTCGAAAGTGAAACACTGCTCGTGCTTTTTTCCGGCGGGGTACGTGTTTTCCGCCGACGAACTGCTGATATCCCGGTCATTGCAGGATTCCGACGGCTCGCAGGTGCAGATGACGGGGGACGAGTCGCTGCTTTCGCAGGCGCTCAGGACAAGGGCGATAGCCGATGCCGCGGTTAGTCCGCAGGCTATTTTGGACAAGTTCTTTTTCATGATGCTTCTCCTTATTTCACCCATTCATTTCCCGTAAGTCTGTCCGGGCACTTGTTCATGGGAACGTCGCTGATGACGGACGTCCTCACGATTTCCGGATCGCGGCTCATGTCTCCGCAGTAGCTGAAGAGGAACCGGACGAGCTTCCCGTTGGTATTGGTCATGCAGTTCGGCGCCACGATGTCTACGACGGTCATGGAGTCGGGCGTGACCTTCGTGAGCAGGTGGCCCACGTTCTCGCTGCTGCCGCGGATGTTGAGCAGGTAGAGTCCGCATTCGGCGCTGTCGTTGGCGATGGCGGCGGCGAGTTCCTTGTACTGCTTGGCGGCAATCGGGAAGAGGTCACTCAGTGCGTATATATTCTGCTTGACAAACTGGTGCACGCCTATCCTGTCGAATTCCGAGGTCTGCGCGGCAGGCGGTTGCTGCGGCGAGGACGTGTCTTCCTTCGTGGCAATCGATGCCATGACCGTAGTGTCGAACGGCATGTCTTCGAGACCGAATATTGCTATGTAGTCGCTTAGGGAGAGCGGGTTCTCCGGTGTGGAGGACTGCGGGGGCGAATGCGTGTCTCCGTCGCCGGGGTCCTTGAAAGAACTGCTGGAAGGAACGCTGCTCGACGATGATTTGTCGTTTTCGTCGGGCGGCTGGATTCCTTGGGGCGGTTTTTCGCTGGAGGAACTGCTGGCGGGTGCGCTGCTCGACGTGTCGGGCCTGTCGTTGTCCTTCACGCTGCTGGAAGACTTCGGCTTGGCCGGTTCCTTGCTGCTGGAGGAACTGCTTGCCTTCTCGGAACTGGAAGAACTGTTCTTGACGCGCTCGGAGCTGGAAGAAATCTGCGCATCCGGTTCCTTGGAACTGGAGATGGGCTGGTCCTGGTAGGCGAGCTCGTTGGGTTCTTCGGCGGTACCGGCGAGGTTGTCCGATCCGGAACATCCCGTGCAGAGCAGTGCCGCGATAAAGCTGACGATGATCAGGATGGTGGTCAGGGGGAACGTAGCGATAATCTTAGGCTTGTTCATGGTTGTCCTCCTTGACGTTCCTGGTCAGCGGAAAAAGTTGCAAATTCAGTCGGTATACCTGGTCGATGTTCTTGTCTTCGGATGCGATGGCGATGACCTTGCGGCGGCATTCGTCGAGTTCCTTGACGATGCGTTCGTAGGTGTCTTTGGAGATGCCCATGGTGACTCCGCTAAAATTGCGCTCTTCCTTGGGGAGCTCGAGCGCGGGGGTCGCGAGTTTGGACATTTGGCGGTGCATTCCGCGCAGGGCGAGACGCGTGGCGTCGGGTGTCCCGATCACGGAAGTTTCGGCCTGTTCGAGCTGGCCGTCAATGGATTTTTTCAGGAGTCCTGTCCTGGAGAGGAAATCGAGGGACTGGCGCACTTCGGCCGCCGAGATTTCGGGATAGCACTTCTTGGCGATTTCGCCGGGGGTGGCGCCCGGCATGAGCGGGGCGAGCTCGCGGATGACCGGGTTGCGCCAGGAATCGTAGAACTCGAAGAGGTCTCCCTGCAGCACGCGGACCTTGTGGTCCTTCGCGATGGCGAGCATGCTTTCGTAGGCGGACTTCTTGGCGGCTTCTTCTTCGGCCTGGCCGAACTTGACCATGGCGCGGAAGTATTCCTTCTCGAAACCGGTAAGACCCATGGCGTCGGCAACGCGCTCCACGCCGAGACGGCTGAGCTTGCTCTTGCCGTCGCAGACCACCTTCATGTAGGACGAGGAGCTGAATCCCGTTATCTTCGAGAACTCGCGCCACGAAAACGCGGAGCGACGCTTGCGTTCCTCATAGTAGTCCAGCATGTACTGGCGAAAATCTATGTAGTCAATTATCGGTTTCATCAATGATAAATATAAAACCGAAAATTCAGTGAGTCAAGTGTTTTATGCAACAAAAGTTCAATTTTTTAACAAAAATCACAAGATTTTGATAAATATCACAAAAATATTTTCTATATGCAACACCTGTTGCATATAGAGGTTGCATATGGGGATATTAATATGTATGGCAGTGACTATTAATATGTGAGGCGGGGGATGCTAATATGTCGGGTAGGGGATATCAGTATGTGGGGATACTAGTATGTAATGTAGGGGTTGCCGCGGCTGCTTTGCCGCTAGTCCCCGTAGTCGAATGCCAGGATAGCCACCATCTGGTGTGTCTTCGACATATCGGCCTGTGTCGAGCCCGTACTGTCGCTCTCGAAAAGCGTCCACGCGTCGGGCATCCACCCGTAGGCGTTCACGGTGAGTTCCTTGCCCATGGCGATTTCGGCGGCTTCCACGTCTTCCCAGCGGACAGGGCCTGCGGGCGCCTTGTAGTAGCGCAGCATCCCGAGCGCTTCCATGGATTCCGGGTGGTCGTCGATCAGCTGGTAGACGCAGTCCTTGTAGCTTTCGCCTTTCAACCGGATGACGCGGAAGAGTCGCCTGCGCCCGAGGAACTTGGAGAGGTCGCCGTGGTGGACATCGATCTTGCTGCCCCCGCCAAAGAACGTGGCGAGTTCACGGAAGACTTCAGAACTCTCGTCCAGTAGGGGCGAGAACTTCTTGATGAGCGCGCTGATTTCGTCCGGGGCCATGTTGCAATTATAGATAAAAAAGGGAAGATAATAAAAATGATGTCTGTGCGAATTTGCACAAACATGCGTTGTAAATATAAGTTTACTTTAGGGGAGGGGTGACGGGTTTCCTATATTTGAATTATCAGGAGGTCAAGATGAAAAAAATTCTTTTAACGCTGATTTCCCTTGCAGCGGTGGCTTTTGCCAATGTGCTGATTGAGGATTTCGAGGCGGACGACAGGGTCTCGCTTTTGAGCGATCAGGATTACTGGTTCGTCTACACGGACTCGGCGGATGCCGGCTGCCAGACGGTAGACTGGGATTTTTGGGAACCTATCTATAGCGAATACCCGCGAGCCTGCTCCGAATTTAACACTATATTCGTTGATGGCGCTTTCTCGAATTGGACCTTTGAACCCCGGACCTTCGTGTACGAGGACAGCACGGGCGAGGAACAGGACACTTCGATCTACTTTCCATTGCGCACCCAAAGCCCCCTTACGGCAGAAGAACTCAAGGCTGGCGGCCCGGAAGTCCAGTACCTGGAATCCAATGACAGCTGGGTAGGTGGGCTTTATTATGAATTCGGTCCATCCATGCTGATGATGCAGAAGGGCCCCTACGATCCCTATTACGAAGACTACGACGCGGCTCCGTCCTATTGGTTCGTGCCCTATGTGGCGTTCGGCCTCAAGACGGTGGGCAACGGCGTCGACTACGACTTGAGCAAGTGTACGGGCATTTCGTACAGGTTCCGTGGCGAAGGCCACCGGTTCCGTGCAGACCTCAGCACGGTGAAGGATGACAATTACCACTATATAGAGGTCAATCCGTCGCGTGTAATCACCACGGTCACCCATGCCGCGGGCTACCAGGGATACGAAACTGTTGAAATCAAGTGGTCGCAACTGTCCCAGGAAAGTTGGGGCGTGAAAAAGACTTTCAACGCGTCGCAGATTACGCAGCTGATCTGGGAATTGAGGGGCGGAAATCTCGACAATGTGCCTCATGGCGAAAAGAATACGAATAACCTCTTCGAGAAGTCGATTGTCGGAATATCTTCCGATATCGGAGACCTGGTCATCGACGATGTCACTTGCCTGACATCATTGGATTCCATCCCGGTCGGAGCCATCAGCAGTTCCTCTTCGGCTCCTAAGTCTTCGTCATCTAAAGCCAAGTCTTCTTCTTCCAAGGCTAAGTCTTCGTCCTCGAAAAAGAAGGATGACAAGGATGCTTTGCCGGGCAATGTTGTCTATAGTCCCGCCTTGTCGATGCAGGTGCTTGCCGATGGAATCTGGCTGAGGTCAGAATTGTCGACGGCGGTGGATTTCTTCGACCATGTGGGGCGCCAGGTGAACAAGACTGTTGCATTGCCTGCCGGTTCGCATTATGTGGCCTATGGGAAATTGGCAAAGGGAATGTATATCGCCCGCATCCAATACGGGAATGAATCCAAGACGGTAAAGTTCCAGGCCCGTTAAGTTTTAGACGGTGTCCATGAAGGTGCGCTGGATCTTGTTGAACACGACAATGCCGAGCGCCAGGATGAACACGGCGAATCCGGCGGTGTAGCCGAGTGCGGCCCAGCTGAACTCGCCCACGCCGAGCATGCCGAACTTGAACGTCTCCATGATGCTGGTGAGCGGGTTTGCCTGCATGAGCATCTTGAGTCGCGGATTCTCGATGGTACTGAGCGGGTAGATGACAGGTGTAGCGTACATCCAGAGCTGTACAATAAAGCTCAGCAAGAATGTAAGGTCGCGGTACTTGGTGGTAAGGCTGCTGAACAGTACGCCAAATCCGAGCGCGAGTGCCGCGATGAGCAAGATGAGCACCGGAGTCAGGAGCAGATAGATGTTCGGGTGCACCGGGGCCGTAGTGAAGATAAGGTAATATGCAAACACGATCAGGAACAGGCCCATCTGTATGCCGAGTCGCACGAGATTGCTCGTGACGGTCGCGAGCGGGACCACGAGACGCGGGAAGTACACCTTGCCGAACATGTTCGCGTTCTCGATAAACGTTTTGCTCGTCTGGTTCAGGCATTCCGAAAAATAAGTCCAGAGGCAGATACCCGCAAGGTAGAACAGCGGTTGCGGCAATCCGTCGGTACTGATCTTTGCGATACCGCCGAACACGACCATGAACATGATGGTCGTCATGATGGGCTGTATAAAGAACCACAGCGGGCCGAGGATGGTCTGCTTGTACCACGTGACGATATCGCGCTTGACGAACATGCGGTACAGATCGCGGTACTGCCATATCTCGCCGAAGTCGACCGAGAAAAGGCTCGACTTTGGCTTGATGACTGTGGTCCATTCGGCGGATTGCATTGTATGCCTGCTGTGCCTAGAATGTCCGTTCGCGCACTACGTATTGTGGCGACTGGTTGATACTGATGTAGATGCGGCCCACGTATTCGCCGATAAGCCCGAGCAGAAGCATGAGCATGCCGCCGATAAAGAGCAATGTGGCGAGCAGGCTCGTGTAGCCCACGGGAACTTCGGGGAACATGAGCTTTTTGTACACGACAAAGATGCCCGCGGCAAAACCGACGATAGCGCAGAGCAGGCCTAGGTAGGTCGCGGCGCGGAGCGGCTTGACGGAAAATGCGGTAAAGCCGTTGACCCAGAGCCCTATAAGTCCAGCGATAGTGTAGCCCGAGCGGCCTTCGAAGCGTCGGCGGTGCTGCACTTCGACGTTGCCCAGGTTCTTGGTCGCGCGGAAGACGAGTCCGCTGATGTAGGCGAAGGGGTGGGGGTAGCGCACGATCTCTTCGACGATGAACTTGCGCATGATAAAGAAACTTGTGGTACGTAGCGTCTTGGGCTGCCCGATAATGGCTTCGGCCATTTTCTTGTTGACCCAGGTGCCGAACCGGCGGAACAGGTGCTGGAATGCATGGTCGTGGTATCCGTACACCACGTCGTAGCCTTCTTCCAACTTGTCGACCAGCTTGAATGTCTCGGTGGCGGGGGTCTGTCCGTCGTCGTCGAGGCTTACCACGTAGTCGCCGGTGGTCTGGCCGTAGCCGGCCATGAGGGCGCTGTGCTGCCCGAAGTTCTTGGCGAGGCAGATTCCCTTGATGCGGGGGTCCTCGGCGGCAAGGCGCCTGATGACATGCCACACGTTGTCGGGGCTGCAGTCGTTGACCAGCACGATTTCGTAGTCGGTGCCGGGGCGTGTGGCCACGGTGTCGCGGATTTCCTGCACCACGGTCGCGATGGTGTTCTCGCTGCGGTAGCAGGGAATGACGAATGAAATCTTGGCTTTTGTCTGTTCGACGTTCATATGGAGGAATATAATAAAGATTTGGCTCCCAGGTACGTTTTTATTTACATTTAGGCTATGCGGATTCCTTTTAACCAGCCGCCCTTCGTGGGGCCGGAAATCGATTATGTGCGGGCCGCCGTCGAGAGCGGCCGCATTTGTGGTGACGGGCAGTTCAACCAGAAGTGCCACGCCTGGCTCGAGGCCCGGACGGGCTGTGCCCGGGCGTTGCTTACCACGAGCTGTACGCATGCGCTCGAAATGTCGGCGCTGCTTTGCGGCATTGAACCCGGCGACGAGGTCATTATGCCCTCGTTCACGTTCGTGAGTACCGCCGACGCGTTCGCGATGCGCGGCGCCAAGTGCGTTTTCGTGGATATCCGCCCCGATACGATGAACCTCGACGAAAAGCTGGTCGAGGCGGCGATTACAGAGAAGACGAAGGCGATTGTGCCGGTGCATTATGCAGGTGTCGCTTGCGAGATGGACACCATCAACGCTATCGCCAAGAAGCATGGTCTATTTGTAATCGAGGATTCCGCGCAGGGCATGATGTCCACCTACAAGGGCAAGAGCCTCGGTGCGCTCGGGGACTTTGGCTGCTACAGCTTCCACGAGACCAAGAACTACAGCATGGGGGAGGGCGGCGCCATCCTCATTGCCGACAAGAAGTATGCCGACCATGCCGAGATTATCCGCGAGAAGGGCACGAACCGCGTGCAGTTCCACAGGGGCGAAGTCGACAAGTACACCTGGGTGGATCTGGGCTCGAGCTACCTGCCGAGCGAACTCAATGCGGCGTACCTTTTTGCCGAACTCGAGAACGTGCAGAAGATTTTTGACAACCGCATGGCGAGCTGGAACGCTTACCGCGAAAACCTGCAGTGCCTTGCCGACGCGGGCGACTTGCAGCTGCCCTACATCCCGGCGGAATGCAGCCACAACGCGCACATGTTCTACCTGAAGGTGGCCGACCTCAAGACGCGTACCGCACTCATCGCGCACCTGGTCAAGAACGGCATCTTGGCGGTGTTCCATTACGTACCGTTGCACAGCGCCCCCGCGGGCAAACGCTTCGGCCGTTTCTTTGGCGAAGACGTGTACACCACCAAGGAAAGCGAACGCCTGCTGCGCCTGCCCATGTTCTACGGGCTAAAGAGCGCCGACCTGGAATTCGTGTGCGCCAAGGTGAAGGAATTTTTTGGCAAGTAGTAGAATGTGGGATGTGGTAAGGAATGCCAAATAAGTCACTAAAAAAAATGCTCCTGCTGGGCGGCAGCCATGCCGAAATCCCGCTGATCAAGGCGGCGCAGGCGCTCGGCTGGTTCGTGATTACCACGGGCAACAACCGGGACGGCCTCGGGCACCCTTATGCCGACAAGACGGTGTTTGCGGATTTTAGCGACAAAGATGCGATGTTGGAATTGGCGCGGGCCGAGGGCGTCACGGCGGTATGCTCAGGATGCAACGACTTCGCCCTGCTTTCGACGGTGTATGTCTGCGAAAGGCTAGGGTTGCCGGGCCACGACAGTTACGCGACCAGTCTCGAAATTCACCACAAGGACAAGTACCGCGCCTTGGCCCAAAAGCTCGGCATCCCGACGCCTCGGGCGATGGTGGTGCGGAATGAAAAGGAATTTGAAGCGGCTGTCGGCGGCCTCGTCTTCCCGATCATCGTGAAACCGGTCGACCTTACGGGCGGCAAGGGCATCCACCGCGCGGCGAATGCCGACGAGGCCCGTGCGGCTTACCGCGACGCGCTCAGCCGCACTCGCGAAGACCACGTGGTTGTCGAGGAATTCGTGCAGGGAACGAATCACGGTTTTTCCGCCATGCTGGTGAAGGGCAAGGTGGCCTTCGCGTTCGCCGACAACGAGCAGTATTTCATTAACAAGTACATGGTGTCGGGTGCGAACACGCCGAGCACCACGCCCGCCTCGGGCCTTGCGAAGTTGCGTGACTACAGCGAACGCATTGCCCGCGAACTCAAGCTTGTCGACGGGATTCTGCACATCCAGTACATCGAACGGGCCGACGGTACGCCTGTGATTATCGAGATATGCCGCCGTCCTCCCGGAGACCTGTACATCAAATTCGTACAGTACGCGACCGGCATTGACTACCCGAAATTCATTATTATGGCAGAAACCGGCATGGACATCATTGCAATTCAGGATTTGCCCACGCAGGGATTCTGGTTACGGCACTGCATCATGGCAGGGCCCGAAATTGCCGACGGCACAACTGTCCGCGAGGTGAGTTTAGCCCCCGAAATCCAGGGGAACATTGTCGAGAAGTTCCTGTGGTTCAAAGCTGGTGATGTCATTACGGACAAGCTTACGTACAAGGCGGGAATCGTGTTCTTCAAGTTCGACACTCTCGAAGAAATGACCGACAAAACCGCCCGCATGACCGACCTTGCGAAAATCGTTGCGGTGTAATACAAGAGTTCCCTTCGGCAGGCTCAGGGAACTTTCTCTGGCAAGCACTTCGGCAAGCTCAGTGTAACACTCAGGGAACTTTCTCTCGTCTCTCGTCTCTCGTCTCTCGTCTAAACCTTTACTATATTCAAAAACATGAAGAAGGAACCTTACCAGATAGCCTTTATCGGCGGTGGCATCAACTCGGCCATCGGCGAAGTCCACAAGGCGGCAAGCCAGATGGACGGGCATTTCGAACTTGTAGCGGGCGCGTTCAGCACCCACGCCGAGACGAACCAGCAGACCGCCGCAGCCTGGGGAGTGGCCGCGGAATGCACCTACGCCAGTTACCGCGAACTCCTGGATGCCGAAAAGGGCAAGCTCGACGCCGTCGTGGTGCTTGCCCCGACAGACTTGCACAAGGATATCGTCATCGACGCGCTCAAGGCGGGCTTCCCCGTGATTTGCGAGAAGTCGCTTGCGACAAGTGTCGAGGAAGGCGAAGAAATCGCGAAAGCGGTCGCCGAGACCAAAGGATTCTTCTGCACGACTTACAACTACACGGGCTACCCGATGGTGCGTGAACTCAAACAGTTCATTGCCGACGGCAAGCTGGGCAAGATCCAGCAGGTACAGGTGGAAATGCCGCAGGAAGGCTTCATGCGCTTGGGTTCCCACAACGAGCCGCCCAAGCCGCAGGCCTGGCGCCTCAAGGATACCGTGATTCCCAAGATTTCCTTGGACCTCGGGAGCCACCTGCACAACATGATTTACTTTTTGACGGGCGAACGCCCGGAACGCATCGTCGCCGACCAGGCCACCTTCGGACTGTTCCCGCAAATTGTGGACAACGTGGGCGCACTCGCTCAGTATACGAACAACATGCGCGCGCAGGTCTGGTTCAGCAAGACAGCGCTCGGCAACCGCAACGGGCTCCGCATCCGAGTGTACGGCAGCGAAGGTAGTGCCGAATGGTTCCAGCTGGAGCCCGAGACGCTCAAGACTTGCGACTTGCGCGGCAACGTGAGCCTGCGTGACCGTACCGGTGACGTGAAGATTGCAAACCAGCAGCGTTACAACCGCTTCAAGGCGGGCCACCCTGCGGGCTTTATCGAAGCGTTCGCGAACTACTACAAGGACATTGCCGACTGCCTCAAGCAATACTTCGAGACCGGCTGCTTCAAGAGCCAGTACGTGTGCGGCATCCGCACTTCGCTCGAGGGACTTTCCATGATGCAGGCCGCGGCCCGCTCCGCGCAGAGCAACAAGTGGGAATCCGTCTGACGGGACTGCCTGTCCAAGTCCGATGCGAATAAAATTACTATCTTTGCCCCCGGAGCCTTAGCTCAATCGGTTAGAGCGTCGGACTCATAACCCGTTGGTTCCCGGTTCAAGTCCGGGAGGCTCCACGACAAAGACCTCGACTCAGTCGAGGTCTTTTAGTTTATACACTTTTTGTCGTGAAATCTAGAGTCCCAGTTCGCCGAAGATCAGCAGGTACTTGCTGATGGTCTTGTCCCACTCGTAGTGGAATCCGCCGTAGGCGTTCACGACGACTTTGTCCCAGTCGGCGGTGTCCGTCTTGTACACGTTGAGGGCTTCCTTTACGCGGGGCAGCATCAGGTGCGGTGCATTCGCGTCGTCGACAAGGAATGCGTTCGCTGCCGAACAGGTCTCGAACGAGTAGTCGGTGAGCATGCTTGCGACACCGATGTTACGGCCCGTAACGGGCAGGCATCCGCAGGCGAGCGCCTTGAGCAGTATCGATGTAGAGGGCTCGCGCAGGTTTCCTGCGAAAATGATGTCGGAAGCGGCAAGGATGTTGCGCAGGTTCTCTACGTCAGAGAACGTTTCGTCGAACTCGATGACATGCAGGGATTTCGGGTCCTGCTTGGCACAGTCGTTATAGTAGTTCCAGTCGGGATGTCCCTGAGAGCAGCCCACGAGCACGAACACGTCTTCCTTGGTGACGTCGGCAAGTATTGTCGCCAGCGTCTCGGACGTGTTGCCCGCCTCGATGTCGAGGTGCACGTACATGAGCATCTTGTTCCCGAAGTCGGCCCCGTATTTTTTGGCCAGTTCAGCGCGTGCCTTGGCCTTGGCGGTCTTGATGGGGAGCTTTTCCTTGTTGAAATCCCAGAATTCGTAGCTCACGCCGAACTGGATGCCGATAAGCTTGTTCGCATTGTGGCTCAGGAAGCCGCTCAGTCCTCCGGAGAGGTTCGTGTAGAGCATGGCGTCGCGGTAGCCCGGCGACGGGAAAATCACCTTGTGGGCGTAGCAGATGCCCGCCTTGAGCAGGCTGACCTTGCCCCAGAACTCGTAGCCGTCCATGTTGTAGTCCTTGCGCGGGAGGCCGATATTCTCGATCTCGTTGGACGAAACGTGGAAGTCGTACGTAATGTTGTGAACAAAGAAGAAGAACGGCACTCCCTCGAAGTCATCCTGGTAGACCGTACCCGCCAGGGCGCCGACAAGCGCACCGCCCCATTCGTGGCCGATAATCGCCATGCACTTGAAGCGCACCGCGCTCGCGTAGGCCAGGGCCGAAGAGGCGAGGAAGGCGAACCGGAGGTGGTTGTCGCCATAGGGAATGTCGTCGGGCGGGCCGTACACGTAGGGCCTGCCGAAAAAATCCTCGTTATATATATATGTATGGAGCGGATCTTCCTTGGAGCGGTAGACTTCGAACGAGCGTCCGTGGAGCCATTCCTTGCCCTTGAACACGCATTCGTAGCTGTCGGGATTCTTGATTTTTGCCTTGTAGAACGGGGAGATGGTCAGCACTCTAACGCCACCGCGTGAAAACGCGTCGGCCATGCGGTTGACCGCCGTTGCGAGAGAACTCGGTGATGCCCAGTTCCCTGCTTCCGGGCTAATTACAAGAATATCCATATCCCTATCCGGTATACAAACAAATGTTTACAAAACATAATAAAAATTTACCTATAAAATTTAATTAGAGTTACGTTAATTAGTTATTTTATATTTCAAAGGGTCTTTTTTTACATATTTGTGACTCTTTTCGTGAACTTTCTACCCCGAAAGGAAGACTTATGAAGAAAATCTTTCTCGTAGCCCTGGCTTCCGCCGTTGCCTTCACAATGGTCGGCTGTAAGGGAACCAACGAAAAGCGCGGTGACGAGCACCTCAAGGAAGGCCGTTTCCGCAATGCTATCAACTCGTATATCGAAGCGAAGAAGAAGGGCAACATGTCCAGCGAATTCTTCGACAACTTCACTCTTGCGTTGGTCCGTGCTGCCGATGTCGAGGCCAAGAAGGATATCAACAGTGACCTTCTGAGCGGCTATTTCGACAAGGCTAGCGACAACCTCCCGGAAGTCAAGAACCAGGAAGTCCTCCAGGAATTTGCAACGACGATGGCCAACATCGGTAAGCTCCAGGCTTCTCAGGAAGGCGTGGACTACGGTACCATCGTGAACGCCTTCGCGAAGATTGACTCCGCCATGGCGATCGCCAAGCGCAGCGGTGTTGCTACCTCTTCTATCCAGAGCATCCGTACCGAAGCCGAAAACAACTACGTCGCCCGCAACCTGAGCGACGCCGTCGGCGAATCGGACCCGGTTGTTAGCGAATACCAGATCTTGAAGATTGCCGAAATGGCTCCGAACAACGAAAAGGTCAAGGACGCCTTGAACAAGAGCCGCAAGGGCACTCGTGGCTACTTCCTGATCTTCGGTGAACAGATCGGTGAACCGGTCAGCCGCCGCGTCGACAAGTGGGGCTACGTGATGGCCTTCCCGACCATCAAGCTCTCTCCGACCTCCCTCTCTGGCGAACTCCAGTTCTGGGCCTCTACGGGCAACAACACCGAACTCGACCCGGCTGGCCTCAAGCTCGTCTCCACGACGGGTGAAGAAGTTGGCGCCAAGGCCGGCAGCGGCTGGTGCGAAGCCGAAGTGCTCGTTGGCAAGAAGGGTGACGAAAAGATCGAGAAGAAGAAACAGTCCATCAAGCCGGGCACCAAGGGCAAGCTCATGAACGAGTTCCAGTGCTCCTTGAACGTGACGTTCAACTTCAGCAAGGGCTTTGTTCCGGACTACGTCGAATACAAGGACGAATTCGGTATCGGCCGCAAGTACCTCGGTCAGTAATCTCCTGAACCCCAGGTTTTACGAAGACGCCCCTCGCGGGGCGTTTTTTTGTTTATGGGATGCTCCAGAATTCGGGGATGACCCTTTTATGTTTTCTGCAATATTTCGGAATTTTGTAAACCGCCGGGTGGGGTCGGGCGTGCCGTAATGCTGGGGGTGCCGGGTTATAGCCGGATGATGGCGTCGGCAGTGAACGGCAGGTCTTCGACCTGCGGCGTCGCGATGATGACCTGGCAGCCCTTGTCGCGGATGAGCGACGCCACGGCATCGCGCCTGTTCGTGTCGAGTTCGGCGAAGATGTCGTCGAGCAGCAGCGTGGGCTTGCTGACGTAGCGCGATGCCACGTCCACTGCCGCGAAACGCATGGCGACCGCTGCCGAGCGGCACTGGCCCTGCGAGCCGACGGAGCGCATCTCGTAGCCCGAGATTTTCAGGGCGAGGTCGTCCTTGTGCGGCCCGGCCATGGTGAGCCCGTTGATCTTCTCGACCGCTTCTAGCCCCTGGAGCTTGCGGAGGTAGACCTCCTGTAGCGCGGCCTCGGACGCCGTCGCGTCCGACTCCGCTGCACTATCTAGCTCGCTCAATATGGAGCTCTTGTAGGCGCAGGTAATCTCGTCGACCCCGCCGGAGAGCTTGCGGTAATATTGCGTGATGATGGGGGAGAGTTCCCCGACGAGTTCCAGGCGCACGGCCCAGAGCTTCGCGCCGAGTTCCGCGAGTTGCTGCGTGAGGACGTGGAAAACTTCCTCGCCGCCTACCGCATTGCCAGAGTCGCCCTTGTTCTGCTTGAGCCACTGGTTGCGTTGCTGCAGAATGCGCTTGTAACGCCTGAGCGTCGTCGCGTTCGCCGCGGAGCGGAAGCAGAGGATTTCGTCGAGCCAGCGTCGGCGTGTCTCGGGGGCGCCTCTCAGCAGTTCTATATCCGAGGGCTGCATGATGACGGCGGGGCACTTGCCGAAGAACTGCGCGGCGGAGCGCAGCGGCTCGCCGTTTTCGCGGGCTTCGGTGCCACGCGTATGCACGCGCACGCCCCTGTTGCAGGTGACGCCGTCGTTGTCGAACTTGCCGCGGACGATCATTTCGTCCTGTTTCCACGTGATGAGTTCCTTGAGCTCGTGGGCTCGGAAGGAAAATCCCTGGCTCAGCAGGTATACCGCTTCGAGTAAAGTAGTCTTGCCGCTACCGTTCGCACCGCACACGACGCTAATGCCGGGCCCGAACTCGTAGGAGTTCGCGGCGAGGCTACGCATGTGGCTGATGTCAATTCCCGAAATCAAGGGATGAAGCCCCGCAGGCCGAAACTGAGCGGATTCCAGAGCCCGGCTTCGCTTTCGTAGAGCAGGGCGTAGTTGGCGTCGAACAGGTATTTTTTCTTTCCGATACGCACGTTGAACTTGTAGCCGAGACCGAACGTGAAGTCGAGATCGTCCATACCGACGCGGACCGTGCCGCCCTCGATGATGTCGCACTCGAAGCCGACGCGGCCTGTCCATACGTGAAGCTGCGGGTCAAATGCGAGCAGCGTGTCGGCCACCTGGTAGTCGATGGCTTCCATCCATGCATACACGGGCTTGCCCATGATGTGCGAACGGTAGCCGAGGCCGATCTGCAGGACCTTGGGACGCACGCCTTCGGTAGAGGGCAGCGAGTTGTCCGTGCTCGTGTTCCTGTCCCACTTGGCGGAAAGGTTTTCGCTGAAACTTAAGTTGCGGATGACAACGGAGGTCGACCACTTGTCGTTCCACTGGCGCAACCAACCCAGGTTGATCGTGACCGGGCTGCGGTAGTCGTCCACCACTTCGTAGCCTTCGATGTGTTCGGAAATGTCGAGGTTGTCGTAGCTCATGGAAAGCGAAAGGCCGATAGCGTCCTGTCGCGTGGCACGGTAGGCAAAGCCGAGGTACATCATCGTAAAGTACGGTGTCGCCGTACCTACGGTTTCGTCGTCTTCGTTAACGACATCAAATGCAAGGTCGCCACGGTAGAGCATGGCAAATCCCACGCCCATGCGGTTGCCGACCTTGGTCTCGATGCCGGCGTTTCCGCCCATACGGTCGAGGTCGCGCTTGTCGGCGTTCAGCGTGTAGTTCGTGTTCTGTCGGAAACCGAGAATGCCCGGGTTCCAGTAGGCGCCCGGCATGGAGGCGGTATCGGCGGAGCCAGTGTTGCCGCGGCCCATTTCGCGCGTGCCTGCGCCCATGCGTTCGACGAATCCGTCAAAGCCGCCGAGGGCGGCCTTGCGCTCGATAGCGTACACCTGCGATGCTGCGGCCAGCGCGAGAACCAAAGAAAGCGATGTTCTGAGAAGATGCTTCATATTAGCGCCCTCCCATTGTCATGACCTTGCCCCAGCCGATATGGCCGTGGTTGTCCTTGACGCGAACGTAGTAGATGCCCATGGTGCAGGGGCGCCCGTGATCGTCCAGACCGTCCCAGAAGTCTTCCTTGGGATAGGTACTGCGGGAATTGTCCGCTTCGCGGGGTGCGTCCTTCACGATCTTGCGGACCTTGCGCATGTCGTAGCTGAACACTTCGATCGTAATCTTGGAAGGCTTGCTTACCTTGTACGAAACAAGGGACTGCGCGCCGACTTCGGTAATCACGGAGGGGACCATGCGGATTGAGCCGAGGTTGTCGCTCAGCCTGGCGCGGTTCAATATCGGTGTCCAGGTGGCTCCCGAGTCGGCCGAGACGGAAATGCCGTTGCCGTAGGTGCTCACGGCAATACCGGTGATGTTCTTTGTCAGCGGGAAGGTCGTGATGGAGGTGATGATTTCGTCGCGGTCGATGACACCCCTTTCAAAGCCGTTCAGCCACTGGCTGCCGTCGTCTTCGTCGGTTTCCCAGGCACGTACGCCTGCGGAGTCGAGCAGCAGGTAGCCGCTTTCCTTGCCGCCGGTGGATGTTACTGCGATATAGGCCTTGTCGCCGAGGAACGCAACGTCGGAAACTGTATAGTTGGAGTTCGCAAAGATGTCTTTTTTCTGTACCTTGCCGGTAGTGTCCAAGAAGTTGACCTTCTTGAACTTGGTACCGTCGGTGCTGCGCATGAGGCTGCCCTGCACGCCGTCCTTGCCCGGCTTCGAGATTTCGGCGATAATCTGGAACGGCTTGCCGCCCATCCATACGCCGGTCACGCGCTTCGAGGTGTCGAGTGCCTTGAGCGACTTGGCTTCCGAGCCGTCGTATATCCACATGCCCTTTTCGCTGGCGATCCACAGGTCGCCCGATTTCGGGTTGATGGCGACATCCAGGATGGAGGCGTTTTTCGACTTTTTGTATTTGTAGATCTTGCCCTTCGAGATTTTTTCGAGCTTGGCTTCTTTGTTGTTCAGAATGTAGTCCGTGATTTCCGGATGGTTCGCTCCCTTCGAGATGTCGTATTTCGTAACGCCGGCCGCGCCGCGGGCAATCCAGAGAATGTTGGATGTCGAGTCGTAGGCGAAACCGGTGCTAGCGTACATCATGGCGGAGTCGAGATCCTCTGCAAAGCCGGGAGGGTCGAGAGGCGTTTCCAGGACACGTTCTGCACTACGTGCTGAGAAGAACCCTGCAGGCTCCTGGAATGAACCGTTCTTGTCCGTAGTGTACATGGGAAGTACGAGCCCGAGGTCCCCGGCGGTCGCCGAAGGTGTCCGCCGCCGCTCTGCCCAGGAGTCCCTGAAGATGCCGTCATGTACGGCAGTCATGGAATCGCCGACGGATATCTGCTCCGACTTTTCGGCAGTGACGCCGTGGGTCGTGGACTTGAGTGCAATTTCGGTGACTCCGCTGGCCACGTCGCCGCGCGAGAACACGTACAGCTTGCCGGTCTTGGAACCTGGCGCAACCTTGAAAGTCCAGTTGCTGAACAGGGTCTCGGCCGCGAGGCCCTGTGATATCGCGACGGCGAGCAGGATGCCGCATTTGATAAAGTTCATCGGTTACCTCATGTCGATTTCGTCGACGTTCTTCTGGCTCTTGTATCTAAAATCGTCGTTGGAAACTTTCTGCATCACCTTCAGGTTGATGATGTTGTACCACGAGACGTTCTTTTCCGGGTCTACGGTCTGCAGCCTTACGGGAGAGAAGTCCTTCTTGCTCAGCCATACTTCCATCTCGGTGAACTGTCCCTTGTACTTGGACGGGTCCAGCTTGAGGACCCAGAGTTTCTGGTTGTTGAATTCCCCTTCCGAAAGCTTGAGCGCCTTGCAGTTGAGGTACTTGAACAGGAGTTCCGAGGGGTGGAGGGCCGAGGACAGGTCCTCTACCGCCTTGATGAGCACCTGGTTCTGCTCTACGTTCCACTGCCACAGGCTCTGCCCGTCGCTGTAAAAGCGGATGCCCATCATGTCGAGCTTGAAACGGTCGCCGTCGGCTACGAGCAGCTTGCCCGTACTCGTGTTGATGTCCGGAGATTCCGCGTAGAACACCTGCACCTTGAAGTCAAGGCTCCATGCCTTGCCTGATTTGAACCAGGCCTTGGACTTGTTCAGCGCCTCGTCGGCGGTCATGGCGAACGCGTGTTGCGCGGCGAGGAATGCGACCAGTAGTGTGGTGGCCGCTAGCCTAAGTGCAGTCATAGTTGTCCTTTTATTAGATTGTCAATTCCATCCAAATTTACAAAAACAGCCCAATCTAAGGTACTTTTGCATCCTGATTCGTTGGGTTTTGGGCGGATATATTTCTATCTTTACACCGAAACTTTTTTGGAAGGATTTTATGCGTCAAATTATTTTGCCTTTCGTTCTTGGTGCCGCTTTCGTCGCTTTTGCTGCCGAGGTCGATATTCATGGTAGCCTCAACATGGACTATGCCAGCTATTTCGATAGCGACTTCGATCCGACGAACGCTGCCAACCAGGATATCGATCTTTCCGCAACGGCCAAGCTCGATGAAAACGTGTCGGCTACGGTGAGGACGACCACCCACAGTACCTACATCGGTGCGGACAGCAGTGTCCAGGCTTCCGAGGTCCGTCACGGTTTGGCCCGCTCCACGGCTATGGGCGAAGAAGGCCGCCGCAATGCTTTTGAGTTTGACGGTGCCGAGATCCGCTGGTCCGTGACCCACTCTGTCGACCTCATCTTTGGTGACATGACCTATAGCGCCGGTGCCTTCAACTACTACTTCTGGCGCGACCCGGCCCGCTACGCCGTGATTACCCGCGAAGAAAGCCTCCGCGGTATCGGTGGCGAGTTCGGCAACGAGAAGTACGGCATGGGCAAGATCTACTTCGGTGCTTCCGAGAATGCCGAAAGCACGATGGGCCTCTTTGGTACTTATGCCTGGCCGCTCCTGAACCACGTGGACGAACACTTGGTGATCACTCCGAGCATCGACTGGATGTTCGGTACGCATATCGGCCGCCCCAACACCTATTCTCTCGGTGTCGAGGTCGACTACTCCAAGAGCCTGGGCTTGATCAACTACGGTACCTACGCCGTGTGGGGCATGCATCCGTACAAGGGCAAGGGTGTACATTCCTTCCTTATCGAGCCGAGCTTCAACATCGCCCTGTTCAACTTGGGATTCACCTACTTCTACGCGATTGTTGACGAAGACTACGCCGTCGCCGACCAGATCTTCACCGACGACCAGATGCTTTTTGCTGTCGAACCGAGCTTCGACATCAACAAGAAGTTCTCCATGGGCGTTACCTACGAATACCACGACCTCGACGTGAATGCGGACAAGGACGAGTACAGCTTCCTCGGCATGAACTTCTACGTGTACCCGACCATGCGCACCGAGGTGGTCTTCTGGTTCGGTTACAACTTCAAGGACGTCGTCGATACCGACTTCGCTCTTGGCATCAGCGGCCGTGCTGACTTCTAGCCGTGAGAATTAGGGCTCTAGATTCCATCCGGGGGTTCCTGCTGCTGCAGATGACCCTCGACCATTTTGGTCGGCCCATATCCTATTATCTATACCAGTGCTTCGGCTTCTTCAGTGCGGCCGAAGGCTTTTTCTTTTTGTCCGGTTTTGTGGGAATGATCGCCGCGACCAGCAAGGCGACAAAGGATCCCGGGCAGGGCTGGATGCGGCGCCGGGCCGTACGTATCTGGGTGTACCATGCGCTGACATTGGCAATCCTTGCCGTCCTTGCTTTGCTGTGCATCCCGGAGCTTGTCCATTACTTCAACGTGCTTTACGAGCATCCGCTACAGGCGTCTTTCTGGGGCGCGCTCCTGGTCTACACGCCCATGTGGCTCGACGTGCTGCCGCTCTACGTGATATTCCTGCTGGTGGGATCGTTCACGTTCCCGCTGTTCGTGAAGGCGAAAAGTGCACGGACGGTTCTGCTCCTGTGGCTGCCGTCGCTTGCGCTGTGGATCGCGGCGCAGTTCGACCTGCGCGGTGCGGTGAATGCGCTTTTCCCCGCATGGATCCATCATGGGACGTTTGACCCGTTCGGCTGGCAGTTCGCCTACTTTACCGGTGCGGCGACGTATGCCTGGTGGAACCGCGCGAAGGCTGCCGGTGCAGCCCGTATCGTAAACGCCGTAACGCCTGCGCTGCTGGCCGTGTTCGTGTTCTGCTTCCTGTGGTCGCACGAGTTCATCGGGATACCGCTGCCCTCCGACTTCTGGGTGAGCAGGGAGCATCTCGGTATCTTCAGGTTCTTCAACTTCTACGTGTTCATGCTGCTGGTCTGCTGGGTCGTGCGCGTCCGCCAGGGACTGCTGGATTTCCGTCCGCTCAATACGGTCGGTCGGCACAGCCTGGACGTGTACACGGCGCACATCGTGCTTATCTACATGTGGTTCACCGTAGTGCCCAAGGACATCCGCTACCACTTGCCGTGGGATGTCGTGCTGCCGCTCCTGGCATGCTGCCTGCTGTGGGGACTTGCCAAGCTGCGCGAACCCAAGCCGCGCGTCCAATAAAAAAACCGTGGCGTTTGGCCACGGCTGTTCGGGTATCCGGGACGGCTGTCCGCGGAACGCCGTAATCATTACTTCTTGAGCAGGTCGCGGATTTCCGTGAGGAGCTTTTCTTCGGCGGTCGGCTCTGGAGGTGCCGGAGGTGCTGCGGGGGCTTCTTCTTCTTTCTTGCGCATGTTCTGCATGAAGCCGAGGAACTTCTTCATGACGAGGAATACCACGACGGCGACGATGAGGAAGTCGATGATGCCGCCGATGAAGCTGCCGTACGGGATGGTCACGCCTTCGGTGGTGGTGAAGGCAAGTGCCTTGAGGCCTTCGCCTGCGTCCTTCGCTCCGCACATGGCGATGATGGCGGTGACGCTGGGCATCACGATGTCGCTGACGAAACTGGAGACGATTTTACCGAATGCGCCGCCGATGATAACACCGATGGCCATGTCGACGATGTTGCCCTTGAACGCGAAGGCCTTGAACTCTTCGAGCAGGGATGATGCTTTTCCTTTGATACCCATGAAGGCTCCTTTGTTTAGTGTTGTGATAAAAAAATAGCATAACTGCCCTGCGTGGCAACTCAGTTTTCTAAATTTGGCGCGCTATGTCATGGTTGATTCTGGCTCTGGCTTCGGCCATTTTTCTGGGTTTTTACGACCTTTCCAAGAAGGCTTCGGTCCAAGGTAACGCTGTCCGCCCGGTGCTTTTCGCCTGCAGCGCCTTCTATGCACTCTTCATGTGCCCCCTGCTCGTGAGCGGTGCCTGCGAGAGCGTGTCCCCGCAGGGACACCTGTTCCTGATAGGTAAGGCACTTATTGTCGGCGGGAGCTGGATACTGACCTACAATGCGCTTGCGCATCTGCCGCTGAGCATTGCCACTACGATACGTGCCTGCGCGCCGGTCTTTACGGTCCTTATCGCCGTGAGCTTCATGGGGGAGCGCCCCATGGCACTGCAGTGGCTGGGCGTTGCTATCTGTATCTGCTCCTATATCGCATTGAGTCTTGCCGGCCGCAAGGAAATGGGGCATTTCTTCAGCAACGGCTGGGTCGTGATGATGGTGCTCGGTACGCTCCTTGCCGCCTGTAGCGGTGTGTACGACAAGTTCATTTTCCAGCGTATGGATTTCGACCCGCTGGTCGTGCAGGCCTGGTTCAGCGTGTACATGGCCGCGTTCCAGTTTGTCATTTGCGCCGTGACGTGGTTCCCGCACCGCAAGCAGACGACGCCCTTCCGGTTCCGCTGGACGTTTATTTTGGTCGCCGTCCTGCTTATCGTGGCCGACCGCTGCTATTTCCTCGCCGTGAGCGACAAGGACGCCCTGATATCGATTATTACCGTTTTTAGGCGTTCCAGCGTGCTTGTGGGCTTCGTTGCGGGCCTCCTTGTGTACAAAGAACGCAAAAGTAGGCTCAAATGGCTTGCTTTATTTGGGATTATTTGGGGAATATGCTTGATTGCGCTCGGAAAATAGTATAGTTTAATAGTATGCGCAAGATAGGTATCGTTGGTTCTATTGGATCGGGGAAGTCTTTCGTGGGTTCGCTGCTGCGTGACCGCGGTTTCCGCTTTATGGATGCCGACGAGGTCGTGCACGAGCTCTACCGCACGTCGACCGACCTGCGTTCCGTAATCCGCTGCGCGTTCGGTCCCTACTGCCTGACGCAGGACGGCGTGAACCGCGAGTTCTTCGCCGATCTCATTTTCAGGGACCACGACGCCCGCCGCCGTCTGGAATCGCTGGTTTACCCTTACTTGACCCAGGCCGTGCTCGACTTTTTCGAGGAGCCGGAGCGCCCCAGTGAACGCGGAACCCGCTTCTTTGCTGCGGCCCTGATGGACAAGGTCCCCGAGATTGTCAAGATCCTGGACGAAATCTGGGTGGTCACGGCTCCCGAGGATGTCCGCCTGCAGCGCCTTGTCTCCCGCGGCCTTGCCGAAGACGATGCCCGCCGCCGCATGGAGACCCAGCGTACGAACACGCTGCCTTCGCACCCCAATATCCGTATCGTCGAAAATGTCGGCGACGAGGCCTCGTTAATGGCCCGAATTGCGGAATTATTGGGCAATGTGTGATGTAGATTAAACTTTTTCTGTCAAAAAGTTAAGCTATATCACGTGTTTAATACATGTCAACGCTTTTTTGCTTACCCGGCGCCTTCTTCCGGTGTGGGTATGTATTTTGATAGGGAACAGAAGTGTCTCCTCCAAAAAGGCGGTTGGCTATGGATACAAGGAAAAAGATAGTGCTCGTTAAACAGATCGTTTTCTTGGCTGTGCTCGCGACTGTTCTCGGATTAATTTATGGATAGAATCTGAGACTCCGCGAAATGCGAGAGAGGAATCCGGTAAAGGTCCTGAGTGGCTTTTACCGGATTTTTTATTTTATGTGTAAATACCGCTCCGTAAAAAAGATGTATATTATTGAACGGTGTTTGGGTTGTGGAAACAAGAAAGGAATGATGAAGATGCCTGCTGAATCCAGAATACTCGAACGAGCGGAACAGTATATACGTAAACTCTCCATCGGAGTGAATCCCTTAAACGAAGAGACTTTGCCGGAAGGCGACTCCTGCAGGCAGGAACGGATTAGCAAATGCCTTGCCTATGTGGCAGATTACTTGCAACAGAAAATTGGCCCCAAGCGCGAACCGCAGGCCCCGAAAAAGAATTCCAAGCGCGAGGCTAGAGCGCCCCGGAAGTTCGCGACGGCCGAGCTTGCGTTTACCCCCGAGGTGCTGGGACGTTACGAGGTGACCGAGGAACCGGTTTCCGTGTCCGGCGTTGTCCGCAGGCTGAACTCGCTGATTCCCGAAGACAGCGGCATGATTCCGCTGATTTATTCCGACGTGGCCGAGATCCTTACCCGTGAAGGAATGCTCCTGAAAGAGGCCGGCGAGAAGGGAAAGGACATGAACCTGCCTTCGCCGCGCGGCGAGGAGATGGGTTTCGTGCGGGCCGAGGCCGACATCCGCGGACACCATGCGGTGTACACAAAGTGCAATGCCGCTGCACAGAGGTTTATCCTGGAAAACATCCAGGCCTGCATTGCCCAGGCGAACGAACGCTTTGCCAAGTACCAGGCCCAGGACCAGGCCAGGGAGGCTGCCGGAGAGACTGCCGGGAATGTCGCCCCCAAGGACGGTAAGGTCGTCAAGGAACGCTTCCACCTGACGGAAGCCGAACTGGCGAAGTACCCTGCAGACGAGACTCCCGTGCCGGTCACCGAGATTGCACGCCGCCTGAACGACCTGCTCGCTCCGGGTGCCAACATCGAGAAGCTGTACTTCAAGAGTGTCCGCGACTGGTTCGTTGCGCAGGGACTGTTGGAATCGAAGACGGACGCTGTCGGCAAGACGCATTTCGATCCGACGGAGGCGGGGCTTGCCGCCGGGATCCTGACAGAACAGCGCATTGGCAAGAATGGCGAAAGCTATGGTGCCGTACTGTACGGTCCTGCCGCACAGAAACTCGTCCTTGATCACGTGAACGAACTGGGCCAGTCTTAGCCGTCGCCGTTTCGGCACTGGCCGACTGCCCAATAAAAAAGGAGCTCCATAAAGGAGCTCCCTTTTATTTTAGGAGAGAGGATGTATTAAGTTACTTGATGCTGACCGTCTTGGCCTTGTTGCCGATGCGGACGATGTACACGCCCTTGGCACCGGAGTACACCTTCTGCAGGCAGCCGATGCCCTTGGTGGTGCGGACGACATGGCCGAGGCTGTTGAACACGGTGATGTTCTGGCCTTGGGCGTTGATGACGGTGATGTAACCGGCTGCGTCGACGTATGCCGAAGCGGGGTTGGCATCAAATGCACGTGCTTCGAGAGCGGCAAACTGTTCCGGCGAGGAGCTGCTGGAACCTGCAACCGGGTTCGGATTCTGCGAAGAAGACGATGCTACCGGGTTGGTGCCATTGCTGGAAGAGGAACTGCCGTGGTGGCTGCCATGATGGTGGCTGGAAGAAGAAACCTTCTGGCCCTGATCCGACGAGGACGATGCAGCGGAAGTGGGACCGGCAGAGGAAGAGGATTCGGTCGGCGGCGTGCTGCCACCGTCACCCGAGATCACGATGTCGCCACCGTTGGGAACTGCATCGAAGTAGATGTAGCCGCCGTCAACCTTGGATTCAAGCGTAGCGTCGCCCTGTTTCACAGTGGGCTTGGCCATATCGCTCTTGACACGCAGAGAAAGCGGGTAGTCGTACTTGGAAATGTTGTCGGCAATGCTGTGGGTCAACTTGACCGTGATGGAGCCGCCGCTGGAGGACGCTTCGGCCTTGGAGGACTTGCGTTCCTTGATGTACATGGCGACGTGGCCCATCGGGGCTACCCAGATGTCCTTGTCGTTCTGCTGGGCGTACTTGAGGGCATCTTCGATGAGGCCGATGTCCGTCGGCGAGTAAGTGGCGTTGCCGTTGTTCTTGCCAGAGAAACCGTGCGTGAGGAACGAGACCCAGCCGTTGCTTTGGACGACGGAACCCATGGGTCCCTTAAAGTCGTTGGAGCCGTTGGGACCTGTCATGATTGCTGGAACTTGGGCCCAGTTGGACGGACCGTCTTTACCCACTTGGCTATTGCCGGAATTACAGATTCGTCCAACGATGTAGTTCTTGAGAACCTCTTGTGCATTGGGAACGTTACAGTTCGGGTAGGCGAGTGTGATGACTCCGTACTTTTGCTGGATTTTGCTGGCGATGGAACTCTTGGAAGATGCTTCTTCGCCGCTCATGTTCTGTGGGTGCGTATTACTGTGGCTTGCAATTTCGTGGCCGTTCTTGGCCATGTTGCCGAAACCGCTCCAGTCGGGGTTCCAGTTCACCACCAGGTTGAAGGTTGCCTTGTAACCATATTTGTCGAACAGCGGGCCTGCATCGCTCACGTGGCTTGGTGCGCCGTCGTCAAACGTGAAAGAAACTGCCGCCTTGCGGAAGCCTGCCCATGTACCAATCTCGACATCCTGAGCGAAAACGGACGTCGCCGCGAACAGGCCGAAAGCGCCTATTGCCAGTGCCGGAGAGAGGGAAAATTTTTTGTAAACCATAACCATACCTTTTTGTTTTGCCCAAATTTGTGGAATTTAGGCTGTTGTGCTGTATAGTAATATATTTCTAATATATTTCATGGGATGTTGCATGATTCTCAATCCGTTGTAGTATGGTGCAACATCTGTAAAAAAAGAGAAAGAAGATGGCGAAAAAATGAAGGAAAAAAAGAGAAAACTGTTTACAAAATTTTACAGAGTGGAAAAATGCGTTCGTTACGGCAGAAAAAATGTCGAGTCGGACGTAAAATGACCCGTTGACTATATTTGCGGTTGTGAAATCCCCTGACCTTTTTCAATCCCTGGTTTCTGCTTTTGTCGATTCGGCGTACTCCCCGAAGGAGTACCCTGCCTTGCGTGTGTACGAGCGGCAGTGGGGCTCGACCCGGCCGTTCCGGGGGCTCAAGGTGCTCGTGGCCACGCCCGTTTTCAGGAACACGCTGCTGCAGTACCGCGCGCTGGTGGCGGGCGGTGCCGAACTTTCGGTGGGGCTCACGTTTGCCAACGACGAGAAGATTGTCCAGCTGCTCGGGGCGGCGGGTGTTCCCGTGATTACCCCGGAAGAGGCGCTGGCGGCCGAGGACAGGGGGGAGTTTTTTGACTTGATTCTGGACTGCGCGGGCTGCTTTGCGAAATGCCATCCGCGAATCGGCTTCGTGGAACTGACCCGGTCCGGGGTGCAGTTCTATGAAAATGCCGAGGTGCCGGTCTATGTTGCGGACTCGGGGATCGTCAAGCGCATAGAGACTTCGCTCGGTACGGGCGAGGGGTACATCCGCGCGCTGGCGGAGCTGGGCTACAAGGATGTCGAGAACAAGAACTGCGTTGTCTTTGGTAGCGGCAAGGTCGGTACGGGAATCGTTTTGCAGTTGCTGCGCCTGGGCGCGTGCGTGCGGGTGGTGACGGACACGAGTTTTGGGTCTAATGCCTTTCTCGACGCGAACGGCGTGGAGGTCACGGACTGCAAGGACGTGGGCGCGGTCGTGGCCCTTGTGCGGGCTGCGGATTTCGTGGTGACGGCGACGGGCGTGAAGGACGCGCTCGCCGTGCCGGAGCTGACGCAGGCGTTCCTGGAATCGCGTGCGGTGCTTGCGAACATGGGCGTAGAAGATGAGTTCGGCGCCGACGTTCCCCCGGAGCGCGTGCTGAACAACAAGGAAACGCTGAACTTCATTTTGGAGGAGCCGACGCACCTCAAGTATATCGACGCGTCGCTCGCGCTGCATGCCGCCCTGGGCGAGCTGCTCGTGCGGGAATGTTTGGCTGCGGCGGATGCCGCAACACCTGGTACCGGCTGGAACGGTACAAAAAATCCGCCCGAGGAACTCGAGCGGGAAATTCTCTGCGTGACGATGCAGGACGGCGTTATCGGTCCTGAAATCGGCGAGATGCTCGGCGGGTTGCCGAGCGAAGACTAGTTCTTTTCGTTTTCGAGCTTGACGAAGAATTTCTTCGTCTCGCGGGCGACGATACCACTCAGCAGAATAAGTGCCACGAGGTTCGGGAATGCCATGAGCCCGTTGAAGATGTCGGCGCTTGTCCACACGGCGCTCACCGTGAGGTAGGGACCGATGAACACGGCGGCCACGTACACCCAGCGGTAGGCAAGGATGGCCTTTTTCTTGCCGCGGCCGATAAGGTATTCCAGGCAACGTTCGGAATAGTAGGCCCAGCCAAGTATCGTCGTGAACGCGAAGAACACGAGCGCGACCGTAAGGATGACCGGGGCGATGCAGGCGCCTGCCGGGAGGTTCGAAAGTCCGCGGGTGAATGCTTCCATGGTGATGTTCACGCCCTGGAGCCCGAGTTCCGGAGTCCAAGCGCCAGTGACCACGATGGCAAGGCCCGTCATGGAGCAGATGATGATCGTGTCGATGAACGTGCCTGTCATGCACACAAGGCCCTGACGCACAGGTTCCTTGGTCTTGGCGGCGGCAGCGGCGATGGGTGCCGAACCGAGGCCGGCTTCGTTGCTGAAGATGCCGCGGGCGATACCCTTCTGCATGGCGATGAAGATGGTGCCCACGACGCCACCCGTGACGGCGCTCGGGTTGAATGCCGCCTGGATGATGATCTCGATGGCAGTGGAAATCTTCGAGAAGTTGAAGCCGAGAATCAGGATGCAGAAGATGATGTAGAAGATGGCCATGAACGGCACGATGTAGAGGGAAACCTTCGCGATGCGCTTGAGGCCGCCGATGATGACGCAGGCGGTAAAGCCCGCACAGAGCAGGCCCGCGATGGCCGTAGAGATGGAGACGGAGTTGCCGCCGATGTTCACGAATTCGCCGGTCGGGATGATGGTCGCGACGGCCGAGGTGATTCCGTTCACCTGCGTGATGGTGCCGATACCGAGAATGCCCGCGAGCACGCCGAATACCGCGAACACGATGGCGAGCCACTTGAAGTTGAGCCCGAAGCGTTCCTTAATACCCGTTTCGATGTAGTAGAAGGGGCCGCCCAGCACTTTGCCGTCGGAGTCGATTTTGCGGTACTTCACTGCGAGAAGACCTTCGGCGTACTTGGTCGCCATGCCGAAGAAGGCGGCGACTTCCATCCAGAAGAGAGCTCCCGGGCCGCCCGTACCGATGGCGGTCGCGACACCCACGATGTTACCTGTACCGACAGTGGCTGCGAGTGCGGTGCAGAGCGCGGCAAAGCTAGAGACTTCGCCTTCGCCTTCCTTTTCGCTGTGGAGCATGTAACGCAGGGCATTGCCGAGGTTTGTTACCTGGAGCACGCCGAGACGGCTGGTGAGCAAAATGCCCACGAACAGGATAACGATAATCAGGGGGATTCCCCACACATAATCATCGATTGTATTAAGAATGGAATTCAACGTTTCCATAAAAACCCCTTAGTTAGGGTGAGTATTTTAGATAATGCAAAATAATAGAAAAAAATTTATATTAAAAGCATGATTGATATTTATGCATTGGCGAAAAATCCGCTGGTATTCCAGAAACAGAGGACGATTACTTCGGCCTACATCGATGTGTCTGGAAATATGGGCCTTGCGCAGACCGTGCTCATGGTCCAGGACAACATTACCGAAAATTTCGGTGCGCTCAAGATGGACAATTTTGCGGTGAAGGAAAAGGGCGGCTTCTGGGTCGTATCCAAGACGAAAATCAAGTTTCTCAAGCGCCCGTACTGGCGCGACAAGGTTGTGACCACGTCGTTCCCGACAGAAAACCAGCTCATCCGCCTCAACGAAAATACCGTCATCACGACCGTAGACGGCGAGCCCATTATCTATGCGAAGCAGGAAATGTGCTGCCTGAGCTTTGATCGCCACCGCCCGCTGCGCCTTTCGGCGGTGGGTTTCCCGTCAGAAGGTTTCCCGGAAGCGCTCATGACCGATGATTTCGACCGCTTCAACGTCAAACCCGAAGAGTATGTGGAAATATACCAGCAGAAGGTATTGCCGCAGCATATCGACATGTCGCACCACATGAATAACATCGAGTACGTGAAGCTCGCATTGAATGTATTCAGCGCTTCGGATTTGGAACTCTGCATTCCCTCGGCCCTTGAAATTCATTACCTGGGCGAATCGAAGGAAGGGCAGATCATGAGGGTGTTCCGCGCAAACCATAACGGAGCGACCTACATGCGGATTCTCGACGAGGCCGACCGTCCCGTGTTTGAAATGAAACTGCGGATGATGTAAGGCCCGCCTAGTTCGCGACATCCATCAAGTCGTAGTACATAAGCCGCGTATGCGGATCGTTGTCTTTGATGTTCATGAACCGGAAACCGTTTTTTTCGTAGAAAGGGACTGCATTTAGATAAGCGTCCACTGTCAAGAAGCGGCAGCCGGTTTTATTGTTCAAAGTGAACATTGACTTGATGTAGTCTATGACGGTTGTTCCAATTTGTTGCCCTTTTACGGTCGTGTCTACGCCTAGTCTGCACAACTTGACTGCAGGATAGCTCTTTAGGCGTTTTTCGTTCGGAAAACCTTGTTTCTTGCGGAAACGGTTAAATTCGGTTATGTCCTTGAAATCACTTGTGGCAACTTTGTCGTTTGCAAGACTACAGTAGGCGTAGACTTTTCCTGTCAAGGAATCTGCAATGGCATAACTTACAGCAAGCATGTATTTTTGGAAGGCTGCTGCGTGATTGAAAATGAAGTCGTTTAGGTCTTCGTCTCCGCAATCAAATTTCTTTATCGCCTTTGTAGAATCTAATCGAACGAAATCTAGATTACTGAAATCTATACTTGTCTGAACCAAGGGTCGACTCCTCCGTTGGCCGCTTCGCGTTCACGCATTTTTGCCATGCCGCGCTCGTAAGCCTTTTTCATAAGTTCATAATTCCGCAGTCGGCGGGCACGAACTTCCGGAGATTCCGGGTGCCGCTCTTCCATACGGGCTAAAAACCGGCGAGCGTCCTCGCCGAACAAAATCGGAGTCTCTCGAATTTCGCGAGCCATGATCCCTCTTTTGTTATTTGTCCATATATCAATCAGGCCGAACGGCCAAGCGGC
>JAGCGO010000088.1 GCA_017649565.1 Fibrobacter sp. | reverse complement strand
TTTGCACGGTACCAGCCGAATACCTCGTTTGTAAGGTCGAGTTGACCGTTGGAAACGTCGAGGTAGTAGTCGCGCACGGAACCGTTGCAGCCGTCCCTGTTGAACCCTTCCTTGTTCAGCCAGTCCTCGACCTCGTTCAATGTGACCGGAGCTGGCTTGTCCGAAAAATCGACAAGCAGGGTGAGGCTGTAGATTTTGCCCTTGGGTGCGGCGTAGTGACTCTTTGCCTGTGTCGCGACGGTCTTTAACAGTCCGTGCGGATTATTAAATGTGGGCATGGCCTCTATAGGCCAGGAGGTGACTCTTTTCCCTTGGTACACGATGTCGGCAAAGAGCATCGTGGGGAGCGCAAATAGTATAAGGCTAAAAAGCTGAAATTTGTTTTTCATGACCAATCCCATTACCGAAAATAAACCTTCTCTAATTATATATTCTTTTGGGGACGATAGGCGCCCCGGTATGCAGTTTTTGTGTTGAAGGTGTGTAAATGCCTTTCACGCTTTTTACATTTTGTTACATTTCGTCCGAGAAACTAACAACTAATGACTAATAACTAGTGACCAAATTATGAAATTCAAACGCATTCTTCTCAAACTCAGTGGCGAAGCCCTCGCAGGCGAAAAGGGCCACGGTATCGATAACCAGATTCTCTCCGACATGGCAAGCGAAATCGCCTCCATCGTCAAGCAGGGCGTGCAGGTCGCGCTTGTGATTGGCGGCGGCAACCTCGTCCGCGGTATTTCCGCTTCTGCAGGCGGCATGAATCGCGCCCAGGGCGATGCCATGGGCATGCTCGGCACCGTGATGAACGGCCTTGCCATGCAGGACGCCCTCGATAAGCAGGGGATTGACTCTGTGGTGATGTCTGCCATCCGCATGGAACCGGTTTGCGAGTTCTTCGACCGCCGCAAGGCCCTCAAACTCCTCTCTGCCGGCTCTGTGGTCATCTTCTCTGCCGGTACGGGTAACCCGTTCTTTACGACGGACAGCTGCGCCGCCCTTCGCGCCATCGAAAGCGAATGTGACGTCATCATGAAGGCTACCAAGGTCGATGGCATCTATACGGCCGACCCGGTCAAGGACCCGACTGCTACCCGCTTCGACGACATCAGCTACAAGGAAGTCATTTCCCGCGGCCTCAAGGTCATGGATACGGCAGCTGTCGCCCTCTGCATGGAAAACAACATGCCTATCTTCGTGTTCAAGATGGAAAAGGGCAACATGACCCGCGCCGCCATCGAAGGCGACCTCGGCACGCTGGTGCATTGCTAAAAAGACGCCCTTATGGACAAAAACACCCGTTTTTACGCTTTTAAACCCGACTTTGTCGGGTTTTTCTTTTGTTTGTAACAAACAAACTACTTTCTTTTTCTATAATTCCCAGTATGATTAAGAAAAAATATATTACCGTTTTCCTCATTATCGTCTCCATCCTCGCCATCGCGTTCTTTGTTCGCGATTGGTACGTGTTCTTCCAGTGCGGCCCTGTTGACCAGTGCATCGAAGACGCCAGCCATTTCCAGAACTACGCAAAATTTGCGGTTACGGCGATAGTCACGGTCATTGCCTTCTTCATTGGCAAAAACTGCCTTTGCGTGCGCGACCGTCGCCTGTTGCAGGTGGGCTTCGTGATGGTCTTCTGTGCAGACTTCTGCCTCAAGATTCTGCATATGACAAATCTATTTAATCACCGCGATGACTACGTCTTGCTGGGCATATGCTTCTTTATGGTGGTGCAGGCGCTGTTCATCTTCAGGCACTCCCGTACGAGCGATACCGATAACAGTGTCCCGTGGATTATTCTGGTCCCGTTTGCGGTAATGTTTATCGCGAATGCGCTCCACCTGTTTTCTGTGTTCTCTTCGGCGACGGTACCTATTGTCGCGACCTATGGCGCCTTTTTGATTTGCTCCGTAATTGTGGCATGCCAGGCCCCAAAGAAGGGGTACTTCCCGGCCGTTAACGCCCGGAATATTAAACGCGGTATGATCCTGTTTTTCTGTTGCGATGCGTGTGTCGGTCTTTCGCTCGCTACGGGGGAACCATATACGATACGCGAGACGGTTGCCGCTGTCGCAAATAATTTCATCTGGTATTTTTACACTCCAGCGCTTATTTTGCTCGCTCTTAGTGGTTATAAACGTAGTGAAAGTTGAAAAATATCTATATTAATCAAATAAACACTAACCACTTTTTTGATTAATTATGTCCGAATATACCGACAAAATGAGCAAGGCCATCGAGGCCACCGAACGTGAATTCTCTAAAATCCGTGCAGGCAAGGCCTCTCCGGCTATCTTGAACGATGTGCGCATCGACTACTACGGTACACCCACCCCGATTTCGCAGGTGGCCAAGGTTTCCGTGCCCGAACCGCGCATGCTTCTCGTGACTCCGTGGGAAAAGACCATGGTTGACCCGATCGAAAAGGCCATCCTCGCCGCTAACATCGGCGTGACCCCGATGAAGGACGGCAACTGCATTCGCGTGTCGCTCCCGATTCTCACGACCGAACGCCGTCAGGAACTCGCTAAGATTGTCCGCAAGCACGCCGAAGAAGGCCGCGTGGCCATCCGCAACATCCGTCGTGACGCGAACGACGCCATCAAGAAGAACAAGGACTTGCCGGAAGACGAATCCAAGAAGCAGCAGGACGAAATCCAGAAGGCGACCGATAACGCTATCGCCGAAATCGACCGCCTGCTCGCCGAGAAGGAAGCAGACATCCTCAAGGTGTAGTCCGGGGTTTGCGTGGCAAATCAGCTTAGACATGTCGCCATCATCATGGACGGCAACGGGCGTTGGGCCCGCAGCCGCGGTCTTGAACGTTTCCTGGGCCACCGCAAGGGGACCCAGGCTACTATCGATGCGGTCGAGGTTGGAGTAAACCTTAAACTTGAGCACATGACGCTCTATGTTTTCAGTTCCGAAAACTGGGGGCGCCCTTCTAAGGAAGTGGATTACCTGATGAACCTCCTCATCGAGATGGTGGTGAAGGAAATTCCCGACCTCATGGAAAAGAACGTGAAGCTCAAGGTCATCGGGAACATGGAACGCCTGCCCGAGAAACCGCGTGCTAGCTTGCAGTCTGCAATCGACATGACGGCAAACAATACGGGTATGCAGTTGAACCTGGCCATCTCTTATGGTGGTAGGCTCGAAATCGTGGACGCAGCGAAGTCCATTGCCGCCCAGGTTGCCGCGGGTACGCTCAAGATCGAAGACATCGATGAAAATGTCTTTGCAAAGAATTTGTATTTGAAGGGAGCCCCGGATCCGGACTTGGTTATCCGTACCGGCGGTGAATTCAGGCTTTCGAACTACCTGCTTTGGCAGGCGGCATACAGCGAGTTCTATGTGACGGACACGCTCTGGCCCGACTTTACCAAGGAAGAGTTCTTGAAGGCTGTAGAATTTTTCAAGACGCGCGAGCGTCGATTTGGGAAGGTGTTGCATGAGTAATCTAGCTCAGCGTTTGTTGACTGCGTTTATCGCAATTCCTATTGCGTTTTTCCTGCTGTGGTTTAACGACTTCAGCCGCATAGGACTCATGTGCTTTTTGGCCGGTGTCGGCGCCTGGGAATGGGCTGGCATGGTGTCCAAGATGTACAAGGGGCCTGACGTCCGTTACCTCTCTTTCGCATCTTCGCTTGCGTTGACGCTTGCGTGGGCGCTCTCGAAGGGCGGCTATTTCGGTTTGCCTGCCGTGCCGTATGTAGTGGGCATGACCTTCGTCGTGTTCTTTGCGGTCTACATCGCTGTTGCCTATGCGAAGGTGGATATCGACCATCTGTTCCCGTGGCTCGTAATGCAGCTGGCGGCCCCGCTCTACATTGGCCTTTGGGGCGGCATGAACGTGATGATGATGGGCAACGGTCAGGGCTTTGAACACTGCTATCCGTTTATCCTCGTGATGACAAGCATGTGGCTCTGCGATACGGTGGCTTATTTCTTCGGGAAGTTTGCTGCGGGCAAGGGACCCTTCGGGCGTCATGCCTTTGCTCCGAGCATCAGCCCCAAGAAAACATGGGAAGGCTCTATCGCGGGTTCTATCGCAACGGTTGCCTGGGTGGTGTACTGGGTCAAGTGCAGTGCAGCGCTTTCTTCTTTCAATGTGCAGTTCAGCTGGGTGAGCGCTATCGTGATTGGCCTTCTGCTTACGGTTGCAGGCCAGGTGGGTGACCTCCTGATGAGTTCGCTCAAGCGCTGGAGTGGCACGAAGGATTCTGGCAATTTGTTTGTGGGTCACGGTGGCGTGCTTGACCGCTGTGATTCCTTCTATCTTGCGGCTCCGGCACTCTACTTGGTGTTGGACTTTTTGCAGAAGATTGTTTAATTAAACAGGGGGTGGGTCCTATGAAGAAACTTTTCGTTTTGCTCTTTGCCGCATTGTGGCTTTGCGCCTGCGGTGACGATGAATCTGGCAATCCCGCTTCTTCGAACGGCGACACGCCTTCTACTGAAAAGAAGGACGATAGCAAATCCATTGATGGCTGCAACTTCGCCAAAGAAGACAAAGTCTGGAAGTATAAGATTTCCAAGTGGAACTTCATCGAAGAGTACACATGGGTTGACGAAACAACCGTCGAGTTCAAGGAGTACATGAATTCCTATCACATGGAAGACAATGATGCTACTTATCCCAATGTGAACCGCGACGAATTCTTTGACAAAATCATGCAGGAATGCAAGGAATACCAGGAACTCGACCTCTAGTTCCTGCGGTTATAGAAACCTTGAACTTGTTTCTATAAACTTTTTCCTTCTTTTTGAAGTTCTTTAGATATACCGAGCTCGATATCCTTATAGGAAATCTTTTTCCTGTTGTTTCCGATGGCTCGTAAAATTGCATAGCGCGCTACGTTTGTCAGTGCTCCGCCGGAAAGCTCGAATTTTTCTGCAAGGCGCTGGAAGTCTAGATTGTCATCAAGTACGCTTTTTTCTGGGAACAGGTTGTTCCACAGGTGTAGGCGCTCTTCGCAATTAGGCATTGGGAAATAAATCACGCTCTGAAAACGTCGGGCGAAAGCGTCGTCAATATTTGATTTTAAATTACTTGCCAAAATGACAACGCCCGGATGGTCCTCTATTCGTTGCAGCAAATAGGCAATTTCTTGGTTGGCGGCTCTATCATTTGCGTTGTTGGTATGTGTGCGTGCCCCAAATAATGCATCTGCTTCGTCAAAGAAGAGAATCCAATTATGGGATTCCGCCTGATCAAAAATCCCGGAAAGATTTTTTTCGGTTTCTCCAATGTACTTAGACACGACTTGAGACAAGTCTATTCGGTACACGTCCATGTTCATCTTTGAACCGATTAATGTGGCCGTTAGGGTTTTGCCTGTTCCCGGAGGCCCGTAAAATAAAGCCCTGTACCCGGATTTTATGTTTTTGCTCATTCCCCAATGGTTCAATATGGCGTCGGAATGGGAAATCCAAGAAATAATCTGCTGGATGTCCTCCATTACGTCGTTATTTAATATAAGGTCATCCCAAGTGAGTTTGCTTGTTATGAGCTTTGCGGGGAAATGCATGCTGTAATCGGGCTTGTTCTGCGAGCCGGTTAATATATATTCCAACATTTCTGGAGAAATGCGTAAGGCTGCGCTATTGGCGGGTTCCCCTGGCTCTCCATATTCTAAAGTCAGGATTCGATTTTTGAAAAGCACGTTGTTGTTGTCGAACAAGCGCATTACTTCAAGGCGCCGTTCCAGATTGTCACCGGCCAAGACGAAAAGAGCGGTTTCGCAAGTAGGCAAAAACCCGCGATGGCTCTTGCTTTGCCATCCGCCAAATTCCGTATAGGGGCGCCCTAAGTTTCCGTTGTTCAAAAAGAACATATCCAGCATTTGCGGGGCCAAATGAGGGACCAATGCTAGAATTAAGAGGAATCGTTCGTCAAAGCTTAACGAATACTTTCTGACCAATAAACCGTATGGGGAATTATCGTTGCTTAAATCGTTCAATCTAATTTGTTCAACGCGAAGTTGCTTCTTTGGGTCGTCTTCGGCTGAAAAATACTGGTCAAAGCGCAAATTTAAAGCGTAATTACAAAATGCTAATTCGTTTTCTAATGTCTCGTATGAAATCATGTTATCGCCATATTGTTGATAAAAGTTTCTTGTGCCACTTGAATTTGAGCATAGAATAAGACCAAGGAAGCCTATCTAGAAGCATGTCGAACGGGCCTTGTTTTACTTTCAGATAAATTTCTTCATCGGTTTCTTTCTCTATTTTGCCTTCGCGATGCAGGAAAGTACCTCTAAATCCATCGATAGAGACGTGACCAATCGCTTTCCAGTTTTCAATTATAGACATGACGAGCGATTCTGCAATCTTTTTTTCGTTGTCGTCAAGTACGATTTCCTTGGGAATCCTGAAATTCCAAGGCAAACCGCAAAAGTAATTACCGAGGAAGTACAAACCATCAGATGGCAAATCGCCGAACACAATGTACCGTAATAAGCGACATGCCTTCAGGCGGGCTTGTTCCGATACAAATGCGCCTTCTGCGATATATTCCAATTTCTTGAACAATGTTGGAACGTAGGCTCCGACAAGGACGAGACCTGCATCTTTGACTAAAATTTCGTCTTTTTTGCCTGCTGCAGAATTGTACTTCATTTCAAGTTCAGTTGCTTTCTGGTAAGCCTTGACCACGTTGTCGAATACGGCTTGATCCGGAAATTCTTTTTGCAGTTTTGAAATG
>JAGCGO010000087.1 GCA_017649565.1 Fibrobacter sp. | reverse complement strand
GTGTGGTGGTAGTTGTCACGGCCGACCACGTCGAGGTCGTTGTGCTTGCCCGACACGCGGAGGCACTTCTGGCTGTTGCATGCGCGCTTCCAACCCTTCGGATTGTCGCCCAGGAAGATTGCCTTGAACTGGTTCATGCCCGCGTTCGTGAACATGAGCGTCGGGTCGTCGTGCGGAACCACCGGCGAAGAACGCACAAAGAGGTGGCCCTTGGATTCAAAGAACTTGATGAAAGATTCGCGCACCTGCGCGGAAGTCATTTTTTCGGACATAGTCTATCCCTTTATTTTTTCGGGGGTAAAGATAGAAAAAGTAGGCAGTAGACGGTAGGAAGTAGACTGTGGTTTGTGGCTAGTAAACAGTAGGCCGGAGGCTGTTAGGGGGAGGGAAAACGAGAAATCCCCGGCACGGAGGCCGGGGATAGGGGGTTAGGAGGAATCTTATGAATTTTTCTTATCTTGTTTTTTCGTAATTGAGGATAATACGTGCCATGCCATCGGAGACCTTGACATTGCTGATCTGGTATTCGACCAGTTCCATTGTCCAGTTTCCGCGGCTCCAGCGATCCGGATTGAGGGCGTCGCCATCGAAATCGTCCTGCCACAGGAGGGAGAATCCCTTGGTCGGTTCGTCATAGGAATAGACGCGCACGTAGTCGATCTGCTGCTCGATGGGGAGACCGACGCCGGTAAACTTGCCCGTCCACGAAGGAGTCTTCGATGCCCACAGGTTAAAGCGGAGGCTCTGCTTTTCGGTCAGGAACTTCACCTGGTCGGCGTCGGCATGGGTGCCATGGGCCATACCGAGGGTATCGCGGCGGACTTCGACACTGTCGATTTCCCATGCCACGTATTCCGGCGTCCAGACGATTGCGTACAAATGAAATTCCTGCGTAGCATCGAAACCGTATTCATGGATCGCCTCGGACGTGGTCGTGCCCTTGATTGCGGGGTCCGCTTCGCGCGTGATGATGTTGGACTGCCACTTGGTCTGGTCCTTGCCGAGGACTTCGATGTCAATTTCGTTCCACGGTTCTTCACCCAGCTTGTAGGAATTGTCGTAGTTGAGGAACATGGAGCTTACCGTGCCCGAAATGGCGGCCATCTTCATCTTGGCTTCGAAACGACCGTACAGGAACTGTTCCTTGCCGGTCAGTTCTCCACCGTAGAAAATGTATTCGTACGTAGAGTCAAGGACAAGGAGCTTGCCGTTTTCGTCCAGGACTTCGCCGGTGGCTGCAGAGCTGGTTGCCGGTGCGCTAGAAGAAAGACCGTCGACTTGACCCATGTCGGAGCTGGAGAGTTCCGGCGGAAGCAGAATGTCGGCAGAGGAGGACGAGCCGTTGCTGACAGGTTCCTGTACCTGGGTAGGGGCGGAATCATCGTCGGAACAGGCTGCCATCATGGCGGCGACAAACAGGGGCAACAAATACTTGATATTCATGGTAAACCTCTTTTTCTTCAAAGATACTACTATCGAACCCCATAGTCACTAGGAAAGCCTGCCAAAACAAAAATATCTGTATCAACTGTAGCTGTCTTTTTGTAAAAAAGACATGAAAAAATGCAAAAACCGCGGAGTCTCAGTAACAAAGAACGCTATGAACATTAAAAACGTATGAAAAAAAATCCCGCGACCGCGGGATCTAAAATCTACAATGAGCTTTCGTTCAAAACCGAGCGAGGTCCTAATCTATATCTTGTAGCGGAAACAAGTTTCCGACAAGATATGATTACGACATCCTTCGACGATCAATGGGCTACGCCCATTTCCCGCGCTAAAGCGCGGAGTCTCAGTAACAAAGAACGCTTGAAAAAAAATCCCGCGACCGCGGGACTTAAATTCTACAATGAGCTTATGATTAAAGGCGTACGGAAGCCAAGCAAAACCCGCAACCGCTGAATTATAATCTTAGAACGAGCTTTCGTTCAAAACCGAGCGAGACGAGGCGCAGGGCGACGTAGCGTATAAACATACGTGAGGAGCCCTGCAACGAAGTATCGCGATGCGTTTTGGACGAAAGATCACCCTTTGATGGCGTCGCCCATCGAGAACATCGGCATATACATTGCAATCAGCAATCCACCGACCGCGCCGCCCAAGAACACGATGATCAACGGTTCAATCATACTCACGACGGCGTCCACTGCCGCGTCCACTTCTTCGTCGTAGAAGTCCGCGAGCTTGAGGAGCATGCCGCCGAGGTTACCGGTCTTTTCGCCCACGCCCGTCATCTGGATAACCATGGGCGGGAAGATGCCGACTTCGGCCATGGGGTCTGCGATGGACTTACCGCCGGCAATACCGATGGCAATCTTTCCGATGGCCTTTTCCACGACCATGTTGCCGGCGGTGGAAGCGACGACTCGGAGCGCGTCCATCACGGACACGCCTGCGTTCAGCAGGGTTCCGAGCGTACGCGAGAAACTGGCCGTGGAGGATTTAATCTGTAGGTCACCTATTTTCGGGACTCTTAGCATGAACTTGTCCCAGGCGAACTTCACCTTCGGGACCTTCATTGCCATCTTGAAGCCGACAATCGCGGCGATGGCTCCCAGGAACAGGAACGCACCGTTGTCACGGATAAAGTCGGATATGCTCATAACGACCTGCGTCGGGGCGGGGAGTTCGGCATCGAGTGCTGCGAACTGCTCGGCGAACGTAGGCACCACAAACGTCATAAGGGCGATCACCACGAAGATACCCACGATGATAACCATCACCGGGTAGGTCAGCGCCTTCTTGACCTTACGTCTCAGGCGCATACTGTTTTCCATGGTTTCTGCCAGACGGGCAAGAATTCCTTCAAGGATACCGCCCGCTTCACCGGCGGCCACCATGTTGCAATACAGGGCGTCAAAGACTTTCGGATGGAGCGCGAGAGCGTCGGCCAGCGAGGAACCGCCGTTGATGGACTGGGTCACCTTGTGGATAACGTTCTTGAGTTCCGGGTTTTCGCACTGCTCTTCGAGGATGTTCAAGCACTGCAGCATCGGCAGACCTGCGGAGCACATGGACGAGAACATACGCGTGAAGCGGGTGAGGTCTTCGTGCTTGATGCCGGTACCGATCTTGATCTTGATTTCGGTGGGCTTCTTCTTGAGGCTCACGATGACCAGGCGGCGGCGGAGGAGCAGCGCCTCGGCTTCGGCCTTGTCCTTGGCTTCCAGCGTGCCTTCGAAGTTGTTGCCCTGGCTGTTAGTGGCTTTATATAGGAATTCTGCCATTTAGTTACACCCCTTCCTTTGCGAAAAGATTTTCCAGCTGGTCCGGGCTCGGGGAGCGGGCGAGGGCGTCGAAACGGTCGATCTTGCGGTTCTTGACGAGTTCGCAGAGGCACATGTTCATGGTGTTCATGCCGAACTTCTGGCCGATTTCGATCATGGATTCGATCTGGTGGACCTTGTCGTCGCGGATAAGCGCGCGGATACCCGGCGTCACGTTCATCACTTCGTACGCCATGACGCGGCCGCCGCCGATTTTCGGGAGCAGGGTCTGGCAGATAACGCCCTGCAGCACGAAGGACAGCTGGGTACGCACCGTCTGCTGCTCTCCCTTCGGGAAGGCGTCGACGATACGGTTGATGGTCTGGACGCAGGAGTTCGTATGCAATGTCGCGAACGCAAGGTGGCCGGTTTCGGCGATGGTCAGTGCCGAACGGATAGTCTCGAGGTCGCGCATTTCGCCGATGAGCACCACGTCCGGGTCCTGACGCAGGGCCATCTTGAGCGCCTGGGCGAAGCTGTTCGTGTCGCTACCCACTTCGCGCTGGTTGATCATGCAACCCTGGTGCTTGTGCAGGAATTCGATCGGGTCTTCGACGGTAAGGATATGTTCGTGACGTTCCTTGTTGATCTTGTCGATCATGGCGGCAAGCGTCGTGGACTTACCGGAACCGGTAGCACCGGTCACCAGGACAAGGCCGGAAGGACGTGTCGTGAACTCGGCCATGATCTTGGGCAGGCCCAGTTCCTTGAATGTCTTGATTTCGAGCGGGATAATACGGAGGGCGAGGGCGACGCAGCCGCGCTGGAGGTAGGCGTTCGCACGGAAACGTGCGAGGTTCGCGATACCGAACGAGAAGTCGCATTCCTTGACCTGCTCGAAGGTCTTCTTCTGCAACTCGTTCATCAGGCTATACGTCATGCGCATAGTTTCGTCCGGCTTGAGTTTGTCTTCGCCGATCGGGGTCAGTTTGCCCGAGATTCTAAAGAGCGGGGGCGTACCTGCGGTTATATGCAAGTCCGAAGCTCCGCGCTTCACCATTTCTGCTAGTAAATCCTGAATATTGTATGCCATACCTACTGAATATAATTTAATAGGAGGCCAGATTTATGTGATTTCTGTCAAAAAATGCGTTTTTGTACATTTTAGAACGAAAAAATTTTAATTTCGGGCGTTAACTACTGCTAAATTTTAGGGCATGAAGGGCTCCTGGGGGAAATTTTCGGGTGTTGTCGTGGCCGCCATCGTGGCGATGGCCGTCATTGTCTGCGCTTCGATTTACCTGTTTTCCCCGCCTACCATTCCCGACAAGCTTCTGTTCTACGACCTCAGGGGGAAGAATGTCGCCCTGAGGGACTACAAGGGAAAAATCGGGACTGTGGTTATCTTCACGGCGACATGGTGCGGCTACTGCAAGGAAGAAATCAAGATGGCCAAGCCTATCTACGAGGACAACTCTCCCCGGGGCATCCAGTTCCTGATGGTGTTCCAGGATTACGACGCGGGTGACATCCGGCGGTACTCGAAGGCGAATTCCATCCCCTGGCCTGTCGTGCAGAAGACGGACTACTCCATGAAGGTCTTCAGGCGCGAGGGTCTGGGCGTTCCCAGCGCATTTTTCCTCACGAGCGACGGCCGCGTCGTGGCGAACCTTACGGGGAAGAATTCCACGCGGCATTACCAGGCGGCGATCGACCTCCTGTTCGAAGAACATTTTAAATGAACCCACGTATGGCTCAAATGAAAAAATTCATGTTGTCTAAGGTAAAGTGCGTTTTGTTTAGCCTGTCTGTCGCCTTGCTCTGTGCGGGCTGCGGCCAGGTCGGGTTCCAGACGGTACCTACCAAGATCGGGGACTTCACGGGCAATACAGTCGAGGGGGACGTCTCCAGCTATGCGAAGGAAAAAGGAAAGGTGACACTTATCGTGGTGAGCGCTTCGTGGTGCGGCGCCTGCAATTCCGAACTTCCGACACTCAAGAAGATTGCCGCGGACTACAAGGACGCGGGGCTCAAGGTCATTATCGTGAACGAGGATGACGATATCGAGACGGCGGCCAAGTACAAGAACTCGCGCAATATCGAGTGGACCATGCTGCACTGGAACTACGATATGATGAACAAGCTCGGGAACCCGGGCGTCATCCCCGTACATTACCTGGTGGACGAGCAGGACAGCGTCCAGCGGGTGGACGTGGGCGTGTTCAACGATTCAAAGATGCGTCACGAGCTCGACAGGCTACTTAAGCGACAGTACTAGGGAACAGGATAACGTCGGAGATTTCCTTCTTGTTCAGCGCGAGCATGAACAGGCGGTCAAGTCCTAGCGCGACTCCCGAGCAGGCGGGCATGCCGAAACGCAGCGCCGCCAGGAACCTCTCGTCGACAGGAGGCAGCGGCTTTCCCATCTTGTTCCTGGTTTTGAGGTCGGCGTCGAAACGGCGCCGCTGCTCCGCGGCGTCCGTCAGTTCGGAGTATCCGTTGCAGAGTTCGATGTGGTCGACGAAAAGCTCAAAACGGCGAGCCCAGCGCAGACCGTCTTCGCCGATGAACGTCTCGGCGAGGGCCGCCTGTGAAGGCGGGTAGTCGATGATGAATTCGGGACCGTTCTCGGCCAGCGCGGGCTCGATGATGAATATCATCAGGTAGTCCCACCACTGTTCGCGGGACATCATCTCGGGCTGCTCGGGAACGACGACGTCGCGGCTACGGCAGGCGGCGGCAAAGCTCATCAGGTCCTTGCAGAACGGGTCAACTCCGGCGTAGTTCCTGAAGGCGTCGACCCAGCGGGTGCGCCTCGCGTTGAGCGGTTCGCCGATGATGTCGCTCACCAGCGCCTCGACCTCGTCCATGAGCATGGACTGCGGCATTCCCACGCGGTACCATTCCACCATCGAGAACTCGTTGTTGTGGTAGGCGCCGAATTCGTCCTTGCGGAACGACTTGGTGATCTGGAAGATGTCGCCGAAGCCCGCGGCGAGCAGGCGCTTCATGTGGAATTCCGGGCTGGTCATCAGGTAGCGCGGCGGCGTGGCATTGACTTCGAAGTAGTCGAGCTGCGGGTCGGTGCCGCCGGCAAGCGACAGTGCCGGAGACTCCACTTCGAGCACGTTCCTGCGGTTGAAAAAGTCACGCACACGGCCCATGAGCGTCTGGCGCTTGAGCCATGTATCCCTGTTGCATGTAGGTGCGAAGTCCGACCTGGGGACTTCCTGATTCGCCTGTATCATGTTTCCTCCCAATCCCTCTGGACCATCCCTAGTCCTTGATGCAGCGCACCGATAAGTAGAAGCCTATATCCACTGAAATGGACGATACTTCGGCGTCGGTGCTGAACATGGACCTTGCTGTGCCGCGCTTGTCGCCGTCGGCCTTCTCCGTCCAGAAATAGGCACCCTCGCCAATCGTCGTAGAAATCCCGTTCCTGTTAGCGTAGCCCCCGAACAGGGCCGTAAATGCATAGTCGTCACTGCCGTTGCTGCGGAGCTTAGATGCGGCACCGCTTGCACCGCCGGCGAGAATTTCGAGCATCTTCCATTCCTCGTCTGTCGCGAGGTGCGTATTGTCGGGGCAAGCTGCCTTGGCTGCGGCCTGCGTGTACAGGCGGCCATAGGCATCGCAGTTCTCGTCATCCTTGTCGTAGCAGATAGAGCCTTCTTCCATGGCGTAGTTCAGGTTCTGGACGAACCAGTTCTTGCCGTCGATTTCCTTGACCTTGTATGTCTTGCCGTCACGTTCGTCCACGAAGGTCTCGAACACGGGGCAGCGCGTTTCGAACTGCAGGGTGTCGAGGATCTGGTCCACCTTGGATTCCCAGGAGGTGCAGAAGCGGAAGAGCTGTCCACCGGGGAGTGCCGTACTGTCGGCCTTGTGCTTCTGGGCCCAGCGGACGACATACTTGAGGTTGATGATAGAAGTGTCCGGGATGGAGAGCGGCTTTGCGAGCTGCTGCATGAGGTCGGAGAACTTGATGGCCGATGTCATCGGTGCTCTCCAGTAACCTTCCATGATGCCTTCTTTCAGCTTGCCGATGATCGGGGAGGGCTTGGAGACGGTGATGGTCGTTTCCTTGTACTCGGCCGGCTTTTTCTTGCAGGTGGCGAGGCGTTCCTCGTCGCCGATTTCCTCGGCGTAGGATTCGCAGGCCTCGATGCATTCCTTCCAGGCCTTGCCCTTCTTCTTGCAGGGGACCCACATGGTCGTGTCGACCTTTTCCTTGATGGGCTTCTTGAAAGCCTTGTTCGCAAGGGCTGCCTTGGCCACCTTCTTGAGGGCTGCGAAGGCGTTGGAGCTACCCGCATTGGCGTCGGTCAGAAGGAAGTTGATGACTTCGGAGCAGGCGTTGAGTCCCTTCGGGTTCGCGCAGATCTTGGCGCCGTAGCCGTAAGCGAACTGGGACGGGCACTGTGCGAACGATTCGTCGGGCATGGTCTTGAATATCTTGTCGTAGATGGCGACCGCCGAGGCGGCGGGGAGCTTACCACAATAAATTTCCTCGATTTCACCGGATTTTACGATTTTCTTGGCGGTAGCGATGTCGCCGTCATCGATGGCAGTACGCAGTTCTTCTTGAGCCATGACACTTGCGGCGAGAAGCAAACAAACAACAAAAAAAGGTTTCATTTCTTATATCCTATGTACCCTAACTTCCAGACGCGAAAAAAAATTGAGATGTGATTCGCGTCACATCTCAATATAGAAATTATAATCTTGAAAAAAGATAAAAAGAAAGAAACAGAATGGCGGGGCGCCCGTGAATTGGGCAACGTTTAAAAGGATTTACAATATAGCGAGGGCCAACAGGGAACAGCCCGAGAGGGAAGTGATGTAGGTCAGCATTCTCATGGCTTTCGCTCTTTCGAAGAGTTCCTTCCAGTAGAGCCGACGCTCGTTTATTTGATAACTATCCAACTTTAAACCCTTTGAATTTGCTTAGAATTCAAAAATAATATAGAAAAAGGATACGAAAAGAGATATTCTTTTTTACTGACATTTCGGGGGGGACAAAAGCAAATTTAGAATTCTTTACAAAGGCTGCAAGGTAATGAAAATCACGTTGTGCTTTGAGTCACAAGACGCTTATTTTCTACATTTATGGTATGTTTAATGCAGAACAAATACGCAGTGAATTTCCGATGCTTGTGGCTGGCGACAGGGAAGAAAAACCCCTCGCCTTCTTGGACTCTACGGCGACGACGCAGAAGCCTGCGTGCGTTATCGACGCGATGGACGATTTCTACCGTGAACACTACAGTTCCGTGAAGCGCGGCGTGTACCGCTTGAGCGCCCGCACGACCGAGGCCTTCGAGGCTGCCCGCAAGAACGTGGCGAAGTTTTTGAATGCCGCGAGCGAAGACGAAATCGTGTTTACGCGCGGGACGACGGAGAGCATCAACTTGGTTGCCTGGAGTTACGGGCGCAAGTTTTTTGACAAGGGCGACGAAATCCTGATCAGCGGGCTGGAACACCACGCCAACATTGTGAGCTGGCAGATTGTCGCCGAGATGAAGGGTGCCGTAATCAAGGTCATTCCCGTCAAGGACGATGGCGACCTAGATTTGGATGCTATTCCTGGGCTGTTGACTCCGCGCACGAAGATGGTCGCGGTCACGCATGTGAGCAATGCCGTGGGCACGGTGAACCCCATTGCCGAAATTATCGCGACGGTCAGGGCCAACGCTCCGCAGGCGAAAATACTGATTGACGGTGCGCAGAGTGCGAGCCATATCAAGGTGGACGTCCAGAAACTGGATTGCGACTTCTTTGTGTTCAGCGGTCACAAGGTCTACGGCCCTACCGGTGTGGGTGTGCTTTACGGCAAGTATGCCGTGCTCGACAGCATGCCGCCGTGGCACGGCGGCGGCGAAATGATCAAGAACGTGACGTTCGAGAAGACGACCTATGCCGACGTTCCCGCCCGCTTTGAAGCTGGTACTCCGGCAATTGCCGAAGTCATCGGGCTCGGCAAGGCTATCGAATGGATGAACCGCGTGGGTCTCGACGAAATCCGCAATCACGAAGCCAAGCTGGTGCAGTACGCGCTGGACAAGCTCGCCGAAATTCCGCAGGTCAAGGTGCTCGGCAATCCCAAGGAACGCGGTGCGCTCCTGAGTGTCACGCTGGACGGCATTGCGGTAAGCGACGCTGCGATGATTCTTGACGAAGAAAACGTCGCGGTGCGCAGCGGGCACCACTGCGCACAACCTGTTATGGACAGGTTCGGCGTCGATGCGACACTCAGGTTGAGTTTTGGCGCCTACACAATTGAGCGCGACATTGATCGGTTCGTGGCGGGCATCCGTCGCGTGCTTAGACTGTTTGCATAATCCATTATGGGAATCGAGAAGGGCATTTTCAATCGCACGTCGCTCCTGCTCGGGGACGACGTCATGGAATGCATTTTCCAGAAGCGCGTCATTATCTTCGGGCTCGGCGGTGTCGGTAGCTGGTGCGCCGAAAGCCTGGTGCGTTCCGGCATCAAGGAACTCGTCCTCGTCGATTCGGACCGCGTATGCGTCACCAACGTGAACCGGCAACTGATGGCCACCACCAAGACCGTGGGGCAAGTCAAGGTCGAAGTTCTCAAGAACCGCCTGCTCGAAATCAACCCGCACGCCAACATTGTCGCTTTGCAGGACATCTACGAAGAGGCGACTACGGATAAGTTCCAGCTGGACACGTTTGACTACATCATCGACGCTATCGACAGCCTCGAAAACAAGATGCAGCTGCTTTGGCATGCCACGCGTACCAAGGCGACTGTTTTCTCTTCGATGGGGGCCGCGCTCAAGATGGACCCCACGCGCATCAAGGTCGCCGAATTCTGGAAAGTTGCAGGCTGCCCGCTGGCTCGTGCGCTGCGCGACAAGTTCAAGCGCAAAAAGATGAACCTCAAGAAAAAGGTCCTGTGCGTCTACAGCGACGAACTTTTGAAAAACCGCGGCAAGAATTCCTCTTGCGGAACGGCCGCCTGCCTGTGCCCCAAAATCCGCAACGAACACAGCGAAGCGGAGCTCAAGAACGCCGAACTTGTCGGCCACGAATGGTGCAGCAGCAAGGCTCAAATCAACGGCACCATGGCGCATTCCACGGCAATCTTCGGATTCATGCTTGCTGGGCTCGTCATGCAGGATATTTACCGGAAAGAACTGGTGGAGTCGGTGCGCGAGTAAGTGCGCTTGACTATTTGCAAGACAACAGACTATTTTTTATCCTATGGGCGACCGTACCTACGCAGCCATTGACCTCAAGTCTTTCTTTGCTTCGGTGGAATGTATCCTCCGGGGGTTGGATCCGCTTAAGGCAAAGCTCGTGGTGGCCGACGAGAGCCGTACCGAGAAGACGATCTGTCTTGCTGTGACGCCCGCCCTGAAGGCTTACGGGATTCCCGGGCGTGCCCGCCTTTTCGAGGTGAACCAGAAGGTACGCGAGGTCGAACGCCGTACGGGCGAGAAGGTTGAATTCACGATTGCCAAGCCGCAGATGGCCAAGTACGTAGAGTACTCCACGAAGGTCTACAATGTCTACCTCAAGTACGTGAGTGCCGAAGATATCCACGCCTATTCTATCGACGAGTGCTTCCTGGACTTGACTCGTTACCTTAAGTTGTACAAGAAGTCGGCTCGGGAACTGGTAAAGACGATAATCCAGGATGTGTTCACGACCACGGGAATTACGGCAACGGGAGGTATCGGCACGAACCTGTACCTTTGCAAGATTGCGATGGACGTGATGGCAAAGCATGTGGAGGCCGACAGTGACGGCGTGCGCATCGCGGAACTCGACGAGATGAGCTATCGCAAGCAACTTTGGTCTCACCAGCCGATAACGAGCTTTTGGCAGGTGGGCCGCGGGATTGCGGCGCGCTTGGAAAAGTGTTACCTGAACGGTGGCCGGGGAATCCGCACGATGGGCGACCTTGCACGCGCGAGTGTCAAGAATCCCGAGGCACTGTACAAGATGTTCGGCGTGAATGCGGAAATCCTGATTGACCATGCGTGGGGTTACGAACCCTGTACCATCGCCGACATCAAGAGAGCGAAACCCCGTAGCCGCAGCACCGGCGAGGGACAGGTTCTGCAGGACCCGTATACATTCGAAAAGGCACGGCTCGTGGTGCGCGAGATGGTCGATACGGTCTCTATGGCACTGGTCGAGCACAACCTGGTCGCAAAGGGTATGGTTCTTACAGTAGGGTATGACCGCGAGAATGTAGACAAGGGAATTTACCACGGCGAGACGGTGGTGGACTTTTATGGACGTATGGTCCCGAAACCCGCCCATGGCACTGCATCTCTCGGACACTACACCAGTTCGCAGTCATCATTTGCCGAAGCGGTGATGCGCCTCTTTGACCGTATCGTCAACCCGGAACTGACGGTGCGGCGCCTGAATCTGGTGGCAATCGACGTGGTGGACGAAAGCAACGAGGGCTTCGACCTGTTTACGGACGCGCAAAAGCAGGAACGCGAGAAAAAACGCCTGAAGGCGGAACTCCTAATCAAGAAGCGTTTTGGCAAGAATGCTATCGTGAAGGGTATGGACTTGCAGGAAGGCGCTACGACCGTGGAGAGGAACGGACAGATAGGGGGTCACCGAGCTTAAGTGATGATTGATCATTGATGATTGATAATTGATGATTGATGATGGATGATGGATGATGGATGATAGATGAAGTTTGATGATTATTCAGATATAATAGATTTGCCCTACCCGCGGGACGACTGGAACTTCCTCATGAAGCACCCGCGCATGAGCGTAACGGACCGTGCGAAGATTTTCCACCCGTTTGCGGCACTCCGTGGGCACTCCGAGGCGCTGGATGCTACGGCGGAACGCAAGCAGAATGCCGTCGAGAACGAATTCACCCTCGACGAGAATTGCTAAATTGGAATAAAATCCTTTAACCCCGAGGTAGCCATGAGTATAGACGAAGAAAGATTTCGCGAGCTCCAGCTCAAGGATCAGGAGCATGATGCACGCCTGGACCGCCAAAAGGAAAAGGATGACGAGCATGATAGCCTGATCGATTCCCTCTACAACAAGGATCGCGAACAGGAATTCAAGCTCAGGGCCCAGGTAGCGAAGGACGCCGAACACGACTTCCGGCTGAATTCCGTGGACGTGAAAAATGTGGAGCAGGATACCGAACTGCGCCGCCAGCGCGTGAAGGACAGCGAACACGATGTCCGCTTGGCCCGCCTGGAAGAACTTTGCGCCGACCTGGCCGCCCGTGTCGCGGCACTCGAATCGCAGGTGAACAAGTAGAACATTTTAATCTTGGTATATTGGAGTTGAAAATGGGAATTCTGAAATCTCTTTGCAAGTCTCTGCCGGTGGCTTTGCTTGCTGTAGCCGTGTCGTCCGCCTTTGCTCAGGATGAATGCACAGAAGCGAAGTATGGTCAGATGACGCGCACGAACAACAAGTACATGGTATGCGATCCGGAATTGCAATCCTGGCGCGATGCGACGATGATGGAGGCTTCCCTCCAGAAGTCCTGCACCTCGAAGAACTTGAAAGAGAAAATGACTGTCAAGAACATTTCTCTAATATGCGAGAACGACGACTGGGAAGGAACCTTCGTGGACAGCCGCGACAACCGCAAATACGCCGTTACGTTTATTGACAAGCAAATCTGGATGAAGGAAAACCTGGATTACGAAAAGATGTTCGGCATTGACTGCAAGCAGTGCGACGGTTACCACATCTACGACTTTGGCGACGCCCAGAAGGTCTGCCCGAAGGGTTGGCACCTCCCGAGTATCGACGAGTGGGACTTCATTTCGAGAAACGGCGGCATCATGAACGTCGCGAACACCGGTGCGTTCTGGAGTTCGACGAAGGTCAAGGAATCCACCGCCATCAAGCAGGGCCTTGCTGCCGATATCCGCTGGAAGTGGGTGGAAGGCGAAGTGGGCAAGGTGCAGCGTTTCTTTGTGCTGCAGCAGCCGCTCCCGCGCAAGAACGGCTATCCCGTGCGCTGCATGACGGACAAGTAGTCCCATGAAAAAATTCCTAGTGTTTTTTATGGCGCTCTGTGTCGCGATGCCTGCATTTGCGGCAAAGGGCAAGGGTGCAGTGAAGGGCTCCCGCAAGGCCGCCCGTTCCGACGAGTTCAAGGACCCCCGTGACAAGCAGAGCTACCGCCTCGTAAAAATCGATGGCCGGGAATGGTTCGGCGACAACCTGAATTTCAAGGCCGAAAACAGCTACTGCTACGACGACAGCGACGACAACTGCATGGCTTATGGACGTCTCTACACTTGGGACGCTGCAAAAAAGGCATGCCCGGCCGGGTTCCGCTTGCCAAGCCAGGAAGATTTCGAAAGTCTGTGGACTGCTGCCGGTGCCGATTTCAATGCCGCCTATCTATTGAAAACGACGTACGGCTGGAAGGGCGAAACCAATGGCAACGATACGCTCAAGTTCTCTGCGATGCCTGCGGGCAACCGTTTTGACGACGAAACCTACGGCAACATGAACAAGTTTGCCTTTTTCTGGAGCGGCACCGCCGAAGACGGCTCCAACGATGCCCGTGTATGGTTCATGACCAACAAAACAATGGGCTTCAGCTATTCCGCCAAGCCCAAGATTTTCGGTTTTTCGGTGCGTTGCGTCCGCTAGGCCCTATTTCTTGTAAGACCATTCTCCCGTCTTGATATGGAAAACGATGTTCTCGTTTTTCATGAACGAGGTCGCTGAACGCTGGGTTTCCAGATTTGTCGGCTTATTTTTCTGCTTGAGCACCTTGTTTACGCGGATGCAAAGTTCCTCTGTGGTAAGCTTCTTGTCGAGCGTGAAGAGAATTCTTTGGGCAATATCCGCTTTCGACTTGAGTTTTTCGATGGGTACAGTGAAATTTTTGCCGCTTTTTTCGATATAGCTCAGGTTGCTCAGGAGATGTGCCAACTTTTCGTCGTCCATTTTCTTGAACCCGCGCTTGGCGAGAGCCTTTGAAATGGTGGCGATGTCAACGGGAATGACCTGGTTTTGCAGGATTTCGTAGGCGCGGTCGGCAGTATCCTTGATGAGATGGGCCGTTGCACTGTCCTTGGTGACAAAAATGTCGAATCCCTTCGGCTGGCTGTAACGCTTGAGGTCGCGAACCTTGAATCCCGAGGCACGGCAGAGCAGGCGTGCAATCCAGCGTTCTTCCTTGGTAATATCCTTGATGTTGAGGCTGAATTGGCGCAAAATGTCGTTGGCAGCGAGGAAAATGTGCTTCTGGATCAGGTCCCGCGCATTGTTCAGCTGGACTATGGCCTGGCCGTCTATTCTCGGCATGCCGGCAATGTTTTTACCGGTCAGGTAGGCGGCTATTTTCTGCGTGTAGCGGATTTTGTAGACGCTTACGCCCGGAGCGATGGTCTTGAGGCCGTTTGCGTAAATCGAAAGTACGTTCTGCTTGCGTTCGCCATCGTGGTTGCTGTAGTATTCCTTGGTGTCCTGAATCCAGGAGCGGAGTTCGGAAATGGCGACATGCTTGCTGCGCAGGGTTTCCTGCAGTTCCTGCATTTTCTTTTGCAGGTCCCTCATGTTGTTGATGCGGAGTTTCGCGAATGCGATGCTCAGGGCTGCGTTGCAGGGGAACAGGAATTTCGTCTTTTTGCAGGCGACGAGTTCGTCGACATCGTTCTTGATAATGGCGAATTGGCTCTGGATAGATGCCAGGTGCTTGGCCTTGAGGGATTCGGGAATGTCCTTGATTCCGAGCACCTTCATGTACTTGACGAGTTCGTCAATACGCTTGTTGCCGAAATATTCCGCTTTTGTGAGCTCCTTGAAGTTCTTTTGCAGGTCTTCGACGGAATAGATATTTGCCTTGATAAAGGCCTTTGTCAACAGTTTTGAAGGCGGAGGGGAGAATTTGAACTCTTTTTTCGTCTCAATGGACTCTTTTCGGTGTGTAGAGGTGCCCTCAGGCAGCTTGATGCCCTCGCGTTGCATATAATCCAGAAGCGCGGCGACAAAAATACCGCCAAATCCTAATCCATTAATTAATCGATTGTAGTTGTTCTGTAAGTCCTCAACAGTTCTAATATTGGCTTTTTTGAATTTGTTAACCAGTTTGGTTGGTATATTTTGCAATTCCATAAAAGTTCCACTGTTTTGCACCCCAAAAACAATATAGCAAACTGCACTTTCCCGAGATGTACACTGCAAAGAAAGATTTACAAAATTTTCCCAAAAATGGCGTTTTTAAAGAAAAAAGCGAAACGGCCGGAGAATAAAAAATTGTATACAAATTATTATTTCCGTATCGTTTTGTTGCGTTTGTTCGAAATGTACTTTGGGGGCTCTAAAAAGGCGGTTCGGGTGACCTTTTTTTTGAAGTTATGTATTTTTGAATTATGTCGCAGCCGATTCGCAACATTGCCATTTTGGCCCACGTGGACGCCGGGAAGACGACCCTTTCCGAGCGTATCCTGTTTGCGGCGGGGGAGGTGCGCCGACCCGGCCGCGTCGAAGACGGCCTTGCGACGATGGACTACATGCCCGAAGAAAAGGAACGCGGCATCACCATCGAGAGCGGCGTGGCGCATTTCGAGTGGAAGGACTCCTGGTTCAACTTTATAGATACCCCGGGGCACGTTGATTTCGGGGCCGAAGTCGACATGGCGCTCTCGGCCGTGGAAGGTGCCGTGCTGGTGGTGAGTGCGGCGAGCGGCGTAGAGACGCAGACGATTGCCGCGTTCAAAAAATTGCGCGAGGCAGGGGTACGGACCATCTTGTTCGTGAACAAGCTGGACAATCCCGACTATTCGCTCGACGATACGCTGATCAACATCGAGGAAATCCTGGGCGTGCGTCCGGTGCTGATGACGCTTCCGCAGTACGAGAACGGCCGCATGACGGGCGTTCTCGATGTGCTCAGCCAGAGCCGCCTTACACACTCCGACACCGGGGAAGAAGTCGTCGATGACGGCTGGAACGTGGAAGACGGCTGGGACGGATCCCGCGAGCTCAAGCAGCATTACGCCGAGGCCGTGGAATTCGCGAGCAACTTTGACGACGAGGTCTTGAAACTGGCCATGGATGGCAAGCGGGTTCCGCCCAAGATGCTGTTGCGTGGTCTCAAGGAACTTGCCAAGAGTAACGATTATGCTCTGTGCTATGCGGGGTCTGCGATGGAAGGCTTCGGCGTTCGTAGCCTCGTGACGGCGCTGACGTTCTTCTTGCCTGATGTTCCTGAATTTAAGACAAATGAACTTGGCCAGGTAATCCGCCTCCGCCATTTCAAGGGCGTGGGCGAAATTTCGCTGTTCCGCAGCCATACCGATATGGAACGCAAGGCGTGGCCTGCGGGTTTTGAGTTTTCGCGCCTCAAGGCGAACTTGTTGCAGCCTGTCGACGAAATCCGTTCGGGTGACATTTATGCCATGCGGACGCCGTTTGAGACGGAACTGGGGCAGGTGATATATATAGACGAGAGACGAGAGCCGAGAGACGAGAGACGAGAGGCGAGAGACGAGAGGCGAGAGACGAGAGACGAGAGACGAGAGGCGAGAGACGAGAGACGAGAGGCGAGAGACGAGAGACGAGAGACGAGAGACGAGCGGGAGGACGCGGAGTCCATCCGGGATCGTTACCAGCCGCTTTTGCAGACGCGTGTGGAATGCATAGGTGCCGAGGATTACGCCCATGTGGAAAAGAGCCTCGCGACGCTTGGCCGCATGGACCCGAGTTTCCGCGTGCAGCACGATTTGGATGGCGGTTTCTGGTACTTGCATACCGTGGGCGAGGTGCAGCTCGAAGTGTTGCTTGCCCGTTTAAAGCGCGAGTTCGGTTGCGAAGTGAAGGCCGGCTCCCCGGAAGTGCGCTGGCAGGAACGCCTGTGCCGTAATGTCGGCCCCGTCGAAAATACGTTCCAGCTCGGCCCGCACAAGATTTCCATCAAGCTTTCTGCGACACCGCTTGACAGCGATGCGCATGACATCCGCCTTTCTGCCGAATTTTTGGAAACTGCACCCCGTGAAATTTTGGCCGGCGTGCGTTCCGCACTGTTGGAATCCACCGAAGTGGGAATTTTGGGCAAGGGTCCGCTTGTGGGCGTACGTTTCGAAGTCCACGAATTCACCTGGACCGAAGGCGCCTTGCCGCCCATGATCAAGAAAGCATGTGCCGACGGCGTGATGAAACTGATCAAGCCTGCCGACGTGCAGCTTTATGAGCCCGTCATGGAACTTTCGCTTGAATGTCCTGTGAACTTTGCCGGCCTCGTGACCGGCGACATCCAGGCGCGCGACGGCAAGGTGAAGGAAATCGGCGGCGACGGCAAGACGCACTTTTTGAAGGCCGACATCCCGCTCCGCAAGATTTTCGGCTACGCCACTGGCGTTCGTAGCATCAGTAAGGGCACAGCGCTTTACAGCATGAAGTTGCTCGGGTATAGACCGGCGACGCTATAGCTTTATTATATTCTGTTAAATGTGAATGAAAAAGTAGGGGGCAAAAATGAGATTGGATTTATGTGTCGTTGTACTTTTGATGTTTTTGTTTATTGCTTGTCATGATGACGATAGTGTAGGTTGTATTTTTGATTGTCTAGAAAAAGACGAAATATCCAATTCTAGTTCTTCTGTTTCGTCTTCAAGTTCCAAAGAATATGAAAAGAAATCCTCTAGTTCTTGTAACGACGAAAAAGAAAGTTCTTCTTCAGTGAAATCGTCATCCTCAAAAAAAATAAATTCTGAAATACGTTCAAGTTCCTCTGTCGTTTACAGTAGTTCGTATATAGAAGTAGTTGATGAAGATGTTGGTGAAGGTTTTGTTAAAATTGGAAATCAAATTTGGATGGATCACAACTTGAACGATAAACATTCGGTTGATTTTCTAATAGCGTATTGTTATGGGGATAATCTAAACTTATGCAAAGAATATGGAATGTTGATAGATTGGATAGGTGCCTCGGATTATAATCAATTTTATAATAAAAGTGAAATAACAGTGATTGATGTGGTAGAACCGCACCAAGGTCGCTGTCCTGATGGAACGCATCTTCCTAGTAAAGGTGAATTGGAAGAACTTATTTCGTATTTAAAGAATTATCCATCTGAAGGTAATAAAATAACCAATATACTCGGTGGTGTATCGAATGATCGGGGGGATTATAGCGGTGTCGATAGTGTCCTGGTTTTATGGAGCTCTACACACGATGGGATTTTTAATATCCTAGAATATCATTCAAATGCTTGGGCTTTGCGATACACAAAAACATCAGGTTTTACACTAGAATCAATTGATAAGAATACTTATGGCAGTGTGCGTTGCATTAAGAATGAATCATCTTCTTCCGATTCACAGGTCTCTTCATCTAGCGCAGGGCATCCTGTTCTTACTCATGCTGAAGGATGTGATGATTATACTCGTGAGAACTGGGATTATCTGAATCCGAATGTAGAGTATGGCTGTATTAAGGATGAACGAGATGGACGTTTTTACAAAACTGTAATGATTAAGGATCGAGTTTGGCTTGCCGAAAATCTTCGCTACGTTCCTAAGAAAGCCAGTTATTGCTATACGTCTATAGGTGATGAATGTGATATGTATGGTCGTTATTATAGTGGGTATGCTCTAAGAGAGGGACAGAATGTCTGTCCAGAGGGATTTCATCTTCCTACGGAACAAGATGTTGACTTGCTAAGGAGTATTCCTATAACTGATTTGCTGTCTGCAAAGGTGTGGAGTGCGAGTGCCGAGATTAGTTATGAACCCGAGAATTCGACAGGTTTTTCAATACTTCCTGGTGGAATGCGCACCGGAACAAATTCTACAGTTCCTGAGAATGAATTTATTGGCGTTGGTTTTTCTGCTAGTTTGTGGGCTGACATTCCTTATAATGGTTTATCTGGGCATGGAGAAATGTCTTTTTTTAATAGAACCGATTGCCCAGAAATAGATGTTTTTGGCCGAATTGACAATTGGGCTAGTAACGTTCGCTGCATTAATGACTAGGATATATTTAAAATATGAGCGAAAAAATCCCTAATCCGAATACGGTGCACCCGATTGCGGGCTACGACAAGGAAATCTATGTCAAGCCGACCATCAAGAACCCGAACATTATCGTCGGGGATTTTACCTACATCGCGGATTCGGAATTCGAAAGCCACGTGACGCACCATTACGACTTTATCGGCGACAAGCTCATCATTGGCAAATTCTGCCAGATTGCCGCGGGCGTGGAGTTCGTGATGAATGGGGCGAACCACCAGATGAATGCCGTTTCGACTTTCCCGTTCTATACGCTCGAAGGCTGGAACATGAAGCCGCCTGCAAAAAGCGACATGCCGTTCAAGGGCGATACCGTCATCGGGAACGATGTGTGGATTGGGCAGAATGCGACTATTTTGCCGGGCGTGCATATCGGTGACGGTGCGATTATCGGTGCGAACAGTGTCGTGGCTAGCGACGTGGAACCCTACACCGTTGTAGTGGGCAACCCTGCAGAAACCATCCGCTACCGCTTTGACGAAGAGCTGACATCGCTTTTGCTAGAGTTCAAGTGGTGGGACAAGCCCATTGAAGAAATCAATGCATTGATTCCCGTGCTCACCAACAGCGATTTGGAATGCGTGAAGGAAGAAATCCGCCGTTTAATGAAAACGGAATCTTGATATGAAGCTGAGGAATGGTCTTATCGCCTTTGCTGTGGCTTTATGTGCGGATTTCTGCTTTAAGATTTTGCATGAGCACTTGATTGGAGTTTGCTTCTTTATGGCGACCCAGGCATTGCTTGTTCGGCTCTTTTTCGGGGGTGATGCTTCCGGTTATTGCGGCATACGGCTCTTTCGTTATCTGTTCGCTTGTTGCCGCATGCAGAGTTTCCACGAAGGGCTTTCTACACCCCGGCGCTTATCCTGCTTGCCCTTAGCGGTTACAGGCAGAATTCCTAATTGAATGAAAAAGTCGCCGTGAATGCCGGCGACTGTTTCAATTTGAATTATTTTGCGGTTTCCTACATCCTAGCGGCTTTCGCACGGCGGCGGAAGTGCTCGATAAGCGGGGCCACGGTTTCCTTGAAGTCGTCGTGCGTCTCGATGCGTACGAAGTCGATGGACATGCGCTGGAACAATTCCTTGACGGCCTTGCCCTGGCGCTTGGCCTCGCGGGCGAACGCTTCGCGGAAGGACGCGTCGCCGGTGTCGATCAAAAGCGTTTCGCCGGTTTCGGGGTCTTCGAGTTCTACGAGTCCTGCGGGCGGGAGTTCCATTTCGCGCGGGTCGACAACGGAGACTGCAAGGACGTCATGGCGCTTGCGCAGAATCTTGAATGCGTTTTCAAAACCTTCGTCCAAGAAGTCGCTCATCACCACGACGACGGCGCGGCGGTTCAAAATCTTGCCGGCATATTCCAGCGCCACCTGTGTGTTGGTGCCATGATGCTGTGGCTTGAAGTAAAGGATTTCACGGATAAGGCGCAGCACGTGCTTGCGGCCTTTCTCGGGCGGGATGAAGAGTTCGACCTGGTCGGTGTAAATCAGGAGGCCGACCTTGTCGTTGTTCTTGATGGCAGCAAAGGCGAGGAGGGCGGTGAGAGTCGCCATGACTTCGCCCTTCATCTGCTTGCCGGAACCGAATTCCGAAGAACTGGACGCGTCGACCATCAAAAGCATGGTCATTTCGCGTTCTTCAATAAACTTCTTCACATAAGGCGTGCCGGTACGTGCCGTCACGTTCCAGTCGATGGTACGCACGTCGTCGCCCGGCATGTACTCGCGGACTTCGCTGAACTCCATACCGTTCCCCTTGAAGGAACTATGGTAAGCGCCGGTCATCACGGTGTCGAGCGTGCCGCGAACGGATAGTTCGATGCGGCTGACGGTCTTTAAAACTTCTTTATCTAGCATTTCCTATTGTCATGCCCGCCTCCGAGCGGGCATCTCCATTTTCCATTTGAATATACAAAAAAACGTGGGTGGGAAACAAGCATTCCCTTCCCCGGCCGACGCTCCTATTCTCGTATCCGGAGGATTTTATTGCCTATGTCTGGAGGAATTTCCCGCTATTGATTTAGGGAATGCACACCTAGGGAATGCTGGCCTAGGGAATGCTGACCTAGGGATTGTCGGTATGCTTTTTGTTGTGCAGATTACGTGCTTTTACAGTCGGATGCCGGTGTCGCGTTGGGTTACGGTGGCGCAGGCGGCGCGGAAGGCGTTTTCGCCCGCGACAATGGTCACGGTTTTCTTGGCGCGGGTGATTCCGGTGTACAGGATCTGGTTTGTCAGGAGGGGGTGCCCTTCGCGTGTCGGGAGGAGCATCATCACGTGGTTGTATTCGGACCCCTGCGACTTGTGTATCGTGATGGCGAATGCGGGTTCGATGGCGTCTGCCGGCAACAGCGTGAGCGGGTAGAACTCGAAGCGTTCCCTCTTTATCATCAGGTAGGGGCGGGCGTCCCTGAAAATGACGATTCCCGTGTCGCCGTTGTAGAGCTTGTACATCGACTGGTTGCGCGTCAGGATGAGGATTTCTCCCGGGAAGTACTGGTTCGCGGGATTGCCCTTTGTGCCGTGCTGCCGGATTTTTTTGCAGGCGGCCTGGTTCAGCTTTTCGACACCGCGCGGGCCGCGGCGTTCCGCCGAGAGGATTCGCTTTTGCAGCGACAGTTCCCAAAGGCGGTTGCATGCGGGCTTGTCTTCGAGGTCCATTTCCTGGGCAGCTTTTTCAGCGAGGGCGGGCATTTCGGCAAAGTCCTTGACCCAGTCGTTTACGAGTGCTGCGATGGCGGCTTCTTCGGCTTTCTTGCCCCCGGTGGGGGAGTCGATGAACTTCACCGTGTCGCCGGATTCCATCGGGACTTCGGTGCGGCTTTGGATGGCCTTGGCGAGCCTGCCGATTTCGGAATCGTCGGTGAAGCGGTTCGTCTTGGTGAGCTTGACGACAAAGTTCCTGGTGGCGTTTTCGGGCTTGAGGATTTCGCCCAGTACGGCGCCGGCTTCTACAGAGGGCAGCTGGTACGGGTCTCCCAGCACGAATATCCTGGAGCCTTCCTGGACGGATTGCAGGAACGCGGCGAAAAGCGAGATGTCGATCATGCTCGCTTCGTCGATGACGAAGATGGAATTCTTGCTGAACGGGTTCTTTTTGTTGTAGCGGAATCCACCGTCGTCGGGAGTGTACTTGAGCATCCTGTGGATCGTGCTGCTCTCAAGGTTACTTAGCTTGTTGAAAATGTCGGGATGTGCTTCCCTTTCGCTGGCTTCGATTTCTCCCAGGCTCCCGACAAGACTTTCGCGCATGCGGTCGGCGGCCTTGCCGCTCGGGGCGGCGAGATGGATGTCGTAATCGAGATATTCCGGGTGCGATTCCAGCATGCACCAGAGAATGTACAGCACGACCGTCGTCTTTCCGGTTCCCGGCCCGCCCGTGACGATAAGGTTTTCGCCTTGCCCGCGGATGATGGCTTCGGCCTGCTCGCGGTTCACGAGGAACTTGCCTTCGGGATTGTTCTTGTTCGCGAACTTGGGATTCCTGGTGTGGATTCTAGAAATCTTTTCGATGCAGTCCGCGATGGCCGATTCCGTTGGTGTCGTGCCGTCGGCAAATAATGTCGACGTTGTACTTTCGATAATGCGCTTGGCCTCGAAGTACTTCGTGATGTACAGGTAGGTAATGCCGTCGGAGGGACAGGCGACAAACAGCTTGGAGTTCTTTTCGTCCGAGACTTCGCAGTCGGCATTTTCCCAGCTAATGATGCTTTCGAATTTTTGCTCTAGAATGGCAGCGATGGCTTTTTCGATAATCGGCTTGAACTCACTGGCATTACCAAATGTACCGGCCTCGAAGTCAATAGATTCAAGATCGTACAGTTTGAGCAGTCCATTCCATTTCTGTGCCCATTTTGAGTAAAATAGTTCTGCATCCAGAGCGAATTGCGTATTGCCGTCGTCCTGCAGCGAAAGGACAAGATAGAGGAACTGCTGCACGCATTGCGGGAGGTTCGGCTCTACTTGCGTGATGAGCTTGTGCAGGTGTACATTAATGGGAGCGATGACCTGACTCATTGTTCGTCCTCCCCGGCATCTTTGCGCTGGCGCATAAGCTTGCGGATGTTGCTATACGACTTTTCGAGAGCAGCGAAGTTTTCCCAGGTGTGCGCGTAGATTCCGCTTTCGGTGCCGGCCTTGCAGCCGCGTACGAATATGTAGTACATACCGCCAAAGTACTTGTCGAAAATCTCGGATTCGCTGAGCGGAGCGTTCCCGTCGCCAATTCCGTAGAACTGCTTGAGCCACTTGATCAGGCAATAGCAGTAAAGCACACGCTGCACGGAATAGTCTTCGTCGACCTTTTTCTGTACGCTTGCAGGGCTATAATCGCCGTCCGCCATCACGTCGGATTTCCAGTCGACAATGGAGAATCGCAGTTGTCCCTGCGTGTCGCGACGCATGAATACCAAGTCAATGAATCCCTTGCAGATGCTTTGCAGGTATTCGCTCGCTTCGCCGTTGTTGTCGGTGGTGGCGTTCAGGTTGAACTGGACTTCGGCCTTTCGGCTTTTTTCGTCGAGGCACTTCAGCGCAAAACTTTCACCGCTCCTGTGCCCGGCTTCGATAGCGGGCAAACTTGCGTTCAGCGTATTCCACAGGATGTCAAGCGTGTGGCGTGTCCATTCTTCCTTGTGGTCCCAGATGGGCAGGGACTGCTTCTTGAACGTTTCCTCTACAAGCATCGCGAGCTCTGCAGAATCGTACATGGATTCTACACATTCATGGTTCAGGCCGATGTTCTTGAACTTGCTGAGTTCGAAAATTTCGTGGAGCGCGTTACCGATTTTGGAGCCGCGCGGGTACCTTATGTTGGCTTCGATTTGCGTGGAGTCGAGTTCAATATCTTCACCCGCAAAGTGGTTCGCCTCGGCGCTGCCTTCCTTGTCCAGGTTTGCTTCTTCGTCAATACTGAGTGTAGATTCCTTCTTGCCGGCAAGCGTACTGTAGGAGTGCTGCATGATGCTGAGCTTTCTTACACTCTTTTGCAGTTCTTGTATTTTGCCCTTCTGCTCGGATTCTGCGTCGTTGCCTTCTTCCTGCTTTTTCCCGGATGCTTCTTTTGCGGGGGCGAGAATTTTTTCTTGGACATCTCGCTTCAAGTCGCGCTCAATGAAGTAGTCCCATTCCTTTACGGTCGGCATGACGGTGAAGAGTTTCGCGTTCTCCTCGTCGGAACAGAATCTCTTCAGCGATGCAGAGAGGAACCGGAAATCTTCCTTGGGATTGCCGTCTTTGTCGAACCAGCTTGAATAGCGGGGCAACACCAGTATCGAGGAGGCTCGCGTGAAGTCGACGTAGAAAAGCCTTTCCCATTCCTGGAGTTCCTCTGCCTGGCGTGCTTCCTTTGCCGCTGCACCGTAGCCCAGGCGGATGCTGTCCCCTTCGTGGTACAGGTATGGCCCGCTTGTAGACCTGTTGAGTTGCTTGAATCCGGCTACGGAAATGACGACTGGGAATTCCAGGCCCTTGGAAGCGTGGATGGTCATCACCTGGACGGCATCAAAGTCCGTTCCCTTCGCGACAAGGTTGCCGTCCTGATCGTCGGCATCGCCCGTGAGACTGGCGAGGTCTTGCAGGTGTCGGATAAGGTCATCCAATGTACAACTATGGTTGTACAGGTAGTTGATGGCATAGTTGCCAATCTGGCGGAGCTTCGTGAATTCCTGCAACTTGCTCAGGTCGGAAAGTCGTTTTTCCACCTCGCTTTCGCCGTAGATGCTCTCCTGCATTTCCGCGAAGCGGCGCTGGTTCGCAAGTTCCTTCCAGTGGCATATCATCTTCCGTTCCTTGCTGAACGGGTCATCGAAAGTTTCGCTTTCCACATTGGCCAAGTCGACGGCGAAGAAGTCGGTAATCAGCGCTTCGTTCAGAATGCGCCTGTTCCACGCCGAGAAATCGGTGGCGTTGATGGCTTTGAACAGCGAAATCCATTCGGCACACTCGCGACCGTAAAACAGGTTGCTGTCCTTGTAGCGCGTGTAGGGCACGCCGGCGAGCTTCATGCAGGTCTCGATGTTTTCCATCTCGTTTCTGGAGCGTGCGAGAATGGCGAAATCCCTGAATGTCACGTTGCGGTAGATGTCGTCACTGCCCTTGGAATCCTTGTTGAAGATTTGCAGCTTTGTCTTTTTGCCGTCCTTGACATACGTACAGCAATCGATGATTTTTTCTACGCAAGTTTGTGCGAAATTATTGGCGCCGATTCCACTTTCCGAAATCCAGAAGGGTGCCGCCTCTTCCCATTCGTTCGATTCCTCGTTATAGAATCGCGCATTCGGTTTCTGGAGTTTCTTGTTTTCCGGATCGCCGTCGGGATCTTCGCCAGGAGCGTAAGACGGCTTGAATGCCATGCCTTCGCCAAAGAAATCCTTGCACGCGAAGAGCTTGTTGCATGCCTCGATAACGGAGTTCGTGGAACGGAAATTGCTCTTGAGATCGTCTCCGTTGCCAATTTCTTTTGTCGCCTTGAGGTAGACATTGACGTCGGCACCCTGGAAACTGTAGATGGACTGCTTCGGGTCGCCCACCACGAAAATGGAATGGTCCTTTGCGTCGAGGAAGATTTCCTTGAAAATGTCCCATTGCAGCTGGTTCGTGTCTTGGAACTCGTCGATGATAGCGTAGCGGTACTGTTCGCGCAACCGCTTGCAGAGTTCGCTCGCTTCGCCATCTGTTCCCCGCTTGAGGACGGCACTATGGACGGAGAGGATCATGTCGTTGAACGACTGCATTTTGTTGTCGTTCTTGAACTTTTGCCATTCCTCGAAAAGCGGCTTTATCTGGCTGTAAAGGAATTTCTGGATTTGCTTCTGGAAAATGTCGCTGGAAATTTCCTTGAGGTCGTCCTTGAATTTCTTGAAGAACAGGAACGCATCGTAGGCTTCGCGTGGCCACGAATCTAGTGTCTTCGAGGACTTGAATGTTTTCCCGCTGAACAGGGAATTTCCATCTTGCCATTCCTTGAGTGCATCGACGAAGTCCCCGACCGTGGCAGTACCTGTCTTTGTGAAGCCAAGATTGCGGTGCTGTTCCAGGATTGCAATGTTGTCTACAATCTGCTGGTTGCTTAACAGGTCGGCAAAATTTTTCGGTGCCGTTTCGAACATACTTGTTTCTGCATGGTCGATAGCGACAGTTTCCTTACCGTCATCGCCTTCGCCCTTGTACATGTCGATGGCTGCCGAGAGTTTTTCCGTGAGCGATTTCTCGAGCGAGTCTGCTGCCGAAGCCGCTTGCAAGATTGTCTGGTAGAGTTCGTCTTTGGGCCACTTGTCGCGAGCCCAGGCGTTTATCATTGTCTTTACGCTCTTGTCGTCGACCATAGCGAGGTCAAACGGACGGCCTGCTTCGTAGGCGAATTCCTTCAGCGCTTTTTGACAGAAAGAATGGATCGTGAAAATGGCCGCGTTGTCGATGCTGCGCAAAGCCCTTTCGAAATTTTCGGCGGCGCTCTCGTTCGTTTCCTCTTTGTCCAGGACTTCTTCCATCTTTTTGCGGATGCGGTCCCTCAGCTCGCCAGCAGCCTTTTCGGTGTAGGTGACGATAAGGATTTTCTTGAGCGGGCAGCCTTCGCCGACGAGCTTTGCCACAATCTGCTGGATTGTGAACGTCTTGCCCGTTCCGGCAGAGGCTTCGATAAACAGGTTTTTGCGGGGGTCGAATTTTTCGATATTCATCGTTCGCCCTCCGTGCTTTGCGGTGCACCGATTTCAATACGGAACAGACTTTTCTGCTTCTTTGCTTCTTCTTGCCATGCACCCAGTTCGCCGTTAAAGTCGTTTTGCGGGTCGAATCCCGTGTCCTTGCGCTTGTCGAGCAGGTGCCGCTTATCAAAGTACGTCCATGCATTGCTCAACATCTGGGCGTATTCATGGAATGTCGTTATGGTTTCGTCAACCATGTCGATGGGGACGGCCTTGGAATACTTCTGCTGGAACGCTTTGTCGTAAATGGTAGAGAGCATGGTACGCGCCTCTTCCGGTGTCATGCGCACCTTCGCCTTGCTGGGCTCGCTCCCCTTGGTGCTGTAGATAGAAATGTCGACAGTCTCGGTATCGCAGGAATCCTTTTGCGCAATAAGCGCGAGTGCAGCCACGTACGGGCCCGTGTACTTGCTGTTCCTGAAATACTTATTGCCGGCCTTGCCCTTCATATCCGACGTTGTGATGCTTGTAATGCTGTTATGTTCGCTATTGCACCAGTCGAGATTCCCTAACAATGTCCACCGCGTTCCGTTGGGCTGGATTATGGGCAATTCAATCTTGTCCTTGAACGTCCAGCTTCCAGCATTTTTTGCAGGAGAGTCCGGGACATTATCCATCTGCTGGAGCAGTGCGTCTTTACGGCTCTCGGCGACTTTCCACAACTTTTCTCCGTACTGTCCGTCAGGAATCTTGCCGTTCAGCGTGAGCGACTTGCGGAGAGCATCCAAGTCATGCGCGTTGCCCGTAATGGCTGCCGCGACCATGCTCTTCATGAGGGAACTTTGTTCCAGGCTGTCGAAGTCGATAGGCTCGAAAGTTTCTTCGCCCGGACTGGGCGTCTCGTCGTCTTTCTGCATCATTTGCGAAATGCGGAATTGCAGAGGATCGTCCAGGAAGCATTTCAACTGGTACAGACTGACCCATCCCGGGCTCTTGTCAATAGAGCCGGGCAGCTGGTCATGGCCCGAAGCGGGTTCGGCGCTTGCCACCATGTTCTTGTACACGGACTTGTTTCGGAATTCCTTCGTGGTGAACAAATCGCTGTAGGGGCGCGTCTCGTCAAGCGGGATTTCCTTTTGCGGCCACAACTTTTCGGCCTGTTTTTTGGCATCAGCAGCACTGAGCTTACAACCTTCGTTATGGGCGCTTTCCCGGATGGCGTTCTTCAGGAAATTCCTGATGTCGTTGACAACGGAGGAGGGGTAAAGATCCTCGTCCTTGACAATATTCTTGTTCACGTAGCTGATATGGAAACTTTCCTTCGTGCACATCAGCTGGCACAGGAATGCATAGCGACGTTTTGCAATAGGCGAGTCGTCGCCGGGCCACGGAGCCACGGCCTTGCGCAAGTCCAGCGTGTTCTGCGTCTTGGTGCCGGGGAAACTCGTGGAATCCGCCCCGATAAAGAACAGGTGCTTAACGGGGATAATCCTGTTGGGAATGAACTTGGAGAAGGTAATCCCGTTGACAAAGAGGTTGCCGCAGCTGTATTCGGAACTTTCGGCGGCGCTGCAGAGCGTCTGCGAAATGCAATCCCACGAAATGGACGGAGCACCGGCATCGTACTGGATGCGCAGATTTTCAAGTGCTGCCGTCACGTTCTGGAAAATGATGGTCTCGCCGGCAAAACCTTCCGGCGGGTTCGGCATGGCAATCCACTTGTTCAGGAAACTCACGACCTTGTCCAGCACAGCGGGCGTTACGGTGCTTTCTTTATGGGCGAGTTCTATCCATTCCTCGAGTTCGTCGATGCAGTCGGCAAAACGGCTCAGTGATGTACTGTTCGCGCTCATCATGTCGGCATAGGGGAGGCATTCCTCGCCGTCCATATCTATGGTGTGCGTACCGAATCTTGACGCGAGAACCCTGCGCAGGTTCTTTTTCCAGTCGTTGCCGTCTTTGTTGCTGTTGCGTGTGCGGAACGTACTCGTGTTCCTGACCCACGTTTCCCAGGCTTCCACGTTGTCGTCGGTAATGTGGCGCGTGTTCTGCACAACGGGATTGCGGATAAGGCTGAAAAATGCAGGGCGGTACAGGCTCTGTTTTTTCTGTACGGCAAAAAGTGCTTCCAGCGCCTCGGCCGTGAGCGAAGCCTTCGCCGGGGAATCGACAATCGAGAACGGGATGTTCTTTTCAGAAGACTGGTCAAACGCCTGGTAAATGGCCGTACGGTAGTCATCCAGGCAGGGCGAGAAAACGAGAATGTCGCTGATGCGGTTTGCCGGATTGCCGTCCTTGTCCTTTTCGGCAAGCAAGTGGCAGATTTGCGTGTGGAGCGCTTCCATCTCGCGTTCTTTCGTGGGCGCGGCCGTGAGCGTAAAACTATCGTCGGGCTTGCAAGATGCAAAGCCGGGCAAATCATTCCTGCGGCTTGCCACCATGTACTGCACCTTATGCAGCAGCTTGTCGGTGGGAATCGCGGCTCCCGTTCCAGAGTCCATGTCGCCCGCGAATTCGAAATCGTAGTCGGCCGCCTGACACCAGAGTTTTATGTTGTCCCTGCCGGACTTTCCCCAATAGCACAGCAGTGCATTTTCCGAAGCGGAATTTACGCCCAGTTCGGTATCGTCGTCATCGGGGTCTGCCGTTTCGTCCAGCTGGGTGTAGAGCCTGTCGCGGATATTGTCCGGGATGGGTCCTGATTCACCTTGCCATTCCCCGTTGCGCGAATGCCATTTGCGGTGAATGTCGCTGTACGGCGTTGTTGCATCTTCCCAGAATTCCATGCACGGGTTCTGTATGTACGCAAATACCTCGTGCTCCTCGGCAAACTTTTGCAAGATCACGCGGTAGAACTGTCCCATGCCCGTCAGCCCGAAAATGAACACCGGGAGCGGTCCATTTTCGCCCATGAACTGGTCACAATGGAATTTCCCGTCGTGATTGTCCATGCAGTCCTTGAACAAAAAAGGTATGGTCAAATACGTTGTATTGAATTTCTGCGAAAGGTTTGCATTTTTCCGCTCGTTCATCGCGTCAAAGGCGCGGGTCAGCAGCGAAGGCTCGGTGCCCTGCTGGTGGAAAATCTTGGAGTAGAGCGTCCGCTGCCATTTTTCGCGGTCGCCACCGTCAAAAAAGTCTTGCAGTGCACCCTGTTTCCAGCAGTCGAGAATGCCGTCGGCAAAGTTGCCGCCACTTTTGCGGATAAACCCCGCCGGTCGCGAAGTCTCGTATTCCAAAAAGAGTGCGGCCATCTTTCCGCAAAGGTCGAAAAGGTGCTGCTCGTCCAGCTTGCCGTCGGTTTCCAGGTAACGCACGACCTCGTCGCCAAGCAGGTGGTAGTCGCTTCCGTAGAGGTATGCCCAGATGACATTCCGCAGCATGTCTGCGTTCAATTTTTTTTTGGTATTGTCGTCTTCGTGGAGAATCTTGAGCAGGAACTTGTCGATCATCATGGAGTTCAAGTTCGCTAGCATCCCGCACTTTTTGACCCAGTGCAGCCTGAACCACTGCTCCAGTTTCGGGTCCGGGAAAATCACCACGGGCGTCTGGAACGGGTTTCCCCAGGAACCCTTGACGGCCTTGATCAGTTCGTCGGCAAGGTCTTCGAGGTTCAGGGAAAATTTCAGGTGCAGCATACCGACAATATATTTATTTGTCTGTGATGTCGCTTATGGCGAATACGGCATGGTCCTTGTCGAGACCCCAGAAAATTTCGATCTGGAAGGTCTTCCACGGCGTCGTGGAAATGTCGCGGAATGTGGTGGAGTAAGACCCTTCCTTTTCGAGACGCGGGCGAATGTAGTCGGGCTGGATATATTGGATTATCCTGGCCTTGTCTTCTTCGTGGATGTTCTCCATGATGAAGTTTTCCGCAGATTCCATATAAGTGTGAGTGCCGTCGTAGTAACGCTCCGTGACCTTTTCGCCCTGGAACGTCGTCACCGAATTGTTGACCAGGTCTGCGTAGTAGGCAACGGCGTAGCGCTGGGTGAACGCCTTGGCAAATATCCTCGCATTTTCGTAAATGGCGTGAGCCACGCGCTCGTTCTCGAGCTCGACGATGTTGCTGATGTCCGTAAGGCCGACAACGAGGCTCGAGGGGTTGTACTCGTTCGTGATGAGCTTGGCCTTGTGCCAGGTGTAGCCGTTTTCCATGCGCACGCGGCAGCGGAACGTGATGATCTTTTCCTTGTGGAGCAGGTCGAGGAAGTCGGTGTTCATGCCGTTCTTGAGGAAGTCCGGAAGGTCGCTCGAATGGATAATCTTGGCCATGAACGAGTTGAAACTGTCCACCGAGAACGTGTTGGGCGGAGTCTTGTGGTCGATGGCGATAATCGCCTGCAGGAATTTTGCCGAGGTGTGTATGCGCGAGACTTCGTTGGTCTCGATATTGACGTGGCTGATATAGTCGAAATCGTCGGCGAGGCCCGCGAGCACGGACGTGAGCTTTTGCGTTTCCTTTTCCGAGGTGATGTCTTCTACGCTTAAGACCACGCACTTTTCGCCGGTCTTGTCGAAGCCGAGAATCGCCTTGCTGCGCACCCAGAACACTTCGCCCGCGATTAGCCACCGCGCTTCGATGGACTGCTGTTCTCCCGTGACAAAGACGTGCATGAAGTTTTCCTTCGAGAAGAACCTGTGGCATGCGATCTTGTCTTGCTCGAGGACGAGCGGGTCGATGTTCTTTTCGACGCTCACAAAAAAGTCTTCCGAGAATATGAACCGCTTGGCCAGGGCTTCCAGGTGCAGACAGCTCTTGCGGATGATGTGGGTGAAATTCGCGGTGAAGGGGTTGACGAAGTACAGCTCGTGGATGTTGTCGGCGAGCGCGTTGATGTTTGCGAGGTCGTTGCTCTTTTGCCTTGCCGTCGCGCTCACGGCGTTAATCTCGTTTTCGATAATCTGCCTGCCGTGCCGCGTGATGAGCGTGGCGATGAACAGGAACACGGACAGAATGAATGTCGCCTTGGTGTCGAACAGTCCCACCGTCCCGAAAATCGATGTGTAGTCGAGGTTGTCGTACGCGATATTGACCGCCTTGTTCAGTCCGAGGAATCCCGGCGCGACATTGAGCACCGTGTCGCCGGAGAATTCGGCAAGGTTGAGGTCGATCAGTCCGGAGTAGACGCTGATGGGGATGAGGGCGAAACTGAAGATGATAGCCCAGACAATACTTATCAGACCGATCTTGAACGTGAAGCGGGCATCGTAATAGCGCGTGGCGACAAGGAACGGCCCTGCGAAGAGCAACCATTCCATCTGACCGAACAGCGTCGAGACAATGCAGGCGAACCCCAGTATGTACAGGGTGATGATCCACTTGAGGTCGGGACCCCTGCCGTGACGCTGCTTGATGAGGAGGAAAATCAGGATGCGCACGACGTTCTCGACGACCAGGAGGGGGAGGAGAAGGTCGAACGGGATGAACGAGTCGAGGAATAGCAGTACGAAAACCAGGGCGACCGAGATGATGCAGATGATCAGCATCAGGTTCCCTGCAAACAGGTTCGCCTCGCTTTCGTTTCTGTTGAGTATGTCTTCGGATGTCGTCATTTTCGCTTCCTCTGCCTTCTTTTTTCGCCTGCGGCTATAATAAAATAATCTAAATGGAATCCCCATGTGTGCCGGAATGCGTAAACCGAGGTTGTTTTGGGGGCCTGCCGGAGCATTATTTCCTATATTCAAAATGCAAAATGGAGCTTTACTATGGAAATCAAATGGCTTAATCCCGATGCGAAATTTGACCGACTCGTCCTCGCTGGCGATATTGGCGGTACCAACACGAACCTTGGCCTCGTTGGCTACAAGGACGGCAAGTTTACTCTGATTCTTGAAACCGTGTGCCCTTCCAAGGATATCGATGGCCTTGATGCGCCTATCCGTGAGACTCTCAAGGTCGCGGCCGAATCCCGCGTTGACCTGAAGCCCAGCCATATCTGCATTAGCGCGGCCGGTCCCGTGAGCTGCAACAAGTGCGTCATGACCAACCTCCCGTGGTGCGTGGACGGCGAAGCCCTCACCGCGGCTACCGGCATCCCGACACTCGTGATCAACGACTTCATGGCTATCAGCTACGGCATCCCGACGCTCGACGTGGACGACCCCAAGCAGATTTTCAAGCTTGTCCATACCGACGGCAACACGCCCGCCCCGCAGAAGGCGACCAAGGCCGTGATTGGCCCCGGCACCGGCATGGGCGTTGGCTTCCTCGCCTTTGACGGCGAAAAGTACATCCCGGCCTGCTCCGAAGGCGGACATTCTACCTTCGCCCCGTTCGACAAGGATTCCCAGGAATTCCACGACTACATGGAAAAGAAGATCGGCACCGTTCCCGGCGTGGAACCGCTCGTGTCCGGCATGGGACTGCGCAACATGTACGAATGGTGGAAGGAAACCCGCGGCGTGCCCGACAACGAGGCCTTCAAGAAGATCGAAGAAACCGAGCCGAATGACCGCCCCAAGTACATCAGCCGTGCCAGCGACACCGACCCGGTGGCCGCCGAGATGATGCGCCTGTTCGTGAAGATGCTCGCCCGCTTCGCAAGCGACGCTTCTACGCTGTTCTTGCCGCTGGGTGGCCTCTACCTGGCCGGCGGTACCGTGCAGAAGGACCTGCGCTGGCTCGAACGCGATAATTTGTTCATGAAGTGGTTCGAAAAGAACTACAACCCGAACATCCGTCCACTGCTGAACAAGATTCCGGTGTACATCATCAAGGATTACAGCATTAGCCTGTATGGCGCCGCAAACGCCAGCTTGAACTTGCAGAAGTAAGCGTTTTTTATTCCTCTTCTACGAGGTAAATAGGCTTCAACGGGCCGACAGCCCCGGGTTTTATGCAGCGAAGCGCTCGCGGCGTAGTTCTTTCGCCGTCTATGACTCCGCCGCCCAGCCCCCTTTGGGTTTGACCGTCTGGTATCGTGATGTATTCGCTGAAAATGGCGACGTTATGATCGTAAGCGGATAGGCCCCTGAGTGCCACTATGTCATAGATGCTCCAATAGGAGCCGCTATGGATATAATACATCGGTTCCCCTCCGACTTGCCTCGAACAGACTTCCTCTATTATTGTCCCGTATTCGCCGCTTTGCTTTAAGCCGCTTACGCAAACATTGTCCATTTCGGTTCGGATGGTTGACTTCACTGTGTCGATTTGATCAAGGGAAAGGGATAATCCGTAAAAATCGCGTGCTTGGATTGTTTCCGGGTTGCCTACTTCGAACAGTATTCCGATATCCTCCATTAACTCCGCGGAGCTTATAAGATCCTCCCATTGTTCCATGGTGGGAATGTGCCAGCCTTCAGGGCAGATGCCTGCTGAATCGGGATCGCTGATCTTGGTCCAGAATTCGGTGTCGTTTTCTGGCGGGACGCCCAGGGCTTCGGACCAGGTATAACGATCCTTTCCGCCATATCTCAGGTCTTCGGCCATCCAGAGATGGTAATGGGCTATGACTGCACGGTACTTGTTCCCGTCGCGCTCGTCTGTAATGGTGGTAAACCACCTGTGCTTGGACGCGTCGCATTCAAAGGTGTAACCCTCGGCGACCCCTGTTTTTCCGTCTGTTTCGCAATAGCCCAGCGTGTCTTCGAGTGTGCTAAAGCGTCTCCAGTGCTCATATTCACAGGCGTAGGAATCGTAGTAGTAGGTTTTCGAATATTCGGGTTCTACTTTCCTTGTGTACACGGTCCAGCTTCTACTGGCGTTGCATATCCCGACGGCACTGTCCGGGAGCGTCATGACTCTCCATGCCGGTTCGTGGCACACGTACTTTTGTTTGTTCAGCGACACTATCTGGCCGCTGTTCTCTTCGGTGCATTCGGAGTAGATCTCTTCTGGCTTGGCAGGGTGCCATGCGCCCGATCCGCAGACAAACGTGGAATCCAGGTAGTTCGTGATTTTCTTGGAGCCGTCGCATTCGGGCAAGCCTTCTCTCGACGTGCCGTATTTCCACCGGCATTCGCGTTCGCATTTGCAGACGAACGCGGTGTCGTTATAGTGCCCTATGTTGGAATTGTCCTCGTTGCATTCGCCGTATTCGTGGTTGAGGATCTGTTGCGTTTCTGCCCGGCTCCAGTCCATTGCTTCCGAGCAGTAGTAGTAAACGCCGTTGAGCTTGTTTATTTCGTCTTTCCGGGAATCGTCGCACTCGCCGAAGGTGGTGAGTGTCGAGTTGCTGTCGCTGACGCAGCGTATGAAAAGACTGCTGTAATCAAGGTCGGCTTCTGCTGTTGATGTAAAGGTACGGTCGTGTGTAATATAAATGGCGATGTTATATCTTTTGTCCTCTGCTCTGGAAGTTGTCCAGTACGACGCCACTTCGCCTTGGGTTCGTTCAAACTGATCGTCGCCAAGGCCTGTGCCTGCGGCTTGAATGTTGAACCCGTAGATGTCCGCACCGTTTCCGCTGACGTCTTCGTACTTGCCATTGACATTGGCCCAAGTGGAATCCCAACCGCTTTTGGATTTGAGGGCCCAGGCTACAGAATCTTTGAAGTCTTTTTTTACAGAGGCGAACAGGTCGTTCCATTCCGCGTTCGAGGGCAGGTGCCAGCCGTCGGGACATGCGTTTTGCGCGTCTTTCCAGAGGTACGCGGTCCCTTCCGGCCTTTTGATTACGGAGTCGAGGCCCTTGGAGAAATCCAGGTCCTTGGCCATCCAGGTCTGGCCCCCGATGGTGAGTGTCGGGTACGTTTTCCCGTCGCGGGGGTCCATGAACGAGCCCTTCGACACCTCGACGGTGATCTCCTTTTTGCCGGACTTCTTCGAGTCGCCCTTTTTACCGCCCTTGTCGCCGCTTCCGCCGTCTTCGCTATCGTCGCTGTCGCTGAATTCTTCTTCGTCCTGGTCGGTGTCGGCGCTGCTTCCGGAGCATCCGTTAAGCGCGCACAGGGAGAGTGCGAACATCAGGATTGCGAGGAAACCTGTAAAAAGGGGCTTTGTGTGCATGCGGTTAAATTAGATTTTTTTACCCTAAATAGCGAAAAAACGAGTTTTTTGTACCCCCCAGATGTACTAATTGTGCTTTTCTATTTAAATTATTCAAGTATTTTAGTATATACGCATAATAAATGCTGGATTTTAGCGATTTTTTGTTTTTTGATTTGGAATATAATCCCGAGACAGGAAAGGTCCGGGAGTATGGATATATTCTAGGCAACGAACGGATTCGCGAGAAAAATCCGGCCAAGTTAGAGGCTGCCGCGGCAAATGCGCGGTTTATCGTGGGCCACAATTTACTTCGTCATGACGCCCCGATTCTCAGGCAGTATTTTTCGATAGATTTTCCGAACATTGATGTGCTTGATACGTTGATGCTTTCTTCGCTGTTATTTCCGCGGAAGCCATATCATAAATTGCGAAAGGAATATCTGCACAGCGAAGACGAACCTTCGGATCCGTTGAAGGATGCCGAACTATGCAAGCAGCTTTTAGAGGACTGTATTAAAAAATGGGAATCGTTCCCGTGGCAGCTTCGCTATTTGCTGTTCATGTTTTTAGAGAACGAGCCTGGCTTTGCTCCGTTCTTTTTTCTTGCGGATGTTCCCGGAAAATCTGAATTGCGCTCCAAGGCGCCGGAAATTCAAGACTGGTTCGAAATCCATTACACGAATTCAATCTGCTTGTATCAGGATTTCCAAAATGAATGGGCGGCGTATCGTGCGGAATGGAGCTTTCTCTTAACGCTTTTCTACGAAGAAGGCCCAAGCGACTATGTTCCCTATTGGGTGCGCTACCAGTATCCGCATATAGAAAACATCTTGCATCGCCGTCGCCTTGTTCCGTGCGGGGACCCGCAGTGCCCTTATTGCACGGAACAGCTGAGTTCAACGAAACAGTTGAAGAAATGGTTCGGCTTCCCTGGGTTCCGTTCTTTCAGTGAAGAAGAAAAGATTCCTTTGCAGCAGCAGGTTGTTGAATCTGCGATGCGTGGCGAGTCCTTGTTGGCCGTTTTCCCGACGGGCGGAGGAAAGTCCATGACGTTCCAGTTGCCCGCCTTGATTGCGGGTAGCCAAGTGGGCGCATTGACGGTCGTGATTTCCCCGATTGTCGCCCTGATGAAGGACCAGGTTGATGTGTTGGAAAGACGCCGTCAGATTGGGGATGCCGCTTTTATCAACTCCATGCTTTCGCCTGCAGAGCGAAAGGATGTCATTGAGAAGGTTCTCAACGGCGAAAAAAACATCCTGTACATTTCGCCCGAGTCCTTACGTTCAAATACGACCTTCAACTTGCTGAAGCATCGCCGTGTGGAACGTATAGTTGTGGACGAGGCGCACTGCTTTAGCGGATGGGGTCATGACTTTAGAGTAGATTACCTCTATTTGGCCGATTTCTTGAAAGATCTGCAAACGGAAAAGAATCTGGAATCTCCGATTCCCGTGAGTTGCTTTACGGCAACGGCAAAAAAATCTGTTGTAGATGATATTTGCAACTATTTCAAGGAACGCTTGAATCTTGAACTGGTGAAATTCATCAGTCCTGCAAAGCGCACGAACTTGACATATAAGGTTATTGAGTCCTCGGAGTCGACAAATGAGCGCCGTAAGCAGCTGGTGAATGTTCTCCGTGATTACGCTGGTCCTAAAATCATTTATGCGTCCAAGGTGAAAACCACGGAAACACTAGCCGAAGAACTGCATAATCGTGGTTTCGCGAGCGCCTGCTACAATGGTCAAATGGAATCCGAAAAGAAGATGACTATTCAGGACCAGTTCCAAAACGGCGAAGTCGATACGATGGTGGCCACTACGGCTTTCGGGATGGGCGTTGACAAGGACAATGTGGAATTGGTCGCCCATTACGAGATTTCAAGCACGCTGGAAAATTACGTGCAAGAAGCCGGTCGTGCCGGTCGCGACCCTAATTTACAGGCGAGTTGCGTTGCCCTTTTCAATCCGAAGGATCTCAATACAAATTTCCAGATATTGCAGCAATCAAAACTTTCGGCACAAGAAATCGCGTCTGTCTGGCGTGTGCTGAAAAGGGTGGCCGGCAATCAGAATCGCTTGATTATGTCGGCATTGGAGATTGCCGATCTGTGCGGTTGGACCGAAAAGGAATCAGATACCAGCACGAACACGACGAAAGTCAAGCTTGCCATTCTCGTATTGGAAGAGCAAGGATTCTTGAAGCGGAAACGCAACAGGACGCAAATGTATGGTTCGTCGATTTCTGTGGAATCGGCCGAAGAGGCGCGTGAAAGAATCGGTTCCGATAAAATCGAAATTCCAAATTCGCCGGAAAGCATTGCATACCGCATTATCCACCACATCATCAGTAAGCGTTGGACAAGGGCTCCGGAATGCGCACTTGATGAACTTACGGTCAACTTGGGCTTGACCAGGGAACAGGCCAATGACGGATTACGTTTGCTTCGCGCTTTGCGCCTTTTAAACGAGGACGATGACTGGAGCGCGAGATTGCAGAGAAAAGGGAACGACACTCCGCGTTCTTTGCTGAATGCCGCTTCTAGCTTGCAGCAGGAATTGCTAAACGCTTGTGAAGGCAAGGGTGTCAATGACCGGTTTGTGCTGAACATGACCAAACTGAATTCCCAATTGAACCAAAGGGAAGATTCAGTCGGAGCGTCCACATCTAGGCGGAACCTGTTTATATTCCGTGGGATATTGCGTTATTGGGCGCATGAAAGTGTTGCCGAAATACATTTGGTAGAAGCCGGGCATCAGGTTTACCAGATAGAGTTCCTGGTTCCTCCGGAATCCATTAAGGAAAGTCTCAAGAAGCAATGGCAAATCTTTGATAAGGTTATAGAGACTTTGACGGAGATGCAAAAGGAACAGTCCCACCGGAACGGGAATGTCGTCTGGTTCTCCCTGAACAAGCTGATGGACAGAATGTATGGAGAAAGAGCTGTTGGCCGTGTCGAGATGCAGAAGCAGCTTGAATATGCGCTCCTTTTCTTGCATTTGATTGGCTCCATTACCTTGGATCACGGCCTTGTCGTGTTCTATACCGGGCTTGTCATGGAATTGAACCCGGAAATGAAGCAGCGCAACTTTACGCCCAAAGACTTTGAAATGCTGGATGCCCATTACAAGCACAAGGCCGAGGCGATACATATTGTTGGCGAGTATGCCAAAATGATGCTCCAGAACGAGCGGATGGCACAGGAACTGCTTGAAGACTACTTCGTGATGGACATCGAAGATTTCCGTTTGAAGTATATGCAGGGTGTCGAGCAGATGGACTCTGTATCCGACGAGCTTAGGCGCGAAATTGAAAAAGTCAATGACGAGCAGCGGAAGGTCATAAAGAGCCGCAAGAAACATATCCTTGTGGGGGCTGGCCCTGGCTCGGGCAAGACGCATCTGCTTGTTCACAAGGTCGCGTCGCTTTTGTGGATGGAAGAAGCCAAACCGGATTCAATACTCTGCTTGACTTATACCCGTGCGGCATGCCGTGAACTCAGGAAGCGCATATTCGATTTGGCGGGGCCGCTGTCGGCCAAGGTGACCATCACGACTTTCCATTCCTTGGCATTCTCGATTCTCGGTGTGCAAGGAAACAAGAAGTCGCTCGAGAATGCGGATGATATCGTCTCGCAGGCGGCAGAACTCTTGGAGTCCGGCGAAGATATGGGCGTTGGCGCCCCCGGAGTCATTCTTGTCGATGAATTCCAGGATTTGTCTGCCGGAGAATACCGGCTGTTGCGTGCGCTATATGACTTGGGCGAAAAGGAACCGCGCGTTATCGTTGTCGGCGACGATGACCAGAGCATATTTGCATTCCGCGGGAGTTCATCGGAATACTTCCAGAAGTTTGCGGATGAGTTCCCGAATACCGAAAAAATCTACTTGACGACGAATTACCGCTCTGTTGCGGGACTAGTCCGTGCCAATGCAAAATTGCTGGATTTGATGACGGACCGTGTAAAAGAGGGTTCGCAGCAGTTTGCGGTTAATCAAAAAAACGCGGAACTCTCTTTTTACGAAGAGGGCGACAAGGCGACCGCCGCGTTTGCGGCAGCAGAAATACTTGCCAAGAAATTTGCGGCGAATCCGACGGAATCCTATTGTATTTTGACTCGCGAAAATGCCGAGGCGTTTTTGGCTGCGGCAAAATTGGAAGAGAACCTGGTGCCCTATCGCCTTTTGAAAGGCCGTGACAAGGACAAATGCCCCATCGAGAAAACCCGTGAGGTTTTGGGATTCTGCGAGCTGCTCCAGGCCGACCCGCGTGTAGGCGAGTGCCCGTGGAGTGCAAAGGAATTCAGGGAACTTGCAGAGAAATACAAATCATGGCATCGCCGGGAAAGTTCTTTTGACCTACTGAATTCCTTGATAGACGATTTTGTCGAGACGGAGACCGCTTGCGGAGATGATGAAATCACGTTGGGAGCTTTCCATCAGTATTTGAGCGAAGTCTCGTATAGCGATTTTGCAATGAAGAACATGGGCTCCGTATCTGTAGGGACTATGCACAGCGCAAAAGGCCTTGAATGGGACAACGTGGTGCTTGCCTTGGGATCGTGGGTGCTGAATGATGCGAACCCGAAGCAGGCGCAGGAAAACTATCGCTTGCTTTATGTGGCGGCAACCCGTGCCAAGAAATCTCTTACCATCATTGGTGCTGGAGAAATGCTCCCGCCAGAATGGTTGAGCCATTTCAAGAAACAAGGTAGAGTCAAGAGCGTGAAAATCCCGACCGTGCTGCATATTGAGACGGGACTCAGCGATGTTGATTTAAGACAGTATTTAAAGAAGAATAATGATAAGGATGTGTTTGTAGAAAAGTTGCAGAAGGCTCTCGAAAAAGAGACTTTAGGAACGCCCCTAACTGTCGAAAAACATGTCGGCTCAGGCAACTTTTGCATAAAGCAGGGCTCGCTTTATTTTGCCTGGTTTGCAAAGGATTTTAGCGGTGGCTTGGTGAAAAGCCTTTCGAAAAATGTCCTTGTCCCCCAAAGAGCGACCCTGTCACAGGTTGTCCGCTGGACCTCTGAGGACGGTCAAGAAACCTGGGTCCCGCTGTTTAGGGTCGAATTCGGGAAAGAAACAACGTAAAATCCATTTTTATGGTATAAATTAATTTGCATTTGTCCGAAAAATGGTATATAATATACAAAATAAATATAATCCAAAGATCAATGCCCAAATTGAAAAGCTGAAAAAATATGTCGCCGAAAAGTAGTTTAATCGCCAAATGGAAATAAGGGCTGAGATAAAGAGGTTAGAATCATTTTTCTAGAGGTAACATATGTCTCCTAAAAAACCACAAGTAGCACTAATTTATGATTTTGACGGAACGCTGTCTCCGAAAAATATGCAAGAATTTGGTTTTATAAAATCTCTAAAAATGAATGAAACTGAATTTTGGAAGAAAAATGCAGCGCTATCTAAAAAAAATGATGCTAGTAGCATCTTGTGCTATATGAAATTGATGTTGTCAGAGGCAAAACATAATGACATTCCAATAACCAAAAAAGCATTCACTGATTTTGGAAAGAAAATAGAATTGTATCCTGGTGTAGAAAAATGGTTTTCTTTGGTGAATGCTTATGGCAAAAAAATAGGGTTGGATGTGAAACATTATATAAACTCTTCTGGCCTGAAAGAAATGATTGAAGGTTCTCCGATAGCCAAAGAATTTGAACATATATATGCTTGTTCTTTTTTATATGACGCATCTGGAGTTGCGGAATGGCCCGGTGTTGCAGTTGATTTTACAACGAAAACACAGTTTATTTTCAAGATTAATAAAGGAATTAAGGAAGTTTGTGATTCTAGAGAAGTTAATAAATATGTTGCAGAAGAAGATCGTCCAGTTCCATTTAAAAGAATGATTTACTTTGGTGATGGGGAAACTGATATACCCTGTATGAAAATGGTTAAGCAAAATGGAGGATATTCTATTGCTGTTTATAATCCAAAGAAAGGTGGGAAGAAAGGTATAGCACGAAAGTTGATTTCTGAAGATAGGGTTAATTTTGTATGTCCTGCTAATTATGAAGAGTCGTCAGAGATATACGAAGTGGTGACGACAATTCTGGAAAAAGTAAAAAGAGACTATGATTTTGATACGCTGCTTCAAAAACACAAAAAGGCAAAGTAAAAAAGCTGCTGAAAAAAGCAAAAAATGGAAAAGTTAAGTTTTTGATGTTGGGTGCGTTATTATATCAGCCCTGCTTGGAAGGATAAAGTCCGTATTCTAATGTAACCCTATATAATTGACCATTCCTAACAAAGGTTATTACCCATATGTCGCCTTTTTGGGAAGAGTTCTTTACGTCGAATAGGTCTTTTGTGGTGCGTATTGCCTTGTCGTTGATTTTGGTGATAATGTCCCCGGGGAAAAGGTTTGCATAAAAAGCGACGGTGTTTTCGTACACGACAGTTATGCGGCAACCTGTATTTTGCTTGAATGTCTCACGATCTTGTTGGGTCAGGTCCGTTGCGGAAAAGCCCGGCGCATATTGCATCCGGTATTCTGGAGGAATAGGAATGAAAAAGTAGGCGGAATAATGATATATGTCGATTTCGTATGAATGGACTGAATAGGTCGTGGTTGTATATGTACTAGTATAGCCGTAGGGAGAGGCGTACGAATGGAAGTTCGTGTGCGGGCGAGAATAAATGCCGCGCTCTGTATTGATGAGCCTTTCATTCCAAACGGCGATTTTCGCTCTTTGCATTGTACAGATTTCACGAATCTTTTTTTCTGCTATTGGAGTATATAGCTGTTCTCCGGTAAAGCCGGTCTCACCGATACACCAGTACCAGCGGGATGTGATTTCTCTGAACTTTGCGTCCATATCGGAAGCGTACATTATCGTAGGGGTTTCGTTTTGTTTTAAAAATGCTTCTTGTGGAAACCGATCGAGTTGGTACCACGGAATAAACGTGGTATTATAACCGGTTATCGCGCATCCAGTGAAAATAATGGCAAAGAGGCTGATTATAACGACGTTCTTCATGTGACTTACCCCGAAAAGCTGCTATTGGAAAAATATATTACTTTCCCCCCTGAGCGGGCATGTGTGCCGACCATACATTTTGCATATGTGATATTAAGCATTGTGTTTGCGGAAAATCGGGAAAAAAGCAATAGCAAAAACAAGAAAATCGGGGAAAGTGATTATGGGGAAAACTAAACCTCCGCAGTCACCTTCTTCAATACCTCCACAATGGGATGATACATCTCCGGGCATTCGATTTGCATTATGGTCGTAATCTTGTTGCCGCCGTCTTTGCTTGATGCCCCACAAAGGAATAGCTTTTCACTCCGGATACCGTAATCTAGGAATACATAGCGATCGTGGAACTTGCGGTTCGGACGATCAATTTTCAAAGAAACATCGGGCCTCGCCTTTTCGTAATCGGCCTTTATTGCAGGCGTTATGCCCTCATTTCCCCGTTGCTCGCTGTAGATGGTCACCTGGGCGTTCTTGGCGACACTCCTCAACAAGTCCAGCGTTTTAATGCCCACATAGTTATCAATAATCAAGATGGATCTCTTCGCCATTCCGTAAATCTTCATGTAAGCCACATCCGCTTCCAGCCTCTGACCGTCAAGAATCAAAAAATGCTTGTAAGTTGTTGGGTCGATGAAGTTTTCCATGACCTTCTGAAGGTCAGATTGGATTACAGCGATGTCCTTGGTGTTTCGTTCTGTTTGTACGGCAATTTCAACAATCCCTTCGTACCCTAGAATATTACGATTTTCGGAGATGATATACTCTTTCATCTGCTTAAAAAGGCGAATGAGCGCCATACTCTGGCGAACTGCCAAATCGCCTTTAAGCACCGTCATGAGCATATAAATACCCTGCTCAGTGAAGGCGTAGGGGTTTGACCGACTCATGGAACTCAGATTTGCGGTGCAAAATGGAGATGCGGACGAATAGTTGGACACGACTAGAGGACGCATCATGCATTTTACAGAAGCACAAATTGCCAAAGCCCTGGAAACCTTTCACGATCTGAAATCAGCGACCAAGACTGTAAGGCTTTTAGGCTATCCATCGACAAAACAGCTATATAAGTGGATAAAGAAAGAAGGTCAGCCGTGCCAAGAACAAAGAAAACGTTATAAATTGACAAATACACCGGAACATCCGGCACATGCTCCAATCAAGGTAAAGCTTGACGCGATCCACAGATGCTACGAAATGGGCGAACCAATGATTTCTGTAGCCAAGGATATTGGATATACGTATGCAAGTATCTATTATTGGTACCAGAACTATAAAAAGTACGGACTTATGGGACTACAGAACAAACCTAGACCAACG